>NZ_CP040339.1:0-51945 GCF_009739945.1 Bacillus luti | reverse complement strand
ATATTTTATCGATTTAAATAATCTGTCATGAACTCTTCAGCTTCTTTTTTAATTTCTTCTGGAGTCATTTGGTCGACTGGTTTATAATTTCCGTATTTATCATAGTTGGCCGAATCTTTCTTAGGATCATACGTAGATGGTGGAACTTGTTCTTTAGGAACAACAGGCTCTTCTGTTTTAGGTGCTGGTGTTGGATTAGGAATATTTGGTGTAGTAATTTGTTTTCCATCGATTTCGCGTAATAAAGGGAAAATTTCTGTATATTTTCTAGCGGATTTTTGCATCAAATCATGCCCTTTTTGAAATTTATTTAAATCTTTAGCTGCTAATGCGTCTTTCATAATAAAAGATGCATCTGAGAATCCTTGCATTGCTTCTACCATCGTACTATGTAGGTTGCTGTACTTATTAGGTGCGCTAATTGATAGCATATCATTTGATACTATTTCGAATCCCCTTAAAGTAGTAATTACTTCTTTTCTCCAGTCTTCATTATCCATCTGTATAGATCCTGAGTTTACAGTTTTTAAGTATGCTGTTGTATATGGATCAATATCATTAAACGACTTATCGAGTTTGGCTCTATATTCAGAATCGGTTAAGATTTCTTTTTTATCGTTTGTATTACTAGAGGTTGTTTCACTTGAACTTGGTTTTTCTTCTTTTTCAACAGTTTTATTTTCGCAACCAACCGTAAGTATTCCAAGAACAGAAATAGTAAGTAATAGTTTCTTCACATACATCACCCCTAATTTTATTTATGTCTAAGTGATAAATAAAAGCACTCTCTCGAGTGTCTTTTACTTATCACATGCGATACCATCACCGTCTCGATCTAATTTAGTACTGTATCCAGGTTCACCTTGTTTTATTGGTGCTTTACCAGCTTTTCTTACTTCTGTGCAATTGGCATATGAGACGGTTGTGTCTACGCTTTGGTCAGTGACTTCATTTTGTTGAGTGTTTTTTGGCATTCTTAACGGTTCTTTGGAAACCCCGATATTTTCTATAAGGGGTCCCGTCAGGAAAATGCGGATTTACAACGCTAAGCCTATTTTCCTGACGATTCCCCCATTTTTACAACGTTAAGAAAGTTTTAATGGTCTTAAAGAATCTAACGAGACCACTTTCTCCGAATTAAAATGATATTCTCCTAGTAGATTAATATGTTCCCAACCTAGAGGCGACATATGGTGTAATAATTCTTCATTAAAACTACCAGACTGTTTTTGATATTCAACTGCTTTAGTTAGATGTAAGGTATTCCAAATACTAATAGCATTGATGATTATGTTTAAAGCACTGGCTCTTTGCAATTGATGTTGTATAGTCCGTTCCCTAAGCTCACCTTGTTTTCCGAAGAAAATAGCTCTTGCTAATCCGTTCATGGCTTCTCCTTTATTTAATCCCCTTTGTATTTTTCTTCTTAATGATTCATCCGATATATAATTCAAAATAAAAATTGTTTTTTCTATTCGACCCATCTCACGTAAGGCTATAGCCAAGCTGTTTTGTCTTGAATAAGATCCTAGTTTCCCCATAATAAGGGATGCTGAAACTGTTCCTTCTCTTATTGAGTGAGCTAATCGCAAAACATCCTCATAATTTTCTTTAATGACCTTTGTATTTATTTGTCCACGTAAAATGGCTTCTAATTTTGGATACTCACTTGCTTTATCTATTGTAAATAATTTTGAGTCTGCTAAATCTCTTATTCTTGGGGCAAATTTAAATCCTAATAAATGAGTCAGTCCGAATATTTGATCTGTGTAACCAGCTGTGTCTGTATAATGCTCTTCTATGTTTAAATCCGTTTCATGGTGCAACAAACCATCTAAAACATGAATCGCATCCCTTGAATTAGTATGAATAATCTTTGTGTAGTAAGAAGAGAATTGATCACTAGTAAAACGGTAGATGGTGGCTCCTTTTCCAGTTCCATAATGTGGGTTTGCATCTGCATGTAGTGATGAAACACCTAACTGCATTCTCATACCGTCTGATGAGGATGTTGTACCGTCTCCCCAATAGGAAGACAATTGTAATTTGTGATGAAAATTTACTAATACGGCTTGGGCTTTATTCATTGCATCTTCATACATGCGCCATTGAGATACATTGGCTAATTGCTTATATGTAAGTCCGGGTGTTGCTTCAGCCATCTTGCTTACACCTATATTCATTCCCATTCCTAAAAGGGCAGCCATAATAATAATCGTTTCTTCTTTATCCGGTTTTCGATTATTGGAAGCATGAGTAAATTGCTCATGAAATCCTGTTATATAAGCAATATCCATCAGTAAATCGGTTAATTTTATTCTTGGTAGCATCTGATAAAGGCTTGCACTAAACTTTTTTGCTTCTTCTGGTACATCTTTTTCTAAGCGTGCAAGTGACAGCTTTCCTTTATCAAGAGAAACTCCATCTAACTTGTTGGAATTGGCAGTTAACCACTTTAACCTTTCATTAAGGCTGCTGGTTCTCTCCGTTATATAATCTTCGAATGATAAACTAACTGATAATCTCGTATTCTCTTTCGTTTGATTCCATGTAAATTCGGAAAACAAATATTCCTCAAAATCTCTATATTGTCTGCTGCCAACAATGGAAACATCTCCTGCCCGAACATGCTCCCGAAGTTCTGTTAAAACAGCCATTTCATAGTAATGACGATTGATTGTTGTACCATCATTCTCGTATAAATGCTTTTTCCAACGTTTTGAAATAAAATCCACAGGTGAGTCATCAGGTACTTTTCGTTTTCCGGATTCGTTCATTCCTCGGATAATCTCTACAGCTTGTAAAAGTGGCTCATTTGCCTTTGTAGAATGAAATTCCAACACCCTTAATAGCGTTGGCGTATATTTTCTTAGTGAATAAAATCGTTTTTGCAGTAAGTCTAAATAATCATAGTCAGCAGGACGTGCAAGCTCCTGGGCTTCTTCGACCGAAGAGACAAAAGAATTCCATTCAATAACGGATTCTAAAACCTCAAAAACGTCTAATTTTTCCTGTTTTGCTTTGATCAAAGCTTGTCCGATGTTCGTAAAGTGTATAACTTTCTCATTCAGCTTTTTACCGTTCAGTTTCTGAATTTCCTCTTGAGCCTTACGACCTTTTGATAAGAGACTAAGTATTTGTCTGTCATGAATTTCAAAAGCTTTATCCGTCAAATCTTGATTAAGATGTAATAAATAGACGGTTAGTATTGAATATCGTTTATTTTCCTGAAAATCACGGAATGCATAAGGTTCATATCTTGAACCCAAGCGAGACAGCTGTAACAGGCGATTGCGGTGCAAATGATTAATTTGCACCGTTTCTAATTCCATTCCTCGTATGTATTCGAGTCGTTCTATTACTTTTAAAAAGGTTTCGGGTGAAGGATGTCCCGGTGGTTCTTTTAACCAACCCAATATCGTTTTATTGGATTCTGACGAATGCTGCAAGGTAATAATATCTTCAAGTTTTTCTTTTTGTTCATTTGTTAGGGATTGACTAACCGTGTTAAATAGCTTCTTTTCAGCCATTGCCCTTGCTTCCCACACTATTCTTTCAAGTGTAGTGATAGCAGGCAGTATGATTTTGTTTTTTCTTAGAAAATCTATGCATTCATGTAGTAGATGAATGGCATCACCATTTTCCAAAGCCAATTGATGTAGGTGCTTAAATGTCATTCTATATTCTTTCAGAGTAAAAGTTACTAGTTTATATTCAATTCGAATTTCTTTCAAATGATCCCAAAGTGTATTGTCTCTTTGAGGATAAAGCTTTAGCGAGGATGGACTAGCACCGATTTGTTTTGATATATAATGTATGACTGAATCCGGGATGTTTTTGATATGAGTGTATGGCCAACCGGGATATCGAAGAACAGCTAATTGAACGGCGAACCCTAAACGGTTTTCTTCTCTCCTTCGCTTATTGATAATTTCTAAATCCCGTTTGGAAAAAGTGTAGTAGGTTCCTAGCACCCACTCGTCTTCAGGAATTTGCATAAGGACCTGTCGCTGTTCCGATGTAAGCAATTCTCTACCTCTCGCAACTTTCATACAGTATCATCTCATTTCTGTAATTGTTCAGTTAATTAGTTCAATTATAAATCAATAGAGTGTACTCTATTGATACAATTATAGTAGACTGATAAAATCATAGTTAAGAGTGTCTCATAAGACTTATCTCAAAAATGAGGTGATATTTTGCGGAAAATTGGTTATATACGTGTCAGTTCGACTAACCAAAATCCTTCAAGGCAATTTCAGCAATTAAACGAAATCGGGATGGATATTATTTTTGAAGAAAAAGTTTCTGGTGCAACAAAGAATCGCGAGCAACTTCAAAAAATGTTGCAGGATTTACAGGAAGGCGACATTATTTATGTTACAGACTTAACTCGGATCACTCGGAGTACGCAGGATTTATTTGAATTGATTGATTTAATACGAAGGAAAAAGGCAAGCTTAAAATCACTCAAGGATACATGGCTAAATTTATCAGAGGATAATCCATACAGCCAATTCTTAATTACAGTAATGGCTGGTGTGAACCAATTAGAGCGCGACCTTATCCGTATGCGTCAACGTGAAGGGATTGAGTTAGCAAAGAAAGAAGGAAAGTTTAAGGGGCGTTTAAAGAAGTATCATAAAAATCACGCAGGGATGAATTATGCAGTAAAACTATATAAAGAAGGCGGCATGACTGTAAATCAAATTTGTGAAATTACTAATGTATCTAGGGCTTCATTATATAGAAATCTATCGGAAAGAAACAAATAGTTTTTCCTGATTCTATCAAAAGGTGTATTTTTTCACCAACATTTTTAGGCATGAAATGTCGGTAATTATTATCTATTTTGTTTTAAAGTAAATATTGAAAGGGAGTAAACTTATGGATTGGCTAGAAAGAATGAACAATGCGTTAAACTACATTGAAAATAGCCTGGATGAAGAAATAGACTACAAAGAGATTGCAAAAGCAGCTAACTGTTCTGAGTTTCATTTTTCAAGAATGTTCTCTTCAATCTCAGGTGTATCGCTATCAGAATATATTAGACGAAGACGGTTAACACTTGCAGCATTTGAAATTCAAAAAAGTGATATTCGGATCATCGATGTGGCAATTAAATATGGTTATATTTCTTCTGATACTTTCTCACGTGCTTTTCAAAAAATGCATGGGGTAACCCCTTCCAATGCTCGTAATAGAGGGGTACAGTTAAAAGCCTTTCCCAAAATTTCCTTTCAAATTTCTATTAAAGGAGATACCGAGATGGACTACAGAATTGAAAACCTTGATTTTGAATTAAGAATTGTCGGAAAAAGCAAGCCAGTAAAAACAAGCAGAGCATTTAAAACAATCCCTACGCTTTGGAACACTGCGAAAAAAGATGGATTTATGCAAGAACTAGTAGATATGTCATGGGAAAACCCAAAATGCACGCTTGAAAGCCTTCTGGGGGTTTGCGGAAAAGAAGCAGCCATCACAGATGAAAAGTTTTCCTATTTCATGGGCGTAAGATACGATGGTGACCCCCCCTCAAATATGGAGACGCTTATTCTTCCCGCAAGTACATGGGCAGTTTTTCCGAACATAGTAGATGCATGGAAACGATTATATTCCGAGTGGGTCCCTACCTCTGAGTACGAACTTGCAAATTTACCATGTATAGAATGTTATTACGGGCCGAATCATAAACCAAGACATGAACTCTGGGTTCCTGTCATCCCTAAGTAATTTACATATTCAATAATAGAACTCTGTTTATAGTGAACAAAAAAGCCTTATTTCTCGATTAAGTTGGCGAGAAATAAGGCTTTTTATATTGAAATTTCCTTATTGTTGTAATCACCATTTACCTGAAGCGCTTCCTTTAGGAGATTATCGCAAAAATATTCCAAACCGTGTGGGGATGGTTTGATGCTAATGAGTATAATATGAGGTGTTTTATGGATAATTAATTAATAAATGGAAAGAATACCTTTGAGTAACCTAGAAATAAATTTTATTTTATTTGCTCATTAATTATTAAATCCTAATCAGATAGTAGGTTTAACAATGCAATCACATAAAGCAAATTTTTCACAAGTATTTGTTTTGTTTATGATGAGTATTGGCTTAATGAATCACGTAATGGTAATTCCTATGTTATTAGCGATCTCAAAGAGGGATTCGTGGATTTCTGTCCTCTTATCTGGAGGATTCATTCTCGGTTGGTTACTTTTTATTCAATTTATTATGAAAAAATTAGACCATACACATCTGTATTCATGGTTAAATAACCATTTTGGCAAAATTATTGCAAGGGGATTATGTTTTTTAATATATATATTTATCCTCTTATTTATTGGAGTTACCTTAAAGGATATGATTGTATGGACCGTTACATCCTATTTCCCACAAAGTCCTGCGCCTATATTAGCAATGCTATTTTTAGTTATCTGCTTTTTTGCTGCAACTTCTACCTTTACAACCTTATCTATTCTCTCAGGTTTTTTATTAGTATTTGTTGTTGCATTAGGCTTTTTCGTTATGAGTCTTAATTTTCCTCATAAGGATTATTCTCAATTATTCCCTATCCTTGAGAATGGATTGACACCCGTTATCAAAGGAACCGTCTATAGTTTAGGTTCTCTGCTAGAAGTGACTTTAATATTTTTTATTCAACATAAATTAAAAATGAATATCAAGTCACGGAGTTTTATTATGCTCGGCTTAGTATTGATAGGCTTAACGCTTGGACCTTTATTGGGTTCTATTGCTATTTTTGGACCTGAAGAGGCTTCTAATCAGAGGTATCCTGCTTACGAAGAATGGAGATTATTGAAGATAGGAAAGTATATCGAACATGTAGATTTCTTTTCAATTTACCAATGGTTATCAGGTGGATTTATTAGGATTAGTTTTGGTTTATATATTATTGGACAATTATTTTCATTTAAAAACGAGAAAAAAAGGAATGTATTAATAGGAATCAGTTCACTAATTACATTTGTGGCTGTTCTTCTTCCTATAAGTGATATCGAATTTGTTCGTTTTTTACAAAATGTTTATTTTCATTTAACTTTTTTATTTTTACTTTCCTTTTCAATAGTATTAGGACTTTTAGTTTTTCTAAAAAGAGGAAAGGAGAGATAATCCTTGCGAAGATGGAATCAGAATACAAAAAAAGAGGGTAATGGAAAATTTTCTATCTATAAACCAAATCCAATATTAAATGAGGAAAAAATACGTTCAACATATCAAAATAGTGAGGATGTCAAAGTTGTTCTCCATAAAATTGGGAGTGAAGAAAAAGCTGTTGAGACCTTTTTCATTTATTGCGAAAGTTTAGTGGACAAAAAACAAATAAATCAGATTGTTATTCCTCAATTAGAAAAAATAGCTCAAAAACATCAATATCTTTTCTTAAAGGAAGAAATCCATAAGTATCAACAAGAGCTAGAGTGGACACCTTTAAAAGTGGGAGAAGGGTTAGAGTCTATCTCTTTGGAAATATTTAACGGAAATTTAGTTCTGTATTTTCCTAAGTCGCTTACCTTTTTTTCTGTCAATGCTTCAAATAAACCAAACCGTTCTACTGAACAGTCTAATTACGAAATATCCGTACGTGGGCCAAGAGACAATTTTATTGAAGATATTTCAACAAACGTGGCACTTATTCGTAAAAGATTAAGACATCCCACCTTGTCTTATCAAACGTTGACGTTAGGTAAACGGACCCAAACTCAAATAGGGATATTATATTTAAAAGATGTAGTTAATTTAGAGATTTTAGATAACATTCGAGAATGTCTAACTTTAATTGATATCGATGGCGTAATTAGTTCAACTCAAATTCAAGAGATGGTATCGAAACAATCTTTATCTATTTTTCCTCTTTGTGGTGATACAGCTAGACCAGATTTTGCAGTGGAATGCTTATTGCAAGGTAGAGTAGTGATTATAATTGATGGCTCCCCAATTGTTATTATCGCTCCTGTTACTATAACTTTTTTAATAAAAGCTGCAGAAGATTCCCACTTTAATTTTCTAACTGTATCATTTGCACGCTTTTATCGGTGGATAGGATTTCTTTTAGCTGTCTTCCTACCCGGATTTTGGATGGCATTACTTGCTTATCACCAAGATCAAATTCCTTTCCCTCTTCTTGCGACTGTGACTGTTGCAAGATCAGGTCTACCATTTCCAGCACCACTTGAGCTTATAATTGTTTTGTTCCTTTTTGAGATGTTCCGTGAAGCCGGTCAAAGATTACCCTCCCCCCTTGGTCAAACCCTTTCAGTGGTAGGCGGACTAATCATTGGGGATGCTGCAATCCGTTCGGGTTTTATCTCCCCTTCTGTCATTGTTATTACTGCTTTATCTGCTATTGCGGGATATACCTTAGTAAACCAAATATTAGCAGGAGCAGTATCCATACTCAGAGGGTTTGTACTATTATGTTCAATTTTGATGGGGTTATATGGATTTATGCTTGCCGGATTCGTAATCGTTCTTTATATCTCAAGATTACGTTCCTTTGGAATCCCTTACTTAGCTTTAGTTTTCCCAAAATCTAGTTCAGATTTTTTCAAAGGATTGTTTCGTTTACCGTGGAGAAGTTATAGACATAGAGTTGATTATCTCCGAACCAATGATAGTTCTAAAACGGACGAAGGAGAAGGAAAACAGTGAAGCTGCACAAAATAAAACTAATAATTATGATGCTTATCACTAGTGCAATGTTATCTGGATGTTGGAATATTAAAGAAGTTCAAGATATTTATTATGTTGCAGCTCTTGGTATAGATTTTAAAGAAGGAAAATATATAGCTTATGCTCAGTTACTTGACTTTTCTAACGTTGCTAAGTTAGAGGGGGCTAGACCTGATAAACAACCACCAGTGTGGATAGGAAGAGGTGAAGGTTTTACCATTACGGAAGCATTAAATCAATTATATAAGGATGCTCAACAAAGCCTTTTTTGGGGACATGTATCTACAATAATATTAAGCGAAAGACTGCTCAGACAAGATATTAAAGACTCTATTGATTTTATTAATCGGTACCGAGAAATACGCTATAATATTCTCTTATACGCTACAAAGGAACCCATTGATGATATACTTAAAACAAAAGCCTTTTTTACATTATCGGGGTTGTCTACCATTCTCCATGAACCAAAGGAAAGGTATAAACAACGGTCTTACATACAACCTAAACAATTTTATCAATTTATTAGAGATAGTGATCCGATGGGGCAAACTGCTTATATCCCATCACTTAAAATTTCAACAGAAAATTGGAAAGAAGAATCCAAAAAAGCACCATTATTAAGAAATGATGGAGCGTTCTTTGTAAGGAATAATCGCTTAGAAGGATGGCTTTCTGAGACTGATTTAAACGGTCTAAGATGGATGGATGAAAAAAACGTTCGATCTCCTGTGTGGATTATTGAGAATGATAGCGCTGTTGTTTCCGTAGTGATAGAGAAACCTAAGATTACAATTTCCCCTATTATGAGTAGTAAGCCCATACTTTTTAATATTCGAGTTGAAGTTCAAGCTGGAATAAATGAGAAGATCAAGGAAATTAGTGATAACGAGTTGATTACAAAAACTGAAGATATTATCAAATTAGAAATTCTAAAATCCTTTGAAAAAGGAATAGAAATAAATGCAGATATCTACAAATTAGGTGAATCATTATACCGTCAGAATCCAAGAAAATGGAAAGAAGAAGTAAAAACAGACTCGTTTTACTTAAATGAACACAGTATAAAGAATTTAAAAGTTAAAGTTAATTTAGTTAACTCCGGAAAGTTGAAGTACCAAGATGGATCCTAATATTAATTCAAACGGTATTTATAGTTTTTTAAAAAGGCCTAAGCTCTTGCAACACCGAGAAATTAGGCTTTTTTATATTGAATTCCTTAACGTTGTAAATCCGCATTTTCCTGACGCTACCCCTATAATAACTTCACTGTTTGAGGAATCGACGATTTTCACTGCAATATCAGTTTTGCTCGCTATGTTCGCATCTTTTCCATATGATCTAAAAGCTTCTCCTTTATACTGTTCGTATGGGCCGGCGGCAGCATGGAAAGTTGAAACGGACAGAGATTTATCCACTTTATCGTATTTCGCATATGCATCTAGATCGAAAGCGAAAGTAATTAACTTTCCATCCTCGCTAATAGTTACCGTAGGATTAACACCATCAATTTTCTTATAAGTCTCAGTTAATCGTTTTTGTGTATCATCTTTAAATTTATTAATTTTTTCTTTTTTCTTATCAATAGGTTGTTCCACTGGTTTCGGTTCAACCTTCTTTGCTTCTTTTGCAGGAGCGGTATTTGTAGTGGCAGCAGGTTTTACTTCTTGTTTAGGTTCTTCTTTCCCTGTAATCGTATTGAAGATAGAAACAACGATTCCTAAGTAAATTAAAGAAGCAATAACCATTTTTACTTTATTCCCAGATCGGAAACCAAGTATCTTCTGATACCATTTGCGTTCAGTTTTATGTATTTCAATATCTGTATAGCTCTTAATCAAGCTTTCTATTTCTTTTCCAGATCCGTTTGGTGTGAAGATGAAATTATCTTTCATACCTTTGAATTCAAAGGCTGATTTCACTGCATAATGATCAATAAATACATTTGTATATTCACTGAAATGATGTGTAGAGATACTGACTACATCTTTAGCGCCTCTATCATAAGTAAATGTTTGGATGTGTTCTTTTGAAACCGCAGCGTAGCCCGTTTTAATTCCACCAAGGGCAACGGTTACGATAATAGGAGTGATTCCATATTCTTTTTGATATTTAGCTGCTATAGCTTGTTTGGCAAGTTCTAGTTCACTTGGTTGTTTCTCTTTTTTCTTTTTCGCCATTACTTTACTCCCTTTCAAAATGTAAGATTTATCATCTCATGGTAGCAAACAAGTTATTCGTATATTGTCATATTATGTCGAATACAAATAAAAAAAGAGAGCGTTCGCTCTCGATGGTAATAATGGTAAAATTATGTAAAATTTCACCTCTTTATTTTGGAAATGATTTCTTTTATGATGAAATCAAATTATAGTACATCTTTGTTTTCTTGCAACATTTTTACATACAACGAAACTTGTTTTGCGAAACGTCCTTTCTGACGACCGTCAAGCTCCTCATAAGCTCTTTTGACGTCTTTTTGTAGCAATGATAATAATGCATCATCTTGCTCGTTCTCGAAGTTGAGAAGTGTGTCTGTAGAAATGCGGAAAATCGATGCTAAAGTTTTGATGCTCTCAACATCCGGCTGGTGTCGATCTGTTTCCCAATGCTTCATTTGTCCATGACTAAATCCATATTTTTCAGCAAAATCTTCTTGGATTAACCCTGTCTTTTTTCTAAAATATTTAATAGTTTGTCCTAATGTTCTCATAGTGCGAGTATAGTTATTCAGTCATCTACATACCATAAAAGTTAGATATACTAACTAAATAAGTAAAAAAGTTAGAAATTTAATGTATTTTAAGTTCTTATAGAGCTAGTGTTCGTTTGGTGATAATATATGCATATGGATTATTTCTTTTTCAAACATTTGACTATTTTCCTTATCTCGAAGGAGATTAAGTTTAAAGGATTTGTAAGTCAATATTGTAGATGAAAAATAGTTATCTGATTAGAGAAGGAGAGAGTGGAAATGAGAAATACTCAACAAATGTTAGCAATTACTGAGGTTGGAGAGAAGTGGATTAATGAAAAAGGAGTGATTATAGAGCATAGAAGTGAAGGTATTAAGTGGGAGCTAACAGATTCCTTTGTAGAAATTGGAGTCGAGGTGTGGAATATGAGATGGTTAAAACTTCCTAAAAATCCTGAAATTAATATTCCACAAGGAAAAGAAAAAAAGGAACAAATGTCACTTATGTTCACACCATCTCATAAGGAAAAAGCTCGTAGAATTGCAAAAAGCCATAACATAAGTGTTAGCGAATTATTTGCTTATTGGCTAGACCAACATTAAAATAAAAGGATTTTAATGGCTGAATAAGTAAAGAAATTCAATGCTTTCGTAAAAGGGAAGCTTTATGAAAAGTGGGTGGTTTGTAATAAGTAGTATTCTATTAATTAATAAGCTTTCATACTTAGTAGAGTTGTTTCCTGGTTGGTGTCTAAATAAAAACGGCAACATAGCACTATGTCACTGTTTTTATTTAGTTTACAAATTTATAACTGAAAATAGATTCGTTTTCCCCCTTTCTTAATAAGTTTGATCAGCATAATGGATAAAGAGAAAGAAGTCCCTTCTTGTTTAGAATAAATTAACTACTCAAAGTAGATAAAATAATCGTTGCCTGCTGAAAATGTCAGTGGCTATTAAACTAACTGTCATATTTTCTAGGATATTTCGTATTGATTCCAGTGTTGCTTTAAACATAATTTGTGACATTATGTTTAAAGCAATTACACCATCATTTTTATTCTTCTTTTTAATAAGTTCTTTGATTTTTTGTTTACTAATTCTAGGGTTTTCATCAAGAATATTATCTTCTGTAGGTTGTTCTTTATTTTCTTGTAAATTTGTTAATGATTTTCAAACATGTAATAAGGCTTGTTCCGATAATTTAAAGATTTGTGCTACAACTTCCATTGCAATCTTTGTGTACCATCTATATTCACCATTTCCATACCAATTTCCTTATGAAATGTTTAACGTATTATGACATATAACTGGAAAAGGTGGTACAATTTTTGGGTATTAGTAAATAGGGCAAGCTACGGGATTACCATGGTAATCTCCAAAAACGTTGTTTTTGACTTGGTAGGAGATTCCTACGACCTTTACAAATATATATAAGCGATTTTTTACAAAATCACTTATATATTTGTTGTCGCTTCGCTCGATTAATTAAAAAATTGGTGGTGAAATTATGGGATTTATTCATAAAACATATTTACAAATAACGTTAGATGAAAAAGATAAAGAAATGATTAAAAATAAAGCTGTAGAGTTAGGATATAAGTCAACTTCAGCGTTTATTATTGATTCAGCAAAAACACATTTTAAACTTAATGTTGATATGAAAGTTTATAGAGATTTAACTAAAGAAATTAACTATATTGGTAAGAATATAAATAGCTTAATTAGAAGGATCAATACAGACGGAATTTACACTGATAGTGATATTGATTTTCTAAGAGTTAATCAGAAAAAAATTGTAAATTTAATCAATACCGAATATGACCGACTAATTGATTTGAAAACCAAGTTTAATAGCGATAGCTTGAGTAAAAAACAAAAGGAAAAATTAATACAATCGTTAGCCGAAAACCAAATACAGATACCAAAAAAATTAGTGCTAGAAGAAGTGTATGAAAAGATAAAAGAAGATTTTGTTTATATCATAGAATGTATAGAAAACTCGCCTGAACAGAATAAAGAAGTAACAGAATATGTTTGGCAATATTTATATGGAGATACGCTATATAAGTTAGATGATAATCAATTAATAAAATTGGCCGATAGCATTTTTATTTTTGCGCAGAAATTAAAATTTAAGTTATCCAAACTCGATAATATTTTTTCAGATGATGATTGGTTTGAGCTGAAAGATATATTAGATGAATATGAAATTTATTAAGTAGGGATTGATTACAATGTCTATTGTGAAAATACAAAAAGTCAAAGACTTGAAAGCTGTCATTAATTACAGTATGCAACCTCATAAAACGAATGAGGAATTAGTTACATCTTATGAGTGTTCTATAGAAACAATAGATAGGGATTTTAAAAGTGTTTTAGTTGATTACAACGAAAAGAATAATAGTGATAAAAACATGAGCGCAAGAATGATAATTCAATCGTTTGATAGTAATGATAATTTAACGCCGGAACAAGTTCATCAATACGGCGTTGAATTTGCTGATAATTATCTAAAAGGCAATCACCAATATACAGTCATTACACATACAGAAACAGATAATTTACACAATCATATTATTTTCAATGATATTGATTTTAATAAATTAAAAATGTTTGATTCAAAGCGGGTAAATACTTTGGATCGATTACGTGAAGAAAATGATAAAATCTCTGAAAAATATGGTTTGTCGATAATCGAAGAAGGAAGAAAAGGAAGAAAAAAATATTTAGCTTTTACCGAATATGTAGCTAGATCAAAGAAGAAATCCTTCAAAGGAAAATTAGAAGAAACAATTGATAAAAACATATCAAAATCAAGTTCGTTTGATGAATTTTTAAGCTTGATGCGGAAAGAAGGATATGAGCATAAACAAGGGAAATATCTATCGTTTATGAATCCGAAGTCAGGGAAGCTTATGCGAACTAAAACAATGGGGTTTAATTACCTTGAATCCTCTATAAAATACAGAATAGGAAACAAAGGATATTCACCGATCAAAACAAATATAATTAACAGACAATGGATAGATAAGTCACAAGAGAAATTAAAAAATAATAAAGGGCTACAAAGATGGGCTACTAAACAAAATATTAATTACCTAAATGAATTAACCTCTAAGCTATATAAACAGAATATTTCACTTTCGGAACTTAATGAAATTGAAGAAAATAAGGAAATGTTAATTAACAGCTTTGAAAAGCAACTTTTAGGTATTGATAATGAAATTTTCAAATTAAAGAAAATGAAGGGTTGCTTCCAAACTTATAAAAAGAGCTATCCTCTAATCGTGGCGTATAAAAAAGCTGAAAGTAAAATGGCGTTTAAACAAGAACATTATCATGAATTTAAACAGTATGATGTTGCCAAGCGTGATATGAACTATCTAAAAAAGAATTATGATATAACTGATGAATCTGAATTACATTATAAGTTGTCATTAATGACAAAAGAACGAAATTTACTTTATGGAAGTTTGGGAAAAGAAAAAGAAGTGGAAGTAAATAGACAAGAGCAACAAAAACAGCAACAACAGCGTAGAATAGAAAATGAAAGATAAAAAATTATATGACATCAAAAAAGGATATTGTATAGTACCTTGTGAATGGATTGAACTACCCCCACTTAACAGTCTAACGAACAGTTTGAAGTGGGGGATTCCTACGAACACCAAGATATCACTCAGCTTTATGCGTAGGCAATCCCCGTAGTCCCTACGGTTATAAGCCTTAAGGCCTCTTTTCTCAGATTCTACTTTTCTAAACCAATCACATCCTTTTTTAGAATACTAGTATCAGTATGGCCAAGTTTAGGAAATTACTTGCAAGAGCTTTAGAGTTTTTGCACCAGGACTCTTTTTTCTATATTCTAAAACATTTTTTAATAAGACAACTTTATTTCAAAGCAACAGCATAGCGTCATACCGGTTCTAATTGATGAAGAAGAGCAGCATAACGTTATGCTGCTCTTTTGTCTATTAATATGTATTATTTAACAATTGTTGAAATGGCTTGTTTATAGACTAATTGTTGTTGCCCATTAACCATCATTAGAACAGTATATTTATCCATTGCAAGGACTTGTCCACATATTGGAACACCACTCTTTAAAAATATAGCGATTTCTCCCTTTTCCGATTTCAACTTTTCGTATAAATCTTTCTATAAATTCTGCATGTAACTCCCTCCTTTTTTATAATCGTATTTCTGTAGGTGTGTAAAAATTATATATTAAGTAATAGTTTTTCGTTTGTGAGTCCTTGTAGAGTATTGACGAGAGATCTTCTTTTAAATAATTAAAAAAGCTTCGAAATCTTTTTTATGGAGTGATTCCAAAAGATTATTTTCAGTGACCCTTTTTGATTGGTGCAGCCATTGAATAAAACTTTCTACATCGTATATATAGCGCTTAATCGTAGAGGGCTTTCTTCCTTTGTTTAATAAATAAGAAGAAAAGCCTTGTTTTGTATTTTGGATTTCTCTTGTAATGATACTGATTTTTACCCCTCCCTATTTTCATATCTTTTTACCACTCTGTAAAATGTAGGGCTAGTCATATTACATCTTTTCATGGCGTATAGCGCTGTGACCTTACCTTCTTTCCATTGATTATAAGAATCAATGAATTCTTGGGTTATCTCGGTTTTTGGTCTCCCTAAATGCTTTCCTTTTTTCTTTGCAGCTTCAATGCCTTCACGTTGGCGAGTTTTTATTTTTGTCCGTTCTTCTTCAGCAAGCCAGGACAAGATTTGGAGTACCAAATCAGTAATAAGATTTCCTAAACTATCTTTATACTGAGTTGTATCTAGAAGTGGCATGTCTAATACGACAATATGAGCCTGAATATTTTGGGTAATATCTTTCCACTCCTGAAGGATAGCCTCTTTATTTCTGCCGAAACGATCTAGGGAATGAATATATAAAATATCATCTTTTCTTAACATGCGTTTTACGAGTTGGTATTGATTACGATCGAAATCTTTTCCGCTTTGTTTGTCGATAAAAATATCTCTTTCGTCAGTGATGAGCTGTTTCATTGCTTCAAGCTGCCGATCTTCATTTTGATCTTTGCTACTAACCCTTACATATCCGAATTTTCTTGTATTCAAAATAAATAGACATCCTTCCGGAAATATTTCTAATAAAATTATAACAAAAAACACTTCAAAAGGTACTATGGATTATTTAGTACTTCGAAATTGTGTTTTTAAACCTTTTGAAGTACTGAATTCAGTAGAGTTTAAGGTACATCAAAAGGTGTACCTTTTGATACATAAAATAATTCTAGTTATAAAGAGTAGTTAATCTTCATTTTTTTGGCAGAAGTTTTGATAATGTATTTAAACAATATTTACGCTAAAGCTTATTAAGAAAAGTCAGTTGGGATTTTTCAGATTTTTACTATTTTTAGGGATTAAAAGCAGAACGTAAGGGGAATTTGCAATATAATGTAAATAAAGAAAGAATACTGATGAAAAAATATTATTCGATAAGAAAAGAACACAAAAAGGAGTATAAAAAATGTACCTTTCAGAAGTTTATATAAAAAATTTTCGTAAATTCGGAAACCAAGGGCTCCATTTAACCCTAAATAAGGGGTTTAATTTGTTTGTAGGAGAAAATGACTCTGGGAAGACCACAATAATTGATGCTATTAAACTGGTTCTTGGCACTCAAAGTAATGATTTTAGTAGAATTGAGATTGATGATTTTCATATTGCAAGTGAAAATTCCCCTGAAAACGAAAGGGCTAAAACTCTAGAAATTTCTTGTATTATACGAGATATTTCATTAGATGAAGCAAAACATCTATTAGAATGGTTATCATTTGAAAAGGTAGACGGCAAAACAGTGTACGTACTTCATATCTCTTATTTTGCTAAAAGAGAAGGTAAGAAAGTTTTTTATGACGTAAAAGCTGGTATTGGAGATGGGGGAAGATTACTAAACAGTGAGGCAAGAAATAGGATAAGGGCTACTTATTTAAAACCTTTAAGAGATGCTAATACTGAATTAGCACCTCGAAAAAATTCAAGGCTTTCAAATATTCTAAACAGTCATGCGGCTTTTGAAAATGAAGATAGTCATTTTTTACTTGAAACATTTAAAGAAGCGAACAAAAAAATAGACTCTTATTTTAAGGGAAAAGATATAAATGAAGGAGATTTACCAGATCAGCTTGGGAAAAATCTTTTAGAAGAAATTAATACATACCTTAATAAATTTTCAAACAAAAATAAGGTTTTAGAATCAAGTTTTCGAATTTCAGACTTAAAACTAAGAAACATACTTGAACGGCTTACATTGGAGTTTGAAAGCTCAAAGCCAGGATTAGGATCGCATAATATTTTATTTATTGCGGCCGAACTTTTATTGTTAAAAAGAGAAGAATTTGATGGCTTAAAATTAGCTTTAATTGAAGAAATCGAGGCTCATTTACATACCCAAGCTCAAATCAGACTAATTGAGTATTTACAGGAGGAAGCTGAGAGCTCAAATATTCAACTTATATTAAGTACTCACAGTACTGCTTTATCTTCAAAAATAAAATTGGAAAATTTATTTATCTGTAATAATAACAATATTTTTTCAATGAGATCTGACGAGACTGAGTTATTAAAAGGAGATTACTTATTTTTAGAACGATTTTTAGATGCTACAAAGGCGGATATGTTTTTTGCACAAGGAGTAATTATGGTAGAGGGTGATGCTGAAAATTTAATCTTACCGTCCTTAAGTAAAGTGATTGGGAAACCATTTTCACAATATGGTGTAACAGTACTGAATGTGGGGAGTACGGCATTTCTAAGGTACTCGAGTATTTTTAAACGGAAGAATAGTGAAAATGGTTTATTTAACATCCCTGTGGCTTGCGTGACAGACTTAGATATAGATACTAATGAATATATAAATGATGAAGGATTAAGTGATGCTTACAAAGAGAAACGACAAGAGAAACAAGCTAGTATTGTTAAAAGATATGATGG
Organism: Bacillus luti; assembly: GCF_009739945.1. Lineage (NCBI taxonomy): Bacteria > Bacillati > Bacillota > Bacilli > Caryophanales > Bacillaceae > Bacillus > Bacillus luti. The sequence continues at coordinate 33,573 of NZ_CP040339.1, read as the reverse complement.
GCAACTTGTCAGAACTTTTGTTTCGCCTTATTGGACGCTAGAACATGATATTGCTTTAAGTGAACTTCGGCCACTATTATTGAAGGCAATTTTACAAGCGAAAAAAATCCAAAATAGTGATAAGTATGGATTAACCGATGAAAAAAATGCAGGAATCGAAGAAGAAATTAAAATCATAAATGCTTCTTGGGAGAAAAAGAACTATAATAATTTTCAAATAGCTCATGATATTTATAAAAATCTAATTACCCCAAAAAACAATAAAATATCAAAAGCAATTATAGCGCAGTGTTTCGCAAATATAATCGAGGAATATGCAGATAAGGAAGAATTAAAACAGAATATATTAAAAGATGAGAAATTAAGGTATTTAGTGGAAGCTATCACACATGTGACTTCTGAAGGGGGTACTAAAAATGATTGAAATTACAAATGAAGATATAGATTCAATCGAAACAGCATTGCTGCCTTATGGAAGTGAATTTGATGATAATCATAGAAAAGTTATTAAGAATCTAGAAACGATTGATATAAAAGCGTGTCCTGGAAGTGGAAAAACAACAACTCTAATTGCCAAGCTTTTAATTCTTGAAAAGAAACTTCCGTTTAAAAATAATCAAGGTATATGTGTTTTAACGCATACGAATGTTGGAGTAAATGAGATTAAAGAAAGAAGTAGTAATCAAGAGGGGCGTAAGCTTTTTCAATATCCCAATCATGTATCAACAATACAGGTATTTGTTAATAAATACTTAGCAATTCCGTCTTACCAACACTTTTATAACGACAATGTTTATAGCATTGATCAAGAGACATATAGGGACAACTTTAATCAAGTCTTTTTTAAAATTCCAAGAGGATATAGAACAAGCATTAACCAAAAATATAAAACTGATGATCTTTGTAATAAGTTGAATTTTGGCTTAGAAGACGATGAATGTGTTTATATAGGGAATAAGAAATTAAGTGATGTTTATAATGTGACAACAGATACTTATAACTATATAAATGGGCTTAAGAAGGAGCTCTTTGCTAAAGGAATCCTTTCATATTATGATGCATATGTATTGGCTTTTAAATTTTTAAGAGAATTTCCTGAAATAAAGAATTTATTTTCTGCTCGATTTAGATTTTTATTTATGGATGAAATGCAAGATACCTCAAGTCTTCAGATGGAATTATTAAACAGTATCTTCGATAAAGAACAAGTAAGTATTCAATGTATTGGAGATGAAAACCAAGCAATATTCGAAAACCCAAGTGATAAAATATGTTGGAAACCAAAGAATGCCCTTTCTTTGGATGAAAGTAAACGATTTTCAACATCAATTGCAGAGTGTATAGATAAAGTATGTGTTAAACCACAAAATATAAAAGGAAACTCAAATATAAACAATATCTCCCCTATAATACTTGTATTTAATGATTCAAATATTGGAAAAGTGTTACCGACATTCTCTAAGATAATTATTGATAATAACCTACATAACGAGGATAGAAAGATTTTCAAGGCAGTTGGTAGGGTTGCTAAAGTTCACAATGAAGGGCACATAACGATTCCGAGCTATTTTCCCTCTTATATTAAAAGTGGAAATGATAAAATAAAAAAAAGTTATAAATCTTTAGGTGGTTATTTACAGGCAATTTCGCAGTTTGAAGATCTTAATGTGAGTGATTGTCGCAAACTAATAATTAATTGCTTGTTGCACGCAATGAGAATTGAGAATATTAGAATTGATGGTAAATGGTACTCAGAAAAAAAACTGCTAAAGAAGTTAGAAGAACGAAATAAGAATCTGGTAGTCAACTTAAATACCTATATAGCAAAATGGATTTTAAAGGTTCAGAATGGTGAAGATATTAATGATGAAATGGCTACATTTATTATGAAGAAGTTTCTACCTTTTTTAAAAGAAAATAAGCATATAAGTACTTCCTTGAAAGAATTTTGTAATAAAAAAGAAAATGAAACTTGTGAAGATTTAGCTGAAGCAAATCAGAGAAATATATTTATCTATCAAGATACAAATAATGAAATAATAGTTAGCTTAGATACAGTTCATAATGTAAAGGGCGAAACCCATACAGCAACACTGTATTTAGAGACATATTTTAAACAGTATGATTTGATGAGAATACAGGAGTATTTAAAGAAAAAACATACTTCCCCAAAAGGTAAGGAATTACCAGCGGCTTTAAGTGTAGCCTATGTTGGGCTAACTCGACCTACCCACCTTCTTTGTTTGGCCATGAGGCAAAAAACTATTGATGGACATGAAGAGGATTTTAAAAAAGCTGGTTGGCAAATACGATATATATAAAGTTGAAGGACTGAATATAAATAGACATTTCTATTGTTTTAATATTTCTTCTTCAGATAATAAGGAACATAATGGCGTGTTTCTGTATCTAGCTGTAGCGCTATGCGTGTAGAAAATTCCACGTAAAATACTGTTCTTCTCAAAAATTTCACGTAGTTCATCCATTATTTTCGTTAACTTCATTTCTTTTTCTCGCTGCGGTATGTTATCCAAAAGAGAAATTTGTTCCTCTCCTTCCAGGATTAGAATCGTTAGAGAAATGTTTATGTTATGAATGCGTTCGCCAGTATATTGTTGATGTGAAAAGTATGTACAGATATGACAAATATTCATCGTTAAATTTGTTTTACGGTGAATATACGGGACAAATAAACTATCTTACAGATTCATCATAGTAACTACAGGGGTAATGCTTTGACAAGTTTATTATATAACAAATATTAACATCCATAGATTTTAATTTTGAAAATTATGTGAATTAAGAAAACGGAATGGTTTATCATTTTCTCTTCCTAAAAAATCCATTTAGTTATTTCGTATAAATAACTTTAAATTAATATCTACATCATAATTAATTAGTTAAAATATAAGTATAGGTAAATAGAGAAGAATGTAGCATTCTTACATAAATGCGTATACTTATATTCGATAGGAATTTACATATATAAAATGAAAGTATGGTTGTGTTCACCAATAAACTATAAAACAGATATTTGTTAAATATCTTGGGGTACCGCTAGCATTTCGGAAAAAAACTTAACTTGTTTTTTATCCTTAATTCATACTGGCGGTACCCCAGTATGAATTAAGGATAGTAACACAGGAACTGGAGAAATATATTCCTCAATCCATGATGATATTCCTATTACAGCTTTAACTCTTGCATACACTCTTGTACAAGAGTTACTGCCTGACTCATAGTAGTACCACCACCAAATGCAGCTGTCACTCCCACCGCCTCAAAGATCTCCTGTTCTGAAGCTCCTTAATCTAGACATCCTTTAATGTGATAAATGATACAATATTCATCCTGAGAATAAAGGCTAATACCTAAAGCAATTAACTGTTTTTGCTTTTTTGATAAGGTGCCTTCTTTAAAGCATTCCTCTGTAAAGGAATTAAATTGTTCGGCTAGTTTAGGCATCTTCTCAGTAAATAAACCCAAACCATACTTATAATGAAGAAGTGCAGATTCTGTAGAATTTCTACCTTCAAATGGCATATTTAATCCAACTCCATTTCTTATATTTTTTAAACAAAAGTTAGTATGAACCTAATGGGAATTGATTAAACAAAAATGATATTTATATAAAGGTGAGTGTAAGAGGAGAAAGGATTTAGAGACATGATATAACAAGAAATTAACTGATGGTATTGCACACACGATATGGATTAGATAAAGATAGGGAACATGTAAATGTATTAAAACAACTTACGCATTAACATTTTTAGTTACTCTGTATCATAATTAAATGAAGATATATAAAATAACTCCACATATTTTCACAAGACAGGAAAATACTAATACTTGTTTTAGTACTTTAATTCTAAAGTATTAAAGCAGGATTACTAACTGCGATACTAGGAGGACGTTACTATGAATATTCGTGAAGGATTAATTCCAACTACATTAGGTACAGCAGTTACAGCTGCGGGTTATGCCTTGAAGCAGACTCGTGGATCTAATAAGATGATTGCAAATACAGTATTTGGATTTGGTTTAGCTCACGTTGTTTTAGGTGTAATTGATCTTGTGGAACATCGTCGTTAGAAGAAAAGGCAAGCACATTTTGATGCTTGTCTTTTTAATATCAACTGTACTTAATATTTTTTGTAATAATTGATACTGGGGCCGATCGAAATGTCGTCCACTTGCATTATCGATAAAAATACGTCGAGCTTCTATCCCTCGTTCCATCATCTTGTGTAATTGACTTTGTTCATTTTGATCTTTTGTACTTACACGTATATATACATAAATATTCGCCACGTTTGGTAATCTCCTTGCATTTGTTACCTCAATTAAAGGGATTTATTAAAAATAAACGTTTATAAAATCATTTATAAGAGCTTTACAAACTAAATAATTTTTGCGACTAATAAATCGATTTTTTTTGATTTATTAGTTGTAAAAGTAATGAAAGGCGTATATATTATAAATATCAAAAAAAATTGATGAAGGGAAATTACCATGAAAGAAATTAAATTGTACACTCAATCAACTACCCAAACCTTTGAAACGTATGAAAAGAAGTTTAAAGCATTGGCAGATCAAAAAAGGTTACACATTTTGTACGAATTGTGTCAGCGTGGAGAAACTTGTGTATGTGATTTAACTGGTGTTCTTGAATTACCACAATCAAAACTTTCGTACCATTTAAAACTTTTACTTGATGCGAACCTTATTACGAAAGAAACAAAAGGAACATGGAGTTACTATAACATTAATAAAAAAGAAGTAGATGCACTATTATCTGAGCAATTATGCTGTATTTTTCGTCCTATGTCATAACTTTGATTGGGACGAAATAGCATTTTAATATATATTAAATCAATTTTTCTTGATTTAAGGAATCTGATTAACGAACTACACTTACAATTTTAGATAAAATAAGGAGGATTTTTTTATGAAACCTATTCAACTTTCATTCAAAGTACAAGAGTGTTGCGGAACAGAAAATCAAACATTACAAAACAATACTGATATGCAGAGGATAAAACAGTTACCAATAGCCATTATTGGGGGCGGACCCGTAGGGTTGGCAGCGGCAGCACACTTAGCAAAACATGGTGAATCATTTATCTTATTAGAAACTGGAGAAAATATAGGATCAAACATTCTTACATGGGGTCATGTGCGACTATTCTCATCTTGGCAATATAACATAGATAAAGCGGCTTTGGATCTCCTTGAGCAGCATGGTTGGGAATCACCAGACATAAAAGCATTACCAACAGGAAAAGAAATTGTAGAACAATACTTACAGCCGCTTGCGAACCTTCCAGAAATTAAACCATTTATCCACTTGAATACTAAAGTACTATCTATAGGTAGGAAAGATACAGATAAAATGAAAACAGCGAATCGTGAAAAAATGCCATTCATGATCTATACAGAAAAAGAAGGTGTACTTCAAATTTATGAAGCTAGAGCGGTGTTAGATGCTTCAGGTACGTGGGGAAATCCGAATCCTGCAAATTCTAATGGTATTTGGTTGAAAGAAGAACAATCTCTCAAAAAACATATTTTTTATGGGATTCCAGATATTTTAGGGAAAGAGCAAAAACGATATGCAAATAAGCGAGTAGCCGTTGTTGGAAGTGGTCATTCCGCAATCAATGCTTTATTGGAGTTAGCAAAATTAAAAGAATCCAATCCAAAAACTAATATTGTTTGGATCATGAGGAAACAACGTGCGGAGGAAGCCTATGGTGGAGAGGAAAAAGATGCTCTGGAAGCACGTGGTACCTTAGGTAGCCGTATTCATCAATTAGTTGATGAAGGAAGTGTGGAAGTAATCACACCATATAAAATTCAACACGTAGTTAGAACAAAGGATGGAATGGACATTGTAGGTCATCAAGATGAACAAGAAATAAAAATTACTGATGTTCATGAGATGATTGTAAATACAGGTAATCGTCCTAACTTATCTATAATAAGTGAAATACGTACTTCTATTGATTCTGCTACTGAAAGCGTAGCAACCTTAGCACCACTTATTGATCCTAATTTGCATAGCTGTGGTACAGTTCGACCTCACGGTGAAAAAGAACTTCGCCAACCGGAAAAAGACTTCTACATTGTAGGTTCAAAGAGTTATGGTAGGGCACCGACATTTCTAATGGCAACAGGTTATGAACAAGTTAGATCTATCGTCGCGTATCTTACTGGAGACTATGAATCAGCAGAAAAAGTTGAACTTGATTTGCCGGAGACTGGTGTTTGTAGCTTAAATTTAAGTTCTAACAAAGTAAATGATTCATGCTGTGGAACAGATTCGTGTTCTTAAGGAAAGTACCTGTAAGGAGTAGTAATTTATATTACGTCTCCTTACAGAATAATTAAGTTTGAAAGGAGAACACAATGAAATGATTATTAATCATGCAGGTAAGTTGAAAAAGAGTTATTTTTTATCCTATATGCGATTAATAATGAATGCCCACCAATGTAACGTTGAAAAAGCAAAAGATTATCTTTTTCAAAGTATGTTTGGACTCCAAGTTAATAGTTTAGGAGAGGAAACTTATCAGAACTTCCTTGAAGCTTATCAGGAATTGAAACAACTTAATTAAATACATTTTAAAGAGGATTATGCAGCACGGACAATTGATTGACAAGTAAATGAATATTCACATGGAATCTTCTCATATATGAATGAATTTAGAGACTGTCATCGTTTTATCGTTGAGCGCATCGATATCGAATTCAATTTATGCTGTAAGTTCTCAGAGAAATAATTCCTTTTCTTTATTAGTTGCAAAATGCAAATAAAATCAAAAGGTGGGATAAAGATGAAAGAAATATTAGATTCCATTGTAATCGGAGGAGGGCAAGCTGGTCTTGCATCCGGTTATCACCTTCAAAAAATAGGATTACAATTTTTAATATTAGAAGCGAGTGAGCAGGCGGCAGGGTCTTGGCCTTGCTATTATGATAGCCTGAAATTGTTTTCTCCGGCACGTTTTTCATCGTTACCTGGAATGAAATTCCCAGCACGTCCCGATGATTATCCTACGAGGAATGAAGTAATTGATTACTTGCAAAATTACGCGGAAAAATTCCAACTGCCAGTAATGACAAATCAGCGAGTTGTATCTGTAGAAAGAGAAGATGAAATATTTAAAGTTCAAACAGTCTCTGGAAAGACATTTCTGACTAGAACTATTATAAATGCAACTGGCTCTTTCCACAGTCCGTTTAATCCGATAATAAAGGATCAAGAGAAATTCAAGGGGAATATTATACATTCCGCTATGTATCGGAGTCCGAATCATTATATCAATCAAAGAGTAGTGGTGGTGGGGCGGAGAAATTCAGCTGTCCAAATTGCGCTTGAACTGGCCAATGTAAGTAGAGTATCTTTAGCTGTACGAAAGCCTGTTCAACTCATGAAACAAAAAGTGTGGGGGAAGGATTTACATTTTTGGCTTAAGGTATTAGGCATAGATACCTTTCCGTTTTGGAGATTTGGAAAAACCGCACCGAGTTCAGGTGGAGTCATCGATTTAGGTGATTACAAGGAACGATTAGCTAGGGGGAATCCAGATCAAAAGCCTATGTTTACATCTTTTTACGCCGATGGTGTAGTTTGGCCGGATGGGAAGAAGGAGCCAATCGATACGGTCATTTTCGCAACGGGCTATCATCCTAATCTCTCTTACTTCAATGCTATTGGAGCACTGGACTCAGAAGGAAACCCTTTACAAATAGGTGGTGTAAGTACAGAAGTCCAAGGGGTGTATTATGTTGGCTTGGAAGGTCAGCGTTCGTTTTCTTCTGCGACATTAAGGGGAGTTGGATCAGATGCTAAATTTGTTGTGAGAAAGCTAATAAGCTACTTAAAAATATGAGGTAAATAAGGGATATAAGGGAGAGATAAGTATGGAGATTAGAAAAGCAACCGAACAAGATGCACAAGAAATTATGACTATTTATAATGAGGGTATCGAAGATCGTATTGCGACTTTAGAGACAGAAATAAAAACAGCTAAATATGTGATGGAATGGCTATTTCAACGAGAAAAAAGATATTCGGTAATTGTCATGGAAGAGAATTCTCATATTGTCGGTTGGGCTTCCATTAATCCATATAGTCATCGATGTGCTTATCGAGGTGTAGGGGAGCTATCTATATACATAAAGAGAGAATATCGTGGAAAAGGTTTGGGGCAAAAATTACTTTTGGCTTTAGAAAAGACCGGACAGAAAAATGAATTCTATAAATTTGTTTTATTTACTTTTTCTTTTAATAATCTAGGGCAAGGGCTATATCGTAAAGTGGGTTATCGTGAAGTAGGAGTGTTTGAAAAGCAGGGAATAATGGACGGCGAGCATGTAGATGTGATGATCATGGAAAAATTATTATCTGTAGAATAAATAAAGTTGTATCTGAATTTTAAATGGTAAAGGTATTTACACATTAGATGCGATGAGTATGTAAATACCTTTATAATGCAATTGTTTACAATTTCGTATGTTAGAACTTCAACTAAATAATATACTTCATATCCCTTAGTTTTATAGGGAGAATAACTCTCGTAGGTAATGGTAATATAAACTCTTAGTGGATTTGGCAGGGGATTTATAAGATATAACGCCAATTGTATAGACATATAATTATTTACTTATGTTATGATTTTAAAAAGGGGCAAATGATTATTTATTAAAAAGAATGGAGGAATAGGTTTGTTGGATCAATTGTTAATTGTAGGTATGTATCTGTTAATAATTTACATGTGTTCATATGTCACGCTCGAATATCGGAAAAATAAAATTAGTAAGCAGCACTTTCTGATATGGTTAATTTTTATTTTTTTAACAGGACCTATAGGATTTATCATTTATATCTTTTGGGATAAGAAAAAGAGTGCAAATTTTAAATAAGGAAATCCAATGTAAAGATTCTGTAAAGGTGAGAGTTTTCAGTTGAACATATAAGTAAATAGTTATATACTTATTTTGAAAGAGAGAATAAAGTAACTTAAAAGAATAATTCACTTTATTTTTACACAATACATAAGCATATGCTTATGTAATTATAACAAGGTAGGTGTAGATATGGAAAAAACAGCTGTAGAGGTAACAAGAGCATCCCAATTACTGAAACTATTAGGAGATAAAACAAGATTAACAATTGTATCAATCCTTAAACAACGTGAATGCTGTGTCTGTGAACTTCTCGAAGTATTTGATATGAGTCAACCTTCTATCAGTCAGCATCTTCGAAAGTTAAAGGATTTAGGTTTAGTGCAGGAAGAGCGTAGAGGTCAGTGGATTTATTATTCTTTAAATCAAGCAAGTGATTTATACACGCTTTTAGAAGATATTTTAGCACATGTACCAGACCAAACAGAGAAAATTAAACAAATTGAGAAGAGCAATCCTACACTCCGGTGTGGTTGTTAATAAATAGTTAGAAAGGGAAGTGAGAAGGATGAGCAACACGGGGAAAAAACGTCTGTCTTTCCTAGATCGATATCTAACCCTTTGGATTTTTCTTGCAATGGCAGTAGGAATTGGAGTTGGCTATATATCCCCTGGATTTGTTGAGGGAATGAATAGCTTACAAGTAGGAACAACCTCTATACCACTTGCGATTGGGTTAATTTTAATGATGTATCCTCCATTAGCAAAAGTTCGTTATGAAGAGATGGGGCGCGTTTTTAAAGATGTAAAAGTATTGGTATTATCACTGGTACAAAACTGGATTATTGGTCCTATTCTTATGTTTGCCTTGGCAATTATATTTTTACAGGATAAGCCAGAATACATGGTGGGCTTAATCATGATTGGTTTAGCTCGTTGTATTGCGATGGTTATCGTATGGAATGACTTAGCGAAAGGTGATACGGAGTATGCGGCAGGATTAGTTGCTTTTAACTCTGTATTCCAAATGTTATTTTTCTCAGTATACGCTTATGTGTTTGTAACAGTCATTCCAGAATGGTTAGGAATTGAAGGAGCTGTTGTAGATATTACAATGGCAGAGGTTGCAAAATCAGTCTTTATTTATTTAGGAATTCCGTTCATCGCAGGAATGTTAACACGTTTTATTTTTGTAAAAACAAAAGGGCGAGAGTGGTACGAAAAAGTATTCATTCCCAAAATCAGCCCAATTACATTAATCGCATTATTATTTACAATTATTGTGATGTTCTCATTACAAGGTGAAGCTATTATTAGCGTACCATTTGATGTTGTGCGTATTGCGATCCCATTACTCATTTATTTTGTAGTGATGTTCTTTATTTCTTTCTTTATGGGGAAAAAAATCGGTGCAAGTTATGGGGTATCAACAACATTAGCATTTACAGCTGGAAGTAACAACTTTGAATTAGCGATTGCAGTAGCTGTAGGTGTATTTGGAATTCAGTCAGGTGCAGCGTTTGCAGCAGTTATCGGACCTTTAGTTGAGGTGCCAGTTATGATTGCACTTGTCAATGTTGCGCTTTGGTTCCAACGTAAATACTTTCAAACACAATCAAAATAACTATTCATAAAAAGGTGGAATTATCATGGAAAACAAAAAAATAATTTACTTCTTATGCACAGGAAACTCTTGTCGTAGCCAAATGGCAGAAGCTTGGGGCAAAAAATATTTAGGTGACAAATGGAATGTACTTTCTGCAGGTATTGAGGCACACGGAGTAAATCCGAATGCAATTAAAGCAATGAAAGAAGTAGACATTGATATTACGGACCAAACATCTGATATCATTGACCGTGACATTTTAGACAAATCAGATTTAGTTGTAACACTTTGTGGTCACGCAAATGATGTATGTCCGACAACACCACCACATGTAAAACGAGTACACTGGGGATTTGATGATCCAGCTGGTCAAGAGTGGTCTGTATTCCAAAAAGTTCGCGATGAGATTGGTGGACGTATTAAAAAGTTTGCTGAAACAGGAGAATAATTGAAAACAAAATAAGCCGAGAATCTTCTCGGCTTATTTTATAAAGAAGGGGAGAAATCAAAGATGAAAAAGATTGAAATTTTTGATCCTGCAATGTGTTGTTCTACTGGAGTTTGTGGACCAAGTGTTGATCCGGAATTAATTCGTATTTCAGTTGCTGTGAACAATTTAAAGAATAAAGGTATGGATGTTACTCGTTATAACCTTGCAAGTGAACCAGATGCATTTGCTAATAATATTGTTATCAGTCAACTATTAACGGACAAAGGACCAGACGTGTTACCTGTAACTTTGGTAGATGGAAAAGTAGTAAAAGAAAAAGGTCATCTTACAAATGAAGAACTTGAACAATTAACAGATGTAACAAAAGAAGAGTTGAGTCAAAAGCCAGTCGTACGTTTAAAGTTAAACGTGAAAAAATAGAGAAAGAAGTGAAAGGCAATGACAAACTTATATAATCCAAAAACAATAGCATTCACACCATTTTTATTCTTTACTGGTAAAGGCGGAGTTGGAAAAACATCTACTGCATGTGCTACAGCTATTACGTTAGCTGATATGGGGAAACAAGTTTTATTAATAAGTACTGACCCAGCTTCTAATTTACAAGATGTGTTTGAAATAGAACTTACGAATAAACCGAAAGAAATTCCAAGTGTTCCGAATCTACAAGTAGCTAACTTGGATCCTGAAACAGCAGCCCATGAATATAAAGAACGTGTTGTTGGTCCATACCGTGGCAAGCTCCCTAATACTGTTATTGCAACGATGGAAGAGCAATTATCCGGAGCTTGCACTGTAGAAATGGCTGCATTTGATGAATTCTCTACGTTACTTACAAATAAAGAATTAACATCGAAATTCGATCACATTATATTTGATACAGCGCCAACAGGTCATACGTTACGCCTTCTTCAACTTCCTACGGCTTGGAGTGGTTTCCTAGAAGAAAGTACTCATGGAGCTTCTTGTTTAGGACCATTAGCAGGACTTGGTGATAAAAAAGAGTTATATAGTCAAACGGTTCAGGCACTATCTAATCCGAGCCAAACAATGTTATTGCTTGTCACACGACCAGATAGTTCTCCATTGCAAGAAGCGGAACGAGCAGCTCATGAATTAAAAGAAATTGGTGTTAGTAATCAATTTCTACTTGTAAATGGTATCTTGAAAGACTATGTGCAAAATGATGATGTCTCAAATGCATTGTATAAGAGACAATCACGCGCATTAGAAAACATGGCAGAAGAATTAAAAAATCTTCCTACTTATGAAATTCCATTAGTACCGTTTAATGTTACTGGGATAGAGAATATGAGAAAACTGGTTCAACCAATGGAAAATCTCTCGATTTCGAATGAAGAAGCAGATACTGTCTCTATTCCTTCACTTCAGACATTGATTACTAATCTTTCAGAATCAGGAAAACGAGTAATTTTTACAATGGGAAAAGGTGGTGTCGGAAAGACTACGGTAGCTTCTGCAATTGCAGTTGGTCTGGCTGAAAAAGGACACCATGTATACTTAACTACAACTGATCCTGCAGCACATATTGATTATGTCATGCATGGAGAACAAGGGAATATTACGATAAGCCGAATTGACCCAAAAGTAGAAGTTGAAAACTATCGTAAGGAAGTCATAGAGCAAGCAAAAGATACGGTTGATGAAGAAGGTTTAGCGTATTTAGAAGAAGATTTACGTTCTCCTTGTACAGAAGAAATCGCAGTTTTCCGTGCTTTAGCGGATATTGTTGAAAGAGCAAATGATGAAATTGTAGTTATTGATACAGCGCCAACGGGTCATACGTTATTGTTGTTGGATGCGGCACAAACGTATCATAAGGAGATTGCACGCTCTTCTGGTGAAGTACCACAGTCTGTGAAGAACTTATTACCGCGTCTTCGTAATCCAGAGGAAACAAGTGTTGTCATCGTAACATTAGCGGAGGCTACGCCAGTACATGAAGCAAGCCGTCTACAAGAAGACTTAAAACGTGCAGATATTAATCCGAAATGGTGGGTTATCAATCAAAGTTTTTATGCAACACATACAAGTGATTCTGTGTTAAGAGGAAGAGCGCAGTCTGAAGTACAATGGATTCAAGCGGTTCAAAAGGAATCACAAAATAACTGTGTTATCATTCCTTGGCAATCGGATGATATTGTGGGATATGAGAAGCTTAAAGCTTTAGTGAAATAAAACATTTTTAATCAGTTACTATAAAGGGGAGAAATGAAAATGAATATTACAGATAAAGCAAAAGAATTTATTGAAAATGCTATGAAAGAAAATGGTGTTACAACATTACGTTTTACATTTGATGGTGCTGGATGCTGTGGTCCTAGCTACGGTATTAATTTAGGCGAAGCACAAGAAAATGATGTCACAGAAACAGTAAACGGTATTCAAGTTGCTATGGATCCAAAGGTTGTTGAATTAGTAAATACATTGACACTAGACTATGTAGAAGATCAACAGGGTGCAGGCCTTGTTATCAGTGGCGGATCTAACTGCTGCTAAATAATAATTGAAGGAGACTAACAAACATGACTAACTATCACGAACTCGTAAAAGGAAAAGTATATATTGGTGGAGTGGATGCGATAAAAGAAGCAGTAAAAAAGCATGGGATCACTGAGGTGTTTGATTTACGTGCCGGAGGAGAAGAACCAGAAGGATTTCCAACAGAAACTACACGTCATGCTTATCCGATTGTAGAAGGTGTAGAGGGACAAGATGAGTCAGTAAAAACTGCAATTGCAGCGGTCAAAGAAGCTGTTGAACAAGATAAGAAAGTATTTTTCCATTGTTCCGGTGGACGTAATCGTACAGGTACAGTTGCAACCGGATTACTAGTAGAATTAGGGCATGCATCTAACGTGGAAGAAGCGGAACAAAAAGCAAAAGAAATCCGTTCAAGTATTAACATCAAACCAGAAATGAAACAAGTATTGAAACGTCTATACTAAACAATTATCCGAGCCTCAAAAAACAAAGTTTTTTGAGGCTTTTTATATAGTTAGGATATATATAAGGGAATGGGAGTTTGAAAACAAGAAAATTACTGACTACATCACAAAGTGGAATATCACATTAACAGGGGATTATGTATGGAACTTAAAGAAAAAACAAACCTTACTAATCTAGATAGGGATTCAATGAAAAAGTAATAAATTGAGCGACCGGTTCCTTACGTATAGTGAACCGGTTAAATTTCATCTAAATTCCACATGAAATTTAGTGTCAATGATTCCAAAAGTAACTTTACATGGGAATGGATTTTTCCCTGTTGAAGCAGCACGCATACAAGAAAGTACCCAATATTCAAGTTCTAAAGGTAAGCGGTATAATTGAATGCTACGATCATTGTTTTTTATTGATACGATTGGTGTATTTACCCTAGTTGTAGCGAAACCGTCTGTTGTTATCATTGCTGCTGCATCATTATTATGGAAACCAGCGTTTAAAACCTCGTAAATCATTCCATCTTTTTCGTTGATAATCATAGGTATATTTAAATAGGGATAGTTATTTATATTATTATCAATAACCGTTCTTACTGTATTCTTTCTTATCTGATTCCCTTGCATTTTATACACTCCTTTATAACTATTCAATCCTAATCACTTAAATCGATTCTATTTTACGTCTATTATATTAGAAAATCGCAGTGTCATCTTATTATAAAAAGCATCGGTACATATGACAGCACTATTTTGCTGGTCAATACCAACAACAGTCATATAGCTAGAGAGTAAATAACCATCTTCATAATATGTAATTAGTATTTCTTCTTCAGATAATAAGGAACATAGCAACATGTTCTCAATTAGTTCTTTTTCTTCATCTGTTAAGATCGGCCGAGTTACTTTGTTTTTCGCCTTGATGATTTCACGAATGCCAGCAAACTGTTCAGGCATTGCTGCGAATGGAGTCCATTTGACCATTTTTCTGCCTTTTGGCATATTAGCGTTGTTCACGATTTATGTCCCCCTATTAGTGTGTTTCTGTATCTAGCTGTGGCGCTATGCGTGTAGGAAATCCCCCGCAAAATACTGTTCTTCCCAAACCTTGTGCGTATTTCATCCATTACTTTTGTTAGTTTTACTTCTTGTTCTCGTTGTGTGACATTATCGAAAAGAGAAATTTGTTCATCGCCTTCTCGAATTAGATTCGTTAGAGAAATGTTTATGCTGCGGATGGGTTCTCCAGTATATTGTTGATGTAAAAAGTATGTACAAATCTTATAAATATCCATTGTTAAGTTAGTTGGACGGCTTAAAGTATGTGTTTTTCTAATACCACCGTTATAACTCTTGCTATAACCAACAGAGAATTGAACGGTTTGAGCAAGTTTATTTTGCCTTCTAAGGCGATAACAGACTTCTTCAATGTGTTCCAGTAGAACAATCGGAAATTCTTCTATCGTATAGTCACGCATTAGAATTTGGCTTTTTCCGATTGAAGTTGTAGCAGGGACGTATTTCTCCGATATACGGCTGAAATCAATGCCGTTGCTATGTAAGTGTAATTCTTCTCCAATCTTGCCGAAACTCTGTTTTAAGTATTTAAGGGGATAGTTGGCTAAATCTCCAATAGAGTGTATTCCCTTTCTATTTAACTTTTCTTCTGTTTTATATGATATACCCCAAAATTTATTAAGGGGTCGTATGCTCCATAGTTTGGTAGGTACATCCTCGTAATTCCAAAAAGCAATTCCGTTTTTGTTCTTTTTTGCTTCAATGTCTAGAGCAACCTTACTCATCAAGGGGTTACAAGAAATTCTGATGGTACATTCAATTCGTGTATGTTCGTATATTTCACGCTTAAATTTCATGGCGAATTCATATGGATCTTGGGCAAATAAATGAATACTATCGGTAATATCCATGAAAAATTCATCAATGGAATATTGGTGGAAATCCTCGATGGGTACGTACTGTAAAGCTAACTTTGTAATGTAATTGGAGCATTTAATGTAAGTACTCATAATTGGATTTACAACAAGAATGTCCTTTCTACGAGGAATCTCGTATAATCTTGCCATCTTCTTTACACCCAATGCTTTTAATGGTGGGGTTGCAGCTAGAACAATTGAACCATTTCTATTCACATCACCGACTACAGCTAATTTTGTATGCATTGGGTCTAATCCCATTTTGATGCAACTAACTGAAGCGTAGAAACTTCGTAGATCTACACATAAGATGATTCTATTCGGTAGGATTGAATAGTCATACATCGTGATCCCTCCCTAAAACAAAAGAACGTTCGTTCTTATTGTACACGAACTTACGTTCTTTTATGAAGGAGGATTTAAAATATAATAAAAAAAGATCCCTTTAATTTTAATGAGATCTTTTAATGATTTATTGGGATTTTCACCCGTATAATTTAGTTGTTATTTTTAAGTATTATCGGGAGTGATTTATTTCACAACTCTTGCAATAGCTCCCTGAAAGTGTACCATGCTTTAATAAAAATCCACAATCAGGGCATACATCATAATTACCACTGCAACGTTCACATATTGGTTCATTGTACATTTTTGTATGATATGAAGCATTTGGGTTTCCGCAATCCTTGCATCGTTCTTCTTCCGGTACATCTCTTTCTTCATTAAGATCAAATGCATAGTCTAAGATTTCGAACCCTCCAATTTCAGTAGTCAGTGTGTCCCAATCTAAAATATCTTCCTCTGCTTTAGAATTAGTTTCAAATTCAAAGGTAATAGAACCTGAAAAGGTAATATCGGCATAAGATTCACATGAATAATTTTTAGAATACTCTTCAGTAATTGAAATGACAACTTGGGATTCAAAAGAACCTTCCATCACAACTACATTCTGTGAAATGCTAACTGAATTAACCTTTAAATCGGGTTGATATACTTCATATAATTCAATATAAAATGGTACATTGTTAAAGTAATTTAGAATTATATCATTTTGTACTAGATAATCCATTAATCCATCTCTATCTAATAAACGTTCCCAATCTACATGATCAATGAATTGCATCCCATATGCTGTAGCATTCATCTCTAAATTTGTTTTGTAATCAACCATATTAATAAGCTTAGAAGCTTTGTCAATAAAATCATTAAAGTGCATAATGGCAAGTGGTTTCTTACAATGCTCTTTAAACTCTACGAATAACTCATCTCTAGGTCGTACAGGAATCTTATTTTTATCTAAAACCCACCAGTCTTTTTTAGTGTCAAGAGTGAGGAAAATTATTGGTTGTTGAAATAAATTCGCTTGTTCTAATATTTGTTTCCATAGAATTAAATCACCAAATTTTTTTTGACTATCTTTTTGATCATCCATATATCCTGGGGGTATTTTGTACTTATACCGCAATTCCCCTTCACTAAATACATTTAGTAACTTAGACATACCAAAAGGTCTACCAACACAATCAAAAGAAATTAGCTCATCTACAAATGTTTTCACGTTATCATCTATAAGCATCTGTCTATTTTTTTCTACTTCATGTTTAATTTCGTTTGCGTATTTTTCGGATGCCATTTTCATATTTTCTATTGCTTTATATGTATCTGCACTTAACTCTTTGACTTTTGGAAAACTAAACTTATTAAATCTTGTAAATTGTTTATAAAGACTATTCTCAGTGTCAGTTATAATTCGTTTAATCTCTGTAGTTACTGCTTTATATTTATTAAATGCTTCTGTAATCACAACTTCTCGATTTTGTGTATATTCCTCAATAACTTGTGAAGGAAGCCAAAGTTGATGCTTTGGAAATGAATTTAAAACGTTCAAAATATGTTCAGTCGTGTCTGGGGAGTACCGGTATAAATTTAAAATTACATTCGTGTCCATAACAATTAATGGATTTGATTCCCATATTTTTTGAAACTCGTTATTCGGATATATGTAGGTCATGTTTCTCCTTCTTCCTCAAATCAAAAGATTTCTTATAGATCTTATTGTATCAATTTAATTCTATGTTTGGTTATGTTCTCATGAAAAAGTTTAACCGTTTTAAGTATGGTAAAGTTAATAAAATTTTGCCATTAGTTATAGCGCTATGGATAGTCTAAAAACCGACAAAACATAGCAAAGACCGTGCGAGCTTCGTCGATGGATTTTAAGAGGTATTAGACCTTTGATATGGAATTTTCCTTATAGGAGGTGGCGTAGCGCTATGTCAGAAGCGGAGATAGTATATACCAGCAATGAGGTTTATAGTCGTTTAGGAGTAAGCGGCAGCACACTTAGAAAGTATTCGGATGTTCTTGAGCGTGAAGGTTATGATGTAAGAAAGAATAGTAGAGGGAGAAGAGAATATACAGAGTTTGATGTTGTACTTATTGAACAGTTAGTAGAGTTGAGTAAGCAGGATGGTATGACTTTAGAAAAAGCAGCGAAAATGATTGCAAAGCAGTTTGGAATCGCTGATAGGAAAGCGGTGTCCCAGGATACAGATCCCGTTCCTTATCAAATGCAATATCAATTCCAGCAACAATATAGCGCTATGATAGAAGAAATCAATAAGGTGCAGCAAGCAAATCTATTAGAAATGGAAAAGAGACTAGGGGATCGTATAGATCAAAAAAATAAATTAATCGAAGAGGATATTAAAGAGAGAAATAAATTAATAATGGAAGATATGAAGGATCGGAAGGAACGTGAAGAAAGGATAGAAAAGAGGTTGGAGCTAAGGGATGATAATCTTATGAAGATGGTCAGAGAGATTCAAGAAGCAAAACGTACTATTGTATCAGCCCAGGAAGAAATAGCGGCAGCAAAAAAGAAATCCTGGTGGAAGCTTTGGGAATGAGTACATTCATTAATGGGTGTACTCTTGGTATATAATTGTTTTGAACAGAAATTTATGTGTATAGTCATACTCGTTGAGATGCAAATGTAGATATAGCCCCCTTTTCCTTTATTTTATTATATAATACAAATAATTAAATATCTTTTTATATTAGATGATAGGGAAATGGAGATGGACGATTTGTAACTTCTATAATATTACCCAGAGACAAAAATACTTATAAGATAATTAGTGAGGGATAGAATTGTGACTGATAAACAAAAAAGCTTTAAAGGAACTGGTTATGGGGTTGATTTATTAGATGAATTAGATCGTAATACAAAATTTGCAAGGAATAAGTCAATTAAACATTTTTTGAAATATTTTTTAGCTATCATATTTATAGAATGTATACTTGCTTATTTACTTGAACTTAAATTTGGATATATATGGGGAGCTGTGGTGGTGATTTCTGCTCTTTTTATCTATTTTTTTGATACACGAAAATATTATGAAGAATTAGAGTCACTTTTGAATATTGTTAGCCATATCAGAGATTTAAAAGATTCTCCTAATGCTCGTGGAGAAATTAAGGTATTTATTAATAATTATAATATAAATATAGAAAGAGCGAAATTATTGCTCGACTTACTAAAGTCATTTTCACCAATTCCAATAATTGTATTTCTTTCGGGGTTATTGTTGAATACGGATTTAAAAAATTTCACTTTTCTATTTGATGATTTGAGCAGTATATCCTATTATAAAACAGCTTATTTAATTGCAATAATGGTTCTTTTTATCGTATATATGGCAAAGATTTTTAAAACATGGGATCGTTATAAGTTCTTGCAATTTAGAATGCTTCAATATCAAAATGCTTATGATGAATTGGAAGAAAAAGCAAAGGTGAAAAAAGAAGAGAAAGAAGAGAAAGAAAAGAAAGAAAAAAACGAAGAGAAAGAAGAGAAAGAAGAGAAAGAAAAGAAAGAAAAAAACGAAAAAAAAATGTAAGTTTAAAATAAAGTTTAATTAAAATTTCTTGCTAATTTACAATTAAATATTGATTTAACAAGTTTCAGGAATTTTAGAATAATCCTTTCATAAAAATTAATTTCACGTTACTCATAAGAGAATCCATTTTGAATAATATTTTTAAAATGGATTCTCTTATTTATCTTTAAACAGGGAAGAGTAATATTTTCAATCGAATTTTATTTCAAAGCTGCATATTGTAAAAAAACTTTCTACAAAGGGGAGGATTTACTTTATAGAGAGGGTAGACAAAGTAAAGTTTTTGAAGGATTCTAAGAGGTCATTAAAATATTAAATCAGATTTAATATTATTTCAAATCTATATGTGGCGAATTTTCCATGAATAGATACGGGACTATGTGTGTTTTGGATAAAAGTTTTTTCATTTAGTTATAATAATTTCACATACCAAACTGAATTAACATTTTAGTGATTGACACAATAATCTTTAGAATGCTACGTTTTTAGTGGTAAAGAAAAAGAGGTTTATTGTTTAGGTTAAATATCTATAAGGGTAAGAAATGTCGGAATGCATAGCAAGAGAGATAGAGTTATGTTTTGTTGTACAATAAAATTCAATATATAGATAAATTAATTATTTAAACCTCACATTTAGAGAGGAAGAAAGTAAGATGTTTAAAAAAGTAACACCGGTGATTTCTTCTGTTATAGGGGTTAGTCTTCTGTTGACTGCATGTAGTAGCCCAGATAACCCAGTGACGGCAAAAGGGAAGAGCGAAGCGAAACAATCTATTCATTTGCCCTATATAGCGGAGATCCCAACAATGGATGTAACAAAGGCAACTGATAGTGAATCAATGAATGTAATGCATAATGTGTTTGAAGGTCTGTATACACTAGGGGAAGATAACAAATTAATTCCCGGTATGGCAAAATCTTATGATGTGAGTGAAGATAAAAAAACGTACACATTTCACTTGAGAGAATCGAAATGGTCAAATGGAACGCCTGTTACAGCTGAAGACTTCGTGTTTGCTTGGGAAAGGGCTGTGAATCCTGATACAGCGGCAGAATACTCGTTTTTTTTCTTTGATATAAAGAATGCAAAGAAAATATATAACAAAGAGTTACCTGTAGATCAGTTGGGGGTAAAAGCAGTAGATAATAAAACATTAGAAGTACAATTAGAACAACCCGTTCCTTACTTTATAAATTTGACAATGTTTCCAACGTTTTTACCAATAAACGAGAAGTACTTTAAATCAAAAGGGAATCAATATGGTCTAGAGGTGGATATAATCTAATCCACGTTTAACACAAGATACACTGGCATAAAAGCTTCGTAAATCCACGCACAGAATGATTCGATTTGGACACATTGAATAGTCATACACCGTTATTTCCCCTAAATAACAGAACGTTAGTTCTCATTGCGAACGAATGTATGTTCTTTTATGAAGAGGTTTTTTCAAAAAAATAAAAATAGCCCCACTCATACAAGTGAAGGCTACATCCAAAATTCATCTTCATTTATGTTTTTACCTAACTTCTTTAATCCCCTTGCGATTTGGGATATAGTCGAAAATTTAGGTGTGTACTCTTTATCATTACATACTTTTGAAATCGTACCTCTGCTTAACTTAGCTGCCTTTTCTAATTCTCCTTGTGTGATCCCTTGTTTGTCTAGCCATTTACCAAATTTACTACGTTTTTTACCTAATCCAAACACCCCTATCACCTCAAACATAGCTTGCCCTTTTCGTCATTTTTTTAAACGCGAGAAAAAAACTGACATAAAGACCAAACAGTACAAAATACCTTTTACCATACCAAACAAATTACGATTATCACTTCCAATTTGATAGTCATTTAAAACTTCGTTTCACCTATTCCAAATAGAATTCGTTCACAGAATACTGCTTTAGACATTAAAAGATTAGTACTTTCAATGATTCATAACAGTTTTTATCTCTTCTAATCTCCAGGGACTATTCTTGCAGAATACATAAAGAAGGGTGGTGTGAGTTTGTGATATTTGAGTTAGTAAGTTCAGCTGCAGTTGGTGGTGTAGTCTTTCTATCAAAAATGCATCAAAAAGGAGCTACGAATGATGCCTCAAAAATTCAAAGAATCTGCGCGAACTGCGGATTAAAAGTAAA
The DNA here is from genome assembly GCF_009739945.1 of Bacillus luti. Classification (NCBI taxonomy): domain Bacteria; kingdom Bacillati; phylum Bacillota; class Bacilli; order Caryophanales; family Bacillaceae; genus Bacillus; species Bacillus luti. The sequence continues at coordinate 11,666 of NZ_CP040339.1, read as the reverse complement.
AGAAGGAAAAGAGACCAGGACAATACAGCTGCTTCGCAAAACGAAAAATGATTGGGTAGTTGAATATGCGTATAGGATCCCTCTTGGACTTAGCTTCTCCGATTTCGAACAAAAGATGCAATATTTAGAAGATGGATTAAATCATAAGAGCAAAGTTTATGATTTCAAACTACAAGACTTCAAATCTCTTCGACTGCGAAAAGATATCTTAAGACAAATACAAAACATCATAAACAAGAAAAAACTCGTTAGAAAGGAAATTGAGCTGTCTTACGATGGTTTGCTTAAAATACGAGTTTATGAGAAAGGAATTCCTGATTTTGTGAAGTTTGAAGAAGATATGATGAAGCAATGTAGAGGTTGGGAGGTCCCGATTGGTTATACAAGGGATGGACTTATAAAACATGACTTTGACCAGCTATCACATATGATCTCGGCTGGTATGACTGATATGGGGAAATCTAATGTATTAAAGCTCATCATTACATCTCTGGTACGCAACCAATCAGAAAATATGAAGCTATTCCTTATCGATTTGAAGGGTGGTCTCTCTTTCAACCGATACAAATTCCTAAAGCAAGTCGAATCAATTGCGAAGAATCCAGAGGAAGCCCAAGAGACTCTAAAGGAATTGCAAGATAAACTGAATGCTAGAAACGAATACTTACTAGAAAAAGGATACGAAGATATAAAAGAAGCTGGGGATCCAACTAGGTACTTTGTCATAGTAGATGAAGCAGCCGATATAGCGCCATATCAGGAATGCAGGGACATCATTGTAGATATAGGTCGTCGCGGCAGGGCAGCGGGATTCCGATTGGTATACGCGACACAGTACCCGACCAATGAAGCCTTACCATCACAACTAAGACAAAACATTGGCGCCCGTGTTTGCTTCAGGTTACAGACAGAAGCAGGGAGCCGTGCTGTACTTGATGAGGGTGGCGCAGAGAATCTTCCAAACATAAAGGGAAGGGCTATATACCAAACAAATGAGAAGAAGGTCCTACAGACTGTTTTTATCGATAATAAGCAGATTGATAACATCATAAAACCACATATCAACATAAGAGCGAGAAAGGAGCACGAAAATGCAAAAGTTAGTAATGAAGGAAGCGCGAACGGAAAGTATACTCTTGAGCTTGAAGAAACTCGGCTTTCTTAGTAGAAAGCAAATCCAGGTACTTCATGATCTTGGCGGTGACAGGAATGCTTCTCGTGTAATGAAGGGAATTGAAGAATATGTGTCTAGCTTTAGGGATGGAGAAAAGGTTTATTATCTCAACAAGGAGGGGCGCGAACGTATCGGAAGTAAGAAGATACTCAAGCGTTCGAATCAATTTCGTCACTACATCATGCGAAATGACATCTACATCGCTTATGAATGTCCAAAAACGTGGAAACAAGAAGTGAAAATGAACGTGAAAGGTATAGTTTCCATAATCGCAGATGCACTATTCACGGATAATGGCCGTTATTACATTGTAGAGGTGGATCATGAGCAAAAAATGAGTGCAAACCGTATCAAGATGCAGAAGTATAGAAAGTTAATGGAATGCAAAGTATTTGAGAAGCCACCTAAATTTATTTGGTACACGAAGACTGAATACCGAAGAAAGCAAATCCAGAAGCTTTGCGAGGGATTGGATTGCAATATATTTACGGTTACTGATTTCCATTAAAAACAGGGAGATGGTCCACATGGCAACGGAGACAATGAGCATCAAGGATTTTATGGATGGTAACTATGGAGCGAAGAAAAAGTGGAGCTTGTTCAAAAAGAAAGCAAAAAAATACGCACCTGTCGCAGTGCGCGTTTCATTAGTAATTGGTAGTGCTATTATATTCAGCAACATTATAGATATTCCTCATGTATTTGCTGATGGGAATAACCCAGATGTGAATGAAGTATTTAAAGATGTGCAGTCCAATGACGGGGCAGTAAAGAATTATATAGATGGTCAGTTATACAATCGTATTGTAAATGCATTTGAACCGGTTATCTTCTTGATTAAAGCAGTTTCATATCCAATAGCATCCGTTGTAGCGTTATGCGGTGGGCTGTTCATTATGGTAGGTAGCCAGGAACGGGGATTCTCGTTAATAAGTCGAGCAGGGATTGGCTATATAGTTGTTCAAATGATTCCGTTGTTTATGCGATTACTTGTTGAGATTGCAAAGGTTATATAATCCTACACTTGTAGGGCTTTTTTTGCAAGAATTTCTGGATGAAGTTGCTGCTGCGAAAGAGAAGCAGAAGCCGTGGTGGAAGTTCTGGTAAGAACAAGAAGAGGTACCGTCTTATATAAATAGAGTTGTAGAAAAAGAAAGAGTGGACTCCTTGTGAGAGTAGGGATCCACTTTTGTCGCTACCGATAACGAGAATTATGGTGCGACAAGAAGTCGCATTCCCACAGGGTAGCTTCTGCTACTAGATTAGATGCAAAGTCTATCTCCATCCGAAACTGCGGACTTGGTAACGGGCTCGTGGGTTGCATGAGGAAATGTGGAAACAGAGAGTCTGTACATGACTCGGAATACCGCTAGGAGAAGACAGGTACGGTGAACGAGAGTGAAGGCTCGTAAGCTTCGTAATCGTTAGCTTGGGATAATGTACAGCTCTACCCAGGTCTTGATAAGAGGAAAGGCATTCTCATAATACTGCCGCGTTGCATCCCGCAACTTATCCGGAGTAAAGAGTCCACCTAACCCTGTCGTATCTGTGGAATGTGAAACTTGGTAAGCCCTATGTCATCTGCGCAAGCAGTAGGATGACTGTAAAGTCAAACGATGTGGCAGAGGGTAAAGGATATAAGAGAAAGCAAAAGCCGCTAGCCGAAAGGAAACAGGAAAGCATAGAAATATGTATAACTGAGCGGATATTGTCGTCCTTACGGACAAACCCATGACAAGCCTGAAAGGGAGCCCACTTCTTATAGGTCTTCAACATGGAAATACATTTGTAAGTTATCTTCTGACGAATAGGAGCGTGCAGTTATGAACACCTCAGAACGAGCGTCGGCGCACGTCTCGTATACAAACTGGAAAGCAGTTCAGATGTATGTGACGAAGTTACGACAAAGAATTTACCGTGCCGAACAGTTACAGCAACAAAGAAAGGTAAGAAAACTTCAACGCTTACTCATGAGAAGCGAAGCAAACTTACTGTTATCAATTAGACGAGTAACACAGCAGAATAAAGGAAAGCGAACAGCAGGTGTTGATGAACATACAGCCTTGAGTCGCAGAGAAAGAAATCTTCTCTATGAGCAACTCAAAAAGTTAAATACGCTACAACACCGACCAAAACCAGCAAAACGTATATACATTGTGAAGAAAAACGGAAAATTGCGACCGTTGGGCATCCCAACTATAAAGGATAGGGTATATCAAAATATAGTGCGAAATGCCCTTGAACCACAGTGGGAAGCCAGATTTGAAGCTATTTCTTACGGGTTTCGTCCTAAGCGAAGTACCCATGATGCCATACGAAGCATTTTCAATAGAATCAACGGGGGCACAAAGAAGAAATGGATATTTGAAGGAGATTTTCAGGGCTGTTTTGATCATCTCAACCATGAGTGGATACTCAAACAAACTTCTTACTTCCCAGGAAGAAAACTATTGAAGCGATGGCTCAAGATGGGATACATGGAGCAAAGCTTTTTCGCGGAAACGCAAGAAGGTACTCCGCAAGGAGGAATTATCTCGCCACTTCTCGCTAACATTGCCCTTCATGGAATGGAAGAAACCTTGGGAATTACTTACAAGAAAAACTATAAAGCTAATGATAGTTATATTATGAATCCTGCTTGCAAATTTACCCTTATCCGTTACGCAGATGATTTTGTGGTCTTAACGGAGACAAAAGAACAAGCACTCTCTGTATATATGAGACTTCGTCCCTACTTAAAGGACAGGGGATTGGAATTAAGCCCTGAAAAGACGAAGGTTACACATATTGAGGAAGGATTTGAGTTCCTAGGATTCTTGATTCGGCAGTACCAAACTGAACAGGGGAATAAACTGTTCATCAAACCAAGTAAGGGCAGTAGACAGAAAGCGAAGAAGAAAATTGGAGATACTTTACGTGTCATGAGGGGTCAACCCATCGGAGAAATCATCCGAGTGCTTAATCCTATTATCAGAGGATACGGGCAATACTGGAAACATGTCGTTTCTAAGAAAATCTTTGGTACAATGGATAGCTATATCTATTGGAGAATCGGCAAACATCTTCGACAGCTCCATCCAAAGAAGTCGTGGAAATGGATATATGCAAGATATTACAGGCATCCACATCATGGTGGAAATGCTTGGACACCAACCTGCCCGAAAACAAATATCCAACTCTTACATATGTCATGGATTAAGATTGAGAGACACAACATGGTGAAATTCAAAAATAGTCCTGATGACCCAACATTGAAAGAATACTGGGAAAAAAGAGACCGTAAGGTATTTGATACGGAAAACACGATGGATAGAATGAAGCTGGCTAGAAAACAAGGTTACCGCTGCGCTATCTGCAAAACTCCACTACAAAACGGGGAAAAGGTAGTCGTAAAAGACATGCCTGTTCCGCAACACCTCATATTGTCTAATTTAAACTTAAAATTAGTTCACTTACCTTGCCTATACTAAAGGGACTGAAATCGGATAAAAAGAAGGCTTGAGCCGTATGATGGGAAACTGTCACGTACGGTTCTGAGGGGAGTTGGGGGCAGCGATGCCCCCCGCTTACCCGACTAAATAAGCCATCCATATGGACGGCTTATTGTATTTTTTGCTTAGCGTGGGTTTTTTCCGAAATGCTGGCGGCACTCCATACCTATCAAGCTTAGAAAAGCAAAGGTTCTGGTGCAAAAAGATGATAAATAAAAAAGAATCAAGGATTCCTAACGGAATTACCTGTTAAGCATTTAATCCAAACAGCTGGTTGATAATATTTCCACTTAAATATATTCTCCTTTTCCATACTGATCACACACCTTTTATAGAGTAGTATTATCAGTATGTCCAAGTTTGATAGAACATTTTCATATACTTCAAAGTTTTTGCACCAGAACCAGATATCCTATTACTTGCATGTGGTATTCAAATAAAAAAACTGATAGTAGGCCTATAACTTTGCTACCAGTCAAAAAGAGAACATTGTGTAGGTTGCTTAAACGATATCTAATCTTTGTTTTATTTCTTCCCTTTCTTGCGTTACTTCAGGATTAATTTTATGGAAAATAGCAGAGTCTTATTTTACTCCTGAATATGCTTTTGATAATTTGCATTTAAAACCACTTAATTATAAAATTTTAATATAAAGTTTGATTAATTATATATTTGTAAATGGAGTTGATAGTATGTTGAAGTTTATTTTTAATACATTTACTAAGATTAGTAAAAAAGTAAATAACATAGAAACCACCGTTAATGAAGATGAAATTTTCCAGAATGAAAATAAAAATTTGTGGTTCGAGGGAGAATTTATAAAAGGAAGAGCTAATAAAGAAGTTAGCATAAAAAAACGTATTCCTGCTATATCAGAAGATATCATTGAACATGGATATAGTACTGGAACATACTCTGTACCCGAAAGCGTAAATATAGAAGGAACGTATGATGGAGAATGGTTAGATAGTAAATTTCATGGTTCTGGAACATATGTTGGAAATCCTGTATATATAATAAATGGATTTAAGTCTAAACATAAAGAATATAAATTTATAGGCTATTTTAATGAAGGAAGAGCACATGGTTTTGGGAAATTATTCAGTAATAATCAATTAATTTATGAGGGAACATTTGATAAGGGATCGTTACATGGGAAAGGAAAAATTTATCACGATGAACTTATTGTTTATGAGGGAGAATTTGCTAACAATCTATTTAGTGGTAAAGGAACGGTATACAGTAGAGGACAAGTTCTTTTTCTTGGGAATTTTAATGAAAATACACCTGAGGGAGAGGGTACTTATTATGGGGAAAATAAAATTAGTGGCATTTTCAATGATGGATACGTCTATTTAAAAGAAGAAATATATAAAATAAATTTTCCTGAACCTATAGGACTTCTATCTGATCCTACAAATCTTAGACCAGGTAAAAACATTTATATGAACCTTAGTAAGATTCTTGTTTATAAGGGAGGATTAAAAAATAAACTCCGTCACGGAAAAGGAAAAGAATACGATGAAATAATAAACGGTGGTGGAAAAATAGTGAAATATGAAGGAGGATTTTATAAGAACCTTTACCATGGTCTTGGGAAAAACGATTACTTTGAAGGAGAATTTAATAAAGGGAAAAAGCACGGATTTGGTAAATTGTGCAAATATAAACCTGGTCAAGTAACTTATGAAGGTTTCTTTATTAATGATGTAAAACATGGTGAAGGATATCAATATATGGTATATCAAGATAATTATTTTGTAAGATATAGAGGGAGAATAACTGCCGTTTATAAAACTATATACGAAGAAGGAAAGTTAAAAGAAAAAAATTTGATAGCAGGAATAGGATGGATAAGTAAATACTTTGATGAAAAAGGATATGGATTCCTTAAATTTTTTGATGAAGAGAAATCTTATGGGGTAAGTGTTTTTTTTCACAAAAATGATATTATGGATAAAGAAATTCTTGAAGACCTCGGAGGAAATGTAATATTTAAAGTGAAACCGGGAAAAAAGGGGTACAAAGCTTTTAATATTAAGCAAGTAAAATCAGATAGCCAAGTATATAGTATGAAATAGTTATTAATCAACTATAAGGGGTAGTACCACATCACCATCAAGCCAAGAAATGCAAATACCTCAAAACGAAAAAATGAGCATTTTGTTACAAGTTAGTACAAAATTTCGTTCTGGGGGTACTATAAAATTTTAGCTTGATGGGCATGTAGCGGTACCCCTACTTATAATTATATTTGATGTAGTTTACTATCTTTTTATAGTCGTGTTCTTTAAAATCATTGTAAGCCGATATAATAGTTTCCCTTAGTTTTTCTTCATTAATGATATCCCCATTATAATCAATTAATTTTTTTCTGAAAACTCTCTTGAATATTGGAGAAAGGTTACGTCTACTTACTGAATTAAACACTTCAGGACATTGTAATACATGATTAAATAGTCTTTGTCTAATATCCTCATTCCCAGGCCCAATAATCAACAATACATCTAACCGATCTGGTCTATTTTCCAGTTCAAAAAGTATTATATACTTTGTACCATCCCAAGAACCGTCACCAACTTTTTCTATTAGATCAAATTCCTTCGGCGCAAATCTTAGCCTATTAATTTTCCCCATAAACTCCAGATTTAAATTATTATCTGATTTTATTAATTTTACTAAGGTATCAAATGCCATCATTCTAAATGAGTTATTCATTTAATTTGATTCCCCCTGTTTAATATGTAATTATTTACTGCCAGAAATTATATCATCTAGGGTACTTTGCTCACGACCATTTAATTTATTAGCGATACTTTTATATTTTGTCTTTCTGCTGTTGATAAGGAATTCTTTTTCTTTGTTGCAGGATTATCTTGAACAGGTGTCACAGTCACTAAGTATTTTTTATCCAAATTGACCACTCCTATTTAGTATTGTATCTCAAATTGTTAAAACTACTGTGCGTATCGTATATAGAGGGGAAAGTGGAAATATAGAAATATCCCTATTTCTAAATAGGGATATTTCTATATTTTTAAGACTCTGTTAAGAGCTTGAATTTCCTTTTCTGATCAGGTGTTAGCTCATTTTCTACATAACGATCTATAAGTAGGTCGATGATCTCATACGTGAATTTTGTGTTCGTAAGCTTCATTAATACTTCAAGTTCTTCTTTTGATTGATTAGAAATTTTAATACTACCTTGCTGATTTTTAAATTTCTTTTTCGGTTCAGTTTTTTCGTTTCTTTTTTCTTTTCGAGTTACTTGTTTTTCTTCTGTCTTAGGTTGAGAAGGAGCAACTGGTACTTCATTATTTTCAACTACAGTTTGTCCTTGCTCTGGTACATAGGGTTCAGTAGGTTCAAAGTTACTTTTCTTTCTACCTAACAAACCAGGAGTTCTCGCCATGTTACACACCAACCTTCATTTTTTCGAACATATCAATACGAGACAACAATTCATCACTAATCGTTTCGTATAGTTCAATTACATTCATATCATGTCTATCTTTTTCAGTAATACCATTCACATCAAACCGTTTAATACGTTCCATTTGAGGGACGATGTTTTTGAATAGGTTTTCTTCACCGAAAATTTCACGAGCGTTTTCCATGATATACTCGTCAACCTTACCGTTGTTTTTTAATAGGACAGGAAGAATACCAACTACTTCAATATCAAGGTCATATAGTTCTTTTAACTTGATAAGTTCATTTACGTAGTTTTCTGCACCAGTAAGAGAACGTTCTTGTGTTTGTAGAGCGATTAGAACATAATCAGAAGCTACAACGGCGTTCTTTGTAACTTCTAATGACATTGGAGGAACATCGATAAATATGTAATCATATTTATTTTTAATTTTTTCTAGTAATCCTCTAAAGTAATGATCTTCTTCAGCTTCAGAAGAGCAATTTTTATAAAGGAATTTTGCGAAGTCCTGAAAATCAACGTAAGAAGGAATTAAGTATAAGTTCTCCATAATCTCTACTTCTAAGCCGTCTAAACTTCCCTCTTGTATTCCCTTCATTAATGTTTTTTCTACTGTAACGATGTCATCAGGATTAAGGATGGATTTTGTTAGCATCAGAGATTTTGTTGCGTTACTTTGTGGATCAAGGTCAACAAGTAATGTGCGCTTGCCTTTTTTAGCAAATTCATAAGAGTTCAATACAGCATTTGTGGTTTTACCGACTCCACCTTTGTAATTACCTACCGTAATTGTAATAGCCATTTTTAAACACTCCAGTTATAGTTTTTGAAATTTCCCTATATCCCTTTATAGAAATAGGGAAAAATAGAAATAGGGAAATAGGGATATTTCTAACTATAGAAATAGGGATATTTCTATATCTTTAAAGAAATTATAACAATGATATTTGGGTTATGCAATAGAATCATAGAGTTAGAAATTAATAACAAAAACGTTGGTATCAAAAGATTCATTTGATATATGAAGTAGAGAGAGTTAATTAATAAATATGAAATTTCGTAGAGGAGTTAGTAGATGCAAAAATAATAAAAATAGGGAAATATAGATATAGGGAAAAGGAGAAATATCCCTATATCTATAAGTGGAAATAGGGAAATAGGGAAATAGGGATATTATTCGTAAAGTGTACAAATTCGTTGTTTACAAAGGGTAATGCTTGTTGTAACGTAGTACACAACAAGCAACATTCTACAAAACAAAACATATTTTGATACTTTACATAAATGAAGATCGAACGAGCAAAAAATATAAACAATTGAATATGAACACAAAACAAAAAGCCACTCCAATTCCTATCGGCTACCAACCTTTAGCGGAGTGACTCAGCTCTAGTAATTGCTACCAACACTTACTAGAATGAACTGTATTAACCCACAGTGTTAACGTTTAAGTAGTGCACCAACACTAACCTTAAACAACTATGCCTTTTCACGAGGCTTCTTTGATATACCCATTTTATCTATTGTTTGGATAAATATCAACTAGTAAATGCTAGTTTTGATTATTTTGTAGTCCAAAAGATATATAACGGGCATCTCTAATCCTAGAAGTCTTGTGATGTACAGGCTATTTAGGAAGTGGAGATGCCTTTTTGTTTTTTGTTCGCGTGGAATTGCCTGATACCACGTTAATAAAAACTGATAAGCCGTAATTCCGTGCTGCATACATTTAGCGGGAACGTGTTACGGCGTGGCTAGCTGTTGGTCGTGCAGGGGGTACAGAGTATACGCCTACAAAAACAGTACCCCTCATCGGAATCCTGTTCTTCTGGTGAGGGAGGGCGAGAACTTGCCCAGGGACGATTCTCTAAAAGGTTCGGGTGGTTATCGTTAGCATCACGGTGCTAGGGAGTACATTCAGTTTGTCGTGTAGGGACGATATTACAAGGACAAGCCATAGAAAAAGGATGTATGCGGTGAAGATCGCTGAGTGAACAGGGTCTATACATACGGATACCTTATAAGTGACCGCATGGCGAAAACAAAGACGCTTATCCATCTACTTTGACTGATTACATTTTTTGTAATTTTTCAAAGTAGGGGATAAATCTGCCTACCAGCCGTATTCCTTAATCGTTCCCACATGATAAAAACCTTCAAAACCTTCAGTCAAGTTTAATTACGAATAAAAGATGGAAAATATGAGATTGTATAAGTCTTGGGAGAACTACTTATTAAGATAGAGGAATAAATAAGAGAATTATAACTTACTTGGCTAGAGGATAAGGGGACGGATGGTAGAATAGGTCTTGTTGCAGAATTTGGTTTTATATAACTGATATAGTACGTGAAATTTAAGGAAAGTAGATTATAAAATTAATGCTTGTACATAATAAGTTATTTAAATGCTGTGTTATTATGGGTGTAATCTATAACTATAAAAAGAGGTGCGAAATGTCTGGCGATTTAAAAGGCAATATAAATCAGAATAATAATAATAAAAGATTTGATGTTAGCTGGTTATTTTTAATTTTTGCTATAGTATCTCCTTTTGTGGGATTATTGTTAATAAAAGGATTTTCCTTTAAGTTTGATGATTTAGGTACTTATGGGGACTTTCTTGGAGGTTCAACTATTCCATTCTTGACAATTTTTACGATGTTCTTTATTTATAGAACTTACAAACTTCAACATGAACAACTTAAAACACAACAAAGTGAGTTGTCTTTACTTCAAAAAGAAATGGAAAGTACAAAGGAAACATTACAAGAACAAAGTAAAACTGCTAGGATGCAAAGATTTGAAAACTCGTTCTTTATTCAAATTAATGAGTTAAGAAAATCTAAAGTAGAAGCGGTAGAATATTTAAAAACTAATTTTAGTGAGACTTACACATTTAATGAATGGATGGAATATATTAGAACTAATATTGATAATGCAATGTCTAAGCATATCGAAGATTCATTTAAAAGTCTTCCCAGCGAAAATGAAAAGGAAGACTATTTTAGTACATATGGAAATTTATTGACGAATGCCTATGATAATAGTGGATTATTTGATAATAAAGGGAGTTTTTCTTTTTTCAGTAGTGTTAATCGTAGCATGCGACTTATTTATGAATATAGAAATATCATGGATGATTGGGAATTAGAATTTTATTTAGATTATTTATATGATGAGATTGGGACTGAGGCTATAAATATTATATTGTATGACATATGTATTAATAAGCACATGGTTCCATATGCTAAAGTTTTAGAATTCGATAAATTTGCTGACAAAATTTATTTAGGAGCACGGAGACATGATTTTTATTTTATTAAATATGTATTGTATGAAAATAATGATTTAAAAATTATATAAATTATTCAATTAATAGTTATGTAAAAAAACCTTACCATTTCCATAGAATGTTAAGGTTTTTTTAATGAACAAAAGAAAAGACACCCTAAGGTGTCTTCCTCCGACTTGAACCACTTTAATTTTAATAATATGTATTGGACTTCCATCCAAATATTATTTTACCATGTTAAGTTAGTTCACACATTGAGAAATGTTGTTCAAATCT
>NZ_CP040338.1:0-24358 GCF_009739945.1 Bacillus luti | reverse complement strand
AATGAATACTTTGTTAAAAAAAGGAGTATTAGCTGTTGCGCAAGCAGGGGTAACAACAGAAGATGGTCGGGTGTGTACAAGTCGTACATGGTTTGTAAATCCTAATATTATGTGTTGTAGTCCAAAGGATGGTATAGACAAGCAACACAACATATTTTTAGAGATTCATTACAAAATTTTAAATGGAAGAAAAAGGAAAAAGAAGTATAAACTTCTGTTTATTTGTTTTAAAGAATACAAATTTCTATTGTATTCTTTTTTTTTTTGTTATTTCCCAATTGTTAGGTGTCATGAAAACATGACACCTAACATCTTATGAACCCTTGATATTATTAACTTTTTTCATTTTGTTCTTCTCACTCTTATATATAGAGCTAAAAGTTCCGCAAGGAACAGGTAGTATTTTTGAGCAAATAACGCTCAAAAATCTCCACCTTTAAAAAAATTATCCTTGCGGAACTTTTTTCGGCTTGTATGATTTTTTCGCCAAGCCGACAGACAAAAAGCAAAACAATGGTTCTCGACTTGAACAAACAAGTATACAAGCCGAATCGCTTAGATCAATCGTCCAAAAATAGTTTTTATTCTAAAATAGATACGTAATTCGTGGGGTTTCGCCCCCACACGACGAGCCAGCACTCTAGCCAAAAAGCAAAATTTTATATAATTAATATTATTTGTAATAATATTAATTAAGAAATGCGAAAAAAAGATAATCTAGCTGCTACAATACTTGATCCTGCTGCTGTAGCTCCACCTATTGAAATAGTTTTATCACTAATATTATATAAATTAATTGTTGTGCCAGCTGGTATTTGACCAGAAAATCCGAAACAAACAACTTCTTGACCTGTAGGTGTACCATAATTAGCTCCATCTAAACTAGGAACTGGAATACCATTAAATCCTACACCAACAGCAACAGGGCCAGCTTGATTATTTGAAGTCATTACAGCACCAATAAAAAAGTAATTACCAGGAATTTGAATAGTAAAAGTATCAATACCATTAAATGTAACATTTTTACTTATTAAAACTGGTGCTGTAAATTGAATAGGTGCTAAATTATTAACAGTTTGAGGAGCAGGAGTTACTATACTAGCGTTAGCAGAAGAAAAAGTTCCAGTAGATCCAGTAGCTCCAGTAGGTCCAGTAGATCCTGTAGCTCCTGTAGCTCCTGTAGGTCCAGTAGCTCCAGTAGGTCCAGTAGCTCCTGTAGGTCCAGTAGCTCCTGTAGCTCCTGTAGATCCAGTAGGTCCAGTAGATCCAGTAGCTCCTGTAGCTCCAGTAGATCCTGTAGATCCTGTAGATCCTGTAGATCCAGTAGCTCCAGTAGATCCTGTAGATCCAGTAGGTCCAGTAGCTCCAGTAGATCCTGTAGATCCTGTAGGTCCAGTAGCTCCTGTAGCTCCAGTAGCTCCTGTAGCTCCTGTAGCTCCTGTAGCTCCTGTAGGTCCAGTAGCTCCTGTAGATCCTGTAGATCCAGTAGCTCCAGTAGATCCAGTAGATCCAGTAGCTCCAGTAGATCCAGTAGGTCCAGTAGCTCCAGTAGATCCAGTAGGTCCAGTAGCTCCAGTAGATCCTGTAGCTCCTGTAGGTCCAGTAGGTCCAGTAGATCCAGTAGATCCAGTAGGTCCAGTAGCTCCAGTAGATCCAGTAGGTCCAGTAGCTCCAGTAGATCCTGTAGCTCCTGTAGGTCCAGTAGGTCCAGTAGATCCAGTAGGTCCAGTAGCTCCAGTAGATCCAGTAGGTCCAGTAGCTCCAGTAGATCCTGTAGCTCCTGTAGGTCCAGTAGGTCCAGTAGATCCAGTAGATCCAGTAGGTCCAGTAGCTCCAGTAGATCCAGTAGGTCCAGTAGCTCCAGTAGATCCTGTAGCTCCTGTAGGTCCAGTAGGTCCAGTAGCTCCAGTAGATCCAGTAGGTCCAGTAGATCCAGTAGATCCTGTAGCTCCAGTAGATCCTGTAGCTCCTGTAGGTCCAGTAGCTCCTGTAGCTCCTGTAGATCCAGTAGGTCCAGTAGATCCAGTAGCTCCAGTAGGTCCAGTAGATCCAGTAGCTCCTGTAGCTCCAGTAGGTCCAGTAGCTCCTGTAGGTCCAGTAGGTCCAGTAGGTCCAGTAGGTCCAGTAGATCCAGTAGCTCCAGTAGGTCCAGTAGATCCAGTAGCTCCTGTAGCTCCTGTAGGTCCAGTAGCTCCTGTAGCTCCTGTAGGTCCAGTAGCTCCAGTAGGTCCAGTAGCTCCTGTAGGTCCAGTAGCTCCTGTAGCTCCTGTAGCTCCTGTAGGTCCAGTAGATCCAGTAGCTCCTGTAGCTCCAGTAGATCCTGTAGATCCTGTAGATCCTGTAGATCCAGTAGCTCCTGTAGATCCAGTAGATCCAGTAGATCCTGTAGCTCCTGTAGATCCAGTAGATCCAGTAGCTCCTGTAGATCCAGTAGGTCCAGTAGCTCCAGTAGATCCTGTAGCTCCTGTAGGTCCAGTAGGTCCAGTAGCTCCAGTAGATCCTGTAGCTCCAGTAGATCCTGTAGCTCCAGTAGGTCCAGTAGCTCCTGTAGCTCCTGTAGATCCAGTAGGTCCAGTAGATCCAGTAGCTCCAGTAGGTCCAGTAGATCCAGTAGCTCCTGTAGCTCCAGTAGGTCCAGTAGCTCCTGTAGGTCCAGTAGGTCCAGTAGGTCCAGTAGGTCCAGTAGATCCAGTAGCTCCAGTAGGTCCAGTAGGTCCAGTAGCTCCTGTAGGTCCAGTAGGTCCAGTAGGTCCAGTAGGTCCAGTAGATCCAGTAGCTCCAGTAGGTCCAGTAGATCCAGTAGCTCCTGTAGATCCTGTAGGTCCAGTAGCTCCAGTAGCTCCTGTAGCTCCAGTAGGTCCAGTAGGTCCAGTAGCTCCTGTAGGTCCAGTAGGTCCAGTAGGTCCAGTAGGTCCAGTAGATCCAGTAGCTCCAGTAGGTCCAGTAGATCCAGTAGCTCCTGTAGATCCTGTAGGTCCAGTAGCTCCAGTAGCTCCTGTAGCTCCTGTAGGTCCAGTAGATCCAGTAGCTCCTGTAGGTCCAGTAGATCCAGTAGCTCCTGTAGCTCCAGTAGATCCAGTAGCTCCTGTAGATCCTGTAGATCCAGTAGCTCCTGTAGATCCAGTAGGTCCAGTAGATCCAGTAGCTCCAGTAGGTCCAGTAGATCCAGTAGCTCCTGTAGCTCCAGTAGGTCCAGTAGCTCCTGTAGGTCCAGTAGGTCCAGTAGGTCCAGTAGGTCCAGTAGATCCAGTAGCTCCAGTAGGTCCAGTAGATCCAGTAGCTCCTGTAGATCCTGTAGGTCCAGTAGCTCCTGTAGCTCCTGTAGCTCCTGTAGATCCAGTAGGTCCAGTAGGTAAAGTAAGTGGAGGAATAGGAGGGAATGTTGGACCTATTAATTCTGGATTGAAATTATTGAAAAAAAACGGTGATGGAATGTTGTTATTTGACATATAGAAACCTCCTATCTAGTTTATTAAAAAAATATATTATATATAGTAAATGTATAAAGATATAAAATTGATTATTATAAATGTATTAATTTTTTGACATAAAAAAAGAGATGAAGGACCAGTTCATCTCTTTTTTCCCTATTCAGGTGAATTTATGTCAATATTTATTATATGTATAAGTTTAAAAAAAAGTTCTTATATTGAATTTTATAATTAAGTATTGTTAAAAAGTGTAATTATAAAGTCTGCTGAAATAAATGTTTCATTTCTTTTAATAGGGGTCACCATATTATTTTGGGAAAATTGTACGCTAAGGACTACAAAACCTTATTCTTACAGTATCTTTAAAGGTAAATACATGTTCAGAAAGATAGAAACCTAAGTTTAATTGAACATTGATTTGTTTACATGCTTTATGAACATGATTATAGTCAGAAAACGTGTTGATATTGTTGAGTTTTACCCTCTGTTCATAAATATAAGGTTTTCTGGACAGATATCTCTTAGCGTACAGGAAACGCTTGGAATGTGTCCGAATTGTGTCTAAACGTACAATTTTCCTGAAATGGTATGGTGACCCCTAATACAACTTAAAAGCATTTGAAATACGTTTAAAAAAAGTAACTCAAAAACTTTTTACTTTTTAATAAGTGTAGTATTGAATAATTAGTAAAGTGATTATTGGGAGAAGAAAAATAAGTGGTAAGAGTCAATGGTAAGCGGACTGAAAGAGATCAGCGTTTTTTTGCTGATCTCTTGAAAGGAGCATTAAGGAATTGACTCGTGCATCTGATTTTCCAACCTCTTGGCAGTTCCCCAAAACAAATTGTTTTGGGGACGCCAACCGGCGAGGGAGGCCCTCAAGGATTTGAGGGGTTGGGGAGTTGGATAAGGGGGTCTGGGGAAGATTTCCCCAGCAGGTTTGGACAGAGTCCAAGGTTGTTTTTTCCATGCTAAGCATGGCTCGGCGAAGCCGAAAAGCGTCGCAGACCCCTATCGATTTTGATGCGAAAGCGTCAAAATACGTATAGGGTTACTCTAATTGACACCATTTCGTCGCTTTGCTAGACTTATGGTATCAATTAATCTAGGGAAAGTGGTGGCACTTTATGTTGGGTTCTATCTCATTTAATCAATCTCACCAAAGTTCATTAAGCCACAATAATAGGGAAAATATTCATGGGAATCCTGGCATTGATCCAGCTAGGTCAGAGGAGAATATTTACTTTGTTCAAAAGGACATCCGAAGTGTATACAAGGATGTCTTTCAAGAAGCGGTGGACAAGTATAACGAGAAGCAAAAACGGAATGACCGTAAGATTGAGAATTACTATGACAAAATACATAAAGATGATAAAACGCATGAGCAACGAGAATTGGTCGTAGCGATTGGAGAAGGTAAAGACGACCCGAAGTATAGGGAAGCTAAGAAAGAAGCGTTAAAACGGTATGCTGAAGCGTTTCAAGAGCGGAATCCCAATCTGGCAGTCTATAACATGGTTTTACATGATGACGAAGCAAATCCACATTTACATATTAACTATGTACCGAACTTTGAAAGTAGTCGAGGATTAACGAGGCGTGTCGGAATGGATAGAGCTTTGCAACAACAAGGTGTCGAAGGAACGGGAAGAAAGTTAATTGCGCATTGGAGAGAAAGGGAAACCGCTTATATAGAGCAATTGGCTAAAGAATATATTCCGAATTTTGAACGTGCTAATGTAGGTTCACATAAGTACATGAAAGTCCGTCAATACAAGGAGTATGCAGAAGCAAAGTCAACTATTGAAAATCAAGTAGAGGAAAAAGAAACTAAGTTACAAACGATTGACGATCATTTAAAAAATGTTGAAGAGAAAACAAACGAATTAGAAATGACGAAAAAGAGTTTGGAAAGTGATGTTGTTGATACGTACAAAGAATTAGAGATAGTAAAGCAACAGGTAGAGAGTGAAAATGAAAAGCTGCAGCTAATTGGCCAGCGTCATGTGGAATTAGAAAAAAGAGTAGAACAAATGCAAAAAGAATTAGATAGTGCTAGTGATCGAGTGCCAAATGAACCTGTTAAAATTCCATTTTTACGTAAAGAAGTAGTAGTAGAAGTACAGGATAAAATGTTTGGAAAAGCTGAAATTACAAAGAAACAGACAAGAAATTATGTGTTATCACCAGAACAATATCAAGAAGTAACAAAGCAAGTGAATGCAGCGGTCACTATCAAAAAGGATCATGAGCGTTTGAGAGAAACAGACTTTGTGAAAGAGTATGAAAGTTTAAAAATGACTGCAGACGGTTGGATGAAAGAAAATAGAACATTGAAACAGGAAAAAAACCAGTTGCAAAAGGAAGTTGGTGTATTAAATAGAGAAATTAGCTCGTTAAAAGCTCATATAAAGGGTTTGCAGACGAATATAAGAGTTTTATATGTACAAACGAAAAAAGTTTTAAAAGAGCAATTTAAGGGGTTTAGAGAGAGTGTTAAAAATGAATTGGGTAGCAAGGGAGTAGATAATCAATTTGAACGTGAGCATAAAAAAGAGGTGAATAAACATCGTGGATTTGATATGGAACGGTAAAAAAACAGGGAAACTTTGTTTTTATCTTTAAGGTTGTTAAAAACATGATAGAATGAAAAAAAGAGCCATGCGGGAACATGACTCTTTTCATAGGGTATTTTACGAAAATACCTAAACTTCACTTATCTGATTATAGATTATCATAATTTGATTTATAATCAAATAGCAAAAAATAGGTATTTTTGTTGATTCCCTCAATTAAGGAGGAATTAACTTAGATATGACAAAGAAAATTATTGATTTTGGACAAGCTGAAAAAAAAGCAAAAGAAAGAGATAGTAAAATTAATAGTATTTATGAAAAACTTGAAGGTAGTGGCGGACTTTCTGAAGAAGAAAGAGTCATTATGCTACAAGTATTAAGTAAAATGTCTGGTGGAGAAGAATATTTTATTGGTAAAAAGAAAAAACCTACAGATCGGGTGAGATTTGTGCAGATAATTACTGATAATATTAATTATCTATGTAAAACGGGATATCTGACAAATGCTGAAAAAGCTTTTTTGATTGATTTAACACCGTATATAGAGTTTAAAACTAATATTTTAATTGAATGTTCAAATGAAGATTCTGAAGAAGTAGATGCAGATGCAGCTACACCAAGTTATTTAGCAAGGAAGTTAGGAAAAGATAGAAGTAATCTTTCTCATTTAATGAATGGTTTATTGGAAAAAGGTGTTTTAGCTGTTGCAGAATCTGGAATGACAACTGAAGATGGTCGCATTTGTAGTTCTCGTACTTGGTTTGTGAATCCTAATGTTTTATGTTGTTCCCCTAAAGATGGAGTAGACAAGGCTACTATGAAGATTTTTAAGAAGTCTCTTAGAAATTTTAAAATAACTGGAGATAAGAAAAAACATAACTTACCGATTTATTTATTTTAGATGTCATTTGTTATTGACATCTTTTTTTTTTTATTATTTTCCATTTTTTAGGTGTGGGAATTTAACAACACATGTGTGGGAATTTTCCCACACCCTACCCTTGTTAAACCCTTGATATTACTGACTTTCTTTACTTTGCTCTTCTCACTCTTATATATAGGGCTAAAAGTTCCGCAAGGAACAGGTAGTATTTTTGAGCAAACAACGCTCAAAAATCTCCACCTTCATAATAAAAAAGTCGGTTCGTTCATCCTCACCTAAAGACTACCGTCTTTTCTTTTTTATTATGTCCTTGCAAAACTTTTTTCGGCTTGTATGCTTTTCTCGCCAAGCCGACAGACAAAAAGCAAAGCAATGCCGATCGACTTGGACTAGTAAGTATACAAGCCGAACCGCCTAGATCATTCGTCCTAAAATAGTGCTTACTCCAAAATTGATACGGAATACGTGGGGTTTCGCCCCCACACGACGAGCCAGCACTCTAGCCAAAAAGCAAAAAGTAGACCAAAAAACAAGGACAAAATCAGGCTAAACAAAAATAAGCCGTCCATATGGACGGCTTATTTACATAATTCACGATATAGGAAGTTCTATTTTAGTAAACTCATAGCAACTACAATACATCCAACTATAAATAATTCTTTTTTAAATATGTATTTTTATCTTTACTTAGGATATGCTATAGTCTTTTCCTTAAAAATGTTTCCATAATATCTCTCTTAAATCTTTCATAATTGAACTGAAAAGCGATATTATGTGTTTTATAACCTGGATTTGTCACAAAACGAAAGTCTGCGATACTTTGACCAAATCCTTCTCCTTGATCGGGAATTACTTTGATGGGCACTTTTGACAGACGAACTGCATCTGGATTCAACAAATACCATATTGTTACAAAATCATGCATAGGGCTTCCTCCTATGCCAGGATTCGATTTAGAGTAGAAATTATAGTAGTAGTCTAACATAGGTTTGATGATGAGTCCTGCAAGGTCTTGTGTATTCCGGTGAAAT
Organism: Bacillus luti; assembly: GCF_009739945.1. Taxonomy (NCBI): domain Bacteria; kingdom Bacillati; phylum Bacillota; class Bacilli; order Caryophanales; family Bacillaceae; genus Bacillus; species Bacillus luti. The sequence goes on along the minus strand of NZ_CP040338.1, from coordinate 16,437 downwards.
GCATCAATTTGTTGAACCATTTCAGGTGTAACAATCGCGTGTTGGGTGACGTTTAATGGAATAATTGTCAAATTCTTCGCATGCTGCAGAATTAAGTTTGCTGCATAAGGGTCTGCGTAAAAGTTAGCTTCAGCCACAGCAGTCACGTTTCCGGGGTAAAAAAAGGCTCCACCCATGCAAATGTATTCTTTCACATTCCGCATTGCTTCTAAATTCAAAATAAATGACGTAGCCAATGAGGAAAGTCTTCCCAAATTGATAATTGTAAGATCGTCTAAATTTGAGTTTATAATTTTGTAAATATCATTCATGGGATAAATTGGATAAGGGATTTCAGGTGGAATGATAGGTCCTAGTCCTACTTTTCCATGTACTTCAGGAAAATATTGAACCAATATACCTGTTAAAGGTACAGAAGCACCGAGAAATACGGGTATCTCTTTTCTTCCCGAAATATACTTCAAATAGTTAATATTTTTTATAGCATTCTCTCTCGATACATTTCCATAATCAGCTACAATCCCCACAAGTTGGATATCATTACGAAAAAAGGTGTACAGAATAGCAAACGCATCATCAATTCCCAAATCTGTAAACAAGAGAACTTTTTTGGGCATATATTTTCCTCCAAAAGCCATAAAATTTTATTTTTACTAAGGATGTAAAGAATAGGCTTGTACTATATTTGATATATATTTTATATATTCTTCAATAGTACATTCTGTTCATCTATAACTTTAGATATCTTATATGTGTTTGCATCTAAAATAGTATTTTTGTTTTGTATATCATATTCATGTGAAGTTGACATAACGTCTCATTATCGGCAGCAAGGAAAAAGCGGAATCCATTGATATAATAAGGATTCCGCTTTTTCTTTGTTTGTCATCCTATGCATGATTTTATACATTGTTGAGATACTATGGTTTTTCCGGTTTACGAATGTCCTGTATTAGTACAAAAAATTGTATAAAATCTTGTATAAAAAAGATTGATAATTTTAAAACAAAGTTTGATGAAAAACTTTGTTGATATAGTTTTTTTCTTTTGATTTTTAAACTTCAATTGTATTGTTAAGTTAAAGGTCCATTTAATGAAATAAGTGTTTTAGGCTAAAAATCTTTCTTTACAAAAGTCACTTTGAATTTTAAGTACATTGACTTAACCAGTGCATAGGATAATTTTATAAAATTGTGAAGGATTGAGAAAAATGCACTATATTCCTTTTATGTATCGATATCAATATCTTTATTATGTTAATGTACCAATACCAATGTATAACTATGGAAGACAGTCTGTTTATTGTACTTTTCCTAATGAGATAGATTATACAAACAGATTTGATTTTTTTCGTTTTTCCAATGGTGATGGAAGTATTTCGTTAAAAGATTATGGATCAGAACCATTTGTTGTTAATATCAATGAAGCAGCAAAGCAAAATAATACGTATCGTACTGCTTTATGGACAGGGAAACATTTACAAGTTACCTTAATGAGCATTAATGTTGGTGAAGATATCGGTTTGGAAATACATCCTAATGTTGATCAATTTTTACGTATTGAACAAGGTCAGGGGATTGTTCAAATGGGAAAGAGTAAAGATAATTTAAATTTCAAAAGAAATGCTTATGATGATTTTGCAATAATGATACCTGCAGGAACATGGCATAATGTAATTAACACAGGTAATATTCCGTTAAAACTTTATTCGATATATGCTCCTCCAAATCATTCATTTGGTACCGTTCATGTTACTAAAGCAGATGCATTGGCTGTGGAAGAAGATTATAGTCATGGCAATAGGAATACAGTTGGTTATTAATCAAGATTTATTATAAAATCTATAACTGTGTTTTAAAAAGCAAAAAAATAAACTTTTGTTAATCTTAAAAAACAATTGAAAACTCTTCTTTAAATTTTAAAAAGAAGGTGTTACCTTTTCAAAGAAGGAAAAGACTATATAGCAACTGGAGAACAGCTTGAAGCAGAGGGAGGACAAAATATGGCTCAAACTTATTGGGGATCTGAGGTAGCCAAGAATTTAGGGATTGGCTCAAGTACTTTGCGTAAATATTGCCTTGCTCTGGAGGAAGTTGGGTATCCTTTCGAGCGCGGTAGTAATAATTCTAGAATTTTTTATCATAAGGATGTAGCAATTATAGAACGGCTATTAACAGCTATGAACAAGAAGAACGTAACACTAGAACAGGCTGTAAATCTAGCAATGACAAGTGTTATAGAAAATGAGATAGCAACTGTTGCTACAGATAGCGTAGTAGATACAGAACAGATAATAGTATTATCAGAACGTATAGAACGTTTAGAACAGCTTAATTTAGAATTAATTCAAAGATTGGATCAACAAAGTAAATTTTTACAGGAAACAGATGCTCAAAGAATAATAAGAGAAGAACAAAGAGATATTCAATTAATGCAAGTATTAAGAGAAATACAAGACAGTAAGCGATTAATAGCAGCTTCAGAACAGAGGAAATCGCTTTGGAGTCGTCTATTTGGTAAATAAATTAGAATTTAATAATAGAGAAAAGCTTACTCCTATATAAAAATAAATAAGGAGTGAGCTTTTTTGTTACTTATAAGTGGTGTTATTATAATTTCTAAAATTGGGAGTAGCTCCCCGATGTCAAGGGGAGCTACAGAGGAATAACCATGACATTAATTTTGAATTATTTAATACTATTGAACATAATAAATTCTTTTACAATGACACATACTATCCTTATATAAATTGTTATAATACGAACACTTAATTCAAAAGGGGTTAGCTACTTGTGTCTGAACATATAGAGATTATTTTGAGAACACTATTAGCTTTTTCGATTTTATTTATCGGAGCTAAACTACTAGGAAAGCAAATTATTGCTGAAATGAATACTTTTGATTTTATTGGTGCTATCTCTATCGGAAGTATTATTGCGAATTTGGCATTTAATTTAAATATAAAAACTCATCATGCAGTCATTGCTTTTCTTATGTTAGTATTGGGGTAGCGTCAGAAAAATGCGGATTTACAACGTTAAGCATTTTGATACAAGTCTTATGAGAAATTATGAAGTCCTAATTTAACGATAATTTAATTATGTACCAATAGGCTTACTCTATTGAGATTGTGAAAAAATGTACTTAAACTAATGGGGCAGGTTAGTGAAAGGCAAGTTATTTAAAATATATATTAAGACTTCAACAAATTTTAGTGTTATATATAAACCCCTGCCCAGTCTTTTAAATTATGTTATAATTATCGCAAGAACAAGTATTTAAACAAAACTCGGAGATGTATAAGATGATTAGATTAGAGAAAATAAACGCTGATAACTACCAAAAAGTTTTTGACTTAGAACTTGTAGGAGAACAGGAAAACTTTGTTTCATCAAATATGAGATCGTTGGCACAAGCCTGGGTATTTTACGAAAGAGCCAAGCCTTATGCTATTTATAATGATGATACAATTGTAGGATTTATAATGTTTGACTATAAAATAGAAAATAGGAAAGTAGAGATTTGGCGATTTATGTTAGGGAGTGCATATCAAGGAAAAGGCTATGGTAAAGAAGCATTAAACAAAGCTATAGAATTTTTGAAGCAAGAAAATTTATTCGACTATATCCAAATAAATTATGTTGAAGAAAATTTAGTGGCAAAAAAACTTTATCAAAAAGTTGGTTTTTCAGAAACGGGAGAAATGGAAGGAAACGAAGTTGTTATGAGGCTCTCAATAGTGAAAGAATAGGTGTCAAATATATTCCAGTTTCATTACCTAACAGCAGTGATGAATAGCTAAAAGTATATTTCAAATAGATAGAACGTTTTAGGTTGGCAGCTGCTAGCCCTTTTTGTATTCTTGTTTTGTGAATAGTTACACTTAAACTAAAGGGTGCTTTAGTTCAACAATCTAAATTAAAAAGTCGATTCCTTGAGAGACTGGAAATCGGCTTTTTTTATGATTGGAACTTCCTTAGCGTTGTAAATACGCATTTTCCTGACGCTACCCCTTATAGGAAAAAAGAGAAAACCTTTAGATCGGGTGAGGTTTGTGCAATTAATAATGGATAATATCAATTATTTGACTGAGATTGGTTATTTGAGTAGTAAAGAAGAAGCTTTTTTATTTAAATTAGCTTCATTTGTGGAATTTAAGACTAATGTTATTGTAGAACGTGAAACAGGTAGTCCAGCATCTCCCACATATTTGAGTGAAAAGTTTAAAATAGCTCGTCAAAATATTTCAGGTACAATGAATACTTTGTTAAAAAAAGGAGTATTAGCTGTTGCGCAAGCAGGGGTAACAACAGAAGATGGTCGGGTGTGTACAAGTCGTACATGGTTTGTAAATCCTAATATTATGTGTTGTAGTCCAAAGGATGGTATAGACAAAGCAACACAACATATTTTTAGAGATTCATTACAAAATTTTAAATTGGAAGAAAAAAGGAAAAAGAAGTATAAACTTCCTGTTTATTTGTTTTAAAGAATACAAATTTCTATTGTATTCTTTTTTTTTTTGTTATTTCCCAATTGTTAGGTGTCATGAAAACATGACACCTAACATCTTATGAACCCTTGATATTATTAACTTTTTTCATTTTGTTCTTCTCACTCTTATATATAGAGCTAAAAGTTCCGCAAGGAACAGGTAGTATTTTTGAGCAAATAACGCTCAAAAATCTCCACCTTTAAAAAAATTATCCTTGCGGAACTTTTTTCGGCTTGTATGATTTTTTCGCCAAGCCGACAGACAAAAAGCAAAACAATGGTTCTCGACTTGAACAAACAAGTATACAAGCCGAATCGCTTAGATCAATCGTCCAAAAATAGTTTTTATTCTAAAATAGATACGTAATTCGTGGGGTTTCGCCCCCACACGACGAGCCAGCACTCTAGCCAAAAAGCAAAATTTTATATAATTAATATTATTTGTAATAATATTAATTAAGAAATGCGAAAAAAAGATAATCTAGCTGCTACAATACTTGATCCTGCTGCTGTAGCTCCACCTATTGAAATAGTTTTATCACTAATATTATATAAATTAATTGTTGTGCCAGCTGGTATTTGACCAGAAAATCCGAAACAAACAACTTCTTGACCTGTAGGTGTACCATAATTAGCTCCATCTAAACTAGGAACTGGAATACCATTAAATCCTACACCAACAGCAACAGGGCCAGCTTGATTATTTGAAGTCATTACAGCACCAATAAAAAAGTAATTACCAGGAATTTGAATAGTAAAAGTATCAATACCATTAAATGTAACATTTTTACTTATTAAAACTGGTGCTGTAAATTGAATAGGTGCTAAATTATTAACAGTTTGAGGAGCAGGAGTTACTATACTAGCGTTAGCAGAAGAAAAAGTTCCAGTAGATCCAGTAGCTCCAGTAGGTCCAGTAGATCCTGTAGCTCCTGTAGCTCCTGTAGGTCCAGTAGCTCCAGTAGGTCCAGTAGCTCCTGTAGGTCCAGTAGCTCCTGTAGCTCCTGTAGATCCAGTAGGTCCAGTAGATCCAGTAGCTCCTGTAGCTCCAGTAGATCCTGTAGATCCTGTAGATCCTGTAGATCCAGTAGCTCCAGTAGATCCTGTAGATCCAGTAGGTCCAGTAGCTCCAGTAGATCCTGTAGATCCTGTAGGTCCAGTAGCTCCTGTAGCTCCAGTAGCTCCTGTAGCTCCTGTAGCTCCTGTAGCTCCTGTAGGTCCAGTAGCTCCTGTAGATCCTGTAGATCCAGTAGCTCCAGTAGATCCAGTAGATCCAGTAGCTCCAGTAGATCCAGTAGGTCCAGTAGCTCCAGTAGATCCAGTAGGTCCAGTAGCTCCAGTAGATCCTGTAGCTCCTGTAGGTCCAGTAGGTCCAGTAGATCCAGTAGATCCAGTAGGTCCAGTAGCTCCAGTAGATCCAGTAGGTCCAGTAGCTCCAGTAGATCCTGTAGCTCCTGTAGGTCCAGTAGGTCCAGTAGATCCAGTAGGTCCAGTAGCTCCAGTAGATCCAGTAGGTCCAGTAGCTCCAGTAGATCCTGTAGCTCCTGTAGGTCCAGTAGGTCCAGTAGATCCAGTAGATCCAGTAGGTCCAGTAGCTCCAGTAGATCCAGTAGGTCCAGTAGCTCCAGTAGATCCTGTAGCTCCTGTAGGTCCAGTAGGTCCAGTAGCTCCAGTAGATCCAGTAGGTCCAGTAGATCCAGTAGATCCTGTAGCTCCAGTAGATCCTGTAGCTCCTGTAGGTCCAGTAGCTCCTGTAGCTCCTGTAGATCCAGTAGGTCCAGTAGATCCAGTAGCTCCAGTAGGTCCAGTAGATCCAGTAGCTCCTGTAGCTCCAGTAGGTCCAGTAGCTCCTGTAGGTCCAGTAGGTCCAGTAGGTCCAGTAGGTCCAGTAGATCCAGTAGCTCCAGTAGGTCCAGTAGATCCAGTAGCTCCTGTAGCTCCTGTAGGTCCAGTAGCTCCTGTAGCTCCTGTAGGTCCAGTAGCTCCAGTAGGTCCAGTAGCTCCTGTAGGTCCAGTAGCTCCTGTAGCTCCTGTAGCTCCTGTAGGTCCAGTAGATCCAGTAGCTCCTGTAGCTCCAGTAGATCCTGTAGATCCTGTAGATCCTGTAGATCCAGTAGCTCCTGTAGATCCAGTAGATCCAGTAGATCCTGTAGCTCCTGTAGATCCAGTAGATCCAGTAGCTCCTGTAGATCCAGTAGGTCCAGTAGCTCCAGTAGATCCTGTAGCTCCTGTAGGTCCAGTAGGTCCAGTAGCTCCAGTAGATCCTGTAGCTCCAGTAGATCCTGTAGCTCCAGTAGGTCCAGTAGCTCCTGTAGCTCCTGTAGATCCAGTAGGTCCAGTAGATCCAGTAGCTCCAGTAGGTCCAGTAGATCCAGTAGCTCCTGTAGCTCCAGTAGGTCCAGTAGCTCCTGTAGGTCCAGTAGGTCCAGTAGGTCCAGTAGGTCCAGTAGATCCAGTAGCTCCAGTAGGTCCAGTAGGTCCAGTAGCTCCTGTAGGTCCAGTAGGTCCAGTAGGTCCAGTAGGTCCAGTAGATCCAGTAGCTCCAGTAGGTCCAGTAGATCCAGTAGCTCCTGTAGATCCTGTAGGTCCAGTAGCTCCAGTAGCTCCTGTAGCTCCAGTAGGTCCAGTAGGTCCAGTAGCTCCTGTAGGTCCAGTAGGTCCAGTAGGTCCAGTAGGTCCAGTAGATCCAGTAGCTCCAGTAGGTCCAGTAGATCCAGTAGCTCCTGTAGATCCTGTAGGTCCAGTAGCTCCAGTAGCTCCTGTAGCTCCTGTAGGTCCAGTAGATCCAGTAGCTCCTGTAGGTCCAGTAGATCCAGTAGCTCCTGTAGCTCCAGTAGATCCAGTAGCTCCTGTAGATCCTGTAGATCCAGTAGCTCCTGTAGATCCAGTAGGTCCAGTAGATCCAGTAGCTCCAGTAGGTCCAGTAGATCCAGTAGCTCCTGTAGCTCCAGTAGGTCCAGTAGCTCCTGTAGGTCCAGTAGGTCCAGTAGGTCCAGTAGGTCCAGTAGATCCAGTAGCTCCAGTAGGTCCAGTAGATCCAGTAGCTCCTGTAGATCCTGTAGGTCCAGTAGCTCCTGTAGCTCCTGTAGCTCCTGTAGATCCAGTAGGTCCAGTAGGTAAAGTAAGTGGAGGAATAGGAGGGAATGTTGGACCTATTAATTCTGGATTGAAATTATTGAAAAAAAACGGTGATGGAATGTTGTTATTTGACATATAGAAACCTCCTATCTAGTTTATTAAAAAAATATATTATATATAGTAAATGTATAAAGATATAAAATTGATTATTATAAATGTATTAATTTTTTGACATAAAAAAAGAGATGAAGGACCAGTTCATCTCTTTTTTCCCTATTCAGGTGAATTTATGTCAATATTTATTATATGTATAAGTTTAAAAAAAAGTTCTTATATTGAATTTTATAATTAAGTATTGTTAAAAAGTGTAATTATAAAGTCTGCTGAAATAAATGTTTCATTTCTTTTAATAGGGGTCACCATATTATTTTGGGAAAATTGTACGCTAAGGACTACAAAACCTTATTCTTACAGTATCTTTAAAGGTAAATACATGTTCAGAAAGATAGAAACCTAAGTTTAATTGAACATTGATTTGTTTACATGCTTTATGAACATGATTATAGTCAGAAAACGTGTTGATATTGTTGAGTTTTACCCTCTGTTCATAAATATAAGGTTTTCTGGACAGATATCTCTTAGCGTACAGGAAACGCTTGGAATGTGTCCGAATTGTGTCTAAACGTACAATTTTCCTGAAATGGTATGGTGACCCCTAATACAACTTAAAAGCATTTGAAATACGTTTAAAAAAAGTAACTCAAAAACTTTTTACTTTTTAATAAGTGTAGTATTGAATAATTAGTAAAGTGATTATTGGGAGAAGAAAAATAAGTGGTAAGAGTCAATGGTAAGCGGACTGAAAGAGATCAGCGTTTTTTTGCTGATCTCTTGAAAGGAGCATTAAGGAATTGACTCGTGCATCTGATTTTCCAACCTCTTGGCAGTTCCCCAAAACAAATTGTTTTGGGGACGCCAACCGGCGAGGGAGGCCCTCAAGGATTTGAGGGGTTGGGGAGTTGGATAAGGGGGTCTGGGGAAGATTTCCCCAGCAGGTTTGGACAGAGTCCAAGGTTGTTTTTTCCATGCTAAGCATGGCTCGGCGAAGCCGAAAAGCGTCGCAGACCCCTATCGATTTTGATGCGAAAGCGTCAAAATACGTATAGGGTTACTCTAATTGACACCATTTCGTCGCTTTGCTAGACTTATGGTATCAATTAATCTAGGGAAAGTGGTGGCACTTTATGTTGGGTTCTATCTCATTTAATCAATCTCACCAAAGTTCATTAAGCCACAATAATAGGGAAAATATTCATGGGAATCCTGGCATTGATCCAGCTAGGTCAGAGGAGAATATTTACTTTGTTCAAAAGGACATCCGAAGTGTATACAAGGATGTCTTTCAAGAAGCGGTGGACAAGTATAACGAGAAGCAAAAACGGAATGACCGTAAGATTGAGAATTACTATGACAAAATACATAAAGATGATAAAACGCATGAGCAACGAGAATTGGTCGTAGCGATTGGAGAAGGTAAAGACGACCCGAAGTATAGGGAAGCTAAGAAAGAAGCGTTAAAACGGTATGCTGAAGCGTTTCAAGAGCGGAATCCCAATCTGGCAGTCTATAACATGGTTTTACATGATGACGAAGCAAATCCACATTTACATATTAACTATGTACCGAACTTTGAAAGTAGTCGAGGATTAACGAGGCGTGTCGGAATGGATAGAGCTTTGCAACAACAAGGTGTCGAAGGAACGGGAAGAAAGTTAATTGCGCATTGGAGAGAAAGGGAAACCGCTTATATAGAGCAATTGGCTAAAGAATATATTCCGAATTTTGAACGTGCTAATGTAGGTTCACATAAGTACATGAAAGTCCGTCAATACAAGGAGTATGCAGAAGCAAAGTCAACTATTGAAAATCAAGTAGAGGAAAAAGAAACTAAGTTACAAACGATTGACGATCATTTAAAAAATGTTGAAGAGAAAACAAACGAATTAGAAATGACGAAAAAGAGTTTGGAAAGTGATGTTGTTGATACGTACAAAGAATTAGAGATAGTAAAGCAACAGGTAGAGAGTGAAAATGAAAAGCTGCAGCTAATTGGCCAGCGTCATGTGGAATTAGAAAAAAGAGTAGAACAAATGCAAAAAGAATTAGATAGTGCTAGTGATCGAGTGCCAAATGAACCTGTTAAAATTCCATTTTTACGTAAAGAAGTAGTAGTAGAAGTACAGGATAAAATGTTTGGAAAAGCTGAAATTACAAAGAAACAGACAAGAAATTATGTGTTATCACCAGAACAATATCAAGAAGTAACAAAGCAAGTGAATGCAGCGGTCACTATCAAAAAGGATCATGAGCGTTTGAGAGAAACAGACTTTGTGAAAGAGTATGAAAGTTTAAAAATGACTGCAGACGGTTGGATGAAAGAAAATAGAACATTGAAACAGGAAAAAAACCAGTTGCAAAAGGAAGTTGGTGTATTAAATAGAGAAATTAGCTCGTTAAAAGCTCATATAAAGGGTTTGCAGACGAATATAAGAGTTTTATATGTACAAACGAAAAAAGTTTTAAAAGAGCAATTTAAGGGGTTTAGAGAGAGTGTTAAAAATGAATTGGGTAGCAAGGGAGTAGATAATCAATTTGAACGTGAGCATAAAAAAGAGGTGAATAAACATCGTGGATTTGATATGGAACGGTAAAAAAACAGGGAAACTTTGTTTTTATCTTTAAGGTTGTTAAAAACATGATAGAATGAAAAAAAGAGCCATGCGGGAACATGACTCTTTTCATAGGGTATTTTACGAAAATACCTAAACTTCACTTATCTGATTATAGATTATCATAATTTGATTTATAATCAAATAGCAAAAAATAGGTATTTTTGTTGATTCCCTCAATTAAGGAGGAATTAACTTAGATATGACAAAGAAAATTATTGATTTTGGACAAGCTGAAAAAAAAGCAAAAGAAAGAGATAGTAAAATTAATAGTATTTATGAAAAACTTGAAGGTAGTGGCGGACTTTCTGAAGAAGAAAGAGTCATTATGCTACAAGTATTAAGTAAAATGTCTGGTGGAGAAGAATATTTTATTGGTAAAAAGAAAAAACCTACAGATCGGGTGAGATTTGTGCAGATAATTACTGATAATATTAATTATCTATGTAAAACGGGATATCTGACAAATGCTGAAAAAGCTTTTTTGATTGATTTAACACCGTATATAGAGTTTAAAACTAATATTTTAATTGAATGTTCAAATGAAGATTCTGAAGAAGTAGATGCAGATGCAGCTACACCAAGTTATTTAGCAAGGAAGTTAGGAAAAGATAGAAGTAATCTTTCTCATTTAATGAATGGTTTATTGGAAAAAGGTGTTTTAGCTGTTGCAGAATCTGGAATGACAACTGAAGATGGTCGCATTTGTAGTTCTCGTACTTGGTTTGTGAATCCTAATGTTTTATGTTGTTCCCCTAAAGATGGAGTAGACAAGGCTACTATGAAGATTTTTAAGAAGTCTCTTAGAAATTTTAAAATAACTGGAGATAAGAAAAAACATAACTTACCGATTTATTTATTTTAGATGTCATTTGTTATTGACATCTTTTTTTTTTTATTATTTTCCATTTTTTAGGTGTGGGAATTTAACAACACATGTGTGGGAATTTTCCCACACCCTACCCTTGTTAAACCCTTGATATTACTGACTTTCTTTACTTTGCTCTTCTCACTCTTATATATAGGGCTAAAAGTTCCGCAAGGAACAGGTAGTATTTTTGAGCAAACAACGCTCAAAAATCTCCACCTTCATAATAAAAAAGTCGGTTCGTTCATCCTCACCTAAAGACTACCGTCTTTTCTTTTTTATTATGTCCTTGCAAAACTTTTTTCGGCTTGTATGCTTTTCTCGCCAAGCCGACAGACAAAAAGCAAAGCAATGCCGATCGACTTGGACTAGTAAGTATACAAGCCGAACCGCCTAGATCATTCGTCCTAAAATAGTGCTTACTCCAAAATTGATACGGAATACGTGGGGTTTCGCCCCCACACGACGAGCCAGCACTCTAGCCAAAAAGCAAAAAGTAGACCAAAAAACAAGGACAAAATCAGGCTAAACAAAAATAAGCCGTCCATATGGACGGCTTATTTACATAATTCACGATATAGGAAGTTCTATTTTAGTAAACTCATAGCAACTACAATACATCCAACTATAAATAATTCTTTTTTAAATATGTATTTTTATCTTTACTTAGGATATGCTATAGTCTTTTCCTTAAAAATGTTTCCATAATATCTCTCTTAAATCTTTCATAATTGAACTGAAAAGCGATATTATGTGTTTTATAACCTGGATTTGTCACAAAACGAAAGTCTGCGATACTTTGACCAAATCCTTCTCCTTGATCGGGAATTACTTTGATGGGCACTTTTGACAGACGAACTGCATCTGGATTCAACAAATACCATATTGTTACAAAATCATGCATAGGGCTTCCTCCTATGCCAGGATTCGATTTAGAGTAGAAATTATAGTAGTAGTCTAACATAGGTTTGATGATGAGTCCTGCAAGGTCTTGTGTATTCCGGTGAAATGCATCAATTTGTTGAACCATTTCAGGTGTAACAATCGCGTGTTGGGTGACGTTTAATGGAATAATTGTCAAATTCTTCGCATGCTGCAGAATTAAGTTTGCTGCATAAGGGTCTGCGTAAAAGTTAGCTTCAGCCACAGCAGTCACGTTTCCGGGGTAAAAAAAGGCTCCACCCATGCAAATGTATTCTTTCACATTCCGCATTGCTTCTAAATTCAAAATAAATGACGTAGCCAATGAGGAAAGTCTTCCCAAATTGATAATTGTAAGATCGTCTAAATTTGAGTTTATAATTTTGTAAATATCATTCATGGGATAAATTGGATAAGGGATTTCAGGTGGAATGATAGGTCCTAGTCCTACTTTTCCATGTACTTCAGGAAAATATTGAACCAATATACCTGTTAAAGGTACAGAAGCACCGAGAAATACGGGTATCTCTTTTCTTCCCGAAATATACTTCAAATAGTTAATATTTTTTATAGCATTCTCTCTCGATACATTTCCATAATCAGCTACAATCCCCACAAGTTGGATATCATTACGAAAAAAGGTGTACAGAATAGCAAACGCATCATCAATTCCCAAATCTGTAAACAAGAGAACTTTTTTGGGCATATATTTTCCTCCAAAAGCCATAAAATTTTATTTTTACTAAGGATGTAAAGAATAGGCTTGTACTATATTTGATATATATTTTATATATTCTTCAATAGTACATTCTGTTCATCTATAACTTTAGATATCTTATATGTGTTTGCATCTAAAATAGTATTTTTGTTTTGTATATCATATTCATGTGAAGTTGACATAACGTCTCATTATCGGCAGCAAGGAAAAAGCGGAATCCATTGATATAATAAGGATTCCGCTTTTTCTTTGTTTGTCATCCTATGCATGATTTTATACATTGTTGAGATACTATGGTTTTTCCGGTTTACGAATGTCCTGTATTAGTACAAAAAATTGTATAAAATCTTGTATAAAAAAGATTGATAATTTTAAAACAAAGTTTGATGAAAAACTTTGTTGATATAGTTTTTTTCTTTTGATTTTTAAACTTCAATTGTATTGTTAAGTTAAAGGTCCATTTAATGAAATAAGTGTTTTAGGCTAAAAATCTTTCTTTACAAAAGTCACTTTGAATTTTAAGTACATTGACTTAACCAGTGCATAGGATAATTTTATAAAATTGTGAAGGATTGAGAAAAATGCACTATATTCCTTTTATGTATCGATATCAATATCTTTATTATGTTAATGTACCAATACCAATGTATAACTATGGAAGACAGTCTGTTTATTGTACTTTTCCTAATGAGATAGATTATACAAACAGATTTGATTTTTTTCGTTTTTCCAATGGTGATGGAAGTATTTCGTTAAAAGATTATGGATCAGAACCATTTGTTGTTAATATCAATGAAGCAGCAAAGCAAAATAATACGTATCGTACTGCTTTATGGACAGGGAAACATTTACAAGTTACCTTAATGAGCATTAATGTTGGTGAAGATATCGGTTTGGAAATACATCCTAATGTTGATCAATTTTTACGTATTGAACAAGGTCAGGGGATTGTTCAAATGGGAAAGAGTAAAGATAATTTAAATTTCAAAAGAAATGCTTATGATGATTTTGCAATAATGATACCTGCAGGAACATGGCATAATGTAATTAACACAGGTAATATTCCGTTAAAACTTTATTCGATATATGCTCCTCCAAATCATTCATTTGGTACCGTTCATGTTACTAAAGCAGATGCATTGGCTGTGGAAGAAGATTATAGTCATGGCAATAGGAATACAGTTGGTTATTAATCAAGATTTATTATAAAATCTATAACTGTGTTTTAAAAAGCAAAAAAATAAACTTTTGTTAATCTTAAAAAACAATTGAAAACTCTTCTTTAAATTTTAAAAAGAAGGTGTTACCTTTTCAAAGAAGGAAAAGACTATATAGCAACTGGAGAACAGCTTGAAGCAGAGGGAGGACAAAATATGGCTCAAACTTATTGGGGATCTGAGGTAGCCAAGAATTTAGGGATTGGCTCAAGTACTTTGCGTAAATATTGCCTTGCTCTGGAGGAAGTTGGGTATCCTTTCGAGCGCGGTAGTAATAATTCTAGAATTTTTTATCATAAGGATGTAGCAATTATAGAACGGCTATTAACAGCTATGAACAAGAAGAACGTAACACTAGAACAGGCTGTAAATCTAGCAATGACAAGTGTTATAGAAAATGAGATAGCAACTGTTGCTACAGATAGCGTAGTAGATACAGAACAGATAATAGTATTATCAGAACGTATAGAACGTTTAGAACAGCTTAATTTAGAATTAATTCAAAGATTGGATCAACAAAGTAAATTTTTACAGGAAACAGATGCTCAAAGAATAATAAGAGAAGAACAAAGAGATATTCAATTAATGCAAGTATTAAGAGAAATACAAGACAGTAAGCGATTAATAGCAGCTTCAGAACAGAGGAAATCGCTTTGGAGTCGTCTATTTGGTAAATAAATTAGAATTTAATAATAGAGAAAAGCTTACTCCTATATAAAAATAAATAAGGAGTGAGCTTTTTTGTTACTTATAAGTGGTGTTATTATAATTTCTAAAATTGGGAGTAGCTCCCCGATGTCAAGGGGAGCTACAGAGGAATAACCATGACATTAATTTTGAATTATTTAATACTATTGAACATAATAAATTCTTTTACAATGACACATACTATCCTTATATAAATTGTTATAATACGAACACTTAATTCAAAAGGGGTTAGCTACTTGTGTCTGAACATATAGAGATTATTTTGAGAACACTATTAGCTTTTTCGATTTTATTTATCGGAGCTAAACTACTAGGAAAGCAAATTATTGCTGAAATGAATACTTTTGATTTTATTGGTGCTATCTCTATCGGAAGTATTATTGCGAATTTGGCATTTAATTTAAATATAAAAACTCATCATGCAGTCATTGCTTTTCTTATGTTAGTATTGGGGTAGCGTCAGAAAAATGCGGATTTACAACGTTAAGCATTTTGATACAAGTCTTATGAGAAATTATGAAGTCCTAATTTAACGATAATTTAATTATGTACCAATAGGCTTACTCTATTGAGATTGTGAAAAATGTACTTAAACTAATGGGGCAGGTTAGTGAAAGGCAAGTTATTTAAAATATATATTAAGACTTCAACAAATTTTAGTGTTATATATAAACCCCTGCCCAGTCTTTTAAATTATGTTATAATTATCGCAAGAACAAGTATTTAAACAAAACTCGGAGATGTATAAGATGATTAGATTAGAGAAAATAAACGCTGATAACTACCAAAAAGTTTTTGACTTAGAACTTGTAGGAGAACAGGAAAACTTTGTTTCATCAAATATGAGATCGTTGGCACAAGCCTGGGTATTTTACGAAAGAGCCAAGCCTTATGCTATTTATAATGATGATACAATTGTAGGATTTATAATGTTTGACTATAAAATAGAAAATAGGAAAGTAGAGATTTGGCGATTTATGTTAGGGAGTGCATATCAAGGAAAAGGCTATGGTAAAGAAGCATAAACAAAGCTATAGAATTTTTGAAGCAAGAAAATTTATTCGACTATATCCAAATAAATTATGTTGAAGAAAATTTAGTGGCAAAAAAACTTTATCAAAAAGTTGGTTTTTCAGAAACGGGAGAAATGGAAGGAAACGAAGTTGTTATGAGGCTCTCAATAGTGAAAGAATAGGTGTCAAATATATTCCAGTTTCATTACCTAACAGCAGTGATGAATAGCTAAAAGTATATTTCAAATAGATAGAACGTTTTAGGTTGGCAGCTGCTAGCCCTTTTTGTATTCTTGTTTTGTGAATAGTTACACTTAAACTAAAGGGTGCTTTAGTTCAACAATCTAAATTAAAAAGTCGATTCCTTGAGAGACTGGAAATCGGCTTTTTTATGATTGGAACTTCCTTAGCGTTGTAAATACGCATTTTCCTGACGCTACCCCTTATAGGAAAAAAGAGAAAACCTTTAGATCGGGTGAGGTTTGTGCAATTAATAATGGATAATATCAATTATTGGACTGGATTGGTATTTGAGTAGTAAAGAAGAAGCTTTTTTATTTAAATAGCTTCATTTGTGGAATTTAAGACTAATGTTATTGTGTAGGAACGTGAACAGACAGGTAGTCCAGCCACCCTCTCCCACATATTTGAGTGAAAAGTTTAAAATAGCTCGTCAAAATATTTCAGGTAC
>NZ_CP040337.1:0-35986 GCF_009739945.1 Bacillus luti | reverse complement strand
AACAAACAGACGATTAGAAAGTTTGAAGAAATCGTTTCAATGAAAAAGCGATCTTCAAATTTTTTTACCAGCACTGTCCCAAAGGTGTACTTTGGGATAGTCGCAAGACAGAAAAAAATTTTAACGTAAGAAAAAGGGTTTTCAGTGTCCCAAAGGTATATATCAAATGGAGGAGGGAAAAATCATGAGAAAAATTGGATATGCGAGAGTTTCGAGTAAAGATCAACTATTGGATTCTCAGCTTATGATGTTAAATGAGTATGGATGTGATGAAATTGTAACTGAAAAAGTAACGGGTGTTGCAAAAGACAGGAAACTGTTCAAGCTCGTTGAAGAAATGGAACCTGGTGATAAATTAATAATCGTGAGCGTGAACCGTCTGGGAAGGTCCACATTACAATCTATTGCGCTGGCTGAAGAAATGAGGAATAAAGGATTAGAATTAGTTATTTTGGAACATCAAATTGATACAACGACGACCAACGGAAAATTGTTTTTTGAAATTATGTGTAGTTTTGCCGAATGGGAACGCTCCAATTTGAAGGAAAAACAGGAACGTGGAATCCAGGCTGCCCGTTTAAAGGGAAAACACCTCGGCAAGCCAAGACAATGGAACAAAGCCGGGATGGAAGAAGCAATCAAAATGTATCAAGACGAACGGATTGTGAGTGAGATCGTAGATATAACAAAGGTTTCGAGATCTGCATTATACAGGGAATTGCAAAAACGCGGCATCGTACGAAATGAAAAGTAAAGAAGAGGAGGAAGGAAAATGAGTGTAGAGATTTTAAGTATGAAAGAAACAGAAAAAATAGGGATGGAAACCATCGTGGAAGCGATTAGTCAGGTGTTTCGTGTAACAGTGCGTATAAACGAAACAGAAAATCCTTACATAGGATTTATGATGACACGACCAAATGTGTTTTTAATTAAGATACTAGAAAGAAATGTAAAATTACAGTTAATCGGAGAAAACGAATATAACTTATATAATACAACAGAAGAAAGTTCATTAGCTGAATTCTTATTTGCATTAAGCAAAACGAAAGAGTTTAATGATTTCAAAAAAGAAGCTATGAAGTTAAATGAAGAACTAAAAGAAAAGTATTATCCAAAAGTATTAGATGTAATGGACATAAAAGAAGTAAACGGAAATCTACAAATTGATTTTGATCTAGAAAATGAAGAAGAGCGTTTAGATATTTCTACATTGTACATATGGAGAAACAGTGAAAGTGTCAGAACGAATCTTGATAATCAGAAAAAGAAAATGAAACAGTATTGCGGGTATTTAGGATGGGAAGATGATATTAAAAGACAAGTCCTGAATCACAAGAAGGTAAAATTGAAAATGTTATTCGAAGATGAATATGTAAAAAAATATTTGAAATAAACCTATATCGATCGATTGGGATAAATAAAAACACAAAATAAAAAAATTTACAACAAAAGAAGGATATTCGAAATTTATTAGGTAATAACTATTAATAACAGTTATTAATAGTTATTAACCGTTAATAACAAAGAGGAGAAGAAATATGCGGAATAACAAGGATAAAGCAATAGAAAAAGCTCGAAAATCAATGGAATTATCGGGCTTCCGTATTAATAAAGACCAGGACGAATTGGTCAGGAAACAACTGAATGGGAAAATTTCCGAAGAAGAATTTTTGAAAGAAGCACGAAAGCGGTTAAAAAGAAGAAGTGAATAAACGAAAATCATAAAAGGGGGAAACATTATGTTTGAATTAACAAGTATTAATGTTGTTAAAGAAGGGTTACACAAAGGTTATAAAGAGCTGGTTTTTTCTAAAGAAAATAACCTTCTTGCCGGTCAATATTGGTTTTTGGTAGATACAAAAGAACAAGTTGTGCAAATAAAAGAACCGATCAAGGGTCGCATGGAAGAGGTTGTAGTGGAACAATTAAAGAAATCTTGGAAACTACAATCTCTGTTTGTAAAAAAAGAAGAAGTACCAGGATTAAAATTGTTTAACGAGTTAGATAAAGAAATTATAAAAGAAGAGCCACGAAGAAAGCTATTTAATTGGGTAAATATTATAGAAAGAAGGTGAGAGAATGTATGAATGCAAATGTTGTTGGAAAGAAAGTAAAAATGAATTCTGTAATAAGTGTTCAAAATTTTCTGTGTTAGAACAAATAGAAGAGAAAGAACGTATGATTCTTAGTTATAAAATGTTATACCATACGTTAAAACACGATTTAGAGCATTACGATCTAGAAGATGTGAAAGAAATGTATTCTTATTTAGAAGAAGACTTATTTTCCGTATTAAATAGGTATTATGAATTAATCAAGCGCCTGGAAGAAGAAATCGAAGAACTAAAATTGAGTAAAGAAGTGCGGTTGCATTTTTTATTCGAAGATAACTGGTGTGGATGGTCAACATCAGAAGTTTATGTAGGGAAATATGGTGTTCATTTTACGATAGGGGGTGTTTAAAGTGGGAGAAGAGAAGCCGTACATAGATAAAAAAGGACGACGTCATAATTGGACTGATGATCTAAAAGAAAAACTTTTGCTTTCGGAAAGTGCCTGTAGACTCGGAGGTGTTCCAGTTCAAAAAGATGAAGAATACACAGCTGAAATTTATAGTAGAGATTTCGGAGGCTATTACTATGTTTACGACCGAACAAATCAAATCAGGATTTTCGAAATAGAAGAAATGGGTAATTTTTATTTCGTGAGTGAAACCGCACGAGAATTATTGAATATTAAAAGAGTAACGAAAAAAACTCCCAAATTAGGTCTATTCAGTTGTGGTGGTAAGTGGGAGGCTGTTTATGATCTCACGAATGCAATTGAAAAAGGCTATGAAATCCTCAAAGAACAACCCGATTTAAAGGAAACGGCTTTGATCTCATTGATGGACTTAGGCAAAATTGAAATTACATCTGAAGAGTTTATGAAAACACCAAGAGAGATTAAATGTTTTTATTATACCGGATATCATTTTCGTGCTTTGTATGATGTAAAAGAGGAACGAAAATATAAAGCTTGGAGGATGAGAAAATTATTCGGAGATAAATAGAAAAAGGGTTCGTGTATACGTAAAAATAAAAATGTAATACGTATGTATTACATTAGTTAATTGCTGTATCTAATGGGTTTTATAGTGAATTACATATGTATTACAAAAAGGAAAAAGGTGACACGATGAGAAATTTATATTTTATTAGATCAAAAGCGACCGAAGGTTTTGGAATATGGGGATAATGGATTTGTAGAAATCGAAATTTCACAAAGAACATAGGAAAATCCGTTTATAATCATGGCTGCGTGATCATTATCCTTCCAAACCTCCTACAAAAACACATCTTCAATAACTAATCCCCAAGGGAAAAACCATATTTTTAAAAGGTGAAATATCATGTAATTGGAAAGGAAAAATATGTAGATAGAATTACGTTTCATGTGGAATATTTGGGGCAAGATAGAGGAGATACACATACAAATGTTAAAGTATTATCTATCAAATAACAGACAGGTGTGAAAGGAAGAGCTGTTACATGTACGAATTAACAAAAGTACGATTAATTGTTAACGGTCCATTCAAAGGATATAAAGAGCTAAAATTTACACATCCTAGGGACTTCTATGTGTGGGTTTTGGTCGATCAAGATGATGAATTAGTATGTTTTAAGGACGATATAGAAGTAAGAGTATTCGATTTCAACTACACAATAAAAAAAGTGGTAAAATCGAAAACTTGGAGAATAAAATCGTTGTTTGTTCCCCGCGAAAGGATAAACAAATGCTTGGCTTTTTGGGATTTGGAACAAAGAAAACGTCTTATTTCGGAACAAGTGCCGATTACTTGTCGGTACCGAAAAAAAGAAGGGAAACAAAGAGAATTTTTCTTCTTTATTGAAAATCATGGAATGATGTTGATCAATAGTTTTTTCCACGAAATCACATCGATCTTACCAAACAAATCAATTTTACATCACAAAAGTTTGCCTCAAAAATTAAAGAAACTTGGTTATAATATTACGAAATACGAGATATACTGTGGAGAATTTGACGATCTATAATAAGGAGCGTGATTTCAATGGATGAAAATCAAAATGAATTTCCGGATATGGAAATCGTGGATTTAACAGAAGAAGAGTACGAGAGATTCCATGATTTTAAAGAAAAAATGAGAAAAGCTGAAAATTCGGCTGAGGTACGGTATTGCTACAGCCAAATGAAAATCATCATGGAAAAAGCCATCGAACGAAAAAAACAGCAAGAACAATAATTTTTTTTAGGAAAAATACATTTTTTATATAAGTAAAAAATACTTAATCAAATCCTACACGATAATGTGCGACAAAAGGAGTGAAGATTATGAGATGTATTATTTGTTCAAAGCATTATTCATATTTGAAATTTTGGTTTAATGATGTTCAGGTTTGTGATCAAAAGTGTGTAGAGAAATTGAAAGAAATAGGCGTTGCAAATTTGATAAAAGAAAAAGAGCGAGAAATCGAATTGACAGAAGGACATGTAGAATACATAAACGATGGATTAAATAATACCTTTTTTCTGTACGAGCATGGCGGAATGACTAAGGAAGAATGGTTGGAAGAAAGAGAAGGGCTCTTACACGAAGCACATTGTTTAAAACAAGAAATTGAAACGTTAAAACAACATAAAGATGTCAGGCTGCATTATCTCTTTTAAAGATCACATCTATGATTATGCACAATAATATAGACAAAAAAAGTAAATTTGTGTTATATGGTTAACACAAAACAAAGATCGTGGTTGAAAGGGAGGGGATATATATGGAATTAAAGTTAGAAAAGTATCGGAAATATAATTACCACAATGAAAAAGTGGTGAAATGGGTTTCGGAAACGCTTGAGCTTGAAACGAATCAAATCGAATACGATTGTGATCCAAACGGCACATTCAGTTGTGAATGCGATCTCCCAAGAAAAGTAGGTGGAAAGTATTATGTCGTGGATGGGAACGGAGAAGTGACAAAGGTTGAGTTCGTGAAATACCACAACAAGAGTAATTCGCAAATCCTTGTAAAATACATACCAGATTTAACAGAAGAAGAAAAAGGGGAATTACTTGATTTAGGAAATCTTCGAATTTATGGATGTCCGCATTGTTCAACTTGGTCGTTGGATGGAGATAACTGTTGAAAGGGATTCCGTGTGAGTGCTGCCATCAATTATTTTCGTATCCAGCAAGGGATAGATTTTGTGTAGAATGTTGTGATCTTACAATACAGGAACAAATAGAGAAGAAAATTCGTATTCGAGACCAAATGCACAGTTACATAAAAATCAAAAAACACGCTTATATACGCCCTGGTCTTCCTGTTGATAAGACGCAAAAGAAACGATTGAAAAGATTAGTAAAGGAACTAGAAACGGACAGACAAGAAATTCTACAATTCACAAAAGAAATAAAGGAATTAAAGGAAGAACCTTCAGTTAGGCTTGATTATCTTTTTGAAAAAAATGATGAAAAGGAATGGTTAGAGTGTTACAAAAACATAGTTCGGATCGAATTCCATGATCAAATCGTCCAAGGAGACGCTTATTTGCCATTTTAAAAGAAAAGAAGGTGTGAAATATGAGATGTATGGTGTGTTTTCAAAAAAAGAAAGAAATGAATCATATATACAAAGGCATTACTGTTTGTTCTGAATACTGTCAAAAGTACGTTCAAGATATAAAAATAGACGGATTGATCAAGGATAAAGAAAATTGTCTGGAAGGGTACGAGTCACGTATACGATCGTTATATTTTGAAATGGATTTAGGTTTTATACCAGAAGAAAATGAAGAAGATGTGTTTGAAACAAGGGAAGATGAAGAGATAGAAAGAGAAATGCAACGAGTGGAGAAAAGGTTTTTGTTGATGGAGGAACAAATCGAATCATTAAAACAACACCAGGACGTTCGCCTGAAATACTTACTTAAATAGATATGTAGAAAGATATAAATTAACGGATGACCATTCTTTTAATCATGGGAGGTCATCACACATGAAGTGCATGGTGTGTTTTCAAAAGAGAGAAATGAATTGTACATATAAAGGTATTATTGTTTGTTCTGAGGGTTGTTATATCCACTTAGAACAGATTGGAATAGGGAAGTTGATAATAGGTAAAGAAGAGCAATTAAAACGTTATAAACGCTTTGTACAAATGTTACAAGTAGAAAAAGATTGTGAGGATCTTATATTCGGAGAGGATAAGGAAAAAGCAATTAGAGAAATAGATAGAAGTATCAAGGATGCTCGGGAAAACATGTTAGTAATCAAAAATCATATCGATCTATTAAAAAAGCACCCGGAAGTACGGCTGCAGCATCTTTTTTAAATATCGTTTCCAGGAATATAGACAAAAAAAGTGAAGTTATGTTATAAGAATGTTGTTACAAGGAAGATTACGAAGAAGAATGGTGAATAATGTTGTGTTTTATCTGTTAAAAAACGATTTTTTCTGTTACAGTTAAGGGAGATAGAGAGAAAAAACGTTCAGAAACTAGTATTATATGTAAAAAAATGTAAGATAAAATAAATAAAAAAAAGATCTACGTGGAGGTAGATCTACTTACGATTAGCTTCTCCCGACCAAGAGAAAAGGCTAACTTCATCTACTTAAAATATAACATTGAAAATCTAAAAAAACAAGCTTTTTTATGTTATTTCATTAGGTATCTAAAAAGTCCTTTTCTTTGTTTGGGAAAAATTGCTATCGTGTGATTTTTTTTGACAAAGGGAGGGATTTTTATATGGCTGTAAGTTCGGTATTAGAAAATATTTTTGATATATATTTCAATGAAAAAGAAGAAATGCTCCGTGGCAAATGGGGTCCGCGTGAAAATATATTTGGTCTTGGTAAAAAAATAAACGAAGTAACATATCACCAGGGAAAAACAATCGCCTCAGCTCGTAAACAAGTAGAATTGTTATATGGCTGGTTTCCAGAATGCCAGGATCGAAGATCACGGAGGATCGGAAAACATTGGTTCCGTGAAATCCTAATAGAAAGACAAACAATCTGGGATGAATACCAGGAATGGAAAGAAACGAAAAATGTGGTCAAAGAGCGCATTTGGAGTGTGAAATTTGAGGATCATACAGAAGAAGAAATCCTCAAAATGCACGAAGAAGAGGAAGAACAGTGGAAAGACATTCCGGATAGAGATGTAAAAGGGTTGTTTTTTGATACAGAAAACACGTTCGCTGGCGTTTTCAATGAAGTATTAGGGGAATTAGACCCAGAAGAAGAATATAAGAAGTTTTTGGAACAAAAAGAAGAAAATCGTGAAGAATATTTAAAGCAAAACAGCGCACACATTGGTACTGTTCGAATTTCAAAACAAAAACCAATACAAATATTAAGTAGTAAATTTCTTCGTTATCGTTTGGCTTTGTCTGTAATGAAGAAATGGACGGAAAATCGTGAATCACAGTACATTTTAACTAATCCTGTCTATGTCATAGGAGATGATGAAAGACGTTCTACAGACCGTTTGACAGAATTACATGTATTGTATTGTGAAATCGATCAATACAGTGACAAGGCGATTGAGAAGTATCGTAAAATGACAGCAAGACAAGTGGAAACACATGTAGTACAAAAGCTTAGAAAAATTGGTTTCCCACTTCCTACGGAAGTTACATATGGTCGCGGATTACAATTATGGTGGAAAATCGGACCGATACCAGAATATATGTTGGAGCAATGGCGCATTGTTATGAACTTTATTCTTTCTTATCTTGCCGAATTTGGTGCGGATTATAAAGCGAAGGATCCAGTAAGAATCTTACGTGCGATTGGTTCTATACACGAAAAAACAGGTAAAAAGATTACTGGTAAGACGTATACAAATGATCGAATCGATTTTCACGATATTTTAGAAACGTTTTGTAAAGAAGAGTGGGAAGAATACGTAATTAAAAAGAAAGAAAAACGTAAAAAAGCGGTAGAAAAACAATTAGCATTTACTGATTTGCTTGGTTCCAGAGCTAGCGGCAAACAGCGTTGGATGATTGAACAAGGGTTTCTAACAGAAGATTTGAATCCAACAGAGAAGTACGACAAAGGTAAGAAAAAAGAAAAACATAAACGTTTAGATAAGAAGGCGAAGGAAAATCCAAATAACTATATTCACGCTGCAAGACGTACGGGAATTTTTCTTTTGTGTGATATTAGAAATGGTTTTATGGACGGTTGTCGAGAATTTAGCTGTTTTTACGTTCGTTATTTAACCCTTTGTATGACAGGTGGGAACAAAATTGAAGCATTGCACGTTATGAAAGATCTGTATGATTCCATTTCTATGAACGAATACACATGGGAAGAGATGTTAGTACGGACAAGCTCGGCTGAATCAGGCTATGAAAAATGGAGAAAAAATGAAGAGGATGGTTACAATTACTGGACCCAAACACTAATAGAAAAATTAGAAATCAAACCATATGAAATGAAAAAGATGAAATACATTGTTACGCCTGAACGATCAGCTGAGCTGAAAAAAGACTATGATAAGAAACGTCAAGAAGAGATAAGAAAAGAAAATGGTTCTATTTCGAACGAAGAAATAAGACAAGCTATTGTTAAAGCGATTGAAGAGAATCCTGAGATGAAAGATTATAAGATAGCTAAATTGGTAAAAGGACAATTAGGGAAATGTAGCGACGGTACAGTTAAAAAAGTTCGAGAAGGAATTGGAAAATAATGTTTCCCATTTTAATCGTATCTAAATTAAATCTTTTTTAAAGGTCTACGTTTGTTTTTTTTAGCTGTTATTTAAAAGGGGGTTGTCTTTGATGTTGTTACAATATACTGATCTAGATGAAAATACGAAAAAGAGTTTTTATAGAAGTGCACAGCTTACGATCTTCGATCTTATTGATATGATGACAATAGAAGATATACAAGAGGATTTTGTAACAGATTTGTTTGTAAAAGTGGTAGTGGAAGAACTTATGGAGAAACGTGGGTTCCAGCAATGGGCTATTATGGATTTCGAAATCGATGATAAAGAAATGAAAGAATTAGTTCAAACGATCGTGGAAAGAAGACGCAAATACAAGCCAACACAAAAACAGAAAGAATTTTATTTGGGTTTAACAAGTAAGTTAGGTGAAGAAGAAGTAATACCAAAGGACTTTTTGGTTTTTCAAAAGAAGTTAGTTGACATGAAAGACATAGCTCCTTCGATTTTAAGAGCAACCGATAAACAAAAAGAAACGATTTGTGGTTTGGTTTGGGACTTTTGGGGTAAAAAAGTTACATTGAAAGAAGAATTGACCCAAAACGAAGCACAACAATATTTCACTTTTTTAAGGAAAAAGGATTCCATAAAAAATGTTTCTGTACGTGGTAAAGTAAAGAATAAAGAAATATATTTTGAGATTGATGGAATAGGATATTCTTATAGTTATGATGGGATCGTGGTTCATGAAGAGCTTAATTCTTGTATATTCTGTCCAGAAAACGGGAATTTAGGTTGTGGTCTTTTAACTGAAATTGATTTTTTGAAAGATGTTTTAGAAAAAATAATTAAATTAGATAAAAAGAAAGCATCCTCAAAATAATGATGGATGTTTTTTCTTGTTTGGTGCAAAAGTCGTTCATTATTTTCAATGGTAATAGAAAACCATTAGACAATATATAAAAATGTGAATATGAGCTATTTTGAGCGATGAAAGAATTAATATATAAAAAATCGATCTTCAGATTCCTCCAAGACGAATGATTCTAAATAGATTCATAGTGTTTGATTAGGAAAGAACAAAACGTCATACAAAGGAATTTGGAGCATTTGATGATTAAAGATGTGTTTTTACATAGGATTCTCCAATGATTCAATAGGGTCATTTCTTCCTCGTATTTATATTACTGGACAGATATTCACTTGAGGAATAAAAAAAGTGTTCATTTATTCCGAGTAATTATATTATTGGACAGATATCGATTGGAGAAATATAAAACATCGTATTTCTTCTGAGTATTTAAAATGAAATTGGAAAATAATGTTTCCCATTTAAATCGTATCTAAATTAAATCTTTTTACAGGTCTACGTTTTTTTTTGTTGTCCTTTGTTTTGGAAAATAATGTTTGTCATTTCTTCTGAGTAATTATATTACTGGACAGATATGCATTGGAGAAGTATTAAAAAAAGGGAATTTGTTATATGTTTTGTATTAGATAAATGATTACTTTTTTCACATCATTATAAACCTTATGGAAAAGAAAGAGTTCCTCCACTAATGTGAAGGAGCTCTTTTATGTAGATTAATTATCCGTTTCTAACATATAAATAGCATCATAAACAAATTGATCTTCGATTTCATTTAATTCATCGGATAAATAATGGTCTAATAATCCATACGGAACTAAAAATGTATTCATTGTTTCGCCTTCTAAGATAGCGGAAGCAATTTTAAATGAATGAATTATATCATAAGGGAATTTGTGCTTTGTTTTTTTATCGACATTGGCAAGTATAGTTGCTTTGAAATGGATTTTTATATCCCAACTTTTGTTTTTTACAGTACAAAACATTTCGTAACTTCCTAGATAATTTTTATCTGGAACAATTTCATGGATTTTCTGAATATCACCTTGTAAAATAACGACATTTTCAGGATCAATATTTTCGGGATGACGGATCATATGTGCAAACACCTCCTCGTGCTTACATGTTTATAATAACAATTTCATAATTTACAAGTTTTTTTCATAGTTTGGTTATATTACAAGTTATAAGTACATACATTAGTAAGGAGATACAGTGGGAGCTCACTCGTGTATCATCCCTACTTTTGTTGTAAGCTCACAATTTATAACAAAAACAGACCTCCATCAATATGGAGGTTTTTTTCTGTTCATGGTCAAAAATGGCTAGTTATTTTAATGAGTAATATAAAATCATTAAGGGATAAATAAAAACGTAAATATGAGCTATTTTAAACGGTGAAATTTTGGTTCTACAAAAAATTATAGATACATATTGTTATAGAAAGGTGAGAGGAGAATTCACAAAAATAGAAAGGGTGAATTCTCTTGAAAGAGAAACATGTTGTAAACAGAGAAAAAAGTAGAGAGGTTATAAATAAGTCTTATTATTTGTACAAAGAACGGAATTTGGGCAATATCATGCCCTGGCACAAATTTTTATCGATTCGCTTTGAGATGGATTATAAGAAGAAATATTTAAAGTATCACAGCGACGAACTGGAATCTGTTGGGGAACTATTACTATATAATTCGCTGTGTAGAGCTTCTAAAGGAAAAGTAAAACCAAAAGTTCAAGTTTCCGTGAAATGTAAGAATGGAAAAACATACAGATTAGATATGGCTTATGGGATAGGTATTTATAAAATTTCTGTAGAAGTGGATGGTAAGGATCATTTAAAGCCTGTACAAAAACAAAAGGATATAATAAGAGACCAAACTTTAAGAAAAGAAAATGTATTCGTTATACGAGTTACAGGGCAAGAAGTATTTCGTGATGTAGAGGCGACAACAAAAAGAGTTCTAGAAGAGATCAGGGAAATAATTAATAATAAAATAGTACCGATACCAATACCGATCGTTTCGACTATGAAAAAAGTTAATTAACCATTAATAAAAGAACCACAAACTACAAAGTTTGTGGCTTTTTCTGTTTAAAACAAAAACCAGGAAGAGGGATTCCTGGTTGAAAATAAATAACAATAGAATAAAAATGTCCTATATTTGTGATTTTTCGTGGTCCGATTTCTTTATAATTTAAACAAAGTAAAAATCAAGAATTTTTTTCCAATCGTTACATACAAAAAAACGACCTTTACAGAGATCGTTTTTCCACAAATTATTACATAAATAAGATTTTTAAAAATCCTATCAAGATAAACCCCGATACACTTATATTCAATTTTTAATGTATGTCAATCTAATTTTTACACATATCGAATATCTACGTTTGTTTTTAAACCTAAAATCTTTCGTACTTCTTGTTCTGTATGCGTTTGTAGGAGTTTATTAATGGAATATTTACGAATATCCTCACTGACGATGCTGAATTTTTTTCGTAAATTGCCTTGCATAGTGATTTCGGAAATTTTTTTGTAGCGATTGCTTATAAATAAGTGATTATTTGGTACGAAATGTTGTTTGTGATAAACAAAGCACAAGTGAGAATATAAAATATCTTCAGGTATCGTTATTTCTTCGCTATTTTCTAGTTGTCTTTGTATTTCTACAATGGCATTTTTGTGATCAGAATCCAATATTGTATCTTGTGTAAGGTCGATTCCGGATATAACTGTAGTTATATTAAAACCATTTTGAGAGAACTTCTTTTCAAAATCGATTTGGAGATCTTTCTCTTCTCGGAACTGAATATATGTTTGTAATTCCTTTGTAAATTCCGCTGGAATAGGAACTTTTCGGTCCTGGAATAAAACGTAATTGTTTTCTAGATCAATATTATCAAATTTTAACTGAAGAACTTCATCAATCCTTGCTGCCGTGTGGATCATGAGTTTAATCAATATTAAATTTCTATAGTGATCACGGATTTTACTTAGGGTAATATATGTTTTTTTTACAGCTTCATTGAATAACATTTCGGAATTGTTTAATGCCCTGGTAACCTTCGCTTCAATTTCTTTAAAATCAATCGATTCTTTGGTCCTATCAAGCTTATTTATCTTTTGTTTGTCTATAAAAATACGTTGGTTATACAAAAAGCCTAGGATGTGGCTTAATTTTTTGTTTAAAAATGCTTCTGTGATCTCACGCGATGTTTCAAATTCGATAAATTTGTTTATCAATTCTTCATTTTCATCATTCATATGGCTGCAACGATGTACAAATATGTAATCATAAAAAGAAAATATACTTGTTTTTACAGAATTAGATGTCTTTTTGTTATCAAATTGTTTTGCAATGTATTGTTCAATTGCTGATAATTTGGGATCATAAAAGAAATCGTATTTAATGTTAGATAAAATCATGTATTCGGTGGTTGGAGGGATGTTATCCCCTTCAATTTCATAATTTTTAATCTTAATTCTATGTGGTAGATCGTTCAGATCTTTTAATTTATTAAAAGCTTTCTTTTGATTTGGATCCGTTATGAATAAAGAATGGAGTCGTACCCTTTCGAACACGTTTTTATAGATCGTTTCTCTTTCTTGGACAAATAGGTAAAGCATTTCATCCTTGCTGCGCTTCGAATTCAGGTGTAAATATATAGTTTCATTGAAGTACGCACGAATACTTAATTTAACAGGGTTTGTTTGATCTAATAAGAAAAATATATCCATCGTAATAGTTTGGTAATCGAGATCTACAGAGATTTGTTCTTGTTTTTTGACAGCTGTATTGAAGTTAATATCGTATCGCTTAAACATAAATAACCTCCTTTTTATTTTTAACTTAAGTAAAAAATACTTAATCAAAAATGTCAATAACTCTGTTCTTATTTTTCGATACAAAGGGCGAAATCCTTTTTGATTATATAGGTTAATTAAAGAAAATTAGATATAGCAAGTTATTAAGTAAAAAAGAGACCAATATTGGTCTCTTTTTATAATGAAATTACTTCTTCGAATTCGATGAATTGGCTCTGAGCTTCGTCCGTGTATTTAATACCTTTACATTTAATTTTCTTTTCCGGTAAGATGTCAAAGCTTGTAATTTGTACATCAAATCCGTATTCGGTAAGGGGTGTTTTTTCATTACTAGATATATTATAAGTAAAGATATTCCCTCCGATAGCTACTGTTCCGTGTCCAAATCCA
This sequence comes from Bacillus luti, assembly GCF_009739945.1. Taxonomy (NCBI): domain Bacteria; kingdom Bacillati; phylum Bacillota; class Bacilli; order Caryophanales; family Bacillaceae; genus Bacillus; species Bacillus luti. Next base: position 22,209 of record NZ_CP040337.1, on the reverse strand, counting down.
ATGATTACTCCAAGTGTTTCATGGTCGATCCATTTTACAAACTTGGGAATAAAATCTCCTTCAGGCTCGATTAAAGTTGTAAATTCTCCGATGATATTATTAAACAGGTATAAAGACCCGAAAACTTCCCATTCTAGTGGATCAATAAATACTGTATTTTTGCGATCAGGAGAAACAAGTGGTTCACTTGGATATTCAAAATCCATTTTTTCTTTGTTTTCGTTTTCGACTTTATAAATAATACGATCATCGTAATCATATTCTAATTTATACATTTTCTTCTTCTCCTTCCTCTGGTAAATGTCCATGGAGTAGGACATATTTTAATTCCTTGTGATCTCGTACAATTTCCTCTAATTCTGCTAGAGAAAATACTATTAATTTGAATCCCATACTGTTTTCAATACTATGTAGAAAATCGTAAAAGTTCGCCGTAGGGTTATGAGGAGTGACCAGTACCCAGCCGTCAGGATGGTGCTGCTTTGCTTTCACAATTTCATTAAATACTTCTGATTGTTGTGGCATACGTTTCTCACGTTTACATTGGAATATCCAGGTTTGTTCAAAACCCAGATTAAAGGGTAATTCTACATAATATTTCGCAACCACATCTCGCCCTTTGTCCCCACCACCTCTTCCAAACCACTCTCGGTTTCGAAAACCTTGTTTCCCTAGGACATGGAAAATAAATTTTTCAAAATACCTTGCATCGATTGTGTCCCAATTAATCATGTTCCGTCTCCTATTCTTTTTATTATTAGTATACCGTAATTTTATAAGTTTTAAAAAAGAGAAAGTGGAATGCTCCACTCTCTTTTTCAAAACAATTGTGATAACCAAGAGCCGACGGCTGCAACGATCCCACTGATACCCAAGGATGCTTTTAATAAAAAGAATTTGCTAGCAACCCATTTAAAAACAACCTCTGCTTGTTTTTTTCCTTTTTTTAATTTCACGAGTGTGAAGCTATATTCATGTTCGTTTTTTCTTATGTAAAAAATTTTTTCCTTTGTCACTTTCATTTTAGAAACTTGCTTAAATTCATTCATCATGAATCCTCCAAATCTATGTATTACCGTATATAACCTGATTTGTTCTATTTCTCGTTCTTGGATCATGATTTAATTTCATACGCATTGTACCTTCAAAAAAAATTAAAAACTAGGGTTGTGAGTGAAAAAAATTCGACAAATTTCTCTATTTTTAAAAAATCTCCGTATAAGGTTATATGAAAAAGCTTTGTTTTTGCTTGTTCGAAAAACAGTTTAATCCAAAACCTTACGTGGTGGAAAAAAACGTGAATATGGGGCATTTAAACGTCTTATATTTGAAAGTAGAGCAAAAAACCTCCCGAAAATAAAAGGGAGGTTTGGGGAAGATTAGGGAAGCTTGTCCAGGATTCCCAATGAATAGATACAAAGATTGACGAGGAATTACAAGATTCGTTTTTTAAAAGGCAAAAATTCGACGAGACTCTTTCGGATTCGCTTTGAATCGATTTTTATTTTTTTATTTATTAGGCTAATAGAAATATATGCACTTGTACAAAAAAGAGACTAACGATATTAAAAATCGCGGTAATACAAAACCTCTATTGATTGGATAAAAGTCTCGATTTGGAGCAAATAAACGCTTCAGAATTCGAATCCAGGGAATAAAAAGACGCCAAAAGCACAAAAACGCCCGAATCGAGATCCGGACAAGTTCGCCAATAGGACAAGCCAAATAAAAATCATACATACAACATATAATAAGTACGTATAGAAGCGATAAAAAACGTTGATATCATAGCATTTCAAGAAATATTCTCTTTTATCTTCCTGAGAATATACTGCTGCCTTCTATAAATATCTCTTCCGCTGAACCTCAATACAATATATCCATTTTCGCGCAAAAATTTATCTTTTTTTCGATCATGCTGCTTCTGTTTGGGAGAAGAATGAAAAGCCTTTCCGTCACATTCCACAGCAATCTTGTTTAGAATCACAAGGTCTATCCGATATTTTCCACACTTCACCTGGCTCCTTGGATAGAAGCCATTATTGTACAAGAGCTTATACATGATCCTTTCGATGGGCGACTCCGTCTTGGAATACTCTAGGTCTATCAGAGGTGTTTCCTCGTGTTTCCGGCGATTGTGGAGGATATAAAAGACAAAAGAACTTCCCAACAGAAGAAAAAACACAACATAGTCAACGATCATCCACTTCATTCTCCTTCCTTTCTACTTATAAAATATCTAGGTAACTTTCGGGTAGGACAAAATATAAAACAATGGGCTGCTGCATATACTAAACTAAGATAACTTTTAAGTAGGAATTAAGTAGCACTCTCCAAGCCTACCTGAAAAAAACTTAGTAAAAAATCAATTTTTTACTCAACAATTACCTTTATATGATTACCTAGTTAGTACAGGGTTAAACACCTAAAATAAAGGGGTTTCTCGAATGTTACGACCGGAGGGAGAGGGGGAGAGGGGAGGGTGCGGGAGGAGAGAGGGGGCAGAACCAAAACTCAGAATTGTCAGAAAATTGAATTGTCAGAAAATTCATCAATGGGGGTAAAACTGTGAAAATACTGAGGAGGAAAGAAACAATTCCATTTCGAGAATTTATGAAAAAGGGAAAAAAGGAATCTATGAATATGAATACGAGTTACGGTATCATTCCGACCATCGGATTCGGGGATTGGTACTCTTTCTTTGATAGTGCAACTCCATTTATCGTTTTGGGAGTAATCGTAACGATTCCCATCCTTTCAGCTGTCTTTTCTAAGTTCTTCACGGATACACCTCTGGATCGCTTCTTTCATCGCTTCGAAGTGGGGGTAAACTCTTTGTATCCGGTTATAAAACTAGGACTCTTAGGGGTCGTTTTATACTACGTAAAGGTGATGTTCTTATGATAATGGATAAAATCCAACTGTGGATGTATAAACAAAAATTCAAAAAGTTACTACGCAAGTGTTTCGAAGATTCCGAGGTTTGCGTAAAGAAAAAGGTGAACGATCGGGAATTTACGCAGTATCCAATGATTCACAATGTCCAGGAGAAGGATGATCACTTGCAAGTCGTCTTCCGGCTTCCTAAAGTAATCCCAATTGAAAAGCTACTAAGCAAACACTTTGTATTTCAGCGGTATTTCGGAGAATACGTTTTCTTCAAAAATGACGAAATTGGTGGAGTGACGATGCGAATATACAACAAGGATCCGTTCAAAGAAACATATATTTACGATTACGATCTATATAAAGACCAAGTGGATAAATACAAAGTTCCTATTTTGGTAGGGTTCGAGGACGGGGGATACACTTTTCTGGATTTGATTGATCCCGCACCACACTTGTTGATTGCCGGTCAAACGGGCATGGGAAAAAGTTCTACTGTGCGGAGCATTTTAACAACATTGGTACTCTCTAAAACTCAGGAACAAGTAAAACTATTCCTATTCGACTTAAAAAGAACGGAATTCTTCTTATTCAAGAACCTTCCTCATGTTGTCGAATTCAGCGTGGACGAAAACCAAATCAGAGTCCACCTAGAAGAAATAAATAAGGAGATGGATAGGAGAGGGGATATCCAAATGCAATACGAAGTATCCTCTATCCTAAGGCTTCCTAAACACATTAGAGAGGAGATGCCGATCCTCGTTATATGTATAGATGAGTTCCAAGATTTAGACGAAGATACCATGGAACTCGTTGGGAGAGTAGCGGCGAAGGGCAGGTCACTTGGGCTCCTATTAGTGCTTTCAACACAACGTCCAGATTCTACAGTATTGAAAGGGAAAATTAAAAACAACCTGGTAAACAGGATTTCTCTTAAACAATCAAATTCAACGAATTCCAAGATCGTGGATTGTATCGGGGCTGAATCCATTAAAAACGTTGGAGAGTGCGTGTTTTCCGTGGGTGGGGAGCTCAGAAGGGCTAAAACGGTGTTCCTGGATGATCAACGTGCAAAAGAGATCCTAGCGCCTTTAAACGTCGTTAAAACACAACAACAAATAGACGAATCACAAGAGGATTCCAAACTAATCCAAATGGAAGAAATGAAAAAGAGGAAGAAACAGATCGATCAGAACGAACAGATACTACAAATGATGGAAGAGGTGTTGGAGAATGAAAAAGCGGGATCTACAGATAATTGAGTTCTTGGAAAAAGCGCGCTGTTCATCACGGGATCAGTTGGTAGAGCTGTTTTTCTCTGATTTAAAAAATCCAATTTCTAATTGTAATACAATTTTGAAGCGATTAAGGGATAGGGGATATATAGATGTTTCTACTGATTTTCAGCCATTCGTGTATTTTCCGAAACCTTCTGGGATTAAAAAGGACTCTATGAAAATCCCTCATTTTCTCAAAATTGTGGATATGTATCTGGCTCTAAGGGAATACGAAGAACCGAAAGTTTTCACCATTGAGCCAAAGTACGGGAAAGACTATTCAGAACCAGATATTTTCACCATCTGGAAGGGGATCCCGCTGTTCATCGAAGTTCAACGTACTCACTACTCTAGCAAGGTTATGGCTTCGAAGACGTCTCTCTACGAGAAGTTATACGATTCACAAATTTTACTTCAGGAGCCATGGCAAAACCCGGAACAATTAATACACCCATACATTCTCTTAATCTCCGATTATCGTTATAACATCGAATCTAAACTTCCGATCATGCAATACCAATCTATTAATCAATTCATCGAACAGATGGCTGCCAAATACAACCTCAAAAAACAAATTTCGAATCGAACAGAAAACAAAGTGAAAACGAAAATCGAACGATAGGGAGGAAATAAAACATGAGAACGAAAAAACAAGATCGTGTTTTATTAGTAGAAAATAAAGCGGCGAAAACACAATTATGGGGATATCCAAACAAAGAAAGGGGAATAATAGAAGATATAGAGCTATTCGTAAGCGATGGTATGTATAAACCTGGCTGGGTCTATTTAGATCACCCCGCTTTTCCTCCGGAAATCCATTTCGAGGACATCAATCATGATGGAAAAGAGGAAATAATCATATTGCTGCACAAGGGATCTGGAAGTGGGGTTTCAATTTGGGAGATTCACATTTTAGAAGAAAGTGAAGAATGTGGATATTCTCATGTGTTCGTGGAAAACCCGGAGGATCACTTGCATGTGAATATGGAAAGTGCGATAAAACCACATGTTGGAAGGATACATTACTTTTCCAAATATCAAACAGAATCTTGGGATGTTCCATTTTCGACTGAATACCAGGAGGATCACTTGTTTGATGAATTCATAATTGGTAGTCAAATACGTTTTAAAGTAGAAAACAATAACTTAGTAGCTTACGTGGGACTTCAGCTGTCTTTCCTAAACCATATCGGGGAATTACAGTTACAGTATTGTTATAAACAAGGTAAATACTTGGTTAAAACAGCACAACTACATGTTTGGGAATGAAGATGTTATCCATTGTGGGTAGCATCTTCTTTTTTCTGTCTTTTTCTCCGTTCTTCTCTTCTTTTGTCCCTTGTCCTTTCCCCCTTCTTTTTTTGGGTGTGAGACTGGCGGTTTTGACCTTATCTCCTATGAAAAACAAAGTGTGTCCCGGCTAAAATTAAGTAGCAAGTTAGAAAAGCCTATTTATCCCACTTTTTTCGGTATGTTCGACTTGGCTCCGTTAACACAGCCGGGAATAAATTATTTTGCAAGAAAAGGAGTGTGGAGATTTTTTTGAGCGTTTTTTTCAAAAAAATACTACCTCCCTTGCAAAATGATTTAAACGGAAAGTTAGTCAAATCTTTTATTTTTTAAGGAAAGCAAAGTTAGTTATTTGTCTTTAATAACAGTTAGTAAAAGTTAATATTAGTTATTAATCTTTTAAATGATGCGCACGAACCGTTGGTACGAAAGAGATAAAAAAAATTTTAAAAAATAAAAAGGAGTTCGGTTATTAAAAGTTAATAATAGTTATGAACAGTTAATAAAAGTTAATAACTGTTATGACTTATTTTAAGAGGAGGGGAGAATATTGGTCAAAAGGGCTTGTTTTTTTAAGAAAGAACATGTACATTGATATTAGGTATTAATTATTAATAACAGTTAATAAAAGTTAATAAGGTTTTTAGGGATGTACAAAAACAGAAATAATAAAGAAAATAAATTTCTAAAAAAAAAAAAAAAAAGGATTTCTATTATTAAAAGTTAATAATACTTATGAACAGTTAATAAAAGTTATTTTTTTAACCTTGAAGGGGGTATAGTGATATGAGTCAAACACAAGTGATCAGTTTTTTCAATACAAAGGGTGGCGTTGGTAAGACAATGTCTGCGGTATGTGTGGCACACGCACTAAGTGATATGGATTATTCTGTTTTGGTTATCGATATGTGTGCAAATGGAGATATTTCTCACGATTTTGGTTTTGATCGTAAGGGATTCGCTGGGAAAACTTCGTACGAATGGTTGATTGGAGAAAGAAAAATCTCCGAAGTGGCGGTGGAAGTTCCAAATACAAATATTCATTTCATCCCATCTGATAATAAAATCGGACGTATAGAGAGTTGGGTCAACGACAATGTTATTCGTGGAAAAGATGAAATTTTAGCTAGAAAATTGGAACAAATCAAGGGGCACTTCAATTTCGTATTACTGGACTGCCATCCAGATCAAAATAATTTACCAACGGTCATGAATTTGCTCGCGAGCAACCAGATTTGGATTCCGATGACGAGCGACGGTAACACCATTGGAGGCGCTTATCGTTCTGCACAGATCGCACAACAACTGCGAAGAGAAGGTTTAAATTGTGATTATCTTCTAGTACCGACTATGATTAAAACGAATGATTTCGGAAAAGACAAACGTGTTATAGAGAAATTAACGAAAGAATACAAAAAAGATGATATTGAAAATGTTTCAGATATTTATATTCCGTACAACGCAAGTATCGGCGATTTCACGAGACAAGAAAAGACTTTTAAAGAAATGTTAGAACATAAAGGAACATCAGAAATGTTCCAAAAATATAAAGAAGTTGTAAAAAAATATGTAGTAGTGGCTGAAGAAGGGAGCTTAGTGTAATGAAAAAAGTGGATTTAGATTCTATCGAGGAAACAAATGTAATTGAAACAAAACAAGAGGGGTCGTTCACTCCTGAGATTAGAAGTCCATTCAAAGAAGAAGTTCCGGTCGAAGCTCCAGTAGAGGAAGTTAAGAAAAAAGGAAGAGGACCTCGAGGTCCAAAACCAAAGAAAAAAGGTGTGGTGAAGTCATTCAACTTGGATCCAAAAGTTGCGGAAAGATTGGAAAAAGAAGTAGAATCCCAAGAAGACAATGCTTCTGTTTTTGTGGAAAAAATATTACGCAAGCATTTCAATATGGAAAAATAAAAAGAGAGGTTTTCCCTCTCTTTTTGTTTGCTGTAATGATTAAAACGATTAACGGCTGCGTTCGTTTGTTTTTTCTTTTTTGAGTTCTTCTTTGCGTTGTTTTTCCATTTTGATTTCCTGTGGTTTCTTCATTTCGACTTGCTGTTTCTCTTTTTTGAAATCTTTCAAAGAAACAACATTGTTCAGCTCTTGTTTTAAGTCTTTGACTTTTTCCATTTCGCGTTGCGCTTTGTACATTTTCACGTACTCTTTTGTTTTGTCAGCATACAATTTCACTTTTTCTTTCAAGTGTTTTGTGTATGTTCGTTTAGCTTGTTTGATTTTTTCTTTTTCTCGTTTGATTTCGATGTTTTTCTTTTTCATCATAACTTTTGTTTGGGCAATTTTTGATTTCAATTGACGACGCTCTTTCCAATCTGAAATAGAAAATCGAGAAGTTCCTTTTAATTTCGCTTTATGCATATCCATTTCATTTTTCAAGTTCGCGCGGTCTTCTTTTTTGTAAGTAATGTTACGTTTATGTTTTTCTTTTGTTTCTTTGTAAATTTCGCGAGCCGATTTTACTTTCTCTTTGTTCTGTTTCAAATCTTCACGACGTTTTTCATACTTCTGATTATGATCTTTAATTCCATCACGGTACATTTCTCCAGTCGTGTATTGTTTTTGATTATCGCGACGCGGTGGTTTTTTCTCAGCAGTTTGCTCTTTTTCATTGTTGTAATAAGAGTGACTATCTCCATATTGGATTGGTTCCAATTGTTTCTTTTTATTTGTTTGCTCCATAGTTATTTTCACCTCCCTTCCTACTAAATCGGCTTGATAAACAAGCTCTGTTTCTAACACAATAGAACGAACTTCTTTTTGAACCTGGTAATCTTTTTTTGCTTCTTTCTTTTCTTGTCTATGGTTGTTCCGTTTGCGGATTTCCTTATTCTTTTTTTTCACTTTTTTATATTTTTCACTCGTCTTGTCAGCTGGCAAATGTCTGGTCGGAATACGATCCAAACCGCGCTTCTCGAAACTGTCTTTTGAGACAAACAAATCGAGACCTTTTTCTTTAAATTTCTCGTTCACAAGTTCCTCCCAATGGGCACGAAATTCATTAGATAATGTTTTCTTTTTGAAATCATCCCATTCGCGATTTTTTTTCCCAAAACTTTCTCCGTCTTTGGATATATCCCGTAGGGAAAGCATCATGTGACAATGTGGATTGTCACCCTTCAATTTGTGAAAACAGCAGTCTGCAATCATCCCTTTGTCTGTCATTCTTTTTGCCGCTTTTTCCACAAGTTCTTTATTTTCCTCAGGAGTGAATTCTGTGTAAAGAGAAAATTCAATTTCTTTAATCAGTTGTCCAGTTTTCCATGTTTCACAAGTTTCCATTTTGTTATATAGGTATTGTCTATCAAGGAATTTTTCGCTTGCTCCTTTTGGTAAGTAAATAGTGGATTCAATTCCTTCTTTCTTCGCTTTGTTTGTGTAGTTATAAGTTCTTCCGTATGTTTCATCATATAGTTTTTCACCCGATCGATAAGCAGCCTTTTGCACAGCTTTAGCACCATCACTTCTACCGAACACATTAAACCGAGTATGGAATATTTTCTCTTTCACAGTTTTTCACCCCCTTTCTGTAAAAATCTGACTCATTATTTTTCAAAATAATAACACAAAATTTGGAAAATGGTTAAAAATAAAGAAAAAAATGGAAAACGGGGCGGGCGGTCTAAACAAAAAACACACACAACATATTATTATCATAGGTTTCAAAGATTTTGATCTTGCCCCCGGCAGGGCGCCACGTTTGCTCGATAGAGGAAATGTATCTGTGCGCCTTTAAGGAGGCGGCTTTGCCGGAGTCTTTTGTTCTGCGCCTTGCTCCGAACTTTTGAAAGAAAATTAATGAACTGGGGTGAAAAAAGATGAAAAAAAAATGATTGATTAATTTTAAATTTGATTTATAATGATAAAAATTTCCAGATGATGGAATTCAAAAAACTTAGAAAAGGGGTGAACGGGTGTGAAAGATAAAAGACTGGAAAGTATCGACGAAAGAATAAGAGAGTTGCTTTTGAAAAAAACTGAAATCAAACAAGCAGCTAAAAAGAAAGAAAAGAAAAAGAGAGATCATGAATTGATACAGAAATCTTCGTTTTTGGAAAGTCTGTGTATTATAGAAAAAGATGGTGATGTAGAAAAGTTTAAAAACGAAGCGGTTCGTATGTATATAAAAAACAAATTGTATGCAAAGCAAACCGTGGTTTTTAAGTATTTATTTACAGACTGCGAAGAGAACGTTTTAGTAAGTTTTTTTGATCAAGAATTTTCGGCTCTGGAAAAGAAAGTTAACAGTATTGTGGATGAAGGCGGAAGAACGAGAAAGCAACGTTTTGGAGGATTAAAAGGATTAGAATTAAAAGCACTAGGTGACGTACTAAAAGGCATCCAGGACCATGTCGGAGACCAGACGTACATACAGAAATATTCGACTGTGAAAAGATTAGAAATGAAATACGAAGAAAGAGTAAATAAACTCTTTGAAAAAGCGGAAGGGAGGTTGTAAAAAATGGGGAATGTGATCGATGAAATTATGAATCAATTAGAGATTGCTTTGTTTGAAGTGAATAAAATTAATATGAACCAACAAGAATTGTTTGATATATATCGTAAAACACAGTTTAGAACTTATAATATCGAGCATTTTACAGAAGAAGAAAAAGAAGAGATTGAAGATATGTTTATGGAAGAAATGGACGATTTTCGCATGCACATGTCTGAAGTATTAAAACGGTTTAAAGGCTTACATATTAAACTAATAGAAGACGAAAATAATGATTTTAACTTGTTTAAATCTTTAGAAATTATCGATGTGATTTCAGAAAACCTGGCTTCCGAATTTATTGTGGAGTTAGATGAAATTTTGGATGATTACGAATTACAATTTGAATTGAAAGGGGACGAAGAATCGAAGGAAATGGCTTCTGTCGTTATGGACTTAAAAGAAAAGATAGAAGATATCAGTGAGAAGATGATTAATTTCACGGCTTTTACAGAAGTATTTTTGGAATTGGATTTGGACGCTGCATAAAAAAAGACACTGAAAAGTGTCTTTTGTATTACATCTGTAACACGTTAAAATTAGTTATATTCAAGGTAAAAATATTTTGTAATGTATATGTATTACAATTACTCAAAACGGCGATTTTTGCTTTCGCGTTCTTCTCTCATTCTTCGAATTTCATTTATTTTTTCTACTTTCTTTTCCTCACGCTGAACGACGAAATCCATTTTCTTTTCAGTTGTTTTTGCTAAGTGCTCGACCTTCAATTCTTCGACCTGTTTTTTATTCTTTTTACGTGTGCCCCAGTTCCCAATTTTACGAATAATTTTCTCGTTTGTTTCAGGATGGAAAGGAAGGCGCTTGAATAAAAAGTATTGAAAATCGTTGAAATAGTAAAGATTCTTATCGTCTATAAATGTTTTTAAATTATCAGAAACACAGATAACTCGATAAGATTTTAAACGTCTGATTTGGTCATTGGATAATACAGATTTTTTCTGTATAGATTGACTTGTGCTAGTGTCGTTTGATGAAGAACTTATTGAAAATGATTGATATTCTTCTTCTCCGGACAATTCTGAGAAGAACTTCGCTGTCTCGCCTCCACTACCGCCAAATATTGTCTTTGTTTTGCAATTTTCCACAATAACGTTGTATTTGTCGCGTCCATATACAGCTTGGATCTGTCCAAAGCTTTGGAAACCTAGAATCACAGACATTTTTTTACTTCGAATTGTAGCTAAATATTGCTCAAGTGCTGGGATACGACCAATGTTCGCCGCCTCATCGAGAAAGAATATCACGGGTAGTCCCCAATCATTCCCTAATTTTTCATCTACAGATGGATCTCCCTTGATTTTGGATAAGAGCTGAGAGTAAAAAGGCGATAAGAAAGCTGCATAATAATCACTTTTTTCATCGTCGTAAGAAACAAATAATGCGACCTTTTTTTGTCTAAAAAGACTAGGTGAAAAGTCACTTTTTTTCCCTATTTCTTTCATATTATCATACTCAAATACTTCCAGACTCTTTTGTAATTGAGCATTGATAGAAGCAACGTATCCGTCCGCATTTGCTGTTTTTCTGTATTGTTGGAATGCAAAGTAAGCTTTCTCATTGGTTTTTGAAAAGTATTCCTCCATGACGTCATTGTCGGAAGGGAGTTCAGCCATTTTCTTGATAACATTACTCAAATTCTTTTCACCATCGAAATATTCATCATAAAGGAAACAAAGGAGTAATTTTTGAGCAAGTTCTCCCCATACTTTGTCATCGCTTCCGCTACTCATACCAGTTGTAAGAGCTTTTGCTAAATTTCGAACTTCATCTATATTATTGCAATTTCCTAACAAATTATAATGTACAACTGGTGGTGGTTCTTTCCCTTCTTCTATTTTTGGATCAAAATTCATATGAAGAACTTGATATCCTTTCTTCTCTAGGAAAGCCTTAGTTTTTTCATGTAGTTCGCCTTTCGGATCCGTCACGATGAAGCTTACTCCGTCTAAATTTCGTAAGTTCGGTATAAAGAAAGAAGCTGATTTACCCGAACCAGTTGCTCCGAGTAATATCATGTGTTCGAATGATTTTTTCAATGTCAAACGTACGTTACGAGAAATATAGAGATCACTCGTATTTTTCTTAAAAGATCGTTGTGTACTTATGTTAAAAACGTGATTACGTTGTAACTTCTGCTCTGGAATAAGTTGTTTGTATGAAAGTAATTGCGAATCTGCTAGTGATTTCCGTCTGTTGTTTGAAAACTTGTACATAAGGAAAAAACCAACAAATAAATGTGAAACTAATAAAATAATAAATGTTTTAATATGTTGTAAATCGCCTGAAAGTAATTCCGTCATAAAATCTTTATGTATTTCATTTGTGAAGTACAGAGAAGAAACTAGGGAACTAATTAACAGGAAATTCGTTATAATTTCTTTTATTTTATGATTCGAATGCATGCGAATCACATCCTCGTAACGCCTGTAAGGATATTTTTAAGGATAAACCCTTTAAATCAATATGTTTTTTCATATTACCTCCTCCATTCTTGAACCTCCGTAACTATACTCAGGAATCCAAGAATGAAAAGAAAAAAGAGCGATTTTATCGCTCTTTTAAAAGGTCCCGTATCTGATTTTCCACGTCATATACGGGAGAGAGTGCTAGTTAATTTCATATGTTTGTATTAAAATTAACAAATACGAAACTAGGAGGATTGAAATGGATGGAGTAGTAGATTTTTTTAAGGATTATGGACCTATCAGTGCTTTTATTATGGGTTTAACAGGTATTATTTTAAGTTCGTTTTTCTTTTTAAAAAACAGGAAACACAAAAAATTGGAATACATTATTTCTAATAAAACAGCATTATTTAATAAATTACATAGTAAAATAAAGATATTTTTTAACGAACAGGAAATCACCGAAGATGCTTGTTTATCTATTTTAACTCTTGAAAATATTGGGAACGAACCGATAAAAGAAGAGGAATTTGAGAAGAATAAACCTTTGAAAGTCAATTTCGTAAGGAAAGATGGTCAACCGGCTAAGTTATTTGATGTGGAAATACATAAGTCCAATCCTTCGGATTTTGAAATTGAATTTGATTACACGGAAGTGGAAGGTACATTATCTATAAAACCAATATTATTTAATCCTAAGGATTATGTTAGGTTAAAAGTTATATCCACTGAATTTGAGAAAATCGACATTTCGGGAAGAATTATAGGTGGAAGTATTGTAAATGGTGAAAAAAGAAAAAAACGGAAGGAATATCAATACGTCTATGTACCACTCATGATGTCACTCATAGGTTCACTCGTAGCCTTTATTAGCAGTGCTTTTATTAACAAGATAGAGTTTGCATTTTTCTCCAGTATGATATTGATCATTTTCGGAGTTGTAGTCTTAACTCTTAAGGTAGTGCGGCAATAGAAGTCAGAAAATTTCGAGGGCTGAAGTTTGTTTTTTGGCGAAAAACTTGTTTTTTTGTTCGATTAAGTGTAAAAAGAAGGTCCACAACACGTGGATGTTGATTTCAAGTTCCCTCAATTCTTGTAAAATACAATGTGAAATAAAAAAAACAGATCAATTAAGATCTGTTTTTTTATTTTAAGTATGGGAATCCATCGTTTACGTTTGGGTCAATGTTGAAATATGTATCAAATTCATTCCACCAATCGTAAGTAGACCGAGATTTTAGTTCATTTTCTGTATAACCTTCCCCGATATCGGATGCTAAATTCGCTTTATCTTTATTAAAGTAAGCCCTGACATACGGAATAGGACCTTTTATAACGCCAAAAAATGGCTGCGAATTTTTCCCTTTTAACGTAGAAGAGACATAAACATGATCTAAGAATGGCATATCATCTTCTTGACCCGCGATCCCTCCGATGAATTCAGTTCCTTCCACTGAACCTAGAAAATAACCGAATTTTGCATGGATATTCACTCCAGATCCAGAAATCCCTCCAACATAATATTTCCCTTTTACTGTTCCAGTCCCAAAAAATCTAAACATTTGATCTTGTGTATCTCCAAACATAAGTCCAACATGATTTTGTCCTGTTACATTACCGTTTTCCACAGAAATATCATAGATTCGGAATGAATCTTGTTTCCCTGTTATCGACCCAACATAATTTCTTCCTGTAATAGTTGGATTTTTTAGTCGTACTGAAAAGCTTTCGTCTATAGTGGTATGGGCATTTGAAAACATTCCAACATAATCTTCATTTGGTCTATTAATATATAAATTATCTATACTGTAATCAGATTTTTCCATTGTTCCATCGAAATCTTGGATTGGTTCGAAGCCTTGTCCGTTATTCCAATCTTTCGTAACACAACCTTCTATGTTATTCCCTAATTTATAGGAAGCCTCTAAATCTAATCGTATTCCCTGTATTTCTCCGATCGTTCTTAATAAATATGGATCCCCTGGTGTTCCGCTGCCTTGTTGAGGTAGCCGAATTGTAGCATCTGAAGACCAATTAGTATTGCAACCATTCGTTATTGGCGGGTCTGGTTTTTCTTCTGGTGGTGGATCTACCGTTACAGGAGGTTTAACCGGTGTTTCTCCTGTTATTGTGTAGGAACCACTGTAAAATAGATCTTTAGATTGTAGTGTTTCGTACGTAAACACCAAACCCTCCAATTCTTTCGAATTTGAAGAGAAATATTGGTCCATGTCACCAAAATTCCCTTTTATATAGTCTTTTAATTTCTTTGTATCTAATGTATAGAACGTGTCTTTTATAGAATCGTAGGTAACATTAGAATTATTGTTATCCAATAGATTTTGGATTATTTTTTGTGTGTTTTCGGAAACATCCTTTTGAATTTTGTTCCCGAAAGGAAGCGATTCTGTTTCTAATTTGTGCTGTTTAATTGCCGATTCCAAAAGCGTAGAATTAACCTGTTGTTTCTTTACTTCAGCTTCTCCGATTGGGTTGTCGAGCTGTGTAACAAATATTAAGATTAGAATTCCGATAATTGCTATAACAATTAGTATTTCTAATAACGTAAATCCCTTTTTCACCTAAAAATCCCCTCCCTCTTGTGAAAACTATCTAATTATATTCATAAAACAATATTAGTCCACTAAAAAAACCAGGAAAGTACATATTCCTGGTCAAAAACAATTTCTCATCCTTCTTCAAATAAATAAGAAACGAGGTATGAGTAACAGTATATTCGTAGTAGCTGTAAAAATTCACTTTAAATATGGGAATCCGTCGTTTATGTTTGGATCGATTACCCATGTATCGGTGAAATCCCAATTTACATAAGTTGATTGTAATTTCATTTCTGATTCTGTTTTCCCTGTACCATATGAAGAAGGGAATGAAATGATATTTGTATTATAGAAAGAATCTTGGACCATAGTAAAAGCATCGGCTTTCCCTACCATTGGTTGTACATTTATAGATCCTGAAATCGAGGATGAGATATAATCAAAGGATAGTCGGGAAAATTGTGTTGTCTGTCCAAAAGCACCCCCGACATTTTCATTTCCAATAATTTTTCCTTTCACAAATGAATCATTAACAGCTCCCATTAAAGTAACGCCTGCAAGCCCACCGACATTTCTGTTTCCTTTTATTGTAGTTCCGTTGATCGAAATCCCAAACACAAGATCATTCAAAGAACCAAAAGCTCCACCCACATTATTATCCCCCGACACCGTTCCATTTTCTATTTTAATATCAATAGTGGTCCCTTTCGTATGTATCCCTGAAAGAACTCCGACGAAATTTTTTCCAGTAATATTTGGATTTTTAAAAGACAAATAGAATGATCTAGTGTCCGGCGAAGAAACCTTTGAAAATAAACCAACATTATCTTCACTTGGACGATCAATGAATAGATTATTAATACTAAAATTTGTTTGTCTAAAACCACCCTGAAATAGTGGGATAGGTTCGAACCCTAATCCATTATTCCATTGTTTCGTGACGCAAGATTCAATATCGTTACCTAATTCAAAATCGGAAGTGGGACTTAATTTCATTGCTTGAAGTTCACCGATTGTTGTAACAACGAAAGGATCAACTCCGGTTCCAGCCCCTTCTTTTGGTAGCTGTATTTTACTATCCGTGGAAGGATCATTACTACATGATTTGTTTTCTACGAGTGCATAAGAGCCTGTGAATCTCTCTTTATTCTTATTTTGAGCCGTTTTATAAGTAAATACCAACCCTTCAAGTTCCAAAGAGTCTGAGGAAAAATAACGCTGCATATCGGTCGTATTTCCTTTTGTGTAATTCCTCAATTTCTTTGAATCCAAGGTATAAAAAGAATCTTTTATATCATCAAAATTCTTCCCCGAACCTCTCTGATCCAGTAAGCTCTGAATGATTTTTTGGGATTCCGGAGAAACTTCTGTTGTAATTTTTTTATCAAATGGGAACTGATCTGTATCCATTTTGTATTGCTTGATGCTCGATTCTAATAAAGAAGAATTTATTTGTTGTACCTTTGTTTCTGTGTCGCCTATATGACTTTGGAAAGGAGAAGTGAATATTAGAACCAGGATAGAAATAATAACAATAACGATCATTATTTCTAACAATGTAAAACCTCGTTTCATTGTACGTACATCACCCCTTTATTGTGTTTCTCGTTGTATACAGCATTTATGTCGTTTTATCAACAAAATAAATAAAAAAAGAAGACGCATGGTCTTCTTTAACAGTTCATCAACAAAAAATTCTAATTTTAGGAAGCTTTTTTATGTTATTTCGGTACAAGTCGATAACATAATTACATAGTTTAAAAGGGTTTTTAACGAACGATCCGTAATCTTTCCTGCTTGCACTCCCAGGACACGTCTAGTTCTATAGCATTTCACCCCTGGTTACGTTATAGAACTTGCGAATTCGAAACCTTTTCTCTTTTTTTATACTGAAAAAAAGGTATGTGAACAAAAACTGGATATTGGGGAAGTCTTTGTTATTACTGGTTATAACCGTTTATAAAACATTGTCAACAAAAACAGATAAGATGCACTTTATTATGTAAAAAGTACATAAATGAAACACATATTAACAGTTAATAACGATTAATAATAGTTATTAATCGTTATTAATGTTTTCTTCTAAAATGATTTTCAAATCGTTGAAATCTCCATAAATCTTTTGAACGTGTTCAGTGTGATTTTCGAAATTGCTTTGAATTTCTTCGTTGGAAGCGGCGTGTTCTTCTGTTACGGATTGTAATTCCACTAAGGATTGATTGATGTCTTCTACGTTTGTTTTTAATACAGAAGTATGTTCAAAAACTTTCTTGATCTCCTTTTCCATTTCCTTGCTGTTCGTACTTACAAGATTGAATATTTGTTTAACTGTATTACTGTTTTCGTTTGTTATATGTAGACAATCGTACGAGTGCTTAAAGAAATCATCGTTTTTACTAATAAGTTCTTTGATGTCCAGGATTATTTGTTGGATGTTATTCGTAAATAGATTACTTGTTTCACTCAATTTCTTCATTTCGTGAGAAACGATTGTGAATCCTTTCCCGTGCTCTCCGGCTCTTGCCGCTTCAATAGATGCATTCAAACTCAACATTTTCGTCTGATTCGATATCTTATTTAGTGTATCTGTAATATTTTCGATATCGTTTAATTTTTGTACTAATGTATCATTTACGTCTTCGTTTTGGCTAAATAATTCTTTCAGATCTTCAATGGCTGCATCTAATTTCTCAGTTTCTTTTGTGTATTCTGTTATAGACCTTGAGCATTCAGTCGTTTTACTATGTACTTCTTTAGAAAGATCAAAGATGATATTAGATTCTTCTTGTATGTTAGTTGTGTTTAGTGTGATTCGCTCTAAATTATCCGTTTGAATAACAAAACTATGTACAATTTCTTCTAAGCTTTGATTAAAATCGTGATTTTTATCACTAATGATCTTCACATTGTTCTTCAAAGTAGAAGAAAATTTCTTTAATTCATAGATTGTTTTCTTAGATGTTTGGTTCATAGAAATCAATTCTTTTTGTTGTTCAAATAGCGATTGTCGAGCGGTTAAAAGATCCTGTAAAACAGTAGAAACAAAGTGCGATACATAGCTTAATATGATTCCAAAACAAAAAAATGAGAACAAATAATAAAACAACAAATCATATTGTTTTTCGAACAAATCGAGTGCAAAAAATGAATGTAAAAATAAAAGCATAGATAAGACGGTTGCAAAGATATTTATCCTTTTATCCAAATAGATTGTCGTCATAATGATCGTGACGAATAGAAATAATACATCTCCGATATTTTTATCTAGTGTAATGTACACCAAAACAATTGAATTGATTCCAAACGTGTACCAATAAGAACCGAGTAATTGTTTGTCTGTTTTTAATAGAAGAAACATAACAAAACAAACAAACAATGTGCTTCCTAAGATAGAAAACATTAATGTTAGTGGTTTTCCAATAACAAAACAAACAATAACATTAGAAATCGCGATGAAAATTAATAAATAAAACATAATTTTATTCCGTTTTTGTAGTAATTCCTCCTTCATAAACCCACCCCCTCTTGTAAGTTAATTTATTTATAAACAAATCCCGTATTATATCTAGTTTTTTGCGTGTATTTTTTGGAAAATGACTATGAAAATTTAATTGTAATACATGTGTAATACATAGTATAATGTAAATAATTAAAGGGAAAAATAAATGTAATGCATTTGTATTACAAAAGGAGAAAAAGGCAATGGTGAATGAAAAAACGAACGGAAACGTTGAAAACATTGAAGTGAAAGAAGAAAAGAAGAAAACACCAGGGAAAAGTTACAGAGGAACAGAGAAAATTCACAAGGAAATTGCTGAATTTTTAGGAGAAAAAAGCATGACGCAAAGTGATTTTCTTTCTGTATCATTGGATCTATTGAGAAAAGAACTATCAAAAGAGGCTGCCGGGAGTTTTGAAAAGGATTTGGAAAAGGTTGATGAATTAACAAAGCAAATGTATCAAGCGATTTCAGGCTTAGTTCTTTCTTTTAAAGTGAATTCACAATCCCAGCAAAACGTATATGAAAACGAAAAACGTGATTTGAACATTACAATAGAAGAAAGAGAAGAAAAGTTGAAGTCGACAGAGTTAGCTGTGCGAGACAGTTGGTTAGCGGTATCTCGATTACAAAAGGAAAAAGACGATTTACACAAGGAATTTAAGGATTACAAGAAAGATAATGAAGATATTGTTGTGAAAAAAGAAGGGCTGCAAGTACAAGTGAACGATTTACATCAACAGTTATTAGAAGCAAGAGAAACTATTTCCTCTTTAGAGAAGGAAAATAAGGCTGTAGAGAAGTTGACAAAAGAGAAAGAACAGTTACAATCCAATCTAGAAAAAGAGAAGACGGATTTCGAAAAGCAATTGCAAATCGAAAAGACACGGATTACGAGTGAAGTTTGGAAAGAAAACTTCGAAAGCATTACAAAAGAGAAAGAGACTTCTCTTCGAGAAAAATTAGAATTGGAACATCAAATCAAAGTGTTACAGGAAGAAAACCAAAAATTGAAAGACGAAAAGAAGAAAAAAATAAGGAAAGAAACGGAGAAGGCGTAAAGCTTTCTCCTATTTTGTTGTGTCAAAGAGGAGGGATAAGATGGATATTATTGTAGGGAAATACCCTGTTAAAGAAGTTGCTAGGATGATTAGGAAACAAACGATAGCTGACTTATTACGTCTAGATGAAAAAATATTTGAAGGTTTTAGAGCGGAGGTAAAATTCAAAACTTATAAAAATACAATTCATTTTCAAGTGAATTTGTTCAAAAAGGATTGTAAACGATTATGGGAAAAAACGGAATATATCCATAGGAGAAGTAAAAATCTCGATAAAAGATTTATATATTCTTATTTAGATACTAGTACAGACGAAATAAGAGAAATTATCTTTCTTGATTATGACGAATTAGAAGTCGAGAATGATCATGATTGTATTTTGAAAAAACTTGAAAATAATCAAAAGGAAGATTTGAATTCAGAAACAAGAACAGAAATTGCTATGTGCAAAGTAAAAACTCATCAACTCATAGTAGAAAAAAAGTACGACGAGTTAATTCTTGTCTTCGAAAAAATGAAAAAAGAATGTGATGGTGCCCTTTTGAAAGAGTGTGAAGAAGCCATTAAGATCGTAAAAAAGATGCGTCTTGCGAATTTGCTTAACTAATCATAAAACTACATTGTTTTTCAGTAGAGTTGTTCATCAATAACAATTAATAATAATTGTTAACAGTTGTTAATAGTTATTAATTGTTTGTTTTGAAATACATAAGAAAGGAGAATGAAGTGGAGTGACAGTCGTTAATTATTACAGTTTGGAAGAAGTCATGGAAATGATTTCGAGACATTATATTAAAAATGAAAAATACAAAGGGTTCCAAATGAGTGGAACGATTGGAGTTATTAATTATAAATTGGAAGCTGTATTTAGGGTAGGAGGTAATCAACGTAAATTCTTTAAAACCACACAATTTTTACACGAATATTTTATTAGTTTTACTAAACAAGAAGATACTTATAAAATCGCCTCCGAAACAAGCTACACAGGTGATGATAACCATCTCATCGAAACCATCGAATTTACATCAAAGAACCTTTCCTACGATTTAACTGGAATTATAGTTGAAAACAAAACAGATGTGGTTCTTCACAAATTACAATCCAGCCAAGAACAAGGATGGGTAACGAAAGAGGAAGTACAACAAGCTGAATGCCTTCAAAGATGGATACCGCTGTTTTATAAAGACGATGGATATAAGGAGCTATTGCATTGTATAGAAGAGGATTACAAAAAGGGAAAGGTCGGAGAAGAAGAATATAGGCTCATTAAGACTAAAATATGCTCCTTGCGTATGGGGAAACTGTTCGGGAAGGAGGAGTGAGATAGAATGACACTTTATGAAGATCTTGGGGACAGATTTGTTCCATTAAAAGAAAATATTATCAGTTTTTACGAACCAGAAGAGGTTTGTACATTGATTGCTGAACATAATAGAAATAAAAAACGTTCGTTTGACTGTATATTAAACTATAAATGTACTTTTTTGGATCAAGAAGAGCTGCGTTTGGAGAAAAAAACTTATAAAAAAATGACATTTAGGTTGGATATCGATGGAAAGTTTATAAGATTCCCCTTTTCGTTCAGTTATTATTTTATGATGACAAAAACATTTATTTTAAAAGATCGTGATGGAACGGTTAGAACATTTTCTAAGTTATATTCTTTTCTTCGTGTTGAACAAGGAGAGGTAAGAGAATGTTTAAGCTTAGGATACAAAAAAGATTTTAGTTGGAAGACGGATCAGGAAATTGTACTGGAAAGAGATGTAGATAAGATTTTAGATAAATTGAAAAAAAGTTATGAAGATGGATCGATCTATGAACATGAATACAAAGAAACGGTACAACTGATTCGAGGAGCCCGTTTAAGAAATTTACTTAAATAATAGATACATAATGTTCGGTAGTGAAAGAGAGGTGTTGAAATGTGTTTTATCATAGGTAAATACAGTATCGAAGAGGTTGCTGAAATGTACAAAGAACAAACGATGGAATCATTACGTAAAACAGATAAGGATTTTTATGAAAGAAGTAGGTTTGAAATTACAACCAGATTTTACAAAAAATCAATTTGGTTCTCGGTAACCCATTATATAAAAGAGGGAGGATGGGATAAATATTCGTTATCCTATAAAGTAGATAAGGGTCAAGATAAAAACATTGTATATTCAGAAGTAGAAGTTTCTAAAAATGGAATCAGAGAAATCATTTCTTTGGAAGGTATAAATGGCACTTCCGAAATCGAAATTGAAATGGAACCAAATTGCATTTTTGAAAAGATAAGAAAGAACAATTCGAACGATAATAATATAGAAGATAAAATAAAAGAGATAATATTTGATATGAATTTTACTAACTTGTTTTCTAACAAAAAATACAAAGAACTACTTCTTTTTCTCGAAGAAGAATATGGAAAAGGGGTTATTACAAGTGAACAATACGAAGAAGCTACAAAGTTAACAAAAGAGATCCGTTTAGAAAATTTATTTAAATAACTGTACAACTGCATTGCTTTTCCGAGAGAATTGGTTAATAATAAAAGTATAATAACTATTATTAACAGTTATTAATGATTATTAATTGTTAATAACTAAAAAAGTACGCATAAAAAACATTTGAAATTTTTTTCACAACGAAAGAAGGATATTTCAAATTAATTAGGTAATAACTATTAATAACAGTTAATAACAAATATTAATTGTTATT
>NZ_CP040336.1:5112500-5202942 GCF_009739945.1 Bacillus luti | reverse complement strand
CTTCCTGAAAGAACGTAAATTTAACTTCGTAAATACCCATCCTTTTAATCCCCTCTTCATAAAATCCAAAGTTGGATCACTGTGGACAGTCATTATCCATTTCGCTTTTATACCTTTTTTCAAGAGGGAGAGATAGAAATTTGCTCGTGCGCCATGTGTATGCACAATGTCAAATTGGTTTTCATTAATAAATGCCTTTATTTTTGAAAGAATTGATAGGTCGTACCGAGATGATTGAGTAAAAACATGCACTTGAATACCGAGGTTCCTCGCCTCTCTAGCGATCGCACCTTCTTCAAATACCATTAATTCCACTTCTTCCTTTGAAAATTGAGATAAAAGTGAAATAATATGTGTTTTTCCCCCACCTTCTTCTGCACCAGCATTCATATGCAACACTTTCATTTCTTACATCCCCCATTTTTCTTTTTATTTACTCTAACAAAATAAAAGCTAACATATGCTAGCTTTTATTTTTCTATCATTCAATTTCCAAGTCAACTATTAAATATGCCATGATTAATACTAAATAAAAACTTACTCCCGGTGACATTAAAATATGACCAGCTATAAATGAGATACCTAATCCGAGAAGTATCGATGCAATCACCATTGCATATTTCACTGTGAATACTTGTCTAAATTTAGTAAATACACATACGATAAATTTAATACCAAAGTATAAGAATGGAACTACGAGTAAAATGAATCCTATGATTCCGAACGAATAGAACCAATCATGGAAGTCACGTTCAATTAATTTCGGCTCTGCTTTATAGTTACCAGCATAACCCATACCTAATAATTTTTGAGAAGTTGGGGCTTCTTTATAGAAGTCTTTATACATTTGCTCAAATAATTGACGCCCACTGAAAATGATAGCTTGTGTTTCTTCTTTTTTCTCTGCAACTTTCTCTTTTTCTTTTTCCTTCTCTTTTTCTTTCTCTGTAACAGGCGGTTTATGCTCTTTGCCTGCTCCCGGCTCTTTTTTCTTCTCTTCCTTTTTCGCAGTCTGTTGGTCTTCAATTAATTGAACATGAATACCCATATTTTTTAGAAATGGTGAAAAAGGTGTATATGCCATGATTCCTACAAAAACAGTCATTGCAATAAAACCGTTTAATAAATATATATTTTTCTTTCCTTTTTTACCTTGTGTAAAGGCTTGAATAAAGCACATAACAACCGCAATCGCCATCGTTGCGTAAATTGCTCCTACGCCAACCTTCGTACCAACTGCAAATAATGAAAAAACAACTAAAACGGAAGGAATCCAGTAGTATATTTTTCCCATACTTTTTGTTTTTTCAATCGAATATAAAACAACAATCGGACACATGATCGCTAAGATAGACCCTAACTCATTACCTGCATAAAACCAGCCACGTGATCCTAACTTTAACCACTCATAATTATTGTAATCTGTTCCTGTTGCAATCGAAACTACCATTACTATTCCCGTAATTAATGATGCATACGTAATATAGTCACGCATTTTTGAATGTCTTTTTTCTTTTAATGATTTAAAAACAAATACATAACAAGTAAGCATAACAAATGGATATAACGCTTTTGCTATAAACTTGATTTCCTCTGTCAGTACCATAGGATCCTTTGTAAATTTATTATTTACCAATCCAATAGCGAAAACTATTCCAACTAGGATTATATACGATATATATTTTATACTTCCTTTTTTCTTTGTTTGAATTAAAATATATATTCCACCTAGAAACATAACGAATAAGCGTGAAATAACTCCAATAGTCGTATCAATTTTTAGAACCATTATACAGAATGCTGTAAGCAAATCTAAAATTGGTTGCAACAAAATAAAGATTAGTAGAAAATTTTCAAATTTATTACTCTTACCATTTTCGCTTAACATTTAGAACCTCCATAACTATTACCTAATTTCAATCTATACAGTTGATATTTTTTATTGTCTCAAATATTTATTATAACATATATTTTTCAATTAAACGTCTCACATTTCTCCCTCCATTTACCTTATAGAAAAAAAGCAAATTTGTATTTCCAAGCGCTTTCTTTCCTCATTTTTTCTTTTTTTCTGCATGTAACGAAAATGCATTGTTATTTACATAACTTTAGTGTATATTTTTTCTCTGGAACATCTTTAGGAGGAAGGGATTACAGCCATGTTATTAATCGACATATTTACGTTTCTTGGCATTATCGCCGCTGCTATTTCCGGTACATTAGTTGGTTTAAAAAAAGATTTAGATTTATTCGGTGTCCTTTGTTTAGCTGTAGCTACTGCGCTCGGCGGCGGTATTATTCGTGATATTATGATCGGTAACCTGCCTCCTGTCGCATTTGTAAAACCTATTTACTTTTTCGTAAGCGTATTATCAGCATTATTTACTTGTATGTTTTTTGAACGTATTAATAAACTTCAAGTCGTTATTATGCTTTCTGATGCTGTTGGCTTAGGCGTATTTACAGCTATTGGTGCAAATGCGGCAATGTCACATCATGTTGACGCCTCATTTTTAGTAGTTTCAATGGGAGTCATTACAGGTATTGGAGGCGGTATTTTGCGTGACATTTGCGCTCAAGATATCCCTTACGTATTCCGAAAAGAGATTTACGCAATCGCTTCTATCTTAGGAGCAATTAGCTTCCTGATCACACATGCAATGGGTGCGCACGTATTAGCTTTCTATGTTTGCTTATTAGTAACATTCGTTATTCGTGTCGTCACTGTGATATATAATGTACATTTCCCAGTTTTCTTTAAAACACATGCTAAGATTAATAAAAGCCATTAAGAGGATTCTACTTAGAATTCTCTTAATTTATATACTATTCTACACACTAATATAGAGTAATTGTATATAAAAATATATAATTATATAATAACCAAAAATGAAAACGCTTTACAAAACAGGGGGAAGAACAATGCTTGGGGTTTTTAAAAAACACACTACTAAAACAAGCACCAGTATAATCGAATTAAGTAAGGACAAACAAATAATCTTTAACATTCCTGCTAATTCTGAATTAAAAATCCAAATGGATATGCTACATATTTCAAAAGAAGATTTACAAATTGTAAAAGTACTACAGCCCTTTATTTATGAAGAGATAGATTGGATTACAGACAAGTTCTATGCCAATATTACAAAACAACCTAATTTAATTCATGTTATTGAACGTTACAGCTCTATTCCAAAACTAAAACAAACTTTAAAAACACATATAACAGAATTATTCAGCGGAAATATGCACGAAGATTTTATTGAACAACGTGTTAGAATCGCTAAAAGACATGTGCAAATTGGTTTACATAGAAAGTGGTATACTGCCGCTTATCAAGAACTATTCCGCTCTATCATGAAGATTTTGCAAACAAAAATTACAACAATCGAGGATTTTTCTCATTCTATAAATGTAATAAATAAATTATTCACCCTTGAACAAGAACTTGTTCTTGCGGCTTATGAAGCAGAGTATGAAAGAATGCAAAAAGAACATGAAAAAGAAAAGGAAATAACAGCTATGACAATTACACATATCGCAACAGAACTAGCATCTGTATCTGAAAAAACAAGCTCTTCTATTCAAGAATTAACCGCTAAATCGGAAACGATTGTAGAAATCGCTAAAACAGGTACATCATTAGCTATCACATCGGAAGAAAAAGCAAATAAGGGTAAAGAACAATTAAATCAGCAAAACAAACGAATGGAATCCATTCAAACGAATATGGAAACCATCATTACAGATACGCATGAACTTCTCGATATCTCTAACAAAATTAACGAAATTATAGATATCGTAAAATCAATTGCAGAGCAAACAAATTTACTCGCACTAAATGCTGCTATTGAATCTGCACGTGCTGGAGAATTTGGTAAAGGTTTTTCTGTTGTAGCTGGAGAAATTCGCAAGTTATCCGAGCAAACGAAAGAATCTATATTCAACGTTACAAAACTCGTTGAAAAAACAAATGAACAGATTATTCGTGTCTCTTCTTCCGTAAAACAAATTAGTTCTCTCGTGTCTGAAGGAACGGATAGTATGTATGCAACAGATCAATACTTCCAAGAAATCGTAAACGATATGTCTAACTCAAAAGAACAGACTAAAAAAATTGAGAATGAGTTAGAAACTATTTCACAAGTAATGAAAGGTATTCAAGACGATTCTTCAAAAATGGCCCTAACAGCTGATAGCTTACAACTGGAACTAAACCGTTAAGGTAAAACTTAGGTCCGTAGCGATTTTTCATCTCCGCTCACGACTAATTCTCACCTTCCATCAACAAAAAAAGAATCCAAAGCGGATTCTTTTTATTTTCTGAAGAATATTTTTTGACAGTAAACGTAACTCATATAAACACCAAAACTTTGTAAAATAAACAATGCCGGCATAATAATATTATAATACGCCACATCTATTTGGAATAACCTTAACAATACGTATCCGCTAATTAGCAATACGAACAACATATATCCTTCGTGTTGCTGTTTCTTAATAAGGAAGTGTAATAAGGCTATAGCCATAAACAACGTTACGGCTATATATATAAGTTTTTCATATTTAAACAGAATAGAATTTGTTCCCTCGTTTGAAAATTGATTCATTACTGGTTTTAAAGGTTTAAATCTTTCTCCCTCAATCTCTTTTAACTTTTGATTCATATACTCTGTTACACTTTGATTTTTTGATATCTTTTCCTCACTTTGAGTTTTCCCAATTAAAACAGATTGAACATACGTCTCGTTCGAAATCGTATATTGTGACATTCCCATTGTATTAATCCCATAACTCACACCAAAATGAACGCTATAAAACAAAATAAGTATCCCTATCATCTTTAATAGCACTTTTTGTTTCGTTGCCGATTGAAAGAATTCAATCAACAACACATATACAGTGATAAAAATAGGAAAGAATAACCCCATCGGAAAAATCATATTGCTAAATGCAAATGAAATCGATGAGAGCACCCACATATAAGGATGATCTAATCCTCTATATAAGAGTATGTAACAAGCAAAGTAAAATAAAAATATCGCAAGTGATTCTGGCGTTAATAAGGAGCTCATAAATATATTTGGAATATATAGAGCGTAAAATACAGACGCAATACGACCACACTCTTCCCCAAATATCATAGCAGCAATACGATAAATGAAAAATACAGTCCCTATGCAAAATAAAATATTACATAACTGCAATACGAATACTGTATCACCAAATATACGAATAATAATTGATTCATAAATAATAAAAGGTAACTGAGTTATATTCCCGACATAATTGCCAAGTGCAATCTGCTTGGCAAACTCAAACATAACTTTCATATCACCGATTAGCGGAACATCTACAAATAGAACCACACTAAGTCTCGCAACTATAGATATACTTAAAAGAAAAATAAGAAATTGTTTATCTGTAAAACGATACTGTAAAATCGATGACACTAACAGCATAAGAATAACAAAAATCACCAACACAATTGTTACGCTTGTTGTATTCCCTCCAAAAAATTGCTTACTTGTTTCAAATGCTGACCAACAACTATAAACAAAAAATGCAAGCATCGCACCGATCACTATTTTACTAAAGAAAGATGAAAAATTTGTTTGTATATGATTCATATATCCATTGCACCTCTATTTCCATTCATAACAAAACGATTCTATCATGAATAGGTACACGGCTGATAGGGAATTTCTATGACAAATACAGAGTCATAACTTTTTCACTTGCAATGTAAGCGAATCCTCTTTTACACTACATTTTATATAGGATAAATTTTCTTTCAGTTACATGAATACAAATACAGAAGTTTTACTAACCCTCTTCTGGAATTCTTTACTTCATTAAATATCTAACGATCTTTAATAATTTTGTACTCCACTTACAATACATGTCATTCTGATTGAAAACAGAAAATAGGGGCTGAATATATGGAAAAGAAATTCATGCGAGAATCAAAAGCAATTAAAACAACACGTGTTTTTCCTAATGATTTAAATAACCATCAAACGCTTTTCGGAGGAAAATTATTAGCAGAAATTGATAGCATCGCCTCAATTGCAGCTGCAAGACATAGCCGTAAACATTGCGTCACAGCATCTATCGATTCCGTTGATTTTTTAACCCCCATTCATCAAGCAGATTCTGTTTGTTATGAAGCATTCGTATGTTACACAGGAAAATCTTCCATGGAGGTTTTCGTAAAAGTAATCGCAGAGAATTTGCTAGCAGGTGAACGTAGAATAGCTGCAACATGTTTCATTACATTCGTTGCGTTAAAAGATGGAAAGCCTTCATCTGTTCCACAAGTACTTCCTGAAACCGAAGAAGAACATTGGCTACACACAACTGGTTCCGAGCGTGCAGAAAATAGAAAAAAAGGACGTTTAAAAAGCAAAGAAATGGCTGAAGTGTTAACACTGAGTAAACCTTGGAATATGTAATAATTGATTTACCTTCCTTTTTACAAAGCAAAAAGGAAGGTTTTTTTATATAAAATACATAATGTTGATTTACAAAGTTTATATGCGGTAAACTTATACAGATGTTCTTGTAATCTTCTTCCTTGCAAAAGGCCTATATAGTGTACAACATAAAAAATTTGAGGAGATAATAATTATATGATGGAACAAACAAAACTCGTTTCCGTTATTATCCCGCTGTATAATGCGGAAAAATACATTGAAGAGACGATGGAATCAATACTGAATCAGACATATAAAAATATTGAAATTGTAGTTGTTGATGACGGAAGTAAAGATCAATCATCTTCTCTCGTTAAAAATCTCAAGAAAAAACACCCTGAACAAATAAAATATATCTTACAAGAAAATCGAGGCGTTTCTGTTGCTCGTAATACAGGAATTGAAAACGCAAGCGGAGAATATATTTCTTTTCTTGATAGTGATGATTTATGGCATCATACAAAAATAGAAAAGCAAATGGAAAGCATGCACAAAAATAATA
Source organism: Bacillus luti (assembly GCF_009739945.1). Classification (NCBI taxonomy): domain Bacteria; kingdom Bacillati; phylum Bacillota; class Bacilli; order Caryophanales; family Bacillaceae; genus Bacillus; species Bacillus luti. Next base: position 5,195,964 of record NZ_CP040336.1, on the reverse strand, counting down.
TGAATGCTTGCTATTGTGGATATATGAACTTCTACGAAGAGACTGGCGAAAAGGTTGCAAACACGACAAACTTTGTTAAAGGAAATATGACAAAAGATTTCTTAACACATCAAGTTTTCGCACAAACGAGTACTTGGATTTTCAAAAAATCTATCGTGATGGACCATGATATTCGTTTCACACCAGGATGTAGCTGGGGAGAAGACTTAGAATTTCTATTTAAATTAATGAGTGTAACAAATGTATGTTATGTCGATGAATATTTAACATATTATCGAATCCTATCAGGAGGAAACCTTTCTTCAAATTATAAAGATTATGAATTAAAAACAACGAAAGAGTTAGAAGTATTTACTCGAATGAAGAATTGGATTCATAATAAATCAGAAGACTTAATCACGAAGGATTCTACGGAGCTTATTGAAATCCTTGAAACTTATCTATTCCCGTATACAGTCATTAACAATGCTTGTATATACATTAAAGAGAACTCTAAATTAGATAAATCAAAAGTTCGATTAATTAAAAGCGATATAAAGAAATATTGCCGAAAAATCTATTCAAAAAATGGAAAGCGTAGCAAAAAATTATACGCGATGCTTTGGTTTGTACGCATTAAATTTCTGTTTTCTTAAATAAAAAATATGCTTTTAAACATTCTTCCCTTGAACAAATTTAATTTACAAATTGGACAAAACGTGTCCTGAAGAATAGAAAGGTCTTTTTCCATGAAAACAAATAAAATCCTTAAAAATGCCTCCTACCTCTTTGTAGGAAATATTACTGTTCGATTTGTACTTGCGATTGCGACAATCCTCTTTGCAAGATATGTTTCACCAAATGAGTATGGGATGTTTACAGTTGCATTAGCAGTTTCCGCTGTCATTTGTTATTTTACAGATGCAGGTTTAACACATACGTTTATGCGTGAAGGAACGAGAAGTGACGCTAACATTAGCGTATTAATAAGTAGTTATTTACGTATTCGTTTAGTATTAGCTATCGTAATTTCTGTGCTCTTCGCTATTTTTGCTCAGTTCTTCTACACTGATGCTTACTTACGTGCCATGGTATATTGGGTCGTACTACCAACCATGTTTGGAGCCACTTTACAAGGTGTTGGGATGGCATATTTCCAAGTAACAGAGCGCATGCAATTTACAGCGATTATTTCTGTACTGCAAGGCGTAACAGCAGCTGCTGCGCTTCTAATAGGAATGTCGTTTAAATGGTCACTTATGATGGTCGCTGCTATGTACGGGATATCCAGCCTTGTAACAGGGATTATCGCCTTCTTAATGGTACTCCGCCATACAAAGGTTCATAAAGGCTGGGACAAAGGAATTTTAGATCAACTGCTTATTTTCACAATCAATGGCATTATCATTATGCTGTTGCCGCAGTTAGGTCCTATTATATTAGAAAAAGTTTCAACACATGAGCAAGTTGGATTCTTTGGGGCTGCCTATAAAATACCTGCCGTACTGTATCAAATACCTGGTGTAATTGCAGCAGCATTTTATCCAAAATTATTCGCTTTCGGAAATGAAAAAAATATCGTGGAACATAGAAAGCTATCTCAGTTCGAATTAAAACTTATGTCCTTTTTAGGTATGGGAATTGCTATCCCATTTATCGCCGATCCTAGCTTTTGGATTGTTACTTTATTAGGTGAAGACTATGCACCAGCTGGTGATGCTCTTGCAATTTTAGCCTTTATGGTCATTTTACAATCTATCAACTATCCACTCGCTGATAACTTAACAACAATTGGACAACAGTGGAAACGTGCGACAATAATGGGAATTGGATTGGCTGTTGCCATCATAAGTTATATTATCTTAGGTAGCAAATTTGGAATGATGGGAGCTTCTGTGGCAGCTATCATTACTGAACTTACTTTATTAATTGGATTCACTTTATTTGTCCGTAAAGGCTTCGGGCTATTATTTAAAGGAATCATATTTAATAGTCTCGCATTTATAATCAGTTACGCTCTATACCGTACAATATTAATTAGTTTGCCACCATTAGTAGCCTTAACGCTTACTGGTATATTGTACGGCCTTATCGGTCTTGCCATTGATCCACAAATACGTGGGTTACTATTAGGGTTCGTAAATAAAAAGTTCGGCAAGAACATAGCATAAAATGAAACTTAATCAGTCCGGGTTTTGTTCATTCCTACTGATTATCGTCCCGCAAATAGCGGGATAAAAGCGGATTTCTTTCTCATCAATTTGAGAAAGAAATCCGCTTTTTATTTACTATTATTATTCATATATATAATGGTTTCTTTTAATCCCTCATAATATGAAGTTTTAGGTAAAATGCCTATATACTTTTCATATTTCTCTCCACTTAATACGACTGGTTTTTCTGTCAAATATAGCATTTCAACATATTCTTTCATCTGCTTATCAAATAAGCCAATTAACTTTATCATACCTCTTTTTACAGTCATAACACGTTTTGTATATCCCGTTAATTCACGTATATATTGAATCATTTCTTCTCCTGTAATAACGCCACAACCTGGTATATTCCAATGTTGCCCATAAGCTTCCTCATGTAACGCTAACTCTACCATCGCTTTCGCGCCATCTGGCGTAAAAATGTACTCACGTGCAATCTTCTTATCTCCAACAAAACTAGATCCTTTATTTGCAAGTACTCCATTTAAAGTATGATGAATGAGTGTGCTTTCTGCCTGTGGACCGTAAAAATCAGGAAAATGAGCGATAAACATTTTGGCGCCACTCTGCTCTGCCAACATTCCGAGTTGTAATCGAATTTTCCCCTTCTTCGTATGTGGTTCCTTTTCAGCATCTTCTTTAACAAGCCCTTGAATTTGCCTTCCATATGCATAAATGTTATCAACGATCCCTAACTTCATATTATTTTCTTTTGTTACTTCTAATATGTTTCTTAATAATTTAGGCTGTTTCTCTTCCCAATCTGAATATGGAATATTAACAGCGTGGAATATAACATCCACACCTTTCGCTGCGTCCATTATGTCTGTCTTTACAAGTGCATCCCCTGCTACTGTTTGTATATGTTCTTCTCCTTGAAATAAATTCTCCAACTTCCCCTTATTTCTCGCAAAAGCAATCACATCAATTCCTCGATTACATAACTCCTTTGTAATCGCATATCCCATTGCTCCAGATGCTCCCAGTACTAACGCTTTTTTCATCATAATTCCCTCCTCCAATTAATTAACCACTGTTCAATTAATTACAAAAAGAAAATCACTTACATTAGAAGCGATTTTGAAATAAACTCTACATGCGCCCTAGCTAACCCTTTTAACTCGTCAAACGTTTGCCCACTTCCGCAATAATGTGCCACAAACCCATGTAATGATAAAAAGACAGACCATATCGTCATTGTATCTACTTTTTTATTACATAAAGAAAAAATAACCTTTGCAAATTTTTCATAACTAACATTCGGACTGTCCGCTAAACATTCCTTTAACTCGCTATCTTTAATTAAAAACATAATTTCATAATGGCTTTGATTTTCCAAACCAAATTCTATAAAGCCAAACAAAACTTCTTTTAACTGCTCTTCTGAAGATAAACTTCTTTTGCTAATTTCATCTAACTTTTCATTTAACAATTGAAAGTCTTGTTCCACCATCGCATAAAAAAGTTCAGCTTTATTTTTAAAATGGTAGTAAATTGAACCATGGCTATATCCTAGTTCTGTCGCAATTTTGCGCATTGAAGTGTGTTGATATCCTTGCTGTACAAATAAATTCCTTGCTACGTTCATAATCATTTCTCTTGTTAATTCTTGTTTGACTGCTTTTCTTGGCGACATTTTTTATACCTCACGATTTAATTAACCACTGTTCAATTATTATTATATGTTTTTTCCAAAATAATGCAATACCTTACTTTTAAAAATATCCATTTTTGAAATGATAGCATTATACGAAAGAATTTAGTATCATGATTCAAGATACTATTTCAAATTGGACGGAGGATATTATGAGTTTATTAACAGTTGAAAAACTAGGACATACATTTGGTGATCGAACACTATTTAAAGATGTATCTATGCGTTTACTAGCAGGAGAGCACGTTGGTTTAGTTGGTGCAAACGGTGTTGGTAAATCAACATTTATGAATATTATTACTGGACAACTTATCCATGATGAAGGTCGCGTAGAATGGACACCTGGTACAAATTACGGTTACTTAGACCAACATACTATTTTAACACCTGGTCGCACAATTCGTGACGTATTAGCAGATGCATTTTTACCTTTATTTGAAAAGGAAAAGGCTTTAAATGAAGTTGCAGAAAAAATGGGAACTGCTACACCAGAAGAATTAGAGGAACTTCTTGAGCAAATGGCAGAAATACAAGATGCTCTTGAAGCAGGCGGTTTCTACTTATTAGATATTAAAATTGAAGAAGCGGCGCGTGGTCTTGGAATTGACGCAATTGGTCTAGATCGTGATGTTGCAGCATTAAGTGGTGGACAGCGTACAAAAGTATTACTTGCAAAGTTACTACTTGAGCAACCTGAAGTACTACTATTAGATGAGCCTACCAACTATTTAGATGTTGAACATATTCATTGGCTAACAACTTATTTAAAAGAATACCCACATGCATTCCTATTAATTTCCCATGATACGGAATTTATGAATAAATGTGTAGATATTATTTTCCATCTAGAATTTACGAAAATGACGCGTTATACAGCGACATATGAAAAATTCTTAGAGCTAGCGGAAATGAATAAAAATCAACATATAAACGCTTATGAAAAGCAACGAGAGTTTATTAAAAAACAAGAAGATTTCATTGCGAAAAATAAAGCTCGTTATTCAACGACAGGTCGTGCAAAGAGTCGTCAAAAACAATTGGATCGTATGGAACGTATCGATCGTCCTGAAACAGCTATTAAACCTGAGTTCGTATTTAAAGAAAGTCGTGCGAGTAGTCGATTCGTCTTCGAAGGGGAAAATGTAGAGATTGGATATACACATCCTCTATTACCAAAATTAACAATGACAATTGAACGTGGTGAAAAAATTGCAATTGTTGGATGTAATGGTGTCGGTAAGTCAACACTATTAAAGACGATCTTAGGTAAGATTAAACCATTAAGCGGAAAAACAAGTCTTGGTGATTTCTTAAACCCATCATACTTCGAGCAAGAAGTGAAGGCTGATAATATAACACCAATTGATGATGTTTGGAATACATTCCCTAGCTTAGACCAACATCAAGTTCGTGCAATGTTAGCAAAATGTGGTTTGAAAAATGAGCATATCTCTCGTCCACTGAATCAATTAAGCGGTGGAGAGCAAGCAAAAGTTCGTTTATGTAAACTAATGGGTGAAGAAAGTAACTGGTTACTCTTTGATGAGCCAACAAACCACCTTGATGTTACAGCAAAAGAAGAATTACAAAAAGCAATGAAAGCATATAAAGGAACTATTCTTCTTGTATGTCACGAACCAGAATTTTATAAAGATTGGGTAACGAAAGTTTGGGATGTAGAAACATGGGCCCAAGAAAATTCTTAATCACCTAAAATCATCCCTTTACACCATCACTTAGTGTGTAAAGGGATTTCCCTTTGAAATAGCCATAAAATTCAATAAGGAGTTTTTAATTATAATGCAAAGTTCATTTTCCCTAAAACTCAATACATTTTTTGTAAAGTCTTTGTTAGTGCTATGTCTCATTATTTCTGCAGCCATTACATGGCAATCAGTAGTCGTAGTTAGAGCACAAGCCAGCACTCGTTTACTTATTATAATCCCGATTATTATTCTAATCGGTCTTCTATTTTTACTAATTGGCTATATTTCCAATAAATATATGTCAACGCTAGTATTCACTATTTCACTTATCATTTTAGCTTTCTCTATTCGATTAATCTGGGTTCTTAATGTACAAACCCCTGTCGAATCAGATTTTGCTATGATGTACAATGGTGCTGTGCAAGCAACTAAAGGAGATTTTAGCTTTGCCCAAAGCACGTATTATACTTCATGGGTTTACCAACTTGGATTTACAATGTACCAAGCTTTAATTATTAATTTCTTTGGTGAAGGAACCTTCCTTCTAAAGTTCTTAAATGTATTATATTGCACGGGAACAACATTCCTCGTTTACAAAATAACTTCTCATATATTTAATGAGTGGTCTGGACGTATGGCCGGTTTACTATATGCAATATATATCCCAAGTATCGTATTGAGTTCAGTCCTAACAAATCAACATCTTGCGACCTTCTTATTTTATCTTGGGTTTTATTTATTAATTACAAAAGGCTTAAGCCATAAATATATGTGGATTTTCATAGGAATTTCGCTTTCTTTAGGCGATATTATGCGCCCACTTGGAGCTATCATCCTAATTGCAGTGACCATTTATGTCTTTTTACAGGGGATATTAGGAAAATCAAAACAAGATATTTTCAATTCCCTTAAAAAACTTTGTGGAATTTTCGTTGTATTTTACCTTGTACATTACATTATAAGTTATTCATTTATATCTGCTGGAATTACGCAATACCCACTCTCTAATCGTGATCCTCTCTGGAAATTTACAGTAGGATTTAATCACGAAACAAAAGGGGGATATTCTGCAGCAGATGCAGAATACATTATGTCCTTTGAAATCGGTGAAGAACGAAAAGCCGCTGAAAAAAAACTAATTCAAGAACGACTAGCTGATCCACAAAAGGTTTTATCTTTATTTGGTGATAAGTTCACGCTCATGTGGGCAGATTATGACTCCGCCCCATTATGGAGTTTACTGACGCTCGGGGACACAGATAATGATATGATTACTTTAAAAGACGGTCTTACGAAATATGAAAAGTATATGTACACTACAGCTATGCTCCTGAGCACAGTAGCACTTCTTTATCTCATATTGACTAAGCAAAATAATACGCATTATACACTATTTTTATTATTGATAATTGGTTACGTAACTGTTCATTTCTTAATCGAATACCAAACAAGATATCGATACTTCATCATTCCTAGCTTTACGATTATTCAAAGCTACGGTCTATATTTATGCTATCGATTTATATCGAACAGAAAGACCTCAAAAATATAAAATACAATGATGATTTAATGATCACAACAAAATAAAAAGGCATGAGCCCGGTGCAATACCGAAATCATGCCTTTTTATTTATATCTATATTCTCTTTTTTATTGTAAACATAATTTATACCAAAGGCAGACAAAATTATCATAGATATTGTAGCCGAATAATGATATCGTGACGCCACTTCTACTAGTAACTGTGCCATTGTTAACCCTATTGTAAATAAACAAATCATAAATAAGATAGATTTATTTTTATTTTTTATCATTATTAACACACCTAATATTGAAGTCACAATTAAGAAGTAATAAAAAACATTAGATGCCACAGTGTATCTTACTACATTATCTAGTGCAGGCTCGGCGTAAGAAACTGCCGCACTATCTTCACTTAAAAAGACAAAGAATTTATCCGAAAATAATTTCATAAAATCGATATTATCATTTTGTATTCTATTTTTCGCTTCTTCTAGCATTTTTTGTTGAGCATCGTTAGCAGTCCATCCTGGTTTATTATTATACTCAAATAATAATTCCGCATCTGGCATGTTCCATTTCCCCGAGTGTTCCTGATTAAATCCTACATAAATATTATAGCCTGGAGCTGATGCTATTTCTTCACCTAAACGTAATTCTATATACTGATTAATCGCCGAAGAAAAAATAACATATCCAACAACGATAGCCCCTACATATATTACCTTGTTTAATAATATTTTTTATTTCCTATGTGCTTCGTGTTGATAATAAATAACCATATGACTAAAGCTATAATTGGAACAGCTGCAATGGGTCGTACCATATTCATTACTGCAAGTAGTGCCGCTAATAAAATCGAGTATATAAGTAATTTTTTTATGCCTATATTATGAATCTTCTCATGAACAATTATCATAATTATCCAAATCAATAATAGTATCGTACAATACAATGGCTCTGACAATGCAAACATGTTATAAATCGTTTGCGAAGGAAATACTATCCATAAAATACTTGCTGTTATTGCTGTTCTAACTCCACCAATTTTTCTAGATATAACATATATTAATCCCATTGATATTGTAGTTAAGACAACATTTACAATAGGGGCTACCATATGACTTTCTCCAAATATTTTTAAGAAAATACTTAAAAATGAGGCGTAACCAAAAATATGTGGAAATAACGCTATGTAATTATTATCAATAACAAATTCTTTACTTAATGCTACTGCAGTATAATAAAAGGTAGCGTAATCAACCAACGGCTGAATTTCGTATGTAAGAACCCACGTTAATTTAACTGCTAAGCAAATAATTACTAACACAAAAAAACATTTTTTCTCGTTGAATTTCTCTAGATATAAGGAACCTTTTCTAAGGATATAGGAACCAATTGTACATAAAAGTACGACCCCAGTTACTATCATTGTGTAATTGTATTTTTGCGTATCCGAAAAATAATTAAAAATTAATATTGAGGCAAAAAAGACATATAGCGTGTATACTGCACGTGTAGAGAGGGTCGATAACCCTTTTAAAAATACTTTCAATACTATCTACTCCTTTAAACATTGGTACAAAAACACCGGTATATACTGTATAAAGCTGGAGTACTTTATAATTAATCAATTATACCTGAAAACCAAAAATATTCTTATTTTCACTATAATCTATATGCAGATTCAAGCAATCCTCAACACTAACATATAGACAGTATCACACACCACTATACATGAATCATGATAATATTTCCATTTTAACGTTGGCATTATACATTGTATGAATAGACACACTATGTTTAATTTTAGAAAGTATAAGCATCTAGATAACTAATCCGCGCAATTAAATATCACGCAAGTCCAAATTCACACAAGATTGAAGCTACTCAATTTTATTAACGTTTCAGCACAAAATATGCTATAATAAATATTTGTTATGTAGGAATACTCTTTCTACATTTCTTATTTATTTATATATTTGATAAAGATGAGGATACTATTATGGAGAAACTCTTAAAGTTCGGTTTAGTAGGAATCTTTAATACACTCATTACAATTATTAGCTTTTGGATATTATTAAAATTCGGGATGAACTACCTTATTGCGAATACCATTGCCTATTTAATTGGTGTTGCCAATAGCTACTATTGGAATAAAAATTGGGTGTTTAAACCTAATAATAAAAGCACGTCAATGTTCTTTAAATTTCTAACTGTAAATTTAATTGTATTGGCTTTTAATACATTATGTTTATTTATATTAGTAGATAAACTTACCTTTAATGCATTAATTGCACAGATTTTCGCAATTGGTGTCGGAATGGTTATCAATTTTGTCCTTAATAAAATTTGGACATTCAACCAAACTGAAAAAGCTACTAATTAAATTTGAACGACTTATTAAAAATACGGAGGATACAACATGCAAAAATTAATTTCGGTTGTAGTTCCTATGTACTTCGAGGAAGAAGTAGCACAGGAATGTTATAACCGTTTAAAGTCCGTTATGCTTCAAAATGATATTAATTATGAGTTTGTCTTTGTAAACGACGGTAGTACAGACCGTACAATGGACATCCTATCAGAAATTGCTGCAAATGATTACCGTACAAAAATCGTTAATTTTGCACGAAACTTTGGACACCAAATAGCTGTTACAGCTGGTATTGCTGCTGCAAAGGGCGATGCTATTGTAATTATAGATGCAGACTTACAAGATCCACCTGAAGTGATCCCTGAACTTATTGCAAAATGGGAAGAAGGATATGAAGTTGTTTATGCGAAACGTAAACAACGTAAAGGTGAAACTTGGTTTAAACTTTTAACAGCTAAATATTTCTATAAATTCTTAAACTACATGTCTGATATCGATATCCCAAAAGACACTGGTGATTTCCGAATCATCGATCGCAAAGTAGCTGATGTTTTCAATCAAATGACTGAGCGAAATCGCTTCATCCGCGGTATGATGTCTTGGGTTGGCTTCCGCCAAACATATGTTGAATATGAGCGTGATGAGCGCTTTGCTGGCGAAACAAAATATCCATTAAAGAAAATGATTAAATTTGCATCAGATGGCATTATTGCATTTTCGACAAAGCCGTTACGCATCGTTATGTCATTAGGCTTATTATCAGTTCTCATTTCCATAATCGTGTTGCTATATACAATTACTGTGAAAATCATCGGTGATGGTACTCAAACAGGTTGGGCATCCATTATGGTCGCTATTACATTCTTTAGCGGTATTCAGTTACTTGGTCTTGGAATCGTCGGTCAGTATATTGCTCGTATTTATGACGAAAGTAAAAACCGTCCGATTTATATTGTGAAAGAAACAATTAACATTGAAAAAGAAGAGACAGCGCAGAAAAAAGAAACAGTCAATGTATAATAAAAAAGGTAACAATGAAAACAATCATTGTTACCTTTTTATATTGTAATATCCCATAAGTCTCAAGCGAAATTCTTTTAAGTTTGGATATATATCTAAATTGGACAGCATCCCTTGAATAACTGGAATTCTTGGATTTGGCAACCTCATTTCCGCCTCCAAAACATCTAGCGTAACAAGTAATCCATCATCTTCTAATTGATCAGCTAATGTACGTTTAAACACAATAATTTCTTTTAAAAAATGTTCCTTAACTTGTTCCTTAATCAGCTCTGATTTACAAAGAAACTCTCCAAGCCTTTCTTCATGTAACACAGGTTCTTCTGAAGATTCTACCAATCCATCTACTAAATGATCCACTCTTTTCAAAATAAAAGCAGAGACATAAGATAAGTCTATTTCTGGCGCTTGTAAAATAATTAATTCTAAATATCCACGACATATGCCTTCCACCATAATGACTAAATCTAATAAATATGGCATAACCTTATCACCATAAATAGACAGTAAACTATTCCGATAAAATGCGTGAGACTCTAACTTCATCCGCATCATAAATTCTTCTACTTCTTTATTAAAGGGAATAGCATTTTCCCTTGCATGCATAATAATGAATTCCTTATGCTTCTGTATATCATTAAACTGGCAATATAATTGTTTTTCAAATTTTTCACGCGGTAATAATGATTCTTTATCAATATCCATCATTTTGTTTTGAATCTTGTCATAGTAATATCGAAGTGTCGCTAATAAAAGTTCCTCTTTCGATTTAAAGTATAAATAAAAGGCTCCCTTAGATATGCCACAAGCTGTCACAATTTCCTGCACTGATGTCGCATTTACACCCTTAGTCGCAAATAACTTCATAGCCATCTCTATAATTAAGCGCTCTTTTTCTTTCATATCCCGTCTCTCCTAAATTTAATCTCGCATCTTATAATAAATAATACATCTCACTATTTACAGATCGTAAATTCCCACTGATTAAAGTTTCACTTTATTATACCATCCCTTTTCATTGACGGCTGACCAATCAGTCAGTTATATTATGTATTAGACTGACCAGTTGGTCAATATAATACAAAGGGAGCGCAAACATGAACAAAATTATTAATTTTTCGTTAAAAAATAAGTTCGCAGTTTGGCTACTAACCATTATCGTTACCATTGCAGGTATTTATTCTGGGCTGAATATGAAGCTGGAAACAATTCCTGATATTACAACACCTGTTGTAACAGTAACCACGGTTTATCCTGGTGCTACACCAGAAGAAGTAGCTGATAAAGTTTCAAAACCGATGGAAGAGCAACTGCAAAATTTAAGTGGTGTAAACGTTGTTAGTTCATCATCTTTTCAAAATGCATCTTCTATTCAGGTAGAATATGATTTTGATAAAAATATGGAAAAGGCTGAAACAGAAATAAAAGAAGCTCTCGCAAATGTGAAACTGCCAGAAGGCGTAAAGGACCCGAAAGTTTCACGTGTAAACTTCAATGCCTTTCCTGTTATTTCATTAAGCGTAGCAAGTAAAAATGAATCTTTAGCTACCTTAACTGAAAATGTAGAAAAAAATGTTGTTCCAGGATTAAAAGGACTTGATGGAGTCGCATCTGTTCAAATTTCAGGTCAACAAGTAGATGAAGTGCAACTTGTCTTCAAAAAAGATAAGATGAAAGAATTAGGTTTAAGTGAAGATACTGTAAAAAATGTAATTAAAGGATCGGATATATCTTTACCACTTGGCTTATATACATTTAAAGACACAGAAAAATCAGTTGTTGTAGATGGGAATATTACAACAATTAAAGCATTAAAAGAATTAAAAATCCCTGCTGTTCCTTCATCAGCAAGCGGTCAAGGTAGTCAAAATGCTGGAGCTGGTACACAAGTGCCACAAATGAATCCAGCGGCTATGAACGGGATTCCGACAGTTACATTAGACGAAATTGCTGACATTAAAGAAGTGGGAAAAGCGGAATCTATTTCTCGAACAAATGGAAAAGAAGCAATTGGAATTCAAATTGTAAAAGCTGCTGATGCGAACACAGTTGATGTTGTAAATGCAGTTAAAGATGAAGTAAAAGAACTTGAAAAAAAATATAAAGACTTAGAGATTATTTCAACATTCGACCAAGGTGCACCTATTGAGAAATCAGTAGAAACAATGCTAAGTAAAGCTATTTTTGGCGCTATCTTTGCAATTGTTATTATTATGTTGTTCCTACGAAATATCCGAACAACATTAATCTCTGTCGTTTCCATACCACTTTCTTTATTAATTGCTGTATTAGTCATAAAGCAAATGGATATTACGCTTAACATTATGACGCTTGGAGCAATGACAGTCGCTATCGGGCGTGTCGTCGATGATTCAATTGTTGTTATTGAAAATATTTACCGACGTATGTCCTTATCAGAAGAGAAGTTGCGCGGAAAAGATTTAATTCGTGAAGCTACGAAAGAAATGTTTATCCCGATTATGTCTTCAACTATTGTAACAATTGCTGTATTTTTACCGCTTGGACTAGTAAAAGGTATGATTGGTGAAATGTTCTTACCATTCGCCTTAACTATCGTCTTCGCTTTATTAGCATCATTACTAGTAGCAGTTACAATCGTACCGATGCTAGCTCACTCTTTATTTAAGAAAGAGAGCATGAGGGAAAAAGAAGTACATCATGAAGAAAAACCAAGTAAATTAGCGAATATTTACAAACGCATACTTGCATGGGCTTTAAATCACAAAATTATTACATCAAGTATTGCTGTCCTTCTATTAGTTGGTAGTCTTGCACTTGTTCCAGTTATCGGTGTAAGTTTCTTACCATCTGAAGAAGAAAAAATGATCATTGCAACGTACAACCCTGAACCAGGTCAAACGTTAGAAGACGTTGAAAAAATCGCAACGAAAGCTGAGAAGCACTTCCAAGATAATAAAGACGTCAAAACAATCCAATTCTCATTAGGTGGCGAAAACCCAATGAGTCCTGGTCAATCAAACCAAGCAATGTTCTTCGTACAATATGATAACGACACGAAAAACTTCGAAAAAGAGAAAGAACAAGTCGTTAAAGATTTACAGAAGATGTCTGGAAAAGGCGAATGGAAAAACCAAGACTTCGGAGCAAGTGGCGGTAGTAATGAAATCAAACTATACGTTTACGGGGATAGCTCGGAAGACATTAAGCCTGTCGTAAAAGATATTCAAAATATCATGAAGAAAAATAAAGACTTAAAGGATATAGACTCTAGTATTGCAAAAACGTATGCAGAATACACGTTAGTCGCAGATCAGGAAAAACTAAGTAAAATGGGTCTAACGGCTGCACAAATCGGAATGGGACTTTCTAATCAACATGATCGCCCTGTTCTGACAACAATTAAAAAAGACGGTAAAGATGTCAATGTATATGTAGAAGCTGAAAAGCAAAATTATGAAACAATCGATGACTTAACAAATCGTAAAATTACAACGCCACTTGGTAATGAAGTGGCTGTGAAAGATGTGATGACTGTAAAAGAAGGTGAAACTTCGAATACAGTGAAACACCGCGATGGCCGTGTTTATGCAGAAGTAAGTGCAAAACTAACATCTGATGACGTTTCAAAAGCATCTGCTGCGGTTCAAAAAGAAGTAGATAAAATGGATCTTCCTTCCGGTGTAGATGTTTCTATGGGAGGCGTTACAAAAGATATTGAAGAATCATTTAAGCAACTTGGCTTAGCGATGTTAGCTGCGATTGCCATTGTATACTTCGTTCTTGTCGTTACATTTGGCGGTGCCCTTGCACCATTCGCAATTTTATTCTCGCTACCATTCACAATCATTGGAGCTCTTGTTGCCTTATTAATCTCTGGTGAAACGTTAAGTGTCTCTGCAATGATCGGTGCCCTTATGTTAATCGGTATCGTTGTAACAAACGCAATCGTGCTTATCGACCGCGTTATTCATAAAGAAAATGAAGGTCTATCAACACGTGAAGCTTTATTAGAAGCTGGTGCAACACGCCTTCGCCCAATTTTAATGACCGCAATTGCAACAATCGGTGCTCTTATCCCGCTTGCATTAGGATTTGAAGGTAGTGGCTTAATTTCTAAAGGACTTGGTGTAACAGTAATTGGTGGATTAACAAGTTCAACATTATTAACACTTCTTATTGTTCCAATCGTTTATGAAGTATTAAGCAAGTTCAAAAAGAAAAAAGTAAAATAACAAAAAAATAACCTCGCTAACTGCGAGGTTATTTTTTATTCCCAAACAGGATTAAGAAATCACCGTATCCTTCTTTCTCTAACTCCCCTTTCGGGATAAATCGAAGTGCTGCTGAATTAATGCAATAACGAAGACCATTCGGTCCTGGACCATCTGGAAATACATGCCCAAGATGGGAATCTCCTTCTTTACTTCTCACTTCTGTACGAGTCATATTATGACTCACATCCATTTTTTCTTTCAGACTTGCTGCCATAACTGGTTTTGTAAAACTAGGCCATCCACATCCACTATCGAATTTATCTATAGAAGTAAATAACGGTTCACCTGAAACGATGTCTACATAAAGGCCTTCCTCTTGATGGTTCCAATACTCATTTCGAAATGGTGGTTCGGTACCATTCTCCTGTGTTACATAAAACTGCATCTCGTTGAGTTTTTCTTTTAAATGAGCATTATCCTTTGGCCAATGTTGCTTAATAAAAGCATCTCGTCCCGACCCTTTACGATATAACTCATAGCGGAATGTATTTTTCTTATGATATCCTTGATGATATTCTTCCGCTGGATAAAATGTAGAAGCTGGCAATATTTTTGTCGCGATTGGCTTTGCAAATCGTCCACTCTGCGCAAGCTCTTCTTTTGAAGTCTCTGCCTTTTTATGTTGTTCTTCATTATGATAAAAAATCACTGTTTCGTAAGACTGTCCGCGGTCGTGGAATTGTCCTCCAACATCAGTCGGATCAATTTGTCTCCAGTACATACTTAATAACTCTTCATACGGCATTTTGTTTGCGTCAAATGTAATTTGTACTGCCTCGTAATGTCCCGTCGTTTCCGAGCATACTTCTTTATACGTTGGATTCTCTTTATGACCACCTGTATAGCCAGAAACAACCTTTATAATCCCTTCCATCTCTTCAAATGGCGAAACCATACACCAGAAGCACCCTCCAGCAAATGTAGCTAACTCTACCTTTTCATTTACAGCCATTATTTCACCCCTATTCTATATTCTTCTTACAGTATGGCATAAGAATCATCATGTTATAAAAGAAAAAGCATCGAACATCGATGCTTTTTCTTTACTTCACTTTATTTTGTTCCAACATCCTTCTCCATTTCATCACTTGTCACATCTAAGACATCTAATAAGAAAATGAAGATTGGAATACCGATAATTAATCCCCATACACCTAAGAAGTGTTCTGAGAAGATTAATACCATAAACGTATAGAAAATCGGTAAATTTGTTTTTTGCGACATAAACTTCGGATTTAACACGTAACTTTCAAGCGCATGAATGACTGTTACGATAACTAAAATATAAACAACGTACATAATACCGCCGATGTTGTAAGCAATCATACAAAGTGGGAATAACGAAATGATCACTCCAGCTACTGGAATTAAACCAAGTAAGAAGATCATTAACGCTAAGCCTAATAACTGCGGGAAGCCTAATATCCATAGTGCAATAACAGATAATACGCAATTCACAACCGCAATTAAAAATTGTGCTTCAATTACTTTTCCGAATGAACGTGCAAATTTCTTACCGAAGTATTCAATTTCAGTATAAAAAATTGCAAGTCTGCTTTCTTTAAATTTTGCAGTAAAAGCAACGATACGAGCCTTTTCCAGTAAGAAAAACAAACTTAAAATTAAAGAAAGTAAAACTTGAAGGCCAAATTTCCCGACATTCGTAATAGATTTATACAAAATGTCTACGCCTTGTCCTACATATTTAGAAAGTTCCATATGATTGACAGCATTAACTGCATACTTAATTAATTCACTATCCGGTGGATTCCTTAAAAATACATTAAATTGATAAATCAATTGTGAAATTTGTATCGTTAATACTGGTAAATATTTAAATAGTGTAATAGCAATTCCACTAATTAACATTACATATAGAAATGCTATAATAAGTTTTCGATTAATGGGCATAAAGTGATCTAATTTGCGGGAAATAAACTTTTGGAATCGATCCATTAAATACGTAAGAATAAACGTAATTAATATTAAATTCAACATACTTTGCAGCCCGTATAATACGAGAGCAAGTATTACTAATACGAGTAACCTCTGAAATCCTTTGCTTTGAAACAGGTTTTTTATTTGCATAATCGACGAGTACTCTCTCCTGTCCTATAAAGTAAAACGTTAATAAGTAGATTTCTCTCTCTTTTCTACCTTTAATTATTCATTCATATTAAAATTCTTATAAGCTTAGTATACGTATCTCTTACCATATAATAGCTTACTTCTTATTTTACAATACAATGACCTAATTCAACACGTATTATCCAGAGTATTAATGAAGATTTAAGGAAACTTGTATTCTCATAGGTCTTACCACTACTGTAACATAAAAAGCAAGCTATCAGTAGAAATCCGTCCTACAAATAGCTTGCTTTTCTCATTTTTTAAGTAAGTTTTTACTATCCAATGAATGGCATGAACATCGGTATGACAACTACTGTCACAACCCCAACTACTGTTACAGCAATACTAGCCATTGCTGCCTCTACTTCACCCATTTCAATTCCTACTGCAACTCCTAATGCATGACCTGCTGTTCCAAGTGCTAAACCTTTTGCAATTGGATGTTTCACTCTAAATGTTTTTAAGAATAATGCTCCTAATGCGTATACGATAACTGCGTTAAAAATAACTGCAAACGATGTAATTGCTGGTATACCACCAATACTTTCAGAAATTGGTAATGCAATGGCTGTTGTTGCTGCCTGTGGTAACATTGAATTCATTACTGCTGTATCTAGACCAATTGCTTTGGCAACAATGAACACGACAATTACTGAGCAAATAGATCCAACTACGATAGCCGATAAAATTTGCCACCAATATTTTTTTAACTTATCCACTTGTTTATATAATGGAATTGCAAATGCAATTGTTGCTGGTTCTAAGAAGAAACTGATCATTTTCCCGCCAGTATTATATTCTTCAAAAGTAAAGTTACCTACCTTCAGAAAGACAATTCCTAACACCATCGCTACAAATAATGGTGTGAATAAGAAGAATCCTTTTGAGTGTTTGAATAAAAGCGTTCCGATTCCGTATGCAATTAATGAAACGACGATTCCGAAATATGGAGTCATTGTACTTGTCATGTTCATTACCTCCTAACCATGTATGGTCTAAAATAGTTATGCAACTTTTCCGTGTTTACGTCCTTTGTTTATAACTTTTAATTCTTTTGTATCTTTTGTTTCTTTGTCATCTTTTCCTAAAATGAATTGTGCAAATAATCCCGTTACAGCGAGTAAAATAACTGTCGCGACAACAATTACGATTAAAATTTGTATGAAATATTGGCTCATTACACCAAGTGAATTAATAACTGAAATACCTGATGGAACGAAAAGGAATCCGATAATACCTGTTAAAGCTGTTCCGAGTGATTCAACTTGCTCTAATTTAATAACTTTTAAACATAATAAACTAAATAAAATGACTAACCCGATTACCGATGAAGGCATCGGAATTGGTAAATGCGTTGCAATAATATTAGAAATTAACATAACGGCTGAGAATATGAATGCTTGTGATAAGAAACTATATACTTTTTTCGTACTCATTTTGTCCACCTCTTTCGATTTGGTACCTTTATTGTATAAGAGATAACTGATTCGGTAAGCGCTTACAAAACAGAACGTCAAATATGCAGAATCAGTTGCAGGAATATGAGGACGAAATACAAAAGCTGCTTCTTAAATACGAAGCAGCTTCTTGAGTTCTTTTGCATATGTACGGCTAACTGGGACTTTAGATCCCTCTTTCATAATTAAATTATAAGTAGAATTGAACCACGGTTGTACCTCTACAATATGATTAATATTTGCAATAAAACTACGATGCACACGCATAAAACTTGCTTGTGGTAACTTCTTTTCCAAAATGACAAGCGTATCATGTGTTACATACGTTTCCCTCATTGTTTTTACGGTTACTTTTCCATCTACAAGCCCTACATATATAATATCTTCAATATTTACAAGTACGATTGATTCCTCAATTGGCAACGCTAATTTGTGCATCTCTGCTGTTACATCGCCCACCTTTATTTCTTGCTTTGTTTCTATTTTCGCTTGTTTTTGTTTTTTATACTTCTTTAATGTCTGTACAATACGTTCTTCATCAAATGGCTTTAAAATGTAATCCAACGCATCTACCTCAAATGCTTGCAATGCATATTGATCATACGCAGTTGCAAATACAATTGCAGGGGGATTTTTCATCTTTTTTAATATATTGGCGATCTCAAATCCATTATCATCTGATAATTGAATATCTAGAAATACAATATCCGGTCTCTTGTTCATTAGTTCCTCTAATGCGTCTTCCACACAATCGGCCTCACCAATGATCTCAACTTCTTTCGTTCTTTCTAATAAATACTTTAGTTCATCACGTGCTAACATTTCATCATCAACTACTAATACCTTTAACAATCCGTTCTTCCTCCTTTACTTTTTTTGGGATTATAAAAGTAATATCCGTTCCCTTGTGTAGCGCACTTTCAATATGAAGCATCGTCTCTTTCCCAAATAAACCGACTAGACGCTCATTAATATTATATAAAGCTGTTCCGGTCCCTTTCTTTGACGAAACTACCATCTTCCCTAATTGCTCTAGACGTTCACTCTCAATCCCTTGTCCATTATCTTTCACTGCAAAATGAACCATACCCTCTTTTTCAAACGCATGTACTTCAACTTGACATACTGGTTGCTTCTTCGGAAAAGCATGTCGCAATGCATTTTCGACTAATAGTTGAAGAACAAACGGTGGGACTAACGTTGTCTTTAGCTCCTCCTCAATGTACATCCTTACTTCATACTTATTTGGAAACCTCGCTTGTTCCAATGATAAATATGCCTGTACATGATTTAATTCTTGTTCTAGTGGGATCAACAATTGACGTGCCCCTTGTAAATTACAACGGAAATATACGCTAAGCTGCAATAATAATTTCCTCGCTTTTTCTACATCTGTTCGGCATAAAGCTGATACTGTATTAATTGCGTTAAATAAAAAATGCGGATTGATTTGTGCTTGTAACGCTTTTATTTCAGCATCTTGCAATAACTTACTTTGCAACTCGGCTTCACCTAACTCAAGCTGCGTGGAGAATATTTTCGCTAAGCCTTCCGCTAACTCTTCCTCAACACGACCTAATTGACTAGCATTTTTAAAATAAAGTTTTAATGTTCCTATCGTATTCCCATGTGAAGTGAGTGGAATAACAACTGCCGCTTGTAACGGACACCCTTCATGTTGACAATTAATAATCTCACGCGATTTCGCTTTCATTATTTTCCCCGTATGTAGAACCTCTTTCGATAAACCTGTTATTAAACTGTGTGAAGGAATATGATGATCTGATGCTAATCCGACGTGAGCTAATATTTTCTCTGTATCTGTTAAGGATACCGCATCTGTTCCCGTAAAGCGGTGAATAATTTGTGCCACATGCTTGCAAGATTCCTCTGTTAAACCTCGGCGAAAATAAGGTAACGTTTTATCAGCAATGCGCAATACCTTATGAGTCTGCAATGCTTTCGCATTCTCTTCCTGACGCAAAATAGCTTGGATCATGGAAAGTAAAATAAAACTCCCGAAACTGTTCACAAGGATCATCGGTATCGCGATTGTTTTCACAATACTTATTCCATCCTCTACAATTAATAGAATCATAATCATTTCTAAAGAAACGATAAATACACTTAAAATTGCTGAAAACTTAGGCGTAATCGTACGGTTATATTTTTTGAAAATGTATCCAATATATCCCGCTATCACTCCTGCCAAAATTGACGAGATTGCACAACTTAACGCTGTCGTCCCGCCAAGCATATAACGGTGAATACCGGCAATCGACCCTACTCCAATTCCAACGATAGGACCACCAAGCAATCCACTAATTCCAACACCCATAATACGTGTATTTGCAATTGTACTCGATGAAGAAACACCTTGTAGCCAATTTTCATTCATAATCGTATTCCCTGCAATTTCAATTCCTGTGTAATTGCTTACAATTGTAAACACTGAAAAAATACAAATAAGTTTAAACTTATCTATATATCCGTCCTGCCTATGAAGTAGGCGCCTGAATGTCTTAATATGAGAGAGTAAAAAACCTAAAATAACAATAAGTCCAACACGTTCAATCATCATAAGTACTAAATTTAACATCTGTGAGTCATTCCTTTTTATATTAGTTAGTTTTATTATGGGAAAATAATGAAGTCGGCGTCAAGAAGAATGAAATACCTTTTGAAATATTTTACACATAGCAATTTCCTCTTTATTTGACAATCTAATAGAAGAGTGCTAAAAATAAAGTAATATAATACAGTCCTTTAACACAACCCCGTGAGGTTGAGAAGGAAGTCGGAATACAAAATACGTATGTTCTTTTTAGGGATACGTATGCTTCTTTGGCCTTCTCATCATATCAGGTGAGAAGGCCTTTTGTTATTCTTCCATAGCGACTGTAGAAGAAAATAAGGAGGAGTAATGATGAACGTCACTACTGATGTACAATCAACAATAGAGGAGACGAAAGAGAAAAGATATAAAACATTATTTGGTTCTGCGCTAGGATATGCAGCAGAAGGTTTAGATATGTTGCTCTTATCTTTCGTACTCGTCTACATTCTAAAAGAATTTCATTTAAGCCCTGTTGAGGGTGGAAACTTAACATTAGCTACCACAATTGGAATGCTAATCGGATCTTATTTGTTCGGATTTATTGCTGATTTATTTGGGCGTATTCGTACCATGGCCTTCACAATCTTACTATTTTCACTAGCAACAGCACTCATTTATTTCGCAACAGATTATTGGCAATTATTAATTCTTCGCTTTTTAGTAGGAATGGGAGTTGGTGGTGAATTCGGGATTGGAATGGCCATCGTAACTGAAACATGGTCTAAAGAAATGCGGGCTAAGGCGACATCCGTTGTTGCGCTCGGATGGCAATTCGGTGTACTAGTCGCTTCTCTCCTTCCAGCATTTATCGTCCCGCATTTTGGATGGAGAGCTGTTTTCTTATTTGGACTCATTCCTGCTTTATTAGCTGTTTACGTCCGCAAAAGTTTAAGTGAACCGAAAATATGGGAACAAAAACAACGATACAAAAAAGAATTGTTACAAAAAGAAGCTGAAGGTAATTTAACAACTACTGAGGCGGAACAACTAAAGCAAATGAAAAAGTTCCCACTTCGAAAGTTATTTGCAAATAAAAAGGTAACGATAACGACAATTGGTCTTATTATTATGTCATTCATCCAGAACTTTGGATATTATGGAATTTTCACATGGATGCCAACTATCTTAGCGAATAAATATAACTACACATTAGCAAAAGCGAGCGGTTGGATGTTCATCTCTACGATCGGAATGCTAATTGGCATTGCAACTTTTGGTATTCTAGCCGATAAAATTGGGCGCCGTAAAACTTTTACAATCTATTATATCGGTGGTACTATATACTGTCTCATTTACTTCTTCTTATTCACAGACTCAACATTACTGTTATGGGGAAGTGCGTTGCTTGGATTCTTTGCAAATGGCATGATGGGAGGATTCGGAGCAATTTTAGCTGAAAACTACCCCGCTGAAGCTCGCTCTACAGCAGAAAACTTTATTTTCGGTACAGGGCGTGGTTTAGCTGGATTTGGACCTGTAATTATCGGCTTACTTGCTGCAGGTGGTAATTTAATGGGAGCACTATCTCTCATCTTCATTATCTATCCAATCGGTTTAGTTACAATGCTATTATGTGTCCCAGAGACTAAAGATAAAGTATTAGAATAGATTGAAACTATACAAAATGATTGTTCAAGTACTATCCCCTTCAGGAAAAGTAGTTGGATAAATAAGAAAGAGGAAGCATCTCAAATGAGATGCTTCCTCTTTTTATATAAAATAAAACATGCAATTATTTTGATTTACTAGCTTTTTGGAACAAGAAGGAAGTTTTATCTTCTTCTTTTACAATACCTTGTTTTAATGCTAGTTCCCCTGCAACTTTAGGTGCTAGCCATAGCATCGGGAACAACAGAATAGATACTGGAACAGCTGTTACTACAATGAATGACTGCAACGCATTAATGCTTCCCTCACCCATGTATAAAAGAATCGCTGCAACTGTTCCCATAATAAGTGACCAAAAAATTCGTAAGCTAATTCTAGGATCTCCATCTCCAGTCACTGCCATTGAAATCGAATAAGCCATTGAATCTCCTGTTGTCACTACAAATAAAATTGTTAATAACAGAAATGCAGGTCCAATAATATTAGAAAGTGGCAGCTGCTCTGTAATTGCAATCATAGCTGCTGGCATACCAGATTCACTTAATGCGGTCGAGATAGAACCAGGATTCATTAACTCATAAAACACACCTGATCCCCCTAGTATAGTAAACCAAAACGTTGTAATAATTGGGGCAATAATTCCAATTGCAACGATGATTTCTCGGATTGTTCTTCCTCTTGAAATACGGCTCACTAAAATTGCCATCATCGGTCCATATCCAATAAACCATCCCCAGAAAAAGATCGTCCAAGATCCTAACCAAGCTGTATCCCCTCGATATGTGCTCATTGGAATAAATTCATTTATATAAAATCCAAACGAAGAAATAAATGCATCAATAATAAATCCGCCTGGTCCACAGAATAATACAAATACCATCAATAAAATCGCTAACTTAACATTTAAATCACTTATGATTTGAATCCCTTTATTAATTCCTGTCACTGCAGATATAGTAGAAACAGCAACGACACAAACAATAATTGCTAATTGAGTAGTAAACACATCAGGAATTCCAAACAATGCTTGTAATCCATAACTTGCTTGTAGTCCTAAAAATCCGATTGGACCAATCGTCCCTGCAGCTACCGCAATAATTGCAAATACATCGATCATCGTTCCAAGCGTACTCTTTCGCAATTTCTCCCCGAAAATAGGATATAAAAGTGTGCGAGGCTTTAACGGCATCCCTTTATGATAATGCCCATACATCATCACTACTGCACTAATTGTTCCTAAAATCGTCCAAGCCAAGAAACCCCAATGCATATAACTTTGCGCTAAAGCAGGCATGACTGCTTCTTCCGTTCCAGCAGATATACCTTCATGTATCGGTGGCACCGTCATCAAGTGGTACATCGGCTCTGCAGCTGCCCAAAAAACGCCACCTCCGGCAAGTAATGTAGACATAATAATAGCGAGCCATTTTGCCGTACTAATCTCAGGTTTTTCTAATCCCCCAAGTTTAACTCTTCCATATTTCGAGAACGCCATACACATTGCAACAATAAATGTACCAATTAATAAAACTTGCCAAAAGGCACCAAAATATTTAATTGAAGCTGTAAAACTGCTATTAATGACTCCCTCTACGTAACTTTTATTTAAGAAAACCGCAATTACAAATAGTAAAAGTGAGCCACCACTAATAAGAAATACAGGCCAATCCGTTTTTCGACTCTTCATCCTCATTTACACTTCCTCCTTCCTCAGCAATCTAAAAAAACAACTTTATTATGTTTTATTGTTTACACCCAAAACACAATGATTATATAAGTATAATAATTCATCAATTTTCTACACACTTATGTTGTCCCTAAAAATATGCTAAATCCCTTATTTAAAAGAAAATTTCTATTCCTCTTACATAAAAAAGCAAAACAAAAGACCTTATATTTCTATAAGGTCTTCGAAACAGAAATTTGATTATAACATAAGGAACTCCTTGGTTCAAAAATCCTCTTCCAAAAATAACCGAGAGTAAAGGCTTCCATTTGCTACGTAACAGTAATTTAAAAAATTTATATTAAATATTATTTATGAAAGAAATTCGGCTTCAAAATATCATTCGGATACGGTTTATGATAAACATGAGTGGTAGCTGGCGACAATGGTGGAATTAACCATACCCAATTACCTGTTACAACACGACCACACGCAGCTTCCTGCTTCTCAAACTGTTGAAATTGTTGTGCTGCAGTATGATGATCAACAATACTAACTCCTTGTTTTTTAAAAGAGTGTAAAACAGCCACATTTAATTCAACCAATGCTTTATCTTTCCATAGCGTACCGTTTCTTGATGTATCTAAATCCATCATCTCCGCAACGGCTGGGAGTAAATTATAACGATCATGATCCGCTAAGTTACGAGCCCCAATCTCCGTTCCCATATACCATCCATTGAACGGAGCAGCAGTATAAGAAATACCACCTATCTCTAAACGCATATCTGAAATCATCGGCACTCCATACCATTTTACTCCGAGTGACGATACAGGGTATTCTGGATGCTCAATTACTACCTCTTTTACTTCTTTTTTCGGAATTTCTTTATATATAGGTGCTTTTCCATCCACAGAAAATACAAGCGGTAATACATCAAAGTTGGTACCTTCTCCTCGCCAACCAAGTTCCTGACAAAAATCCGTAAATGTGGCGGAATGAGAATCACCTATCACTCCCATTTCCGTTTTATATCCTGCATATCGAATTAGTTGATGATTATAAATTCGTATATTATTTTCTTTACCTTGATATTGCTTAAAAATTGTAATGGTCGGTTTCACTTTTCCGTCATTCGTTGCATATTTAATATGATGAATTAATGCATTATACACACCCTCTTCATCATTCACTTCACGTGCATCTAATATGTGCATCTTACTCCAAAATAGCCTTCCAATACATCTATTACTATTACGCCATGCCATTCGCGAACCATGAACAAGCTCTTCGAATGTATGCTCATAAGTCCCCGTTTTCTCTATTTCAATTTGAATTTCTTTTATACGTTCTTCTATTAATTGCTCTTTCTGAAGCTCTTTATAGCAAATCGTAATAAAATTACTTGCTTCCTCTATTAATTGTTTCGTTTTACTCATAAACAATCTCCTTCTATTTCAACAAAACGCTACTACTTTACAGTATAAGCAAAAAGAATACGAGTCACAAATGAAAGTGAGAGTGTTACTTTTATTGTAATATTTTTCAGAAAATTAAACGGATTACTATTGACTTACATGTAAAATAGATGTATTTTTGACTAAAGTAAATTATTTTTACCTAGACCAACTTTTTGACTAGAAAGGAGGGTATGTTAGTTCATTTCATTTGCCAACGCTACAATATGACTATGATGAACTAGAGCCATATATGGATAGCAACTGATGGCACAGGAAGCTGGGCCAAAGTAAATGAAAAGTATTTACAAGCAATTCAATCCCGAAAAACATTAGTCATACGTATAAGGAAAATTTGGTAGTGTAAGAGTAGTATTGCCAGCATCCTCCAGAATCCCCCGGATTGCCACCGGGGGATTTATGATTATTTCATTGCATGTATGTAATAATGTAATACCTTTTCTATTTCTATTTTCAAATCGCGGAAGGAGAATCCTAATTCATTAGCCTTTCCATTATGTAATGTACAATTAATCACTTCATTATAAGGCGCTACATTATCTCCTACTTCTTGAACGAGTGCTTTTATTCCCATATTTTCTTCTATAAAACGAATAATTTCTCTAGTAGAAACTACTCCGTTGCTACAAGCATTAATTGGTCCTTCTATGTTTTCCATCCCAGACCAAGCTAAAAATTCTCCTGCTTCTTTTTCAAGTATAAACGACAACTCTCCTTCAAGATGATTCACAGCGACAGGTTCTTGTCTCATAATATGTTCAACGTAAAATTGTAACCTTTTCGTATAGTCGTTTTCTCCAATAACAACTGGAAAACGTACTGCAACAACTGGGAACGTTGCTTTTTGGAGTAAAACTGCTTCGGCTAATCTCTTTCCCTCACTATAACTGAAGTTATTCCTATCTCCATACGCGACTTCATACTCGTACGGATTAAAGTCCTCTTCTAATAAGTTTCGTGCAGGTTTATAGACGGCCATTGAAGATGTCATAATATACTTCTTCGTTTTCCCTTTCAAAACTTTACATACTATCTTCGCTGCATTCGAGCTATAGCATAAATTATCGTATACGATATCATAACTTTTATCTTCTAGACACTCTTCTAATTGTTTTTCGTCTTCTCTATCTACAATCAGTCTTTTTACTGTACTTCCAAAAGAATCTTCCGTAATTCCTCTCGTCGCAATCGTTACATCGTGTCCATCTTGCAAAAGTGCTTCTACTAAATGTTTACCAAAAAACCTTGTTCCCCCTAGCACTAATACTTTTTTCAATTTCATCATCCCCATTACAATGATTTGTAAAATACTTCCTCTATCATTATAAACGCTACTATATAAAAAGCATGGAATCAATTTAATGATTCCATGCTTTTCTATAGATAATATATTAACGTACTCTATATTTAAAAATACAATAACAGAAGTATAAAATAGAAATTACTGATACATAAACCCAAAGTTCATATACAAATCCCTCTCCCCATACTCCCATAAAATAAAAGAGCGAAGGCAACGTCAACGTTACCCACGATTGCACGAAAGCAATTCTACCAAGGTATTGATTAATATTCTTTTTTTGTGTATTTAATACAAAGAATAAATACCAAAGTAATGCCCACATAAACCATGTTAACGCACCAACAACATCATGAAATTGAACAAATGAAACAACCATATAGAATAATGCAATAATGGCTACCCATATACAAAACCATCCTAGGCCGCTACTATCCATCCCTTTAATAAAAGTAACTCCTACATATAAATAGGTTAATCCAAATAAAAAAGTAGCTGCGTATGAATACACCGTCCAATTACTTTGATCAGAAATCATAATTAAATAGAACGGAATAATAATTTGTAATGCCCCCACAAATAGATTAAAAACACCCGCACTTTTCATCTCTGCTTTGCCTAATATAACAAGGCTGTTTAAAAATAAAGCTGCACCTGAAAGTAACAATCCTACATAACCCATATATTCTCATGTGAAAACCTTACATTTTCACACTGTAACCTCCCCATCTTGTAAAAAATGATATTATTCCTTATTCTCCTTCTTATTTACAACTACATACAAAGTTTTTTGCAAAACAAGTCAGACTTCCTACCTTGAAAAACGACATACAAACCCATTCCATACATGCTACACAGTAAATAATATGAATCTGAGCGTAACACGTCTTAAAACGCTTTCAATAATACGTAATTCAATCAAAAAGCTAATAGGATTATTTGATTATAAACGTACTCTAGTAATGATACAAGTATTGGAATACTTTTCAATATCATATTTTTTATTTCTATAAAAAATATGATGAATGATGCATTTTCCCTATCTCACTCTATTAATTATTCGCATAGAATATTGTAAATTCATATTAATTTAGAAAGGTTTGATATGTATGCCTCTTCATTATCCAAATCACTCTCTTACTTACTCAACTGGTGTTTTAACAAGAGAACCCGCTACCGTTTCTGCAGTAGTAAACATCGCAAATCTAGATGTACATTACGAACACCCTATAAGTATAGAGGTTTGGGATTGGTCTAATTATTCTAATCCGGTGAAATTACCTGTATTAATTGGTGAAAACACGGAAGCAATCTTTCCTTATCCTTTAGCTGGAAATCATTTAGCGGTCTTTTATGCAGATTTAAATGAATCTGTTAATTTGTATGAAATTCGTATTTCTTATCGTAAGCACGCTAATGTTGTTGCAAATTGTTTTGGACGAAGCCTCCCTCCTTATACAAGCCAACAAGGTAATACTGTATACCATAAGCAACTCGTTAAAATTCATGAAAGTATTACGTTTCCATATTATCAGTCTTAATGCATCCGAAAACCTCTAGACCAGTAATACCCTTTTTCCTTCTCTAGAAAAAAGGGTATTACTGATCCCAAAGGGCATATTTAATATTATTTTAATGATCATAAATGTCATTTGGATTTATTGTAGAAATAAATCCATTTACAGTACTATATTTTTTCGATATATCATCTGGAGTTACAGTAAACGTTACAATTTTATTACTCTGTTGCTTAAAATAACGCATCCAATTTTGGCTCCATTGATCTTCTGTAATAACGCGTTTATTAAAATCTTCCCATAGTACACCATGGATAAAATTTAAAGTCGCACTTTTAATCGTTTCAAATCCCCAATTCTGTACAAGCAATAAATTAGAATCAACACTTTTAATTTCTTTTAATAAATTTACATACGCCAATCTAAATTTTTCTTGTACAGCTGCCTGATCATAAAAATAATCGTCAATATCACCCGCAGTATCTAAAAATACCCCATCTATACCTTTTTCAATAATTTGCTGTTTTACCTTATTAATGATAATACTTCGGTAATGGCTGTCAGCTAAATTCATAATATATGTATCCCACTGTTCAATTCTCATTTTCTCGCCGTCTCTATAATAATAATCCGACTCCATTACTTGTGATTTATGCCAATCTTCTAATTCTAAAACACTAACATAGCCGAGGACCACAGTTCCTGATTTTTTTAATTGTTGAACCTGTTCTCTCGTAAATGCATAAGGCTCAATAATAACCATGTCATACTTCGAAAGTCTTTCAATTACTTGCTCATTTGCTTCACCATAATAAATTTTATAGCTTTGCACATTTTTCAAAATTGGATTCACTGCATTTACTTGTGCTGCTGTATTTGAAGAAAAAATAAAAGAAAATATAGAGAAAAAACAGATGGAACGTTTCCAACTCATAATCATATTGCCTCCTATACTAATATAATAATATTCTCATGTTTTATATTTTAAAACTTTAATAAAGTGTCGTTATTTTATAAAAACCCCTCAAAAACACAATGGATTAACAAAAATTAGAATTTATTTCTCTTGAATTTACTACATCCCTATTGATAAAATAATTTGTATTCTGCAGAAAATATATATTTTAAAATAGCTGTTTATTTTACTTCATGTATTATTCCTCGGAGCTAAATTGGTAAACGAAAGAAGGGGTCTATTTATGCACTATAAACAATCCAATTTATTCATGAAATTGATTGAACCTACTATTCTCTTTATTGCTCTATTTGTTCTCTCAATATTAACTGATTTTTTTACGTCTACACATGAATATTTCATACTTTTATTTATTACATTAATTATTTCTAGCCGATACGGTATATCAATTGCACTTTTCACATTCCTGGAATCAATAGTTTATATTTTTGTAAGCGGTATATATAAAGGTGATGATATACTACTTTACTTCTATTCATCAGATCATTGGATAAGCTGGATTTTCTTGCTTGTTGTTAGTTTATATTGCGGATTAATGAGTACTTCACAAAAAGAACGTTATGAAGATATACATATGATAAATACTGAACTCCAGTCTGAAAATAAAGAGCTAAAGTATGTTATTAAACAATTGGATGAAACACGTATTACACTTCGTTCTCGTGTGCTTGAATCAAACAATCATTTATCTAAAATGTACCATATGTTTAAAGCCTTAAATCATACACATCCTGAAATTGTATTAGATGAAGGCATGAATGTATTAAAAACATATTTTGGTGCGAAAAAAATTGGCATCTATCACGTAGATAACAATAAACAATCTCTTCGTATTAAATTAAGATCAGAAACTGGTGAAAATACTTTATCTCAATCAATTTTTGTTAAAAACGCTTCACCAGTCATCAAGAATGCGTTAGCGCATAATCGACCTTTTTTCCGTACAGAAGAAGATTTTCAAGACGCACCACTTTTAGTTGGTCCTGTCTTATTCCAAGATAATGTACAATACATCATTATCTTAGATGAAATTGAATTCTCCAAAATAACTTCTGAACAATTTGAACTCTTCACATGGTATTTACGCTGGATGGGTGACCGTTTACAAAACGCTTCCAATATCTGGATATCTAGCCAAGAAGAGCGTACATTCCCTAACACGAGTATTTACTATGAAGACGAATTTGAACATTTATTAGAAATCGAACAAAAACGTTACGAAACATTATCATATCCATATTCATATTTTGAATTCCATGCGTCACAGGACTCTTTACAAGCAATAAATGCAATCTTAAAAACACATTTACGTGATATTGATATCTTCAGTTATAGTACAGTCCATCAAAAAATCATGATTTTATTACCTGGTACTGAAGAAAAGTTTTTATTACAAGTTAAAACTCGTATACAAAATGCGCTCTCTGCTGAAGGAGTGATATTCTAATGATTTTCCTCCTTTTTTATATTATATATGCTATTTTAATTTTTCTCTTATTTCGATTTACGAAAGGTTTAATGTCAGAAAATAAAAAAGGAATTATTGAATTTTGCTTAATTATCTCTCTTCTGTTCCCACTCCTTGGGCTTATTGTATCAGTAATCATGTTATTACTTAATATAAAGCGTTCCAAAACAGGGTGGTTACAGCAGTATTCTGATTATGTGTCCTTTCAGGTTGATAATTATGAAGATATTTTAGAATCAGCTAAACAGGATATGGACCTTATTTCATTTTCTTCCGGATTAGAAATTGATAAGCCAGAGTTACATAAACAACTCATTGTACAATTAAGTTCTTCCACTATTTCTAATGAAGGTGGATTATTGAAAGAAGCGATTCATCATAAAGATCCTGAAACTGTACATTATGCTGCAACTACGATTAATTTACTAAATGAACGTTATGAAAAACAGATTGGATACTTAAATAAACAATTTCTGCAACATCCCCAAAACGATATTGCAAAAGAATTAGTTTCTAATTATTTAAGGTATATAGAAAGTGGGCTACTTTCCAATCAACAGAAAGAGAAAACAATTAATGAATTTATGAGTCTCATTACGCAAAGTATAGAACTTTTCCCGGACGAATTGCTCTACTCTTTCCAGCTCGGAAATCTACTTCTATACAAAAAACAATATGTAGAATCCGAAGGACAATTTTCACATCTAATCCACCGTAATCCTGAATCATATTACGGTTATGTCGGATTACTAGAACTATACTACGAACAACAATTATGGGACAAACTTTATAAATTAATTGATAATCTAACATCTACAAAAAAAGTTCATATTTTACCACGTAAATATCAATTATTTGTAGGGCAGTTTGGAGGCATACACATTGAAGAAGAGCATTAATATATATATCGGGATCATCAGTATTACTTTACTTCTCTTAGTTTTCTCTATCCTTATATATCGAACAAATAATTTTTATCAATTTTTTTCTATTCCCAATACTAAAGAAACAGATACTGTTAAAGCAGTAACAGCGAAAGATGTAACTCCAAATGGTCAAGAAATGCAATTCTACGTTTTAACAACGGATAATAATTTAGGTGAGCAAGTTACGTTCCATACAAAAAAGGCAATGGATTACGCCCACCTACATTATAAGGATATTACAGCTAATGAAATTAAGACGCTTACTCCTTCTCCTTATACAGGAATCATTATTACGGGTGAAGTAATGGCGCAACTGCCACAAGCTGATATTCAAAATTTTGTACAGATGGGTGGAAGACTCATTATTGCCAACCGGCTCGATTCAGATCCTTCCTGGAATTCCTTATTTGGGATTAACCAAAAAGGAGGATTCACAGATGCAAAGGGATTAACTTTTGAACAAGTTTTATTCCCTGGATATCCAGATCTCTCAAACTCTTCTTCTCTATTTACACATAGCTCAATGGACATTGCACTAGATGAGAATACAACTGATCCTTGGATAACAGCCGAAGACCTTCCGATTCTTTGGACGAATGAATATGGTGATGGAAAGGTCTTATATTGGAATACAACAGCATTAAATAATAAATTAGGTAGAGGGATGTTTGTCCAATCACTTGGTACCATTTTCCCTACTTTTGCTACAGCACAACTTGGTGCAGAGATTATGTATATCGATGATTTCCCATCACCCGTACCAAGCGGTGAGCTAAAAAACTTAACGACCGAAAAAATTTCTGTTGAAGAATTTTATAAAAAACATTGGTGGAAGAATATGAAAGACATCTCTGACGAACTTCATATTAAATACACAGGGGTTGCAATTGGAACATATCAAAATAAGGTGACGCCTCCTTTTGAAGATTTCGCTAATAAAAATAGAAATACCTATTTATTATTTGGAAGGGAATTGTTATCTCAAGGCGGAGAGATTGGAATACACGGCTATAATCATCAACCCTTATTATTACCAAAAGATCCGGTAGACAAATCGTTGGAATACATTCCATGGAATTCAAAAGAGGATATGGCTAATGCTTTAGATGCTCTACAAAAGCTCGCATATAACTTCTTTCCAAATGAAAAATTAAAAACTTATGTACCACCATCCAATATTATAAATACAACTGGATTAAATGTATTAAATGATAGTGTTCCTACACTAGAAACTGTTTCCTCCCTATATATAGGAAGTAGCAGTAACGGCAGCTTGATTCAGGAATTCGAGCAAGATAAACAGAACAAAAACATTTATCACTTCCCGCGCATTACGAGTGGTTATGCTATTTCAGACGAGGAACAGTTCATCTTAACCGATGTTACTGCAAATTTAGGTGTTATTTCACACTTCGTCCATCCCGATGATATTCTTGATGAAAAACGTTCAGGTAACTTAACTTGGGAAGAATTATTTAAAGCTTATAAAAAAACAATCTTTGAAATACGTGAAAGATATCCTTATATAGAAAGTATGACCCAAAGCGAAGCAACTGCTTCCATGAAAATTTATCAAACTGGTGATTTAGCTGTTTCTTATGAAGATGATGCTGTTCATATTGCATATAAAGGATTACCAAACCACACTTCAACGATTATACGTGTAGAAGAAGGAAAAAAATTAAAAACTGGTTCTTTCCCGTACGGTACAGTTACAAAACTAGATTCACAAATTTATAGCGTTACATTAAAAAAAGCCAACGCTACAATTCCAATTAAAGGAGCATAGCAAATGAGAATAGGTTTAGTCGTTGAAGGAAGTTACCCTTTTGTCAGTGGCGGAGTAGCAAGCTGGGTACAAATGATCATCCAACAATTTAAAGAACATGAATTCACCATATTTGCGATCGTACCACAAATAAAAACAGAAGAAGAATATCAATATGAGATTCCCAGTAATGTAAAAGAGATCATTATGATTCCCTTACAATCAGAAAGTGACTCAAAACATGTAAAAACGAATTTAACTACTGATGAAGTGCAAACCCTTCAAAAATGGTTTACATTTCAAGCTAACGATACAGCGGCATTACGTATATTAGGGAATAAACAAAAGTTAGGAACGCTTCACTCCTTCTTCGAAAGCCGTGAGTTTTATGAAATTGTTAAAGAGAGCTATATATATGAAAAAAGTAGTGGCTCTTTCTTAAATTATTTTTGGATGTGGAGGTCTATGTTCACACCAATCATTCAAATTTTACAAATTGATTTCCCAAAACTAGATCTTATCCATTCTGTATCAACGGGCTATGGTGGATTACTTGGTGCGGCAATCAGTGCTAATTCTGATATACCATTTCTGCTAACTGAACACGGTATCTACTCTCGGGAACGTGAAGAAGAAATATTACAATCAACTTGGATACCAATTGAATATAAAAAAAGATGGGTTTCCTTCTTCCATCATTTATCTCACCAGGCATACGAACAGGCTGATGATGTAATTACTTTATTCGGTCGAAATAGTATATATCAAAAAGAACTAGGTGCTCCATCCCATAAACTAAAAATCATACCAAATGGAGTTACTCTATCTGATTATGTAGGACTTCGTAAATCAAAGTACAACCCGGAAAAACTCGTTATTTCCGCTATTATACGCGTTGTACCGATTAAAGATGTAAAAACGATGATTTATGCAGCTAAATTATTAGTAGAGAAAGGTGTTCCTTTTATATTTTATCTACTAGGACCCGATACTGAAGAACCAGAATACGCCCAAGAATGTCGCGATTTAATTCAGCAATTAGGATTAAAAGATTATGTAATAATGACTGGCAGAGTGAATATTAAAGATTACTTAAAACAAACGGATATTCTCGTATTAACAAGTATATCTGAAGGACAACCTCTAGCTATGTTAGAAGGTATGGCCGCAGGATTACCATGGGTTGTTACGGATGTTGGTTCTTGTAAAGAATTAATTTATGGACAAGATGGTGATCCCTATGGTCAATGTGGATTTGTGGTACCACCTGTATCTCCTGAACAAGTTGCTACTTATTTAGAATGGTATTACCGTCATCCTGAATCTATTCAACAATTTGGAGATAATGGCCGAAATCGTATTGAAGCGCACTATCAATTATCAGGTGTCGTTGAAAGTTATCGTAAGCTTTACTTAGAAAGAGGCGAAAAAATGTGGCAGGCATAGGATTCCGATTACAAAAATTATTTCAAGAAGACTACTATTCTTCAAGGGTGAAAGCTTATGGGTTTTCGTTGTTTGTTACAGCAGGTCCTTGGTTAGTTGTTATTTTAGCAGTAACAGCTATTCGATATATTTTAAGTTTGTTCCATTCAATTTCAATTGAAGAACAGCGGCTTTTCACCATTTCTATTTCATACTGTTTTATTTTTTCGCAAATTATATACGGGGCACTGCAACTCATCGTAACTAGATATGTGGCTGACCTCTTATACGAGCAGAAAGCTGATAAAGTATTCTCTTCATTTTTAGGAATGACGAAGATTACACTTTTTTTAGCTATTATTTTATGGATGTTGTTTGCGTTTTTCACACCATTGGCCTTTTATTATAAAATTGTGATGTTATTTTTATTTTTAGCTTTAAATATCATTTGGATTCAATCCATTTATTTAACGGCAGCTAAAGATTATCAATCCATCGCTCTTGCCTTTTTAATTGGTTCCATTTTTTCCTTATCTGGAATTGCACTAATTGCTTACTGGCATCCCACACTCGGATTAGAACACGGATCGGCTCTATTGCTTTTAATTTCTTTTACAATCGGTACTTTCATTACATTAGTATGGTTGAGTGTCGTTATTGTACGAATGTTCCCAAACAGTGACGCTACTGAGCAATTTACTTTTCTTTCTTATCTAGATAAATATCCGGAACTGTTTTGGTCAAGCCTATTTTACAATATCGGTATTTGGATATGTAACTTTGTTATTTGGTTTGGAGAAGGACGAGGAAATATTGAAGATACATTTATTTATCATCAAATTTATGATACTTCTGTTTTCTGGGCATATTTAAGCATTATTCCAACCTACATATTCTTTGTAGTATCCATTGAAACAAGGTTTTATGAAAGATATAAAAAGTTCTTCGGTTCAGTAAACAATGGAGGAACATTAAATACAATTTTACAATTAAAAGATTCCATGAACTTTGTCTTAAAGCAAGAAATGGAACGTATACTTCGTAATCAAGGTATTTTTTCTTTACTTATTATTTTTATAATATGGATGTTTAGTTCACAATCTGGAAAAACGACACTTGAATACTCTATTTTGCAGCTAACTATAGTCGGGGCTTATGCAAATGGAATGGTACTCGTTATTACGTTGCTACTTCTATACTTTGAGGATCGTAAAGGCGCCTTTCGAACATCGGCCTTATTCTTTTTTGCAAACTTAATATTAAGTCTCCTGCTACTTCCGTTTGGATTCAATGGTTACGGTATTAGTTTTGCAATCGGGTCTTCTATTACGTTCTTATATGCGATTTCCAGACTCTTTACTTACATTAAAGATATTGATTACTATACATTTTGCCAGTCAAATGTTCCTATAAAACAGAGAACTTTCTTTACTACATTAGCGAATAAACTTAATAGAAAATAAATATAAAAAATGACCTTTTGCTTATGCAAAGGTCATTTTTTATATCCCTTAAACTTCTACGTAACCATTTTTATTATTTGACTGCCATTTCCAAGAATCCGCACTCATTTCTTCTAATCCACGTTTTGCTTCCCATCCTAGTTCACGTTTTGCTTTTGATGCATCTGCAAAACATACCGCCACATCACCAGGGCGACGATCTGTAATTTTATAAGGGATTTTCTTATTTGAAACCCTTTCAAAAGTTTCAACCATCTCTAGCACACTGTACCCCGTACCTGTGCCCAGATTATAAGCATCCACTCCTGTTGTATTCAATACTTTCTCTAGCGCCTTTACATGGCCATTTGCTAAGTCTACAACATGTATGTAATCACGGATGCCTGTCCCATCCTTCGTTGCATAGTCGTTTCCAAATACACTTAATTCTTTTAACTTACCTACCGCCACTTGTGTTACATATGGCATTAAGTTATTTGGAATGCCATTTGGATCTTCTCCAATTCGTCCACTTTCATGTGCACCAAATGGATTGAAATAGCGAAGTAATGCAATACTCCATTCCTCATCTGCCAATGCTACATCACGCATCATTTGTTCAATCATTAGTTTTGTTTGACCATATGGATTTGTTGCACTTAATGGGAATTCTTCCGTAATTGGTGATGTTTCTGGAATACCATATACTGTTGCCGATGAACTAAAAATCATCTTCTTCACATTACGCTTTTGCATCACTTCACATAGTACTAATGTGCTAATAATGTTGTTGTGATAATACATTAATGGTTTTGCTACCGATTCTCCTACAGCTTTCAAACCTGCAAAGTGAATGACAGCTTCTATTGTATTTTCCTCGAAAATTTTATTCAGCGCCTCGTAATTTACAAGATCCTCTTTATAAAATTTGAATTGTTTCCCCGTTATCTCTTTTACTCGATGAATAGACTCCACTGAACTGTTTGATAAATTATCTATTACAATAATTTCATAACCATTATTCAGTAATTCTACGCATGTATGACTACCAATATATCCTGCTCCACCTGTTACAAGTACTGCCATAATTCTAGTCCCCCATATCATATTTAATATGAATTCACCAAATTATACCATGTATTTATTGTTACATGTTTATTATGCGAACACAGAAACTCACATTTATTTTGTACAACACACAATTCTACTTCAACAATCAAAAAAGCCACATAATCTTTGTTATGTGGCTTTTTTATATTAAATTACGTAACAATATACACTTAGAAAATGCGCAAGACTACCTAACAATACAAAAACATGAAAAATTTCATGGTGTCCCATATATTTAAACTCCAACCATTTTGGCTTCGCACCGTAAATAAATCCACCAATTGTATAAAAAATCCCTCCAAGTACTAAGAAAGTAATACCTCCTGTACTTAAATTCTCAGCTAGCGGTGCAAAGAATAAAACAATTAACCAACCCATCAGAAGATAAATTGCGGTTGATAACCATCTCGGACAATTAAACCAAAACATTTTAAAAATAATACCAAAAATTGCGGTCGCATAAACTAAACAAAATAATAGCAAACCATTTGCCGAGTGTAATGTAATTAAGCAAAAGGGTGCATATGTACCTGCAATTAATATAAAGATCATAGAGTGATCTAACTTCCTAAAGAAATAAATAACACGTTCACTGGCTACAACACTATGATATACAGCTGACGCCATATAAAGGACCATCATCCCAATACCAAATAAAATAACAGCTGTAATTGCCGCGAAAGATGGCATCTTAACAGAAACCTTCACAAGCATAGCTAATAATGCAATAAATGATAATACAGCTCCTCCTAAATGAGTTAATGCATTAACCGGTTCTCTTACATAAGCATTCATATTAACACCCCTCATATAATTACATGTAGTTTTGATAACTACATGTAATTATATACACATTGTTCTTGTAGGTCAACATTTACAATTCATTTGTTTCGTAATACCATATTTAAAGATATACTAAACATTAAGTTCCACTAAGTTATAAAAGTGAGGGGTTCTACGTGGAAAATATAAATAAATTACTTGAATCATTACATTTAGAAAAAAATATTAAACTTGAGGATATCCCAAATGTCGATTTATATGTAGACCAAGTTGTTCAACTATTTGAGAATACTTATGCGGATACAACAAGAACAGATGATGAAAAAGTATTAACGAAAACAATGATTAACAATTACGCAAAAGGGAAATTATTCATTCCAATCAAAAATAAAAAATACTCAAAAGAGCATATGATTTTAATCAGCTTAATTTATCAATTAAAAGGAGCTCTCTCTATTAACGACATTAAAAGCTCCTTAGAAAATATAAATGAATCATTATTAAATGATGATACCTTTGAATTAGATACACTATATAAGGATTATCTAGCTCTTACTAAAATCAATGTTGAGGGCTTTAAACAAGACGTAAATAATCGTGTTTCAGAAGTAAGCGACATCTCTTCCTTGGAAGATCCAAACTTAGAGCAATTTTTATTACTAACATCTTTCGTAACTATGAGTAATATGTATAGACGCTTAGCTGAGAAGTTAATTGATGATTTAAAAGGATCTTACTAACGATAAAAACGCTACCTAACAATTAGGTAGCGTTTTATTTTATCTCGCATTATCTATTGGAGTAATTACTAGATTTTAATAACTCATACATGTAGCTATTCCAAGTATTATGCTTTTACTGTCTCTCTAACAACGATTCAAAGCGATCATAATACTCTTTGAATAATAATTTACACATAGAATAAAAAATACAAACATTCATTACAACAATAAACATTCCTGTATTCGTATTAGCGCCCGCATATAAAACCGTTCCTATATTTAAAAATATTGTTACTGATAATCCTAACGCTATTCCTGTCCACTTCATGTCATACAACAGTAAAAAGATCACGAATACTAATGCTGGGAAAGAATATCTTTCATGCATTTGTGTAGGTAACATAAAGAATGCGAAACTTATAAAAGTCGCGGCCTTCAATAAAATTGCTGTATTCATTTGGCGATGGAAAAAGACATACAAGCACATTAATGCTGAAGCGATAGACAAGAGTATTAACCCTACTGTTTTCAAAGTAATATACGGTAAGATTTGAATAGTATCCACTGTATCAGGGGTAGTACCAATTGCATAATACCAAATATTCATGGCAAATACGGTTACTGTTGGGAACGTACCGACTGCATCTAAATACGCTTGATCTAACATCATACTAAATGTTCCATGAGCTGCAAAATATAAACTAAATATTAATAAAGGTATACAGAATCCTATTACAAACTTAGCCAATTCCTTCCCTTCTCTTTTCTCCCATATTACTTTTAAGAAATACATAACAAATACAGGTGCAATTACAATTGATTGAAATTTAGCTAGTAATGCTACAGCATAAATAGCACCAGACCAAGTCGGCTTAGACATAAGTAATAAAAGGGAACTCACCATCAATATACTATGCAGCATATCTACTTGACCCCATATAGTCCCATCCACTATAACAGCAGGACTAAATGCAAAAAATGTTACTAACGCCGCTCTCACAATGGGATTACCTATTCTTTTTGAAGCTATAGCAAAAATAATTATAGCTATCACTTCAAATAAAATGGATGGCACTCTAATTAAAACACCCGCCGCTTC
This sequence comes from Bacillus luti, assembly GCF_009739945.1. NCBI lineage: Bacteria > Bacillati > Bacillota > Bacilli > Caryophanales > Bacillaceae > Bacillus > Bacillus luti. Next base: position 5,155,743 of record NZ_CP040336.1, on the reverse strand, counting down.
GACAGATATATTAAAAAATGACAATATCGCTCCGTAAACACCTAATATAGCTAAGAAAAATGGTGGATAGTTTACTAAATCCCCATGCGCGTACACATCACCTAGTCCATACTTACCTACAGTATTCATCCAGTCTACGAAAAAGAGTTGATCTCGTTCATAACCTTCTAAATGAAACGCTAAATATATACGTAATAAAAGAGATGCAACAACTACTACAATCAAATAAAAATGAAGCCAATTTAAACTCCACCTATCTCGAGTAAAACTCATTAATCAAACACCGTCCTCACTTTTTATAACTTACAACAATTGAATTAAAAATTGATTTACTTATATAAAAATATCCCTCTAAACGAATTAACAATTTTCCCATTCAATGACAGAAAAAAATCAAATGAATATACTAACATACAAAAAAACAATCGTCAATAACGCGTTATGTAAAGTCCTTTCAAATCGTCCACTCTAATGAAGTTTCAAAAAAACTATCCACCTTTACAGTGGATAGTTTCTCCTATTTAATCGCCTCATGAACTTTTAATTGTTTACCTTTTATTGTTGTATTCTTCATGACCTTTAAAACAAGTGATCCTTTTCCATTTAATATCTCAACGTACGAAACATTATCTTGGATTGTAATAATACCTATATCTTCAGCCGAAACACCTTGAATTTTGGCAATTGTACCGACGAAATCTACAGCCCTAATTTTCTTTTTCTTCCCGCCATTAAAGTACAATTTCATAATTCCTTTATTTATATCAGCATTTTTATCCTTCTTTATCATTGGTTTAGCATGTATTTTTTCTTCAAATACAGCCTTGCCTTTCATCACTTCTTCTTTTGAAGGTGCTTGTGCTTTCGGAATTGCAAATCCGATGTACGTCTCAATTTCTTCTAAAAATCTATTTTCATACGGCGTAATAAATGTAATAGCTTTTCCTTTCTTACCAGCTCGTCCTGTTCTTCCAGTACGATGTACATAACTTTCTTTTTCTAATGGAATATCGTAATTAATAACATGTGTAATATTATCAATATCAATACCTCTCGCAGCTACATCCGTTGCTACTAAATAACGGAACTTTCCTTTTCTAAAATCATCCATTACTTCAAAACGATCTTCTTGTACCATACCACCATGTATTTTGTCACAAGGGTAATTCACTCGTTTTAACTGTCTATATACATGATCTACGTTTTCTTGTGTACGGCAAAAAATAATGCAGCTGTCTGGATTTTCAATTGTTGTTACATCTTTAAGAAGTGAAAGCTTCTCTTCTTCGCTCACTTCAAAAAGGGTATGTTCAATTTTATCTGTTGTAATCCCAGCTGCCTTAATTTCAATATGCGTTGGTGAATTCATATATGTACGAGACAACTTTTCAACATCTTCTGGAAGCGTTGCTGAAAATAGCATTGTCATTCGCTTTGTAGGTAATTCATCAATAATTGCTTCTACTTGATCAATAAACCCCATATTTAGCATTTCATCTGCTTCATCGATAACTAAGTACTTTAGACGCTCTAAAGAAAGCGTACCTTTTTCAATATGATCTAATACACGACCAGGAGTACCCACTACAATATGTGTTTTTTGCTTTAACTCTAATTTTTGACGCGCAAATGGAGATTTCCCATAAACTGCGGCAGCCTTAATTCTTTTGAATCGACCTATATTCGTAATATCTTCTTTTACTTGAACAGCAAGTTCTCTCGTTGGTGTTAAAACTAATGCTTGTGGTTTATTCTCTTCCCACTCTACCATTTCACAAAGTGGTATACCGAACGAAGCCGTTTTTCCACTTCCAGTTTGCGATTTTACAACAAGATCCTTCTTTTGCAATGCAACTGGAATAACCTCTCCTTGCACTTCTGTTGGATGCTCATATCCTAAACCAGTCAATGCTCGTACTATTTCTTTATTTAATGCATAATTACTAAAGCTCTTTTTACTCATATATTAACCTCATTTGATTTTAAATTTAAATAATTATATTCTTGATGCCTCACGTTGCATTATACCGCAATACTATTGTTTTTAATTCATTTAAGTCACAATTTATCTAAGTATAATTTAAAAATAGTAAAGGGCAGTCTTAATAATAAGTCTGCCCCATCTACATCATATTAATTTTTACGGAACTAATCTTTTTACAACAGGTATCCTTTGCAACACTAATGTAATCACCATGCTAAGAACAATTGTAATTGTTACATTAATTGGTATTGCTAATATTGCATGCACACGTTCATTTACCTTAGGAAAAATGATGTACAGATAGTTATTTAATAAGAAGAAGTGGAGAATATAGATTCCAAGGCTCGCTTGATTTATAAAGCGTAATACGAATGGTAATTCTCGTTCTGAGTTTTGGAAAGCATATTTGAAAAATACAAATAGTCCAATTGCCATAAGTACAACACCTGGCGCAAAATATCCGTACCAGAACTGATCTAACTGTCCATTCGCTTTTACCGTATAGTGATATGTAATAAAGAATGTACTAATAAATCCTACAAGTCCTCCAATATAGGAAATATTTCTCCATTTTTTCGAAATATCATAATTAGATAAATAATAACCAAGTAAAAAGTATCCTACATAATTTGTAACGTAAAATAATTCAATATTAAAATTGATAGTATAATAATATTTTACTAAATTAACTACAACAGATGCATATAGCCATAAAATTAAAAAGTATTCTATCTCTCTTTTCTTAGCGTTCTTCACAAAGATTTTCAATAGAGGTGTAATTAAATATATCCCTACAATCATGTATAGGAACCATAAATGTCCCCCAATTGTATCCGTTAAAAAGTGTTTTATCCCTTGCTTGAAAGATGCTGGAAAATACCCTGCATATGCTCCATATGCATAAAATATAGCACTCCAAGCGATAAAGGGTATAATCACTTTACTTGCGCGCTTCTGTAAAAATTCCCCGATCGAAATATCTTTCGTTCCCTTTAACAATAAAGCTCCACTAATCATCACGAAGATTGGAACACTGGCACGTGAAATGGATTCAAAAAGGTTACCAGCCATCCAGCGCGACACGTTATTTGTATCTAACATGGAAACATAACCAGCAGTAACGTGAATTGTAACAACTGCTATTGTCGCTAATACACGCAACCAATCCATATATACTAAACGTTTCATTAATGCCCCTCCTAAATTTACCTATTTAACTTCTCTTTTCCATGGATAATTTTACATCAAATAACACTATGTTAAAACACATTTTCACTATTTGGACCTACAACATATGTTTATAAACTTTAATTTTCAAATATAAACAGGAAAACCTTTGACTTATGCGTGAAAATAATGTAAATTATCTTTTGGACGAACATTTTTAAACAAACTGAATAAAATATTCGTATTTTAGGGGTGTAAATGATGGAAAACGTATTCGACTATGAAGATATTCAATTAATTCCTGCAAAATGTATTGTAAACAGCCGCTCTGAATGTGATACAACTGTCACTTTAGGAAAACATAAATTTAAATTACCTGTCGTACCTGCAAATATGCAAACGATTATCGATGAAAGAATTGCAACTTATTTAGCTGAAAATAATTACTTCTATATCATGCATCGTTTCCAACCAGAGAAACGCATCTCATTCATTAGAGATATGCAATCACGTGGATTAATCGCTTCTATTAGCGTTGGTGTGAAAGAGGACGAGTATGAATTCGTACAACAATTAGCTGCTGAGCAACTAACACCTGAGTACATCACGATTGATATCGCACATGGTCACTCTAATGCTGTAATCAACATGATTCAACATATTAAAAAACATTTACCAGAAAGCTTCGTTATCGCTGGAAACGTTGGAACTCCAGAAGCGGTAAGAGAATTAGAGAATGCTGGTGCTGACGCAACAAAAGTTGGTATTGGACCTGGTAAAGTGTGTATTACTAAAATTAAAACAGGCTTTGGAACTGGCGGTTGGCAACTAGCTGCACTTCGCTGGTGTGCAAAAGCTGCAAGCAAGCCAATTATCGCTGACGGTGGTATTCGTACACACGGCGACGTAGCTAAATCTATTCGATTTGGTGCGACTATGGTTATGGTCGGTTCTCTATTCGCTGGTCATGAAGAGTCTCCAGGGGAAACAATCGAAAAAGACGGTAAACTTTATAAAGAGTACTTCGGCTCAGCTTCTGAATTCCAAAAAGGTGAGAAGAAAAACGTTGAAGGTAAGAAAATGTTCGTTGAGCATAAAGGTTCTTTAGAAGACACTTTAATCGAAATGGAACAAGATCTTCAATCTTCTATCTCTTACGCTGGTGGAACAAAATTAGACGCTATCCGTACTGTAGATTATGTTGTCGTGAAAAACTCTATTTTCAACGGTGACAAAGTATATTAATTTTCAAATTTAACTCAAAGGCCAAGCATTTGTTATGCTTGGCCTTCTTTTTATGTATAAAAACATTAAATATTTTTATTTAACTGAATTTTCTAGTATCATATTTTTAGATAGTTAAAATAAGGGGGCTATAATAAATGAAACATGTAATCGAAAAACGCCTTATTCGTGCAGAAATTCCTATTGAACTAACATGGGATCTTTCCGATTTGTATAAGTCCGATGACGAATGGCATGCTGCATTACACGTATTGGAAAGTGATGTACAGAAACTCGATTCATTTAAGGGACGCTTACATACTAGTTCCACTACTTTATTAAATTGCCTACTTTTAGAGGAAACACTTTTAATGCAGTTAATAAAACTGAGTTCATACGCCAATTTAAAAGAAGCTGCTGATCGTACAAATCCAGTTATTCAAGCGAACTCTTCTAAGATTTCTGATTTAGGAACACAAGTTCATACCGCACTTTCTTTTATTCATAATGAAATTCTTTCATTTCAAGAGGGATTGATTGAAAAATATTTAAATGAAGAAATAAAACTCGAACCTTTCCGTAAATCGTTACTAGAAGTGCTGAGCAAAAGACAGTACACTCTTTCACCTGAAACAGAAGAAGCACTTGCTGCACTAGGTGAAGTTCATAGTTCTCCCTACAAAATTTACGGCATGACTAAATTAGCTGATATGGACTTTAATTCTATACAAGACGAACAAGGAAATGATCTGCCTGTATCCTTTGCATTATTTGAAAGCAAATATGAATTTTCTCCAAGCGCATATATACGTAGAAAAGCATATTCATCATTTGTCTCCACTTTGAAACGATATAAAAATACAGTTGCCACAACATATGCTACTGAAGTAAAACAACAAGTGACTCTTTCTCGTTTACGCAAATATGAATCCGTTACTCATATGCTTTTAGAACCTCAAAAAGTTCCACTTGAAATGTATAACAATCAACTAGATATTATTTATAACGAATTAGCACCTCATATGCGTCGTTTTGCAGGTTTAAAAAAGAAAGTATTAGGGCTCGATCAAATGCTTTTCTGTGACTTACATGCACCTTTAGATCCCGAATTTAATCCAGCAATTACTTACGAAGAAGCAGGAAAACTCATTCAAGATTCTTTAAAAGTATTAGGCGATGAATATAGTTCCATAATCGAAAAAGGTTTCAAAGAAAGATGGGTAGATATTGCAGATAATGTAGGAAAATCAACAGGTGCTTTTTGTTCAAGCCCATACGGTTCTCACCCTTACATTTTAATTACATGGCAAAATACAATGCGCGGGTGCTTCACATTAGCACATGAATTCGGACATGCTGGTCATTTTTATTTAGCAAATAAAAACCAGCGTGTTATGAATGTACGTCCATCTATGTACTTTGTTGAAGCACCATCAACAATGAATGAATTATTACTAGCACAACATTTACTTGCAACAACCGAAGATAAGAGAATGCGCAGATGGATCATTCTACAACTACTCGGCACATATTACCATAATTTCGTTACCCATCTACTTGAGGGAGAATATCAAAGAAGAGTATATACCCTAGCAGAAGAAGGACAAGCACTTACAGCAACAACTTTAACCGAGGTAAAAACAAATGTCCTTTCTACATTCTGGGGAGATTCTGTAGAAATTGATGAAGGGGCTGGCTTAACTTGGATGCGTCAACCTCATTATTATATGGGATTATATTCTTACACATATTCTGCAGGTCTCACTGCATCGACTGCAGTAGCCCAAATGATTAAAGAAGAAGGACAACCTGCCGTTGATCGCTGGTTAGATGTGCTTCGCGCTGGCGGTACGATGAAACCACTCGAATTAATGAACCATGCTGGAGTAGATATGTCCAAACCAGATACAATCCGTAAAGCCGTTTCTTACGTCGGTTCCTTAATTGATGAATTAGAACGTTCTTACCAAGAATAAAAATAAGCCCTCGCTTTACGAGGGCTTATCCTATATTTACTTCCCAAATCTTTTTCGGTATCCACATTTCCTACATAGCTCTTCGACTGCAACTCTCTTCGAAAATCCATCTACAATATTTTGTGCTCTTTCACCTTCTATAATGTTAGAAAATGAATCACTATTAATATTGCCAAGATTAATAATTCCTTCACCATCTAAGCAACAAGGAATAACTGTTCCATTTGCTAAAATACCCGCTTGATTTCGAAGACCATGACAGAATCCTTTTCCATCATCCTCTTCCTCATGTAATGCCGGCCACTGGAATTCATAGTCCTGATTAATAAAGACGCGTTCCGCAATTTTTATACCTTTTCCCGGAGTAAGCTTCTCTTCAATTTGATAAGGCAGATCAAATTCATTTTCAATTATAGATAATAAATCTCTATTTTTCTGAATTTCAGCATTTGTTTTATTATCCTGCGTTAAATTCCATAACCTTAATGAAACGATTAGATCCGATTGGCTCGTCGCCTCTCTAATGAAAGAAAGTATACTTCTTACATATCCTTCTTTGTCCTGTGATCCTGGGTGTCCATCAAAACTGTGCAGTGAAAAATTCATTTGTCTTAGAGCAGGCTTATTTAACAGTCTATGCCTTCTCTTATTAATTAACGTTCCGTTCGTTGTAATATTAACTTTAAACCCTTTTTCATGGCTTAAATCTAATAACTGGTCTATTTTCGGATGCAGCAATGGCTCACCCTTCACGTGCAAATAAATGTAGTCTGTATGAGGTTTAATTTGGTCTAATCTTTTAGCAAAATCCTCCACAGAAATGAACTGCTTCTGCCTTTCCGTCGGCGGACAAAAGCTGCACGCAAGATTACATACGCTCGTAATCTCCAAGTAAAACTTTTTAAACTTCTTCACCTTTAACTCCTCACTTCTATGACTACTTATAATTTTTCCTCTTCATATTACAGCATATTTTTTTAGAAATAGAAACATACTTATTTTAGGAAATCTACATACAACCTATTAATGTTCAAAAGACCATCGGTGATTTTTGTCCAATGGTCTTTTTTACTCTTTTTATATACAAAAGGCAATTTTATTTATGATACGGTTCTCCACGATTAATACGAAATGCTCTATACACTTGCTCAAGCAATACTAATCGCATTAATTGGTGTGGTAATGTCATCTTTGAAAAAGAAAGTGACTCATTTGAACGCTTCATTACTTCTGAACTTAGTCCAAGTGATCCACCAATTACAAATGCCACTTTACTCTTTCCATATGTAGCAAGACGATCTAGACTTACTGCAAATTCTTCTGATGATTTTTGTTTTCCTTCTATCGCTAACGCAATGACATGCGTATCATCAGAAATTTTATCCAGTATACGTATACCTTCTTTTTCCTTTACAATTAGCATTTCAGCTTCACTTAAATTTTCTGGTGCCTTCTCATCTGGTAATTCAATTACCTCTACTTTTGCGTATGCAGATAATCGTTTTAAGTATTCTGCTATACCTTGTTTTAAATATTTTTCTTTTAATTTTCCAATTGAAATAATCGAGATATTCACACGTATTCCCCACCTTACAAACATGTTATCCACATAACTTATCCACATATCCACAATTGTTACCCACATATTGTGTGAGAATCTGTGTTCGATACAACATATGTCGCCTCATTTTGACAAAATTCACATGTTTTTTTCTCTTTTTCAGAGTTATCCACATTGTTGATAACCGGTGCAACTTCACATTCATCCACAATAATATCTAGCGCTAATTCCACATGTTCTAAACAACAAGGTAAATTCATATTCTTCACCTCACTTTTCTACAATAGAAAACAGGAGGTAGGCCCTCCTGTTTTTAATACTTTTGAATGCCTAACTTCACTGTTGTTGTTGCTCGTTTTGTACCACGATAAAACGTCAGAGTCATTTTATCATTAATTTTCTTATCATATAAGGCCGTGCGGAACCCAATAATATCGCGGATCGGTTTTCCATCTACCGCCACGATAACATCATGCTCTCGTAAACCAGCTTCTGCACCTGGCGAAGGACTTTTCACATCTAAAATGCAAACGCCCTCCTTCACATTTCCTGGTAACTGTAATGTTTTCGACCAATGATAGCTCGGAATTTCATTTAATGACCTAAGTTCAATTCCAACATAAGGTCTTCTTACTTTTCCGTACTTCTCAAGTTCATTCATAATTGGAACAGCTCTAGTAACCGGAATTGCTAGTCCAATTCCTTCTACTTCTTTTGCCGCAATTTTCATTGAGTTAATACCAATTAATTGCCCCGCTGCATTTACAAGCGCGCCCCCACTATTACCTGGATTAATCGCTGCATCTGTTTGCAATACTTCTACTTGCCAATCATAATGACCATCTTGATCCAAATCTACCGGAACAATGCGTTCACTAGCTGAAATAATACCTTGTGTAACAGTTCCAGAAAATTGTAGTCCGAGTGGGTTTCCGATCGCAATAACCGGTTCTCCTCTGCGAACAGTATTAGAATCGCCAATTTCAATTACTTTTTTCACATACTTCGCATCTATTTCTAATACAGCTAAATCTGTGACTACATCGGTTCCTAATACTTTTGCTGAAACTTTTTTACCGTCACTTAGGCTCACTTCAATACGATTCGCTCCAGCAACAACATGGTTATTTGTTACAATGTAAGCACGATCACCAGTCTTCTTATAAATGACACCAGATCCTGTACCTGCTTCAGAATCAGCTTCTGAAAAATCATCTCGTTGAATATTAATCACACCGACAACAGCTTCAGAAGCCCGATCAACAGCATCCACAAAGCTAATCTGTTTAATCCCTTGAGCTTCAGCCATATTACTTCCGCTTGCTTCCGCTTGCGGGAGCGATCCCGTATTGTTTGAAAATAAAGGAGCTCCAAATGCAAACAATGAAGCTCCAACAATTGTTCCCGCTATGCTAGAAATAACAATACCTTTTCGCTTCTTTTTCCCTGCACGTTTTATACGATATTTTTCTTCATCAATAAAGGACATATTTGTTCACCCATCTTCCTGAAAACAACTATATTCACCTTTATTGTTTACTAAAATGAAGAATTATACGTATTGAATTTTTGTAGGCATTTTTGGATCTGTATCGTGAATTTCAAAGGATTCTCCTACTCCAAACCCCTTTTCCTCCAGTACTTGCGATACTGACATGCGAGCTAGCTCTTTCATATTATTATCTAAACTTAAATGTGCTAAATAAATATGTTTTGTCTCATCTGTAATTACATCCGCCATGGCTAATGCAGCATCCTCATTACAAACGTGCCCCACATCGCTTAAAATACGTCGCTTGATGCTCCACGGATAACGCCCCATACGAAGCATTTCCACATCATGATTACTTTCAAATACGAAAGCATTCGCTCCCTTAATAACACCTTTCATACGGTCACTGACGTATCCTGTATCTGTAATAAGGGCTAACTTTCTATTATTGTTATGAAAAGCATAAAACATCGGCTCTGCCGCATCATGAGAAACGCCAAATGACTCAACTTCAATATCACCAAATGTTTTCACATCCCCAACTGAGAAAATGAACTTTTGCTCAGTTGGGATATTTCCTATTAAATGTTCCATTGCATTCCATGTTTTCTCGTTCGCATAAACAGGTAAATCATATTTACGCGCCAATACACCTAATCCCTTAATATGATCACTATGCTCATGCGTTACTAGGATGCCTGATATGTCGTTTATATTCAGTTCAGCTTGTTTAAATAAAGCCTCTGTAGCTTTACCACTTAAACCTGCATCGACAAGTAATTTTTTTTCATCTGTTCCTACATATAGCATATTCCCTGTACTTCCACTTGCAAGTACGCTAAAATGCAACCCCATTCTTTCTCACTCCAGTATGTTCATCAACCACTTGATTTTCCTTTTCCCCTAATTCCATAACCTGTCCTTCAATCGCATTCACAAAGAAATCCTGCTTCTGATCCGTTTTTAAATTCCATGTAGGAGCGAGCACTTGGTTATTAGAAGTAGATGCGGTAAGGGTGGCATAACCGATTTGTGCTTCTTTTACATGCGTATTACCATGAACTTTATTTTTTAAATATAAATTTTCTAAAGCCGTTTGGGCAGTAATAATTTCTTGCTGTTTCGTTTTCTCACTTTCGCCCATTTCTTTTAAATCCGTTAGCATCGTCTGTGTGTACGATACAAGTTCATTTTTTTCATTTAATTCCACAACAATCATTGCCTGATCGTTATAGAAAATAGGCTTATCTTTATATTTTTGGAAGAAGTAAATTTTAGAGTCTTTCATCACTCCAAACTCATACTTTTGTCCATCTAATACATAGTTCTTCAAAAATTCATTATACTTATCTTTTGATAATGATTTTGTATTTAAAAAAGGTTCTTTTAACTTACTTTCTATCTTGTACATATTTTGCATATGCGCCGTTTGATTTTTTAAAGACTGTATATCTTCTTCTTTAAAGGCCTTGTTTTCTGCCCTAATAAACGACTCTTTTTTCGGTTCTTTAGGGAAATTACCCATAGTAATTTTGTTTGCTTTTAATTCTTGATCTATTTTTGTTTCTGCAATAAGCTCCAATTGATTACTATCTTGCTTTTGAATGAATTGAAAAATGAGAAAGAGGTCCAAAACAAAAAAGGTCACAATAAATATGGTTTTAATCCGATCCCAATCCATTTAGTCCTCCCTCACTCCACTCATATATTTTTTGTTTACCAGCCTCATCTTCAGCAAGCTTTACATACCAAATTGGCTGTAATCGAACTACTTGCCCATCTAGTGATAACTTGTACCCAATACCAATGTCTTTAATTAATTGTTTATTTATCTCTGTATTCTTTTCTAAGGATGCTATCACAACGTGACCTGATGGAAGGGTAACATTCTGTTCTATGCCCTTCGTATTTAAAGATAGCAACGGTCTTTCATATTCCATCACTTCTTCTGATCCCCATACTTGTCTTAATTCAGCTAATCCATCCGTATTGAATACGGAATATCCATCTTCATGCAAACGAAACACTGTCTGTCCTTTATTCACATAATCTAAACGATATGAATCCAAGCTCCCACTGTGACCACTTACAAATTCAAAACTTTTTTGTAAAAGCATTAAATTATCTATAGGTTTCTCATTTGATACAGAAGAGTTTTTATACTTTAGCATGTGATGATCGTGTTCAATCTCCATGGATCTAATACCATCTGTAAATGTTTCTTTCGATTCCTCTGTAATAGGACTCAAATAACGTGGATCGCTAAAAAGAGCATTTTTAAATGTATCCACCGCTAAATTAGATGAAATATATGTGATATTGTTTAATTCTGTCGTTCCATCCGGTAAAAACAACTTTTTCGTATCATTAATTTGATAATCAAAATATGGTTTTGCTGATACTATAAATTGATTTTGTGCATTAACAATATCTTTTAAATACACACCACTTAATTTTGCTTCATATATTCTAAAGTTATCGTCATAAGACACAAAGTTAATTTTAATTTCCTGATCCCTACTTCGAGAAGGATCAAGAATAATACGATTAAAATGTTTAGGCTTATCTATACTTTTCTCTTTCAGATTAAACATAGATTTGACTGCATCAAATGGGATATTAGTAGGAAAAAGAAGCTCAATTTTCCCTTCACCATGTACATAAGAAAGGAAATCACCCTTAGCAACCGAGATTTCTCTAAAATCATGTAACTCTCCTGTTTCCAAAGGTCTATAGATTGACTCTATATCTTCCTCTCTTTTGCTCCCATAATGATTTTTATCTTTATGCACGATGATAGAAGTGGGACGGATTACATCGGAAATTTTCGTTTGACTGGTTCCTTCATTACCCTGCACAAATTTTGCATTTTGCATGGAAGTGGAGTCTGGCACATATGTCCACAAGTTAAAAGTAAGGAATAGACTAATTACAACTAAATTAATTAAAACTATCGTTTTAAAGTTTTCCATACTCATTCCCAATCGTCCTCTTCATCCGCTGCCATCGGCAATGTGAAGTAAATAGTCGTCCCTTTTCCTTCCTCACTTTTCGCCCAAATCGAACCACCATGTGCCTCAATCATTTCTTTCGCAATCGCTAATCCAAGTCCTGTACCACCCATTTGTCTTGAACGTGCTTTATCTACGCGATAAAAGCGTTCAAAGATTTTATCAACGTTTTCTTTCGGAATACCCATTCCTTGGTCACTTACACTAATCTCTAATAAATCACCACGATCACGTAAGCGATATGTTACCGTTCCACCTTCTGGTGAATACTTTAACGCATTAGAAATAATGTTATACAACACTTGAGTAATTTTGTCCGTATCCATATCAATAAATCGAGACTTTTTCGAGAAAGATCGCTTGAAACTTACATTTTGCTCTTTAGACATTTCAAATCGATCAATAACGTTATTAAAGAAGTCAGTAAAGTCGACCCATTCTTTCATTAAACGATGTTCTGTACTATCGAGTTTAGATAGTTGCAACAACGCATTTACAAGTCTAATCATTCTTTCTGTTTCTTCTTGTGTAACTGTTAAAAATTGCGGTGCAATATTCGGATCTTGCCATGCCCCATCCGTAAGCGCCTCTAAGTAACTACGCATTGTTGTTAATGGTGTTCTTAATTCATGAGAGACGTTCGCCACAAACTCACGGCGTTCTCGCTCTATACGCTCCTGCTCTGTTACATCGTATAATACAGCAATTAAACCATTTGCCTTCCCAGTCTCTTTTTGAATAACCGAGAAACTAGCACGTAAAATATAAGGTTCATTTCTTGTACTAAAATCTAATAAAACCGAATCTGGTTCTTCGTATAAATGATCAAGCGTAAACTCTTCTTGTATCCCTAATACTTCTAAAACAGATTGATCGAGCGCTGTTTCACGCGAAACATTTAGCATTTTTTCCGCAGGATCATTTAATAAAATAATATCTCCTTTTCGGTCAGTAGCAATTACTCCATCTGTCATATGTGATAAAACGGATGATAATTTACGTCTTTCACTTTCTGTTGAAGAACGGGCTTGTTGTAATTTTTTTGATAAATTATTGAAAGATAATGCTAGTTGTCCAATTTCATCATGGCTATGCACTTTTACTTTTCTCGAATAGTTTCCTTTTGCCATTTCAATTGCTTGTCTTCGCATATCTGAAATTGGTCTCGTAATAGTTTGAGCCAACAAAATTCCAAGTACAGCTGTTACGAGCAATGCAATAACGGTTCCCGTTGCAAAAATTTGATTAATATCCTTCATCTGCTTATAAACATCTTCCATAGATGCAACAACATAAATAACACCAAGTGCATCTTTGTTGTTATCATCCAGAATAGGAGTAATCATAACTTGAACACGATGGCCCGTGCGACCATCTTTCTCAATTTTTACTTCAGGCTTTTTTTGCACCAATACCCGCTGAACAGCTATATCAGTTGAGGTTCTATTCACCTTATTTTGCTTCGATTCATCTGAAATAGCTAGTAACTTTCTATGCGAATCAAATACACTGACCTCTTGAATATCTTTCTTTCGATCAGAGGCAAATTTTCGAATTGAAGTTTTAATCGTTTCATCTGTTGACTCTGTTTCTGCTTTTGTATAACTTTTTTTAAACTCTTGTTTCAAGTTATATGCTAATAAGTTCGTTTGCTGCGTTAAAGAATCTCTAAAACCTTGTACAAGACTCTTTTCTAACTCTCTTACGAAATATACCCCAATAACCTGCATAGCTATCAATATTAATAGCATATATATGAGTACAAATTTTAAATGAATAGATTGAAAAAAACCAACTTTCTTCATATACTATTCCTGCTCTGGGTCACGCAAGTAATACCCTACTCCACGTCTAGTTACAATTAAAGTAGGATGACTTGGATTATCTTCAATTTTTTCACGTAAACGACGTACTGTTACGTCTACTGTACGAACATCTCCAAAGTAGTCATAACCCCAAACTGTTTGTAATAAATGTTCACGTGTCATAACCTGTCCTAAATGTTTAGCTAAATAATGTAGTAATTCAAATTCACGATGTGTAAGCTCAATATTTTCTTCACGCTTTGTTACACTATAGGCATTTGGATTAATAACAATTGGTCCAATAACCATTTCTGTATTTTCTTCTTTTTCTGCAGCACCACCTTGCTGATGGCGACGTAAATTCGCCTTCACACGAGCTAGTAATTCCCTCGTACTAAACGGCTTCGTTACATAATCATCTGCCCCAAGCTCAAGCCCTAATACTTTATCAATTTCAGAATCTTTTGCTGTAAGCATAATAATTGGCATTTCTGAGCTTTTACGTATTTCACGGCAAACCTCTAAGCCATCTTTACCTGGTAGCATAATATCTAATAAAACCATATCTGGCTGTTCTTCATTCGCTTTTTCAATCGCTTCATCACCATCATGCGCCATTACAATTTCAAAACCTTCTTTTTCTAGGTTGAACTTCAAAATATCCGCAATCGGCTTTTCATCATCAACTACTAAAATTTTCTTTCCCATCATCGTCTATTTCCTCCTTATAAAAATATGGTCAATATCCCTAAACACATTGATGTCTACATAGTATGTCCCTATATGACCGCATCTTTTGCTTAAGTACTTTCTCCTCTATTCTCACAGACTCATGTATGATCCACTTTTACACGGAATCCTATACGATCTATAGAAAAACCTCTAGCTTCAACTGCTAGAGGCTCCTCATTCTATTTTAAAATAACTACCCGCTTTTGTAAAATTACACAAATAAAAAGGATATTAAGTGGGCCCACTTAATATCCTGAGAGTGGCTCGGGACGGAATCGAACCGCCGACACGAGGATTTTCAGTCCTCTGCTCTACCGACTGAGCTACCGAGCCAAAACTATATATAAAACCACTAATGGTGGTATAAACAAAAGTGGCGGTCCCGACCGGGGTCGAACCGGCGATCTCCTGCGTGACAGGCAGGCATGTTAACCACTACACCACGGGACCAAAAATGAACATAAAAAAACATGACCCGTACGGGATTCGAACCCGTGTTACCGCCGTGAAAGGGCGGTGTCTTAACCACTTGACCAACGGGCCACGAAAAATAAAATGGTGAGCCATGAAGGACTCGAACCTTCGACCCTCTGATTAAAAGTCAGATGCTCTACCAACTGAGCTAATGGCTCATACTCACCAACGTCATATTTTCGTGACGACAAGATGTATCATAACATAGTATCTTTTATTTTTGCAATACCTTTTTTTATTTTTTTATAAAAGATAAGAAAAAACTCATGCGGACATGAGTTTTTTCGGAAAAATATCAATTAAGCTTCGTATACGTTACGAACGATATTTGTTTGATTACGATCTGGTCCAACTGAGAACATAGATAATTGAATTCCTGTTAGCTCAGAAACACGCTCTACGTATTTTCGTGCATTTTCAGGAAGCTCATCTAATGATTTTACACCAGTAATATCTTCTGTCCAACCTGAAAGCTCTTCGTATACAGGCTCACATTTCGCTAAAATGTTTAAGTTTGCTGGAACTTCATCGATAACTTCGCCATTGTATTTGTAAGCAACACAAATTTTAAGAGTTGGAATACCTGTTAGAACGTCGATAGAATTTAATGATAAATCCGTTAAACCACTAACACGACGTGCATGTCTTACAACAACGCTGTCGAACCAACCTACACGGCGAGGACGACCAGTTGTTGTTCCATACTCACGACCAACTTCACGAATTTGATGACCGATTTCATCATGAAGTTCAGTAGGGAATGGGCCATCACCAACGCGGCTTGTATATGCTTTACATACACCTACAACGCGAGTAACTTTCGCAGGACCAACTCCAGTTCCCACTGTTACACCACCAGCAATTGGGTTAGAAGATGTAACGAACGGGTACGTACCGTGGTCAATATCAAGCATAACGCCTTGTGCACCTTCAAATAACACACGACGATTATCATCTAATACATCATTTAATACAACAGATGTATCACATACATATTGCGCGATTTGTTGACCGTACTCGAAGTACTCTTCAAAGATTTCTTCTACACTGAAACCTTCTGTATCATACATTTTTTCAAACAAGCGATTTTTTTCTACTAAATTGCGCTCAAGCTTCTCTTTAAATGCTTCACGGTCTAAAAGGTCAGCCATACGGATACCGATACGAGCAGCTTTATCCATATATGCAGGGCCGATACCTTTTTTCGTTGTACCGATTTTGTTATCACCTTTACTTGCTTCTTCTAACTCATCTTGTTTTAAGTGATAAGGTAAAATAACGTGCGCACGGTTACTTACGCGTAAATTATCAGTACTTACACCACGATCGTGTAAGTATTTTAACTCTTCAAGTAATGCTTTCGGATCTACTACTAAGCCGTTTCCGATTACACAAATTTTTTCTTTATAGAAAATACCAGATGGGATTAAGTGTAATTTATATTTAACTCCGCCGAAAACAATTGTGTGTCCCGCGTTATTTCCACCTTGATATCTTGCAACTACTTCCGCATGCTCAGAAAGAAAGTCAGTAATTTTACCTTTTCCTTCATCGCCCCATTGTGTTCCTACAACTACTACTGAAGACATTATTCAAGCACCTCCGCAATTTTCAAACGATCTATTCAAACAATATAATTGTACCAAAACCGAAAGAGAAGTCAACCAAAAAGCGAACATTTTTTTATCAAAAAACATTTTCGTTCGTAAGAAATATACATTTCTCTTGTGAAAGCCTTATCTTTCCTATAAAAAAAAAGAAACACATCTTATTATAAGAAATGTGTTTCTTTTTTATACTGCTTTTATGCAGGCGGCGCATGTCCATCCTCAAAGCGACGTTCTAAGTTTACGAACTTATTGAACTCTTTAACAAACGCAAGCTCTACTGAGCCTACCGGACCGTTACGCTGCTTTGCAATAATAATCTCAATTGTATTTTTGTTTTCTGTTTCGCGATCATAGTAATCCTCACGATATAGGAAGGCTACAATATCAGCATCCTGCTCGATACTTCCCGATTCACGAATATCAGACATCATCGGACGTTTATCTTGACGAGATTCTACACCACGAGATAACTGCGACAAAGCAATAACAGGCACTTGCAATTCACGTGCAATCCCTTTTAGTGTACGAGAAATCTCAGATACTTCCTGCTGACGGTTTTCTCCTGATTTCCCGCTTCCTTGAATAAGCTGTAAATAGTCAATCAAAACCATCCCAAGACCTTGTTCTTGCTTTAATCTACGACATTTCGCTCGAATCTCATTTACTTTAATCCCTGGCGTATCATCAATATAGATACCGGCATTAGAAAGGCTACCCATCGCCATCGTTAATTTCGCCCAATCATCAGAAGTTAATGAACCGGTACGAAGTCTTTGTGCATCAATATTTCCTTCTGCACAAAGCATACGCATAACAAGTTGATCAGAGCCCATCTCTAGACTAAAAATCGCTACATTTTCATCTGTTTTCGTCGCTACGTTTTGTGCGATATTTAATGAAAATGCCGTTTTCCCTACCGATGGACGTGCTGCCACGATGATTAAATCATTTCGCTGGAACCCCGCCGTCATCTTATCTAATTCAGTAAACCCAGTTGGTATCCCAGTAACTTCACCCTTTTGATTATGCAAAAGTTCGATTTTATCGTAAGCATCTACAAGAACGTCTTTAATATTTTGGAATGCTTTCGCATTCGTTTGATGAGATACTTCTAATATCTTTTTCTCAGCCTCATTTAAAAGGCCATCCACGTCATCTTCTCTCTCGTATCCATCAGATACGATATGAGTCGCTGTGCGAATCAAACGACGTAACAGCGCCTTTTCAGCGATAATTCGTGCATAATATTCAACGTTAGCAGCAGTTGGAACAACTTCTGCTAATTCTGCTAAGTAAGAAACCCCACCAACTTCTTCTAATAATCCTTGATCAGCCATTGCTGATGTCATTATTACTAAGTCAATCGGTTCTCCTTTATCAGATAACCCAAGCATGACTTCAAAAATCTTTTGATGTTTCGTTCGATAAAATGAGTCAGGTACCAATAGTTCCGATGCTGACGTTAACGCATCTTGATCAATTAATATGGCCCCTAAAACCGCCTGTTCAGCTTCTATATTATGCGGAGGGGTACGATCAGCCATTACATCACTCATGCGCAATCCTCCTTGCTTAGCTTATTTTTATTGTTCACTAACATGAACTTTTACTGCTGCTGTTACTTGCGGATGCAATTTCACAGTAACATTTGTATAGCCTAATGCACGAATTGCATCATCCATTTCAAATTTACGCTTATCAAGTTTAATCTTGTGTGATTTTTGCATTGCATCTACGATTTGTTTACTTGTAATTGAACCGAATAGACGTCCACCTTCTCCAGATTTAGCCTTTAATTCTACAGTTAATTTCTCTAACGTTTCTTTTAATTGTTTTGCACTTTCAAGCTCTGCTGCTGCATCTTTTTCTTCTTTGCGCTTTTGAGCTTCTAACGTTTTCATACTGCTGTTTGTCGCTTCAGCAGCTAAACCTTGTTTTAGTAAGAAGTTATTTGCATAACCATCCGGTACGTTTTTCACTTCTCCTTTTTTACCTTTACCTTTTACGTCTTTTAGAAAAATTACTTTCATGATTGTGTGCCTCCCTGTAAATAGTCATCAATAACAAATTGAAGCTTCTCCTCAGCTTCATCTACTGTAACATTTTTCATTTGTGTGGCTGCATTCGTCAAATGCCCGCCACCGCCTAAATTTTCCATAACTAGCTGCACGTTCACTTCACCTAAAGACCTGCCGCTAATCCCAATGAAATTCTCTCCACGTTTCGCGATAACAAATGATGCGATAATACCTGTCATTGTTAATAGCGTGTCCGCTGATTGCGCAATAAGCACTTGGTCGTAGTAATCATCACTATCAACTTTTGCAATTGCAATTCCATTTTTATAAATGTACGCATTTTTAATAGCTTTTGCAACTCGTAAATACTGATCCATATCTTCTTTTAACAATTCTTGTACAAGTACAGTGTCTGCACCATGTGAGCGTAAATAAGAAGCAGCATCAAATGTACGAGCACCTGTCCGGAATGTAAAACTTTTCGTATCAACAATAATCCCCGCTAACAATGCTGTTGCTTCTAACATCGTCATCTTTAAATTTTTCGGTTGATACTCAAGTAGTTCTGTAACAAGCTCTGCCGTCGAAGAAGCATATGGTTCCATGTAAACAAGCAATGGATCTTCAATAAAGTCTTCTCCTCGGCGGTGATGGTCAATAACCACTACATTCTCAATTTTATGTAACAGTTTTTCCTCCATCACCATGGAAGGTTTATGCGTATCAACAACAACAAGTAAGGAATCATCATTTGCAAATTCCATCGCTTGTACTGGTGTAATAAAGTGTGACCATAATTCTTCATTTTGTTTCACTTTATCCATCAAACGCTTAATTCCCTTATCCGAATCATTTTCATCTAACACAATATATCCTTTACGCTCATTTAATTGAGCTACCTTTAAAATACCAATTGCAGCGCCAATCGCATCCATATCAGGAGCTCTATGCCCCATTATAATGACATTACTACTTTCTAATACTAAATCCTTTAATGCATGCGAAATAACTCTAGCACGTACACGAGTACGTTTTTCAACCGGATTTGTCTTACCGCCATAAAATTTAACTTTACCTGTTGCTTGTTTAATGGCTACTTGATCTCCACCACGGCCAAGCGCAAGGTCTAAACCAGATTGAGCCATTGCTCCAAGCTCTGATAAAGGTAAATCACCTGATCCGACACCTACACTTAATGTAAGAGGAATATTCCTTTTGGATGTTTCTTCACGCACCTGATCTAAAATGCTAAATTTCCCTTTCTCCATTTGCGCTAAAATGCTTTCATTTAGCACAACGAAGAATCTTTCAGAAGATGCACGTTTTAAATACGCCCCATACTTAAGAGCCCATTCATTTAATCTAGATGTCACAAGACTTGTTATATTCGTACGTAATTGATCATCTAACCCTTGTGTAACCTCATCATAATTATCTAAATAAATGACAGCCAACACAGTACGTTGATCCTCATACATCTTTTCGATCTCTGTTTGTTCCGTTACATCAAAGAAATAAATTAACTTTTCTTCTTTTCTTACAAAAACACGGAACTTTCGATTATTCAAAGAGACTATATCATCAGATGTTTCCCCCTTAATAAAAAGAAGTAACGTTTCTGATACATCGTAAAGGTGCCATCCAGCTAATGCATGTTGCCCTAGACATGAAGATAAATAAGGATTTGCCCAATCAATCCCATAATCCTTATTGTATAACAAAATACCAATAGGCATTTGGTTAAACGCTTCATTACTCACTTTCTTTACCCTTGTGATCATATCTGTCGTATGTTTTTCGAAATTCCTTTGAAAGGTAAGCTCAAAGCGCACAACAACAAAAAGTACGATACAAAAAACAAAAAAGGCAGCTATCCCCATAATCAAATGAAAGTAACAGAGGATCGAAATGAGCACAAACACAAAAAATGCCAATACATAAACAGGATATAAAAACCACTGTTTCTTATAAAATTCAGGCATGTATACAACTCCTATAAAGTAAAACTAACTTATCTTTCAGTTAGTTCAACAGATTAAAATAGTATAAGGAATATTATTTTATTCCCCTATTTTAGAACGCAATGAAATCCCTAAATCAATTATACCTAAGATTGTCACAAGAGGAAACAGCATCGGGATAAACATGCAGACAATAAAACTAATAATAGGAACCCCTTTAGTAAAACCTTTTTTATGCGCTAAAAAGGTGATAAATGTCAAACCTTGCAATACGAGTAGCAGCGCAAATATGACATATAGATTAGAAAATGCCATATGTAAATATGATGTTGGTTCTACTTTTATAAAAGTTGCTAACAAAATAAATATAACGTAATACCAGACAATACTCTTTGGCAATTGTATATCTTTAAATTTAGGCCAAGGTGTAACGTCATACTTTAATTTTCTCAAAACACTACCTGATAATATTAAGGTGATCCAAGAAAAACATACAGAAACTAGCACAAGTATACTCGGAAATAGCGTTTGTAATATATCATTCATTTGTGCAAATAACTCTTTTTGTTCCTTACTAACTGGCAAACCAGCAGCACTTACTATCTTTTCACTTTGCGCCATACTTTCATTAATCATATTTTGCATTTGCTTCATTATATTTATGTCGAAAAACTTTATACTTCCAACATAAATAAGCATCATACCAATTAAGTATGTAAGTGTTCCAGTTATTAATAGCTCTACTGGTTTCTTCCCTTTTTTATACATATATCCTAATGCAATACCTATTAGTCCAAACATCACTGTCTTTACGAGACTAATCGGCTGACTCACAATAACTGTAATAAAAAGTGCCGCTACAAAAATTACGAGTACATTAGATAGTTTATGCCTTATTGTCAATAATATAAACGGTAACGGCAATGCAAATATTGCAACTGTACCTAAAATCGGAACATACATAGATATAAGCAATAAAATTGCATATATCGCCAATAACGCCGCACCTTCAGTAATAAATTTCGTACTTTTCATCATCTAACCTCTCTTTCAAAAAAGAAAAGCATAGCAAAATGCACAGTAGAGTCCGACTCTACTGTGCATTTCATACGCTATTATTCACCAACATATGGTAAAAGTGCCATTTGACGAGCACGTTTAATTGCAACTGTAAGTTTGCGTTGGTATTTTGCGCTTGTTCCTGTTACACGACGAGGTAAAATTTTACCACGCTCAGAAACGAAACGTTTTAATAAATCAACATCTTTATAATCGATGCGAGTGATGCCGTTAGCTGTGAAGAAACACACCTTACGACGTTTCGCACGTCCACCTTTGCGTCCTGCCATGTCTATTTCCCTCCATTCTTTGTTAAAACTAACAAATTTACTGTATTAGAACGGTAAATCGTCGTCGGAAATGTCGATCGGTTGACCTACATTTGAAAATGGATCGTCATTCTTCGTAAATCCAGAGTTACCAGTGTTACCTGAGTTACCCGGATTACTAGATTGACCAAATGGGTTAGAGCTTTGGTTACCGAAACCAGCTCCTGATGGTTGCTGATTGAATGAACCGCGTTGCTCCCCACCGCCATTACGCGGCTCTAAAAATTGTACGCTCTCCGCAAGAACTTCTGTTACATATACACGTTTACCATCTTGTCCATCGTAATTACGAGTTTGAAGACGTCCATCTACGCCTGCTAAGCTACCTTTTTTCAAATAATTTGCTACGTTTTCTGCTTGTTTACGCCATATTACACAATTAATAAAGTCAGCTTCACGCTCACCTTGTTGATTCGCAAATGCGCGATTCACAGCTAACGTAAAAGTAGCTACTGCAACACCATTGGGCGTGTAACGTAAGTCAGGGTCCTTAGTTAAACGACCAACGAGGATAACACGATTCATCAATCGAACCACTCTCCCTTATATATCAATTATTTTTCTTCTTCTTTAACAACGATATGACGAAGGATGTCTTCGTTGATCTTAGCTAAACGGTCGAATTCGTTAATTGCTTCTGAATTAGAGTTCACGTTTAAGATCATGTAGAAACCTTCACGTAAGTCGTTGATTTCGTAAGCTAAACGACGCTTACCCCACTCTTTCGTGTTAATGATTTCTGCACCATTGTTTGTTAAAACACCTGCAAAACGTTCAACTAAAGCCTTTTGAGCTTCTTCTTCAACGCCAGGACGAATGATGTACATAATTTCGTACTTTCTCATTACACTTTCACCTCCTTTTGGTCTAAACGGCCCGTAATGGGCAAGGAGCAATTAATTTATAGTAATTACTCACGAGTTTAGATTATATCATAGTAAGTTATATGAATCAACTCACCAATACATAAAAAACTTGGCAAACACATAATATATTTGCCAAGCTCATATCTTTATTTTTCCTAGGAAATATTAAATTAAACGTTGAAACGGAAGTGCATAACATCTCCGTCTTTTACGATATACTCTTTTCCTTCTAGACGTACTTTACCAGCTTCTTTTGCAGCTGTCATAGAACCATTTGTCATTAGATCATCATAAGAAACAGTTTCTGCACGAATAAATCCACGCTCAAAGTCTGTATGAATTACACCAGCACATTGTGGTGCTTTCATACCTTGTTTAAACGTCCACGCACGTACTTCTTGTACACCAGCTGTGAAATAAGTAGCAAGACCTAATAAATCGTATGCAGCACGAATTAATTGATCTAAACCAGATTCTTCAATGCCTAATTCTTCAAGAAATACTTTTTTCTCTTCCTCATCTAACTCAGCAATTTCTGATTCGATTTTCGCACATACAACGATTACTTGAGAATTTTCATTTGCAGCAAATTCTTTTACCATTTGTACATACTTATTTTCAGAAGGGTCAATAATATCATCTTCACTTACGTTTGCTACGTATAACATTTCTTTCGTTGTCAGTAAATGAAGACCTTTAACAATCTTCATTTGCTCTTCTGTAAATTCAACAGTACGAGCTGGTTTACCCTCTTCAAACGCTTCTTTTAAACGCACTAAAATTTCATGCTCATATACTGCTTCTTTATCTTTTTGTCTTGCTAACTTTGCAACACGCTCGATACGTTTATCAACAGATTCTAAATCTGCTAAGATTAGCTCTAAGTTGATTGTTTCAATATCATCGATTGGATCTACTTTTCCTGAAACGTGCGTAATATTCTCATCTTCAAAACAACGAACAACTTGACAAATTGCATCTACTTGACGAATGTGAGATAAAAATTTATTTCCTAAACCTTCACCTTTACTAGCGCCTTTTACGATACCTGCAATATCAGTAAACTCAAATACAGTCGGAACAGTCTTTTTCGGTTCTACTAATTCCGTTAATTTATTTAAACGCTCATCTGGTACCTCTACAATCCCTACGTTTGGATCAATTGTACAGAATGGATAGTTCGCAGATTCTGCTCCTGCTTGTGTAATTGCATTAAATAAAGTTGACTTCCCTACGTTAGGTAATCCAACAATCCCAGCCGTTAATCCCATATTTTTCACTCCTATGTCTCAATCTTTCATCATTATAGATAGTAACGAAAAAAATGACAAGTTTCCTCAAAACGAAAAAAGTAACAGCCGCCTACTGCAACTGTTACTCTCCCTCTATTCTTCATGCTTCACAAGTATTTTTTTCACCTTACGATCAAACTCTCTTCGAGGAATCATTACCGAATGGTCACATCCCTCGCACTTAACGCGGATATCCATTCCCATACGAATAATCTTCCAACGATTCTCACCACAAGGATGGGCTTTCTTCATTTCCACAACATCATACAAGTTATATTGCTTTTGCTCCACTCTCCAAATCCCCTCTCCATACTAGATTGCTTTTCCGCTAACCAATTCTTCACGATTATATAAAACCATACGTGGATATGGAATTTCAATTCCATGTAAATCAAGACGATTTTTAATCTCTTTACGAAGAGCCCTTGCAATAACCGCATGTTGCATTGGCTCTACTTCAGCAATGACGCGTAATATAACTTCTGATGCGGCTAATGTTTGTACACCTAACAATTGAGGCGTTGTTACCATCTTCTCGTACTTTGCAGGTAATTCTACTAATAAATCTTCAATAACTTGCTCTGCTTTTGCAATGTCGGCCTCATAAGAAATAGATACATCAACAAATGCCACACTGTTACTTACTGAGAAGTTAGTAACTTGAATGATACTTCCGTTTGGTAAAGTATGAATTTCACCTGTCCAACTCTTTATTTTTGTTGTACGAAGTCCAATTTCTAAAACGACTCCTTCAAATTGACCGATTCTAACATAGTCTCCAACTGAGAACTGGTCTTCTAACAAGATAAATAATCCTGTAATGACATCCTTCACTAAACTTTGAGCACCAAATCCGACTGCTAAACCAATTACCCCAGCCCCCGCTAATAAACCTGATGCATTAATATCAAACACGCCTAAAATCGCAATTAACATAATGAACATAACAACGTATGCCACAATATTTTCAAGTAACTTCGCTACTGTAACTGTACGACGTTCTGAAATTTGAATTGGCGAACGACTTCCCATACGAAATGCATTTCGTACAATCGCTCTTGCAATTCGCACAACAATCGCACCAAGTATTAAAATAACGATTATTTTTAGTGATTTCACACCTATATTCGTCCAATCAATGGACTCAAACCATTTCAACGCTAAATCCATGTACCTCTACCTCTCCAGCTAAAATTTCTTTTTAGTTATCCTTCTTATTGTATCAGAACTCTCTCTGGTTTCTGAAAAAAATTTATGACTTTAATTCCATTTGTTAACTTCCATTCAGGTATAAAATGGAACGAATATATATACTAGTACTATTATTTCTGTTTTTATTTGGATTTTACAAAAGTATGCACTTATAGTATTCCACTTCACTCGCTATATAACATATTTTGAAAATTTATTAAAAGGATGGATGCTTCATGAATATTGGAAGTTTTCGCTTACCTTTTTTTGAAAAGGAAACTCAAAATGTTATGCATCAAGACTTAGAGGCCCCCGAGACTATCAGTAACTTCTTACTTTCCCACATCCCTATTAAAACGAATATACCACTTACTCTCGTTTGTATCGGAACAGATCGTTCCACTGGCGATGCACTAGGTCCTTTAGTTGGCTCCAAGCTAGAACAAGTAGAAATCAAAAACTTCCAAGTGTTCGGCACGCTAGATGAACCTATACATGCGTTAAATTTAGAAGAAAGAATTCAGAATATACAGAAAAATAATCCTACTTCATTTATCATTGCTGTTGACGCGTGTTTAGGAAAATCCCAAAGCATCGGTTCAATCACTACCGGAAAGGGACCTAGTAAGCCTGGGGCTGCTATGAATAAGAACTTACCTGCAGTTGGCGATTTGCATATACACGGCATCGTAAATTTAAATGGTTTCATGGAATTTTTCGTACTTCAAAATACAAGGTTAAGTTTAGTTATGAAAATGGCTGATGTCATCGCGCAAAGCATAAAGGAAACGGATCAAAAATTATCTGTATTAAAAAAAGCAAACCATCTATAAATAATAAGATGGTTTGCTCTTTAATTTTCCTGTGATAACAATTCTAAAATACGATTTAAATCTTCTTTATTAAAAAATTCAATTTCAATCTTACCTTTTTCTTTTTTCGTTTCTTTAATTTTCACGTCTGTGCCAAACTTTTCTCTTAAGAACGTTTCGCGCTCTACAAAAAATATATTTCTCTCTTTTTTCACTGGTTTTGTTTCACGTGAAACGCTTTGATTAATCTCCTGAACAATTTTCTCTAATTGACGGACATTCAATCCTTCTTTTTCTATTCGTTTCAATAAAGATTTCAATTGCTCTTCATCTTTTATTGTAAGTAGAGTTCTCCCATGAGCCATTGAAAGTTGACCATTTGCAATCATATCTTGCACGAATGAAGGGAGGCTTAGTAACCGAGTATAATTTGCGATATAAGGCCTACTTTTACCAAGACGTTTTGCTAATTGTTCTTGCGTTACATTTAGCTCATTCATTAACATCTGATATGCCATTGCTTCTTCCATAGGATTTAAATCTTCTCGTTGCAAGTTTTCTAGCAATGCAAACTCCATCATTTGCTGCTCATTTAATTGCCTTACAACTGCAGGTACTTTTTCGAGCCCAGCCTCTTTGGCAGCACGATACCTTCTTTCACCTGCAACAATTTCATATCCTTTAATACTCTTTCTAGCAATTAACGGTTGTAATATGCCGTGTTCTTTAATAGAAGTCGCTAATTCCTGAATCGCTTCTTTATTAAAGTGTTTACGTGGTTGATATGGATTCGGCCTTAATTCAGTTACTATAATCTCCTGAATTGTTTCTTCTTCTTTCACATCTAAATCAGGAAAAAACACATTAATTCCTCTTCCTAATCCTTTAGCCACCTGCAATCACTTCCTCTGCTAAATCTATATACACTTCTGCTCCTCTTGATTTAGCGTCATACTGCATAATTGGTTTCCCATGACTTGGCGCCTCACTTAAGCGCACATTACGAGGAATAATCGAACGGTATACTTTATCTCTAAAGTATTTTTTCACTTCATCTATCACTTGAATCCCTAAATTTGTACGGGCATCCAACATTGTTAGCAATACACCTTGAATTGCTAGATTTTTATTTAAGTGCTTTTGCACAAGTCGAACTGTATTTAATAGCTGACTTAATCCTTCTAGTGCGTAATATTCGCACTGAACAGGAATAATAACAGAATCTGCTGCTGTTAATGCGTTAATCGTTAATAACCCTAAGGACGGTGGACAGTCGATAATAATATAATCATATTCATCACGAACTGGCTGTAATGCCCTTTGCAAACGTACTTCCCGGGAAATAGTCGGTACCAATTCAATTTCAGCACCTGCTAATTGAATTGTAGCGGGTAGAACATCTAAGTTTTCAGTTGCGGTTTTCCGTATAACTCCTTGAACATCTGCATCTTCCACAAGAACGTTGTAAATACATTGATCTAATTCGGATTTTTCAATTCCCACACCAGTCGTTGCATTTCCTTGCGCATCAATATCTACAAGAAGGACCTTTTTACCTGCTTGTGCCAATCCAGCCCCTAAATTAACAGATGTTGTTGTTTTCCCAACACCACCTTTTTGATTGGCAATAGCAATGATTTTTCCCATGATGTCACCTACTTTCAACCTTTCTATCTTATTCTAGTAATAATTACGTTTATTGTAACATGAAATAAAAGTTTTTCTTTTACGTCCTTATTAAACTTCAAAATTTATTTCTAAACTCCTTCTTCATTTAACAAGAAAATATAGCAAAAGAGACCTCTCCGATAGGATAAGGTCTCTAACACACCACTATTATTTCTTTTTTGGAATTTTAATTGTAATTTGATAGTATTCATCAAATTCTTCTTCCTCAGAATTGACATTTAAACCACTGTCAGCAACCATTTGTAATGACTGCCTAATTGTATTCATGGCAATTCTCGTATCTCGACTTACTGCTTTTTGCTTTGCCTTACGCTTCGGTTTTGCTTCCTCTAACAATTTCGCAATTCGTTCTTCTGTTTGCTTTACATTCAGTTGTTTCTCCACAATTTCCTGTAAAACCTTCAGTTGTAATTCCTCATTTTTTAAAGGAATAAGGGCGCGGGCATGACGTTCTGTAATACTCTTTTCTAATAATGCACTTTTTATTTTTTCAGGCAACTTTAACAATCGCAACTTATTTGCGATTGTAGATTGTCCTTTTCCAAGTCGTTGTGCCAATGCTTCTTGTGTTAAATTATGTAACTCAATTAGCTTTTGATATGCCACAGCTTCCTCGATCGCTGTTAGTTCCTCACGTTGCAAGTTTTCAATTAGAGCTACAGAAGCCGTCTCTGTATCATTTAGGTTTTTAATAATAGCAGGGACCTTTTCCCAACCTAATTTTGTTGCCGCACGGAAACGTCTTTCTCCAGCAATAATCTCGTACTTATCATCCTCATATTGCCTCACAACAATCGGTTGAATAAGTCCATGTGTGCGAATTGTTAACGCTAACTCATCAATACGCGCATCGTCAAAAACTGTTCGTGGTTGATAACGGTTAGGAGTAATATTCACTATCGGAATTTCTTGTATTTCTTCATATACCTTTTTATCTATTTCTTCATGGCTTTCGTCTTGTAATTCGAATTCGCTCTCTTTATCTCCAAAGCCAAATAAACGAGAAAACGTATTTTTCATACATATTCCACCACCTTTTAGGCCTATTGACTGTTCTCCATAAAATGTTTCCTATGAAACATTTACGTTTTCATTTATATAATTTAATCTTACGTCTAATAAGATTTATTTTTCAATAGGTAATTTATTGGGTGTTCCCGGTTTGCGTGGATATTTCTTTGGTGTCTTGCGCTTTTTCTCGATTAATAAAATATTACGTTCACTTTCTTCAAACGGTAATTGGAACGTAGACATTTCTTTTAAATCCCCGCCTAGCACCTCTAAAGCATACTTGCCATTTTCGATTTCTTCATTCGCCGCTGCACCTTTCATTGCAATGAATGTTCCTCCAACTTTTACAAGTGGTAAACATAGCTCACTTAATACAGAAAGACGTGCAACTGCCCGTGCCATTACAATATCGTACGATTCACGTACACCTTCTTTTTTCCCAAATGTTTCAGCACGATCGTGACAAAATGCAACATCACTTAATTCTAATTTTTGTGCTAAGTGATTTAAGAAATTAATACGTTTTTGCAATGAATCTACAATTGTTACTTTTAAGTGCGGGAAACAGATTTTCAAAGGGATACTTGGGAATCCAGCTCCTGCGCCAACATCACAAATTGAGAATGGTTTTGAAAAATCATAATAAAAAGCAGCTGTAATAGAATCAAAAAAGTGCTTTAAATATACTTCTTCTTTCTCTGTAATAGCCGTTAAGTTCATTTTTTCATTCCACTCTACTAATGTTTCAAAGTAGATTTCGAACTGCTCTAACTGTCTAGAAGAGAGGGTAATACCCTTCTCTTCTAGCATAGATTGAAATTGTTCTATGTTCATCTAACAATATCTCCTTACTATTTATTGGTTCGATACTCGCGCAATTTTTCCTTGTTCAATATACACAAGTAAAATGGAAATATCCGCTGGATTTACGCCAGAAATACGTGAAGCCTGCCCCATTGAAAGTGGACGAACATCTTTCAATTTCTGTCTAGCTTCTGAAGCAAGGCTAGAAATCGCATCATAATCAATATCCTCAGGGATTTTTTTATTTTCCATTTTCTTCATACGCTCTACTTGCTGTAAAGATTTTTCGATATATCCTTCGTACTTAATCTGAATTTCAACTTGTTCTGTAACTTCATCACTTAATTCTACTTCACTTGGTACTAAAAGGTGAATATGCTCATATGTCATCTCTGGACGACGTAATAAGTCACTTGCACGTATTCCATCTTTCAATTCACTTCCACCAGTATTGCGAATTAATTCTTGAACTTCAGGACGTGGTTTAATAATAATGCTGCTTAAACGTTCCTTTTCCTGTTCAATCTGTAATTTTTTATTTGTAAATCGCTCATAACGCTCGTCTTTAATTAATCCAATTTCACGACCAACTTCAGTTAAACGAAGATCCGCATTATCGTGGCGTAATAATAGACGATATTCTGCACGAGACGTTAATAAACGATATGGTTCATTTGTACCTTTCGTTACAAGGTCATCAATTAAGACACCAATATAAGCATCCTCGCGACCTAAAACAACTTCTTTTTTACCTAAAGAACGACATGCTGCATTAATTCCAGCCATAATTCCTTGTCCTGCCGCCTCTTCGTAACCAGAAGTTCCGTTAATTTGTCCTGCTGTATATAAATTTTTAATTTTTTTCGTTTCAAGTGTTGGCCATAGTTGTGTTGGCACGATTGCATCATATTCAATTGCATAACCTGTTCGCATCATTTCAACGTTTTCTAGACCAGGAATTGTTCTAAGCATATCACGCTGTACATCTTCTGGTAAGCTTGTGGATAAACCTTGTACATATACTTCTTGTGTATTACGTCCTTCTGGCTCTAAGAAAATTTGATGACGCGGCTTATCATTAAATCTTACTACTTTGTCTTCAATTGAAGGACAATATCTAGGACCTGTTCCTTTAATCATACCAGAATACATAGCTGAACGATGTAGGTTTTCATCTATTAAACGATGTGTCTCCGTACTTGTATACGTCAACCAACATGGAATTTGATCCATAATAAATTTTGTCGTTTCAAAAGAGAAAGCTCGTGGTTTATCATCACCTGGCTGAATTTCTGTTTTACTGTAGTCAATCGTATTACTGTTTACACGTGGAGGTGTACCTGTTTTAAATCTAACAAGATCAAATCCAAGCTCCTCTAAATGTTCTGATAAAGTAATAGATGGTTGTTGATTATTCGGACCGCTCGAATATTTTAAATCTCCCATAATAATCTCACCACGTAAAAACGTTCCAGTCGTAATTACAACGGTTTTCGCCGTATATTCAGCACCAGCTTGCGTAATTACCCCTTTACATTCACCATCTTCAACAATTAAACGTTCTACCATTCCTTGGAACAACGTTAAATTCGGTGTCTCTTCAATCGTTTTCTTTAATTCATGCTGGTAAGAGAACTTATCTGCTTGTGCTCGAAGTGCACGCACAGCTGGCCCTTTACCTGTATTTAACATACGCATTTGAATATGCGTTTTATCAATATTGCGTCCCATTTCTCCGCCTAATGCATCAATTTCACGAACAACAATCCCTTTTGCTGGTCCACCAACAGAAGGGTTACATGGCATAAAAGCTACCATATCTAAATTAATTGTTAACATTAATGTTTTGGAGCCCATTCGTGCTGCCGCAAGACCAGCTTCACATCCTGCATGACCTGCACCGATTACTATGACATCGTATGAACCGGCATTGTATCCCATTGTTTATTCCTCCTAATAATCTCTATCTTTCTAACACATCACTATATTATTTTCCTAAACAAAATTGAGAGAACAACTGGTCAATTAAGCTTTCATGAACGGTATCACCAGTAATTTCACCAAGTATTTCCCACGTTCTTGTTAAATCAATTTGCACCATATCAATTGGAACACCATTTTCTATTGCCTCAATTGCATCTCCAATTGTTTTTCCTGCTTGTGTTAATAATCCAATATGTCTCGCGTTAGAAACGTATGTCATATCCGCAGAATCAATTGTTCCTTCAAAGAATAACTCAGCTATTGCCCTTTCAAGCTCATCTATTCCTTGTTCCTCAATTAACGATGTTGTAATAACACGATTTCCCGCTGACAACTCTGTAACACGTTCCATATCAATGGCTTGCGGTAAATCTGTCTTATTTACGATAACAATGAAATCTTTTCCTTGTACGGCACGGAATAGATCTTCATCCTCATTCGTTAAAGCTTCACTATAATTAACGACAACTAACACCAAATCAGCTTGGCTCATCATTTCTTTTGAACGCTCTACGCCAATTCTTTCAACAACATCTTCTGTTTCACGAATTCCAGCTGTATCTATAAGTTTAAGTGGTACACCACGCACATTAACGTACTCTTCAATAACATCACGAGTTGTTCCTGCAATATCAGTTACAATTGCCTTCTTCTCCTGAACGAGACTGTTTAATAGCGATGATTTCCCAACGTTAGGTCTACCGATGATTGCAGTAGCAATACCTTCACGTAAAATCTTTCCCTGCTTCGATGTTTCTAATATTTTTGCAATTTCAGTACGAACATACGTCGCTTTCTCAATTAAAATATTATGTGTCATTTCTTCCACATCATCATATTCTGGGTAATCTATATTTACCTCAACATGAGCTAATGTTTCTAATATTTCTTGACGCAAACGGCCGATTAATTTAGATAATCGTCCTTCCATTTGATTAATTGCTACATTCATCGCACGATCCGTTTTTGCACGGATTAAGTCCATAACAGCTTCTGCTTGTGATAAATCAATACGACCATTTAAAAAAGCTCGTTTTGTAAATTCACCAGGCTCTGCTAGTCGCACTCCTTGCGCTAAAATAAGTTGCAATACTTTGTTTACCGAAACAAGTCCACCGTGACAGTTAATTTCCACTATATTTTCACGTGTAAAAGTTCTTGGCGCACGCATGATAGACACCATAACTTCTTCAATAACCTGATTTGTATCTAAATCAACAATATGACCATAATGAATTGTGTGAGAAGGAACCTCTGTTAAATCCTTCCCTTTAAAAATACGATTCACTTTCTCAACCGCATCATCCCCACTTACTCGAACAATGGCAATTGCACCCTCTCCAAGAGCTGTGGAAATCGCGGCAATTGTATCAAATTCCATGTCCTTTCACCTCATTTGCTTATTTATCTCTATCTCAACATGATTATTTTCTTCACTAAATTATTAGGATACCATAACGAACCTATCTACAAAAGAATAATAACTCATTTTATTATGTCCTCATGTAAAAAACACTAAACTTATTCACAGTGGATAAGTTTAGTGTTTTTTAGTTATCCACAGCAGTTTTTTCCTCAAAAAAACCGGCACTCATTTGAGTAACCGGTCATTTGGAAGATATTACAACATGCCGATGTGGTTCATTTCCTTCAGAAGTTGTATTAATACCTTGATGATTCGATAATGCTTGATGAATAATTTTTCGTTCAAAAGATGGCATCGGCTCTAAAACAACCCTTTTTTTCGTATTAGACACTTGTTTTGCTAATCGATAAGAAAGCGATTCTAACGTACTTTTTCTTTTACTACGATAATTTTCAGCATCCAGTGTAATACCGATATACTGCTTCGTATGACGATTTGCGACAAGTTTTGTTAAATACTGTAAAGAATTCAACGTATTACCTCTTTTTCCAATCAAAACACCTATATTATCACCGGAAATTGTAAATTCAACTTCGCGTCCTTTTACAATTTTACTAATCTCAACTTCCACACCCATATTGCGAATAACATTTTTCAAATATTCTTCACATTCTTGAATTGGATCTTTCTTCAATACAACTTCTACTACTGCAGGACGATTCCCAAATAAACCTAAGAATCCTTTTTTACCCTCATCGATAATTTTTATATCTACTCGGTCTTTTGAAACATTTAATTGCCTTAAAGCATCTTGTACTGCCAGCTCGACTGTTTGTCCTTTAGCAGTAATTATACTCACTTGCTTGATCCTTCTGCCTTACTAGCCTTAATTTCTGGTCCTTTGATCAAGTACATTTGAGCGATACCAAAGATATTACCAACAACCCAGTAAAGTGATAATGCAGCCGGGAAGTTAATTGCGAAGACTAAAATCATGATTGGCATAAGCCAGATCATCATTGCCATTTGCGGGTTTTGACCAGCTGTTCCTGCCATAGCAAGCTTTTGCTGAATAAATGTCGTAATTGCCGCAACAATCGGTAAGATATAATACGGATCTGCCTGTCCTAAGTCAAACCATAAGAATGTATGCTTACTAATTTCTGATGTTCTCATAATCGCATGATAAAACGCGAATAAAATAGGCATCTGAACAAATATTGGTAAACATCCTGCTAATGGATTTACACCATTTTTTTGATATAACTGCATCATTTCTTGTTGTAATTTTTGCTGTGTTGCTTGATCTTTAGAGCTATATTTCTCTTTTAGCTTCACCATTTCTGGTTGTAACGCTTGCATTGCCTTCGTACTCTTCGTTTGTTTAATCATTAATGGTAATAATGCAAAACGAATAATAAGAGTTGTAACCACGATTGCTAAACCGTAATTATTACCAAATAAGTCTGCAAAATACGTGATTAACTGAGAAAGCGGATATACGAAATATTCATTCCAAATTCCAGTACTTTTCGGTGTAATCGGCTGATTCGTTTCACTACAGCCAGTAGCAATTGCCATTAATGCGATAACCATGGCTAGTAAACCTATTTTCTTTTTCAAAGCCTGCTCCTCCTTGTTTCGGTATGTATATAGTGTAATTCATTTCCTTACGCTACTTTTTTATTCTTTTCATACCAGAGCGTTTAAAGACATGAATTAAGCTTTTCTTTACTTCTTCATATGTCATCTCTGCACAAGGCTTCCTTGCTATTATAACAAAATCTTTTCCAGAATCTATCTCATCTTTTAATTCTATAATCGCTTGACGAATCATACGCTTAATACGATTACGAACTACTGCATTTCCTATTTTCTTACTAACAGAAAGGCCGATGCGAAAGTATGGTTGTTCTTCTTTATTTAATTGGTATACAACAAACTGACGATTGGCATTCGATTTTCCTTTTTGAAAAACCGTCTGAAATTCGTCATTCTTTTTTATACGATTTTTTTTCTTCATATCAATTGACACTCCTGTATTTCATCAGCGGAAATTCATTATTATTAGAAAAAAAGACCACTGAACGATCAGTGGTCTACGCAGATAATACTTTTCTTCCTTTACGACGACGAGCTGCTAGCACTTTACGTCCGTTCGCTGTGCTCATACGGCTGCGGAAACCATGTACTTTGCTGCGCTTACGTTTATTTGGTTGGTAAGTTCTTTTCATTATATGACACCTCCCTGAGGAATATCTGTTAAAGACAGTCTAATAAATTATAGTAAATCAAATAGGAAAATGTCAATGCTTCTCGAAATTTTCATCAAATATTCATTTTGAACCTATTCACATACTTTTTCACAGCCTCTATATTTCCTTGTGGATAAATGTTTTTTCTTGTTTTTTATATCCACAAACTCTTTTAGTACTTTTACACAGTATATCGTGTTGTGGACAAGTTTATTCCACAAGGTATTGATTTTGTGGATAACTTTCTTAATTTCATTGCTATAGCTACTTTTTTTTGATATTATAGTTGTGTTTTCACTTTGAATAAGTTTTCCACATCTTTATCTTATCCACAATTTGTGTATAACATGTGGACAGTTTTAATCACATGTGGGTAAATGATTATCCACATTCACTTTTTTTGTCGAAAACCCTATCTCATATACAAACGACGTTTTTTGGTTTTAAAATACGTTTCGTATAAATATACATTTTATATTTATTAGGTTGTACATTTGTTGCGCAACCTTATTCTTTTACCATCTTAGTAAAGGAGGGACACCTTTGGAAAACATCTCTGATTTATGGAATAGTGCCTTAAAAGAACTAGAAAAAAAGGTCAGTAAACCTAGTTATGAAACATGGTTAAAATCAACAACCGCACATAATTTAAAGAAGGACGTATTAACCATTACAGCTCCAAATGAATTTGCTCGTGATTGGTTAGAATCTCATTATTCAGAGCTAATTTCGGAAACACTTTATGATTTAACAGGGGCAAAATTAGCTATTCGCTTTATCATTCCCCAAAGTCAGGCTGAAGAGGAAATTGATTTTCCTCCTTCAAAACCAAATGCAGCACAAGATGATTCTAATCATTTACCACAGAGTATGCTAAACCCAAAATATACGTTTGATACATTTGTTATTGGCTCTGGTAACCGCTTTGCTCACGCTGCTTCATTAGCTGTGGCCGAAGCACCAGCTAAAGCATACAATCCCCTCTTTATTTATGGAGGAGTTGGACTTGGAAAGACGCATTTAATGCATGCGATTGGTCATTATGTAATTGAACACAACCCAAATGCGAAGGTTGTATATTTATCATCAGAAAAATTCACAAACGAATTCATTAACTCTATTCGTGATAATAAAGCGGTCGATTTTCGTAATAAATACCGCAATGTAGATGTTTTATTGATAGATGATATTCAATTTCTAGCTGGAAAAGAACAAACTCAAGAAGAGTTTTTCCATACATTTAATGCATTACACGAAGAAAGTAAACAAATTGTAATTTCAAGTGATCGGCCACCAAAAGAAATTCCAACTTTAGAAGATCGTCTTCGTTCTCGCTTTGAATGGGGACTTATTACAGATATTACGCCACCAGATTTAGAAACACGAATTGCAATTTTACGTAAAAAAGCAAAGGCTGAAGGGCTCGACATACCAAATGAGGTTATGCTTTATATCGCAAATCAAATTGATTCAAACATTCGTGAACTGGAAGGTGCACTAATCCGAGTTGTAGCTTATTCATCTTTAATTAACAAAGATATTAATGCTGATTTAGCAGCTGAAGCACTTAAAGATATTATTCCGAATTCTAAGCCAAAAATTATCTCTATTTATGATATTCAAAAAGCGGTCGGGGACGTTTATCAAGTAAAATTAGAAGATTTCAAGGCAAAAAAACGAACAAAATCCGTTGCCTTTCCTCGCCAAATTGCAATGTATTTATCACGCGAACTTACGGACTCCTCTTTACCTAAAATAGGTGAAGAATTCGGTGGACGTGATCATACAACAGTTATCCATGCCCATGAAAAAATTTCTAAGCTGCTCAAAACGGATACGCAATTACAAAAGCAAGTTGAAGAAATTAACGATATTTTAAAGTAGTAGCTGAATAGTGTGAATAACTTACCTTGTTTTACGCACAGTCTATCCACATGTAGATAGGCTGTTTTTACATCCTTTAACGGGGTTATCCACATATCCACAAGCCCTATTACTATTACTACTATATTTTATCTTTATTAATTAAATAAAATCTTATACTTACCGGAGGTTTTTCGTTATGCGTTTTACAATACAAAAAGACTATCTTGTAAGAAGTGTACAAGATGTAATGAAGGCAGTTTCTTCTCGTACAACAATTCCGATCCTTACAGGAATTAAAGTTGTCGCTACTGAAGAAGGAGTTACATTAACAGGAAGCGATGCTGATATTTCCATTGAATCTTTTATCCCTGTTGAAGAAAATGGGAAAGAAATTGTAGAAGTTGCACAATCAGGAAGTATTGTTTTACAAGCAAAATATTTTAGTGAGATTGTAAAAAAATTACCGAAAGAAACTGTTGAAATTTCTGTGGAAAATCATTTTATGACAAAAATAACATCTGGAAAATCAGAGTTTAATTTAAATGGTTTAGATTCTGCTGAATATCCATTATTGCCACAGATTGAAGAACATCATGTTTTTAAGATCCCAACAGATTTACTTAAACATATGATCAGACAAACTGTATTTGCAGTTTCCACTTCTGAAACAAGACCGATCTTGACAGGTGTAAACTGGAAGGTATATAACAGCGAGTTAACTTGCATTGCTACAGATAGTCACAGGTTGGCTCTTCGAAAAGCAAAAATCGAAGGCATTGCAGATGAATTCCAAGCGAGTGTTGTTATCCCAGGTAAAAGCTTAAATGAATTAAGCAAAATTCTAGATGAGTCTGAAGAAATGGTAGATATCGTTATTACGGAGTATCAAGTATTATTCCGTACAAAACATTTATTATTCTTCTCAAGATTATTAGAAGGGAATTACCCTGATACAACTCGTTTAATTCCAGCAGAGAGTAAAACAGATATCTTTGTAAATACAAAAGAATTCTTACAAGCAATTGATCGTGCCTCTCTATTAGCAAGAGATGGTCGTAATAATGTTGTAAAATTATCAGCTTTGGAACAGGAAATGCTAGAAATTTCTTCGAATTCACCAGAAATCGGAAAAGTAGTAGAAGAAGTTCAATGTGAAAAAGTAGATGGGGAAGAATTAAAAATATCTTTTAGTGCAAAATATATGATGGATGCACTGAAGGCATTAGATAGCACCGAGATTAAGATTAGTTTTACTGGAGCAATGAGACCATTCTTAATTCGTACAGTAAATGATGAGTCCATTATTCAATTAATTTTACCGGTTCGTACTTACTAAGTAAGAAATAAGGGTTGCTAGTTTAAAGATACTAGTAGCCCTTATTTGATTTTTGGGTATTACTTTCCTAATGCTAGTTTATTTAGTACAATGAAAGAATGAACACTTTCAGAAAGTGAGCGATTTTATGAAACGTATTAAAATTTCAACAGAGTATATTACACTAGGACAATTTTTAAAGTTAGCCGATATAATTGATACAGGTGGCGCTGTAAAATGGTTTTTACAAGAATATGAAGTGTACGTGAATCAAGAACTTGAAAATAGAAGAGGTCGCAAACTATATGCGAACGATATTATTGAAATTCCAGGAAGCGGAAGTTTCCAAGTTCAGTCATAAAGGGGGAGCCCTTTGTTTATTTCAGAAATACAATTAAAAAACTATCGCAATTATGAAAAGTTAGAGCTTTCCTTTGAAGATAAGGTAAATGTAATTATCGGCGAAAATGCACAAGGGAAAACAAATTTGATGGAAGCTATTTATGTTTTAGCGATGGCAAAATCTCATAGAACCTCTAATGATCGTGAGCTTGTCCGCTGGGATGAAGAATTCGGTCAAATTAAAGGGAAATTACAAAAGAGAAATAGTTCTTTGTCTTTGGAATTAAATATTTCGAAAAAAGGTAAAAAGGCAAAATTAAATCAACTTGAACAACAGAAATTAAGTCAATATATTGGCGTGATGAATGTTGTCATGTTTGCCCCAGAAGATTTAAATCTTGTAAAAGGAAGCCCTCAAGTAAGAAGACGCTTTTTAGATATGGAATTAGGTCAAATAGCTCCGGTCTATTTGTATGAATTAAGTCAATATCAAAAAGTGCTCACGCAACGAAATCACTTGCTGAAGAAGATGCAAGGGAATAGTAAGAATGAGGAAACGATGTTGGATGTATTTACACTTCAACTTATTGAGCATGGTACAAAAATATTGCGAAAACGGTTTGAATTTTTGCATTTACTACAAGAATGGGCAGCTCCAATTCATCGCGGTATAAGCCGTGGATTAGAAGAATTAGAAATTGTCTATAAACCAAGTGTAGATGTATCAGAATCAATGGATTTGTCGAAAATAAAAGAAGTATACTATGAAAGTTTTCAATCTGTGAAACAACGTGAAATTTTCCGTGGTACGACTTTAATTGGTCCTCATCGTGATGATTTACAATTCTTCGTTAATAGTAAAAATGTTCAAGTCTTTGGTTCGCAAGGACAACAACGAACAACCGCACTGTCCCTAAAATTAGCTGAAATTGAATTGATTTACTCAGAAGTTAAGGAATATCCGATTCTTTTATTGGATGATGTATTATCAGAGTTAGATGATTATCGTCAATCACATCTGTTAAATACAATTCAAGGAAAAGTGCAAACATTTGTGACAACGACGAGTGTCGACGGAATTGAACACGAAACGTTAAAAGAAGCGAAAACAATTCATGTAACGAACGGCACGGTAGATTGTGAAATAGATAGGGCATAATTCCCTGTTTAAATGGAAAAGTAGGTGATCTTTGTGTCAATGGACCAAAAACAAATGCAAGAGAACGCATATGATGAAAGCCAGATACAGGTACTTGAGGGACTAGAGGCAGTTCGGAAACGTCCGGGTATGTATATTGGATCTACAAGTGGAAAAGGACTTCACCACCTTGTATGGGAAATTGTCGATAATAGTATCGATGAAGCATTAGCAGGATATTGCGATGAAATTAATGTTAGCATCGAAGAAGATAATAGTATTCTTGTAACGGATAATGGACGCGGTATTCCAGTTGGTATACAAGAAAAAATGGGACGTCCCGCAGTAGAGGTTATTATGACAGTCCTCCACGCTGGTGGTAAATTTGGCGGTGGCGGTTATAAAGTTTCTGGTGGTTTGCATGGTGTTGGTGCATCTGTTGTAAATGCTTTATCAACAGAACTAGAAGTATTTGTACATCGTGATGGCAAAATTCATTACCAAAAGTACGAAAGAGGTATTCCAGTTGCGGATTTAAAAGTCATTGGTGATACAGATAAAACGGGAACAATAACTCGCTTTAAGCCGGATCCAGAGATTTTTAAAGAGACGACAGAATATGAATTTGATACGTTAGCGACTCGTATGCGTGAACTAGCATTTTTAAATCGTAATATCAAATTAACTATAGAAGATAAGCGTGAACATAAGCAAAAGAAAGAGTTTCACTATGAAGGTGGAATTAAATCATATGTTGAACATTTAAATCGTTCAAAACAACCAATTCATGAAGAACCTGTATATGTAGAAGGTTCAAAAGATGGTATTCAGGTTGAAGTTGCGCTTCAATATAACGAAGGTTATACAAATCATATTTACTCATTTACAAATAATATTCATACGTATGAAGGTGGTACACATGAGGTAGGATTTAAAACTGCCCTAACACGTGTGATCAACGATTATGGTCGTAAAAATAACATTTTAAAAGATGCGGATAGTAATTTAACTGGTGAAGATGTTCGTGAAGGTTTAACAGCAATTGTGTCAATTAAACATCCGAATCCACAATTCGAAGGACAAACGAAGACGAAGCTAGGGAATAGTGAAGCGAGAACGATTACAGAGTCAGTATTCTCAGAGGCGTTTGAAAAGTTTTTACTGGAAAACCCCAATGTTGCACGTAAAGTTGTAGATAAAGGGACGATGGCAGCACGTGCGCGTGTAGCAGCTAAAAAGGCTCGTGAGTTAACTCGCCGAAAGAGTGCATTAGAAGTTTCAAGTTTACCAGGGAAATTGGCAGACTGTTCTTCTAAAGACCCAGCAATTAGTGAAATTTACATCGTAGAGGGTGACTCTGCCGGTGGATCAGCGAAACAAGGGCGTGATCGTCACTTCCAAGCAATTTTACCACTTAAAGGTAAAATTATTAACGTTGAAAAAGCGCGATTAGATAAAATCTTATCTAATGATGAAGTGCGTACAATCATTACTGCTATTGGTACGAACATTGGTGGAGATTTCGATATTGAAAAGGCACGTTATCATAAGGTTATCATTATGACCGATGCCGACGTGGATGGTGCACATATTCGTACCCTATTATTAACGTTCTTCTATCGTTATATGCGTCAAATAATTGAGTGTGGTTATATCTATATTGCACAGCCGCCATTGTTTAAAGTACAACAAGGTAAAAAAATTCAATATGCTTACAATGATAAAGAACTTGAAAAAATACTAGCTGAATTGCCGGCACAACCTAAGCCTGGGATTCAGCGTTATAAAGGTCTAGGAGAAATGAATCCAACTCAGCTATGGGAGACGACAATGGATCCAGAGGTACGTTCGTTACTTCAAGTTTCTCTTCAAGATGCGATTGAAGCGGATGAAACATTTGAAATTTTAATGGGAGATAAAGTAGAGCCGCGTCGTAACTTTATCCAAGAAAATGCAAAATACGTGAAAAACCTTGATATTTAAGTGAGTAATGACAGGAATTTAAGTATTCCTGTCTTCTACATATAAATCAATGTATGTGTAACGGAAATGTAAGAGGAGGTGCTCGTTGATGTCAGACAATCAACAACAAGCACGAATTCGAGAAATTAATATTAGTCATGAAATGCGTACCTCATTTTTAGATTACGCAATGAGTGTTATCGTATCTCGTGCATTGCCGGATGTTCGTGATGGGTTAAAGCCAGTGCATCGTAGGGTTTTATATGCGATGAATGATTTAGGAATTACAGCTGATAAAGCATATAAGAAGTCAGCGCGTATTGTCGGCGAAGTAATTGGTAAGTATCACCCGCATGGTGATTCAGCGGTTTATGAAACAATGGTACGTATGGCGCAAGATTTTAGTCAACGGTATATGCTTGTTGATGGGCATGGTAACTTTGGTTCTGTTGATGGAGATTCAGCGGCAGCAATGCGTTATACAGAAGCAAGAATGTCTAAGATTTCTATGGAATTGATACGCGATATTTCAAAAAATACGATTGATTATCAAGATAACTATGATGGCTCTGAAAGGGAACCAGTTGTATTACCAGCACGTTTTCCTAACTTATTAGTAAATGGTACGACGGGTATTGCGGTTGGTATGGCAACAAACATTCCACCACATCAACTTGGAGAAGTAATTGACGGTGTGTTGGCATTAAGTCATAACCCTGATATCACTATCGCGGAATTAATGGAATATATTCCTGGTCCAGACTTCCCAACATCAGGTTTAATCTTAGGGCGAAGTGGAATTCGAAGAGCTTACGAAACAGGTCGCGGTTCTATTATACTTCGTGCTAAAGTTGAAATTGAAGAGAGAGCAAATGGTAAACAATCTATTATCGTAACAGAACTACCTTATCAAGTTAATAAGGCGCGATTAATTGAAAAGATTGCAGA
>NZ_CP040336.1:5092500-5107500 GCF_009739945.1 Bacillus luti | reverse complement strand
AGCTGCGGATTGATACCAATGGTATCAGTGGTAGGGGAGCGTTCTAAGGACAGTGAAGTCAGACCGTAAGGACTGGTGGAGTGCTTAGAAGTGAGAATGCCGGTATGAGTAGCGAAAGACGGGTGAGAATCCCGTCCACCGAATGCCTAAGGTTTCCTGAGGAAGGCTCGTCCGCTCAGGGTTAGTCAGGACCTAAGCCGAGGCCGACAGGCGTAGGCGATGGACAACAGGTTGATATTCCTGTACCACCTCTTTATCGTTTGAGCAATGGAGGGACGCAGAAGGATAGAAGAAGCGTGCGATTGGTTGTGCACGTCCAAGCAGTTAGGCTGATAAGTAGGCAAATCCGCTTATCGTGAAGGCTGAGCTGTGATGGGGAAGCTCCTTATGGAGCGAAGTCTTCGATTCCCCGCTGCCAAGAAAAGCTTCTAGCGAGATAAAAGGTGCCTGTACCGCAAACCGACACAGGTAGGCGAGGAGAGAATCCTAAGGTGTGCGAGAGAACTCTGGTTAAGGAACTCGGCAAAATGACCCCGTAACTTCGGGAGAAGGGGTGCTTTCTTAACGGAAAGCCGCAGTGAATAGGCCCAAGCGACTGTTTAGCAAAAACACAGCTCTCTGCGAAGCCGTAAGGCGAAGTATAGGGGGTGACACCTGCCCGGTGCTGGAAGGTTAAGGAGAGGGGTTAGCGTAAGCGAAGCTCTGAACTGAAGCCCCAGTAAACGGCGGCCGTAACTATAACGGTCCTAAGGTAGCGAAATTCCTTGTCGGGTAAGTTCCGACCCGCACGAAAGGTGTAACGATTTGGGCACTGTCTCAACCAGAGACTCGGTGAAATTATAGTACCTGTGAAGATGCAGGTTACCCGCGACAGGACGGAAAGACCCCGTGGAGCTTTACTGTAGCCTGATATTGAATTTTGGTACAGTTTGTACAGGATAGGCGGGAGCCATTGAAACCGGAGCGCTAGCTTCGGTGGAGGCGCTGGTGGGATACCGCCCTGACTGTATTGAAATTCTAACCTACGGGTCTTATCGACCCGGGAGACAGTGTCAGGTGGGCAGTTTGACTGGGGCGGTCGCCTCCTAAAGTGTAACGGAGGCGCCCAAAGGTTCCCTCAGAATGGTTGGAAATCATTCGTAGAGTGCAAAGGCATAAGGGAGCTTGACTGCGAGACCTACAAGTCGAGCAGGGACGAAAGTCGGGCTTAGTGATCCGGTGGTTCCGCATGGAAGGGCCATCGCTCAACGGATAAAAGCTACCCCGGGGATAACAGGCTTATCTCCCCCAAGAGTCCACATCGACGGGGAGGTTTGGCACCTCGATGTCGGCTCATCGCATCCTGGGGCTGTAGTCGGTCCCAAGGGTTGGGCTGTTCGCCCATTAAAGCGGTACGCGAGCTGGGTTCAGAACGTCGTGAGACAGTTCGGTCCCTATCCGTCGTGGGCGTAGGAAATTTGAGAGGAGCTATCCTTAGTACGAGAGGACCGGGATGGACGCACCGCTGGTGTACCAGTTGTTCTGCCAAGGGCATAGCTGGGTAGCTATGTGCGGAAGGGATAAGTGCTGAAAGCATCTAAGCATGAAGCCCCCCTCAAGATGAGATTTCCCATAGCGTAAGCTAGTAAGATCCCTGAAAGATGATCAGGTTGATAGGTTCGAGGTGGAAGCATGGTGACATGTGGAGCTGACGAATACTAATAGATCGAGGACTTAACCATATAATATGTAGCAAT
Organism: Bacillus luti; assembly: GCF_009739945.1. Lineage (NCBI taxonomy): Bacteria > Bacillati > Bacillota > Bacilli > Caryophanales > Bacillaceae > Bacillus > Bacillus luti. The sequence goes on along the minus strand of NZ_CP040336.1, from coordinate 5,105,764 downwards.
GTTATCTAGTTTTGAAGGAATATGCCTTCATAGTTTGGTGATGATGGCAGAGAGGTCACACCCGTTCCCATACCGAACACGTAAGTTAAGCTCTCTAGCGCCGATGGTAGTTGGGACCTTGTCCCTGTGAGAGTAGGACGTCGCCAAGCAACTTAAAACACGAGTCATTTGACTCGTGTTTTTTTATTTCCCATGAAATAGATTTGGTTCTGATAGTAAAAATGCTGAAATATAATAAGGGATTTTTTGAGCAGAAATATTTAAAAATTGATAAATAAATGGATAATCTTCGGAGTTATAACTTCCAAGCAAGTCATACCACCAATCTGTTTCATATCGTGAAATCATACTTAAATTATAGAGTAATAAATAATGAACAAGGAGCTCAGGTAATACTGGCTTAGGATTTCTAGGATCGGTTGTAAGTGGTAAATAATAAGTATCCGTAAGGTACTCGTAGTACAAAGGAGTACTATACATAGGGTTCCATGAATTGATAGGTGCTGTAAAAAGTATGTTTGATTCACTCTTCTTTTCAGGGATTTGTCGTATGGATAAGTGCTTACAAGTGGATTCAATATAACGTGAAAATCTCTCTGTAGTCATATGTAGTCGATCGAGTATATTGACGGAAAAAGAGAGTTCATTTTTATTTGTTGAATCGATTTTATATAAAGTCGATCCCTTTTGCCCATAGCGAAATAAATTTTGTAATTCAGGAATATTTCCCATTAAGTCTAACATGTTAAACTTTTCTGCTTCTAGGTGTTTCATGTGAAACAGTTGTTCTGCGACATGAGTAAACAATCCGTTTTTTTGTACCTTGACCTCATCTTCTAAAAATTGATAGCCCTGTTTTTTTCGTTTGCGAGTCGTAACGCCATGAGCTAGAACCGTAGTGGATTCTGGATAGTAAGGATCAATAGTTAGTAAACATGCTTTAAAAAGTTGACTAATCCCATAAAATAACAACATCGGCTGAATAGAAAAGGGAGCTACTTTATATAATTCATAATAATTTTTCCCATGTTCTAAGTAGTAAATAAAGGGGTAACAATTTTCAAAACTTTTTTTTTCGGCATCTTGTATGGAGGATTTTTCATAACAGCGGGCAAGATAATGTTGTACATTTTGAGATGAAAAAAAGAAACTTAATTGCTGCCAAGTACAGGTTGAATGATGCATATATTACGCTCCTTTTATTGTCTAAAAATTCTAACATATATATACTTTCTTGACAGTATTTTAACCAATTGATAAGCTACTAATAATAATTTCTGGTATCATGGGGGGAACAATTATGTGGGAATCTAAATTTGTTAAAGAAGGTTTGACTTTTGATGATGTATTACTTGTACCAGCAAAGTCAGATGTATTACCAAGAGAAGTAAGTGTTAAAACAGTTTTATCTGAAAGCTTACAGTTAAATATCCCGTTAATTAGTGCAGGAATGGATACAGTAACAGAAGCAGATATGGCTATTGCAATGGCTCGCCAAGGTGGTTTAGGAATCATTCATAAGAATATGTCTATTGAGCAACAGGCAGAGCAAGTTGACAAAGTAAAGCGCTCTGAAAGCGGCGTTATTTCAGATCCATTCTTTTTAACTCCAGAACATCAAGTATATGATGCAGAACATCTTATGGGAAAATATCGTATTTCAGGTGTACCAGTTGTAAATAATTTAGATGAACGAAAATTAGTTGGGATTATTACAAATCGTGATATGCGTTTCATCCAAGACTACTCAATCAAAATTTCTGACGTAATGACAAAAGAACAGCTAATTACAGCTCCGGTTGGTACTACACTGGAAGAAGCTGAAAAAATCCTACAAAAGTATAAAATTGAAAAACTCCCTCTTGTTGATAATAACGGTGTACTACAAGGGCTTATTACAATAAAAGATATTGAAAAAGTAATTGAATTTCCAAACTCTGCAAAGGATAAGCAAGGACGCTTATTAGTTGGAGCCGCGGTTGGTGTAACAGCTGATGCTATGACTCGTATCGACGCATTAGTAAAAGCGCAGGTAGATGCAATCGTTCTTGATACGGCTCATGGACATTCTCAAGGTGTTATTGATAAAGTAAAAGAAGTTCGTGCGAAATATCCATCACTAAATATTATCGCAGGAAATGTCGCTACTGCTGAAGCAACAAAAGCATTAATTGAAGCTGGTGCAAACGTAGTTAAAGTAGGTATTGGACCAGGTTCTATTTGTACGACACGCGTTGTCGCTGGTGTTGGTGTACCACAATTAACAGCAGTTTATGATTGTGCAACAGAAGCTCGTAAACACGGTATTCCAGTAATTGCTGATGGTGGTATTAAGTACTCTGGTGATATGGTTAAAGCTTTAGCAGCAGGAGCACACGTTGTTATGCTAGGTAGTATGTTTGCCGGTGTTGCTGAAAGCCCTGGGGAAACTGAAATTTACCAAGGTCGTCAATTTAAAGTATATCGTGGTATGGGTTCTGTCGGAGCGATGGAAAAAGGAAGTAAAGATCGTTACTTCCAAGAAGGAAACAAAAAACTTGTTCCAGAAGGTATTGAAGGTCGCGTACCTTATAAAGGACCTTTAGCAGATACAGTTCATCAATTAGTTGGTGGATTACGTGCAGGTATGGGATATTGCGGGGCACAGGATTTAGAATTCTTACGTGAGAATGCACAATTCATTCGTATGTCAGGTGCTGGTTTACTTGAAAGTCATCCTCATCATGTACAAATTACGAAAGAAGCTCCAAACTACTCATTATAATGTCTTATATACAAATAGACAGAGATTTGATATCTCTGTCTATTTTTTTTTGATTATGTTAGAATAACGGTTATGTGAGTACATAGATATTGGGGGTAGCAAAAGTGAAAGGTATGTTTTGCAAAAGATTCATTGCGTTAGTAACAATGCTTACACTAGCTTGTAGTATGTTGTTACCATATAGCAATGCATCAGCAGAAACAGGAACTGCTTTAAACATTGAAGCAGGTGCAGCAATTTTAGTTGAAGCAAATTCTGGGAAAATTTTGTATCAAAAGAATGCAGATGAATTATTATCAATTGCTAGTATGACAAAGATGATGAGTGAATATTTAGTGAACGAGGCTGTTGCGAAAGGGAAACTAAAATGGGACCAAAAAGTTAAGGTTTCTGAATATGCGTATAAAATTTCGCAAGATCGTTCATTATCGAATGTGCCGTTACGCAATGGTGAGTCTTATACAGTAAAAGAGTTATATGAGGCAATGGCAATTTATTCTGCTAATGGTGCAACGATAGCTTTAGCTGAAGCAGTTGCTGGAAAAGAAGTAGACTTTGTAAAAATGATGAACGATAAGTCGAAAGAGCTTGGATTAAAAAATTACAAGTTTGTAAATTCTACCGGCTTAACAAACAAAGATTTAAAAGGACAGCATCCTGAAGGAACAACTCCAGATGAAGAAAATAAAATGGCTGCGAGAGATGTAGCGATTTTAGCACAACATCTTATTCAAGATTTCCCTAAAACATTAGATATAGCAAAGATTTCAAAAAAGACATTCCGTGAAGGTACTACGGATCGAATTGAAATGATTAACTGGAACTGGATGTTACCAGGTTTATCTAAGGCATACGATGGTGTAGATGGTCTGAAAACAGGTTCAACTCCAGAAGCAGGAGATTGTTTCACTGGTACAATTGAAAGAAATGGTATGCGTTTTATTTCTGTAGTTATTAAAACGAAGTCTCGTGATGCACGCTTTGATGAAACAAAGAAATTATATGATTATGGATTTGCTAATTTTGAAATGAAGCAAATGTATAAAAAAGATTCTTCAGTAAAAGGACAAGAAACATTACGAGTAGAAAATGCAAAAGATAAAGATGTGGCAGTTCAAACGAAACAAGCTGTCTCACTTCCAATGCCAAAAGGCAGTAAAGATATTTATAAAACAGAATTAAAAGAAGCAAATAAAGGACAAGAAGCACCTATTAAAAAAGGCGCTGCACTTGGTCAAATGGTAATTACACCAAAAGACACGAATGATCCTGGATTTTTATCTGGTAAGTCATTGCAAATAGATCTTGTAACAAAATCTGCAGTAGAAGAAGCGAATTGGTTTACTCGTTCTATGCGCGGAATTGGTTCTTTCTTTAGTGGTATATGGAATAGTGCTGTTGATACAGTAAAAGGTTGGTTTTAAGAGCTCCTCATGGTAGGGGCTTTTTTTTATTCCTATTTTTCATACCGACTTTATGAAAAAGTAGTAGACAAGCATCTGATGGTTAGTGGTAGAATGTAAGAGTATTCTTAATTTTCGCCTATAGCGGGGGAAAGCAATTCACCTAGGGGGGTTTTTGTACATGACAAATGTAACAGGGACAGAACGTGTAAAACGTGGAATGGCAGAAATGCAAAAAGGCGGCGTTATTATGGACGTAATTAACGCTGAACAAGCAAAAATTGCAGAAGAGGCAGGCGCAGTTGCCGTTATGGCATTAGAGCGTGTACCAGCAGATATTCGTGCAGCAGGTGGCGTTTCTCGTATGGCTGATCCAACAATTGTTGAAGAAGTTATGGGTGCGGTGTCGATTCCGGTTATGGCAAAATGCCGTATCGGTCACCTTGTAGAAGCACGTGTATTAGAATCATTAGGGGTAGACTATATCGATGAGAGTGAAGTATTAACTCCTGCTGATGAAGTATACCATTTAAATAAACGTGATTACACAGTTCCATTTGTATGTGGTTGCCGTGATATCGGAGAAGCTGCACGTCGTATTGCAGAAGGTGCATCTATGCTTCGTACAAAAGGTGAACCAGGAACAGGAAACATTGTAGAGGCAGTGCGTCATATGCGCCAAGTCAATGCAGAAATCCGTCAAGTTGCAAGTCTACGTGAAGATGAGTTAATGACATATGCAAAAAATACTGGTGCTCCTTATGAAGTACTACTTGAAATTAAACGCCTTGGCCGCTTGCCGGTTGTAAACTTTGCAGCAGGTGGTGTAGCAACACCAGCAGATGCAGCGTTAATGATGCAACTTGGTGCTGATGGTGTATTTGTTGGGTCTGGTATCTTTAAATCAGAGAATCCAGAGAAATTTGCACGTGCAATCGTTGAAGCGACAACTCATTATGAGGATTACGAACTAATTGCAAGCCTTTCTAAAGGATTAGGTAATGCGATGAAAGGTATCGAAATTTCAACGTTATTACCAGAACAACGCATGCAAGAGCGTGGATGGTAATTGAAGGAGAACTTTAAAATGGTGAAAATCGGTGTACTAGGTCTTCAAGGTGCAGTTCGTGAGCATGTAAAATCAGTTGAAGCAAGTGGTGCAGAAGCTGTTGTTGTAAAGCGTATAGAGCAACTTGAAGAGATTGATGGTCTTATTTTACCAGGCGGTGAAAGTACAACAATGCGCCGTCTTATTGATAAGTATGCTTTCATGGAACCACTTCGTACATTCGCGAAGTCTGGTAAACCAATGTTTGGTACATGTGCAGGTATGATTCTTCTTGCAAAGACACTTATTGGTTATGAAGAAGCACATATTGGTGCTATGGATATTACAGTTGAGCGTAATGCGTTCGGACGCCAAAAGGATAGTTTTGAAGCTGCACTTTCAATTAAAGGTGTGGGAGAGGACTTTGTTGGTGTATTTATCCGTGCTCCATATGTCGTACATGTAGCTGATGATGTCGAAGTACTTTCTACACATAGCGACCGAATGGTAGCGGTAAGACAAAATCAATTTTTAGCTGCTTCATTCCATCCAGAATTAACGGATGATCATCGTGTGACAGCATACTTTGTCGAAATGGTAAAAGAAGCGAAAATGAAAAAAGTTGTATAAGTAACTTGCAACTTGTATAAGATTATAGTAAATTGATGATAACAATTTTATAAAATAAGCGTGTTGATAGGAAATAGTAACAAATGTTGTTTCTTATAGAGAGTCGATGGTTGGTGGAAATCGATAGAAACAGTTTGTGAATCCATCCTGGAATGGAATGTGGAATATCTTTATGATTAGTAAACATTCCCGGTGAAGAGCCGTTATTTCTACTTGAGAGGAAGGCGGTAATGCTTTCAACTAGGGTGGCAACGCGGGTTAACTCCCGTCCCTTTATATAGGGACGGGAGTTTTTTGTGTTTTATAAAATAAAAGGAGGAGTATAGAATGCTTGATATTAAATTTTTACGTACGAATTTTGAAGAAGTAAAAGCAAAGTTACAGCATAGAGGCGAAGATTTAACTGATTTTGGTCGCTTTGAAGAACTGGATACGAGAAGAAGAGAGTTACTTGTTCAAACAGAGGAACTAAAAAGTAAACGTAACGAAGTATCTCAACAAATTTCTGTATTAAAGCGTGAAAAGAAAGACGCGGAAGCTTTAATCTTAGAAATGCGCGAAGTTGGCGAGAAAGTAAAAGACCTTGATAATGAGCTTCGTACAGTTGAAGAAGATTTAGAAAGATTAATGTTATCTATTCCAAATATCCCTCATGAATCTGCTCCAGTTGGGGAGACAGAGGATGATAATGTAGTAGCACGTAGTTGGGGAGAAGTGAAGGAATTTGCTTTTGAACCAAAACCACATTGGGATCTTGCTACAGATTTAGGAATTTTAGACTTTGAGCGTGCTGGGAAAGTAACAGGAAGCCGCTTCGTATTTTACAAAGGTGCTGGTGCAAGATTAGAGCGTGCTTTAATTAGCTTTATGCTTGACCTTCATACTGATGAGCACGGATATGAAGAAGTGTTACCTCCGTATATGGTAAACCGTGCAAGTATGACAGGAACAGGACAACTTCCAAAGTTTGAAGAAGATGCATTCCGCATTGAAAGTGAAGATTACTTCTTAATTCCAACAGCTGAAGTACCTGTAACGAATATGCACCGCGATGAGATTTTAAATAAAGAGCAATTGCCTATAAGATATGCTGCATTTAGCTCTTGTTTCCGTTCTGAAGCAGGTTCAGCTGGCCGTGATACACGTGGTTTAATTCGTCAGCATCAGTTCAATAAAGTAGAGCTTGTAAAGTTCGTAAAACCAGAAGATTCTTATGAAGAGTTAGAAAAATTAACAAATGATGCAGAACGCGTGTTACAATTATTAGAGTTGCCATATCGCGTTATGAGCATGTGCACAGGCGATTTAGGATTTACAGCAGCGAAGAAATACGATATCGAAGTATGGATTCCAAGCTATGGCACATATCGTGAAATTTCTTCTTGTAGTAATTTTGAGGCTTTCCAAGCGAGACGTGCAAATATCCGTTTCCGCCGTGAGCCAAACGGAAAACCAGAACATGTTCATACATTAAATGGATCTGGTCTTGCAATCGGACGTACGGTGGCAGCTATTTTAGAGAACTACCAACAAGAAGATGGTACAATTATAATTCCAGAAGTTCTTCGCCCTTATATGGGAGGAAAAACAGTTATTAAGTAAATTTATAAACATTCATCGGTATGAGTGATTGGTAATTATGAGCGTTGTCAGTACTATAATGTAGGAGAGGGAAAGTAAAATTTCCCTTTCCTCATAATTTATTTTAGTAGGGTTGACTAACTGTTTTTCTTTTGATATTATATTTGATGTCAATATGGAGGTATACCCAAGTCTGGCTGAAGGGATCGGTCTTGAAAACCGACAGGCGGCGAGAGTCGCGCGGGGGTTCGAATCCCTCTACCTCCTCCAGATATAATTGACAACAGCGCATATAAGTGGAGATTGGAGAACTCGTTACCAACACGTAACGAGTTTTTATTTTAAAACCAATCATAAAGTATGGTGTAAGGATATATTGTCCTTATTACACACTCATATTCCGATGATTATCTTCATAGATATGAAAGGAGTCAACATGGATCTTATTATACAAACGTTTCCTTTAGATGGAAAAACTTTATATTATGTACAATGTCCTGTCTGTAAGAACAATAGAATTTTAAACAGTGGTGCAAACGTATCACGCATTATTAGCGATGATACATTCCGTAAACTTTGTGGTTGCACTTGCGATGTAAAGCAAACTGCGACAAAAGTAGAGGCACCAAAACAAGTTAAAAAAGAAGCTGTAAAGAAAGAAGCAGCTCCAAAACGTACAGGTAAAGTATTAACAGCGGTAATTAACGGGAAAGAAATGACTGTTAAAGAGATTGCTGAGACATACGATATTAGTACAAGTACTGTTCGTCAGCGTATTAACGCTGGAAAACCTGAGAGTGAAATTATTGCTCCAACAAAAAAGAAGTAATTTAATAGAAAAACCCGTGCGTATGCACGGGTTTTTTATTTTACAAGTTTACGTGATTGTTTCAGAAAATGGCCAATTTTTTTAATGATTGGTTCAATGGAATCGCCATCTTTTAAAATATCGTATTCGTTAATGTTTAATCTTAAAACAGGGCATGAATTAAAGTTGTTAATCCAGTTTTCGTAACGCCCATGCATCTCTTTCCAATACTCAATTGGTGTTTGCTGTTCCATTGGACGTCCGCGTTCTTGGATACGATCAACGATATCATCGAAAGAGCCTTCTAAGTAAATTAATAAGTCTGGATGAGGGAAGTAAGGAGTCATGACCATAGCATCAAATAAACCTTTGTATGTTTCGTAATCCGTTTCCGTCATTGTTCCTTTTTCATGGTGCATCTTTGCGAAAATTCCAGTGTCTTCGTAGATAGAACGATCTTGAACAAAACCACCACCGTATTCAAAAATTCTTTTTTGTTCTTTGAATCGTTCTGCTAAGAAATACACTTGCAAGTGGAAGCTCCAACGAGTGAAATCACCATAGAACTTGTCTAAGTATGGATTGGAATCTACTTTTTCAAATGATGTGCGATAACCTAAAGCGTTAGCTAATGCGGTTGTCATAGTTGATTTACCGACACCTACTGTTCCAGCGATAGTGATGACTGCATCATTTGGTATATCATATTTTTGCCTTAAATTCATTATTATTTCGACTCCTTTAAGAGAGTATTTTGAAGGGTAGATAGGATGACATTTAAATCATCAGGATTTTTTATAAAATCCATATCGTCTCCGTTAAACTTTAACACTGGGATATCTGGATGATCTTGTTTGAAAGTATCCATTGCTGTTTCATAATCTTTTGTGAGTTGTAGCAAGTAATTAGGATCCATATTTTTTTCGAATTCTCTTCCGCGCATTGCGATTCGCTTTTGTAATGTTTCCAGACTAGCTGTTAAATAAACGATGACGTTTGGTACGGGCATATCTTGTGTAAGGATACGATAGATTTGCATGTACTTGTCATATTGAGAATCTTTTAATGTACGTGATGCGAAAATCAAATTTTTAAATATATGATAATCCGCTACCACAGGCTTCTTTTGATTCAAATACTTTATGTTAATATCTTCTAATTGTTTGTATCTATTACAAAGAAAGAACATCTCTGTTTGAAAACTCCATTCATCGATGTCTTCATAAAACTTTCCTAAAAAAGGGTTTTCATCAACGATCTCTTTTAGTAAGTGGAGTTGCATGTGAGTTGAAATCTCCTTCGCAAGTGAAGTTTTTCCAACACCAATTGGTCCTTCAACCGTGATAAATGGTACTCCGGTCACGCTGTTTCCTCCTTTCAATCAGTGATTTACCGTGACTACTAAAAACACAAAACAGAATTATTGTAGCACAAGAGGGAAGCGAGCGGGTTAATTTGATATAAAAAGTTAGAAAATAGATATATGTATTAATTAAATTTTATTTTCGATGACGGTGTTGTAGTTGCTTTCAATGTAGTTTCCATTATTTTTAAAGCGTGAATATTATCTTGGTCGTTGTTGGAGGCGATACAATCTTGCGGTACATAAAGTGTATAATTTCTCATATGAGCGTCATTAGCTGTAAATAGGATACATATATTCCCGGCAACTCCTGTTAATATTAGATTTTCTATTTTTAAATAACCTAGTAAAGAATTCAAAGGCGTTTCATAAAAAGCAGAATAATGTGGTTTAATAAAAATGTAATCATCAGAACTTGGAGCAATCCTATGAATTATATTTTCACTATATTGATTCGTGCAATGAGTAATAAGTTGGTCAATATCAGATCTCCAAAGTTGATAATGGTCATTAACGTAAATTATAGGATAGCCGAAGGACTGCATTTTTTTCTTTAATTGTAAAATCGGGCTTGTTATAACTTCGCATTTTTGGGCTAGAATGGGCCCGTGAGAAAATTGAAAATCATTAATCATATCGATAATGAGCAAGGCAGTATTTTTCATATGTAATCCCCTCTCTTTTTCTTTTAGGGTGGATTGAATTTGTAAAAGTTATCCCATGTGTAGTAAATGGAAATAAGTGTACTTTATTTGTAATGAAAGGACTATGTTATGGAACAAGATCAAGATATTTATTTTATGCAACTAGCGATAGAAGAAGCTCAAAAGGCAGAGGAAATACAAGAAGTGCCGATTGGTGCAGTTATAGTGTTAGATGGTGAGGTAATTAGTAGCGCTCATAATCTAAGGGAAACTGAGCAAAGATCCATCGCGCATGCCGAATTGTTAGCAATAGATGAGGCTTGCAAAAAACTAGGGACATGGCGTTTGGAAGATGCAACGTTGTATGTAACATTAGAGCCTTGTCCTATGTGTGCGGGTGGAATTGTTTTATCGCGAGTGAAGCGAGTGGTGTATGGTGCAAGCGATCCAAAGGGTGGATGTGCAGGGACGTTAATGAACCTTTTAACGGATGAACGCTTTAATCATCAATGTGAAGTTGTAGCTGGAGTATTAGAAGAAGAATGTGGTACGTTGTTAACAAACTTTTTTAGAGAACTTCGTAAAAAGAGAAAAGAGATAAAAAAATTAGAGAAAAGTAACGAGAATTAACACATTTGCATTTTGCAAAAAAACAAGTTATACTGATAATGCCTTTAATGAAGGCAACCGAATATTGGTTTTAACTTTGCCGTGCTAAGCGGGGAGGTAGCGGTGCCCTATACTCGCAATCCGCTCTAGCGAGGCCGAATCCCTTCTCGAGGTTATGCTGCTGTAAGGTCTGCCTTAAGTAAGTGGTGTTGACGTTTGGGTCCTGCGCAACGGGACCCCGTGAACCTTGTCAGGTCCGGAAGGAAGCAGCAATAAGCGGGTCTTCTCGTGTGCCGCAGGAGTGCCTGAACCGAGCTAACTGCTTGAGTAACGCTTATGGTACGTAATCGACAGAAGGTGCACGGCAGTTATATATGTATACAAAACTCACCTTAATACTAAGGTGAGTTTTTTGTATGGAAAATAACTTTTGGAATCTATAAACAGAATGGGTTATAATATATAAGATAATAACCTTTGAGGGAGGCCGTATTTTCGTGTCATACCAAGCGTTATACCGAACATGGAGACCGCAAAAGTTCGAAGATGTAGTCGGTCAAAAGCACGTGACAAAAACGTTGCAAAATGCCCTTCTTCAAGAGAAAGTTTCACATGCTTATTTGTTTTCTGGTCCGAGGGGAACAGGAAAAACGACAATTGCAAAAGTATTTGCAAAAGCAATTAACTGTGAACATGCTCCGGTAGCTGAGCCTTGTAATGAATGTCCTTCTTGTTTAGGAATCACACAAGGATCTATTTCAGATGTATTAGAAATTGATGCGGCTTCAAATAACGGTGTAGATGAAATTCGAGATATAAGAGATAAAGTAAAATATGCTCCAAGTGCTGTAGAATATAAAGTATACATTATTGATGAAGTTCACATGCTTTCTATGGGTGCATTCAATGCGCTTTTAAAAACCTTAGAAGAGCCGCCCGGACATGTTATCTTTATTTTGGCGACAACAGAGCCCCATAAGATTCCGCCTACAATTATTTCACGTTGTCAACGTTTTGAATTCCGAAAAATATCAGTGAATGATATTGTTGAGAGATTATCAACGGTTGTGACAAATGAAGGTACGCAAGTAGAAGATGAAGCGTTACAAATTGTTGCACGCGCTGCTGAAGGTGGTATGCGTGACGCGCTTAGTCTGATTGATCAGGCAATATCTTATAGTGACGAGACCGTTACGACAGAAGATGTACTAGCTGTAACGGGGTCTGTTTCTCAGCAATACTTAGGTAACTTAGTAGAATGCATACGTGAGAATGATGTATCAAGGGCGTTGCGAATCATAGATGAGATGATGGGTAAAGGGAAGGATCCAGTTCGTTTTATGGAAGATTTCATTTACTATTATCGTGATATGCTTTTATATCAAACTTCACCGCAACTAGAACATATGTTGGAGCGGGTAATGGTAGATGAGCAATTCCGTATGTTAAGCGAAGAAATGCAACCGGAAGTAATCTATGAAATCATTCATACCCTTAGTAAAGGCCAACAAGAAATGAAGTGGACAAATCATCCGCGGATTTTCTTAGAAGTTGTTATGGTGCAACTGTGTCAGCAGTTTATGATGCAAGCAAACGGTACAGATCGTTTGCAAGCAATTATGAACAGAATGCAGCAACTGGAGAAAGAGTTAGAACAAGTTAAAAAGAATGGTGTGCCGGCTGGTGTGCAGCAGGAAGTTAGAGAAACACGCGCAACACCAAAGTCAGTGCGGACAGGTAGTATGAAGATTCCTGTCGGACGCGTAAATGAAGTATTAAAGCAAGCGAAGCGTCAAGATTTAGAACAATTAAAGGCTGTATGGGGTGAGTTGTTAGGAAGACTCAAAGCATACAACAAAGTAGCGTTTGCGGTTTTATTAGAAAATAGCGAACCAGTAGCGGCTTCGGATGATACTTACGTTTTAGCGTTCCAATACGAGATTCACTGTAAAATGGCAAGCGAAAATCGAGAAGCTATGGATACAGTGGAACAAGCTTTATTTGAATTGCTAAGTAAAAGATTAAATATGATTGCCATTCCAAAAAGTGAATGGGGTAAAATCCGTGAAGATTTTTTACAGCGTGAAGGCGGAAGTTCTGAAGAAAGCCCAGAGAAAAAAGAAGACCCTCTTATAGAAGAGGCAGTAAAATTAGTAGGGCAAGAACTCATTGAAATAAAAGAGTAATAATAATTAGGAGGAATTAATTATGATGCGTGGCGGAATGGGAAATATGAATAACATGATGAAACAAATGCAAAAAATGCAAAAAGATATGGCAAAAGCGCAAGAAGAACTTGGTGAAAAAACAGTTGAAGGTACAGCTGGCGGCGGTATGATCACAGTTATTGCGAATGGTCATAAGCAAATTCTTGAAGTAAAAGTTAAAGAAGAAGTTGTAGATCCAGAAGATAT
>NZ_CP040336.1:5037500-5087500 GCF_009739945.1 Bacillus luti | reverse complement strand
GTAGGCGATGGACAACAGGTTGATATTCCTGTACCACCTCTTTATCGTTTGAGCAATGGAGGGACGCAGAAGGATAGAAGAAGCGTGCGATTGGTTGTGCACGTCCAAGCAATTAGGCTGATAAGTAGGCAAATCCGCTTATCGTGAAGGCTGAGTTGTGATGGGGAAGCTCCTTATGGAGCGAAGTCTTTGATTCCCCGCTGCCAAGAAAAGCTTCTAGCGAGATAAAAGGTGCCTGTACCGCAAACCGACACAGGTAGGCGAGGAGAGAATCCTAAGGTGTGCGAGAGAACTCTGGTTAAGGAACTCGGCAAAATGACCCCGTAACTTCGGGAGAAGGGGTGCTTTCTTAACGGAAAGCCGCAGTGAATAGGCCCAAGCGACTGTTTAGCAAAAACACAGCTCTCTGCGAAGCCGTAAGGCGAAGTATAGGGGGTGACACCTGCCCGGTGCTGGAAGGTTAAGGAGAGGGGTTAGCGTAAGCGAAGCTCTGAACTGAAGCCCCAGTAAACGGCGGCCGTAACTATAACGGTCCTAAGGTAGCGAAATTCCTTGTCGGGTAAGTTCCGACCCGCACGAAAGGTGTAACGATTTGGGCACTGTCTCAACCAGAGACTCGGTGAAATTATAGTACCTGTGAAGATGCAGGTTACCCGCGACAGGACGGAAAGACCCCGTGGAGCTTTACTGTAGCCTGATATTGAATTTTGGTACAGTTTGTACAGGATAGGCGGGAGCCATTGAAACCGGAGCGCTAGCTTCGGTGGAGGCGCTGGTGGGATACCGCCCTGACTGTATTGAAATTCTAACCTACGGGTCTTATCGACCCGGGAGACAGTGTCAGGTGGGCAGTTTGACTGGGGCGGTCGCCTCCTAAAGTGTAACGGAGGCGCCCAAAGGTTCCCTCAGAATGGTTGGAAATCATTCGTAGAGTGCAAAGGCATAAGGGAGCTTGACTGCGAGACCTACAAGTCGAGCAGGGACGAAAGTCGGGCTTAGTGATCCGGTGGTTCCGCATGGAAGGGCCATCGCTCAACGGATAAAAGCTACCCCGGGGATAACAGGCTTATCTCCCCCAAGAGTCCACATCGACGGGGAGGTTTGGCACCTCGATGTCGGCTCATCGCATCCTGGGGCTGTAGTCGGTCCCAAGGGTTGGGCTGTTCGCCCATTAAAGCGGTACGCGAGCTGGGTTCAGAACGTCGTGAGACAGTTCGGTCCCTATCCGTCGTGGGCGTAGGAAATTTGAGAGGAGCTGTCCTTAGTACGAGAGGACCGGGATGGACGCACCGCTGGTGTACCAGTTGTTCTGCCAAGGGCATAGCTGGGTAGCTATGTGCGGAAGGGATAAGTGCTGAAAGCATCTAAGCATGAAGCCCCCCTCAAGATGAGATTTCCCATAGCGTAAGCTAGTAAGATCCCTGAAAGATGATCAGGTTGATAGGTTCGAGGTGGAAGCATGGTGACATGTGGAGCTGACGAATACTAATAGATCGAGGACTTAACCATATAATATGTAGCAATGTTATCTAGTTTTGAAGGAATATGCCTTCATAGTTTGGTGATGATGGCAGAGAGGTCACACCCGTTCCCATACCGAACACGGAAGTTAAGCTCTCTAGCGCCGATGGTAGTTGGGACCTTGTCCCTGTGAGAGTAGGACGTCGCCAAGCAACTTAAAACACGAGTCATTTGACTCGTGTTTTTTTATGTTGTTAAACAATATGTGAAAGAAGTAAAGGTAATACAAACACGTTGCCCAAGAGTAAATCATATTATATAAGAGATTGATGTATATTTTTCTGTAAATTGTTAAGGAATAGTAGTACAAAATATGTGTATTAAAATAGGGGAGGAAAGGATATGAAATTACAAAGTGAAATTTGCATCGTGTGTGAGACAAAAAGAAAAGAAGGTATATATGTTTATAATAATTTGATATGTCATGAATGTGAAAAGGATATGGTGAATACCGAGACGAATGATCCGAAATATATACATTATTTAAAACAACTTCGAAAATTAGAAGTATCATATTTTTAAATAGGCGTATGCCTATTATTTTTTTTGTTCTGTATAATAGATAAAGAATGAATAATAAGGAAGAGGTATATATGAATCAAAATCGTATGCCTTTATATGAGGCTTTAATAGAGTTTAAAGGAAGAGAGCCGCTATCTCTTCATGTTCCAGGTCATAAGAATGGTTTAAACTTCCCACAGGAAGCTATTGGAGAGTTTAAAGATATACTATCCATTGATGTAACAGAGTTAACAGGATTAGATGATTTACATAGTCCGTTTGAATGTATAAATGAAGCGCAACAATTGTTAACTGATGTATATGGTGCAAAAAAAAGTTATTTTTTAATTAATGGTTCAACAGTGGGAAATTTAGCAATGATTTTGTCTTGCTGCGGTGAGCATGACATTGTCCTTGTGCAAAGAAACTGTCATAAATCAATCATTAATGGGTTGAAACTAGCGGGTGCGAATCCGATTTTTCTAGACCCATGGATTGATGAGGCGTATAACGTGCCAGTGGGAATTCATGATGAAGTTATTATAGAAGCAATTGAAAAATATCCTAATGCTAAAGCTCTCATTTTAACGCATCCTAATTATTATGGTATGGGAATAGATTTAGAGGCAAGTATTGCTTATGCACATGCACATAAAATCCCTGTTTTAGTGGACGAGGCTCACGGAGCACACTTTTGCTTAGGAGACCCATTTCCAAAGTCAGCATTAGAATATGGTGCAGATATTGTAGTTCATTCTGCACATAAAACATTACCTGCGATGACAATGGGATCCTATTTACATATAAATAGTCATTTAGTCGATAAAGAAAAAGTTTCTACTTATTTGAGTATGCTACAATCTAGTAGTCCGTCATATCCAATTATGGCTTCTCTTGATATAGCGCGCTTTACCCTAGCGAGTATAAAAGAAAAAGGTCACGATGAAATTATTGGGTTTTTACGGGGATTTAAAAAAGGATTGTACTCTATTCCACAAATAGCTGTTTTACAATATCCGTTGCAAGATGATTTAAAGGTTACTGTACAAACTCGTTGTCAGCTATCCGGATATGAATTACAGTCTTTGTTTGAAAAGGTCGGAATATATACAGAAATGGCAGATCCATATAATGTCCTATTTATTTTACCTCTGCAAGTAAGTCAGGAGTACATGAAGGCTATAGAGATAATTCGAGTAGCATTGGAACATTATGAGAGGAAAGACAAGAACGAATCTATTCGTTATACTTATAAAAGAGAATTCACTCCTTTACCGTATACGTATAAGCAACTAGAAGGATACAAAACAAAAGTAGTACCGATAGAAGAAGCGGTTGGGATGATAGCGGCGGAAATGGTAATTCCGTATCCACCTGGAATTCCATTGATTATGTATGGTGAAAGAATTACTTCAGAACATAAAGAGCAAATTATGTATTTAGAGAAAACAGGAGCTCGTTTTCAAGGAAGCACGAAAGATATGAAAGTGTATGATATAGAAAGTAGGTTTTAGGATGAAGGGATTATTTGTAACAATTGAGGGGCCAGAAGGTTCGGGTAAAACAACGTTAATTAAAAGATTATTACCATATTTTGAGCAAAAAGAACAAAAGGTAATGGCGACGAGAGAACCAGGTGGTATTGCAATTTCTGAGGATATTAGAACGATTTTACATAAACAAGAATATACGATGATGGAAGCACGTACAGAGGCACTTCTATATGCCGCTGCACGTAGACAACATTTAGTGGAAAAGGTTATGCCAGCGCTTAATGAAAACTATCTTGTGCTATGTGATCGTTTTATAGATAGCTCTTTAGCTTATCAAGGCTATGCAAGAGGATTAGGTATGGATAAAGTATTTGAAATCAATCGTTTCGCAACAGAAGACTGCATGCCTAGTTTAACAATTTACCTAGACATTGAACCCGAGGTTGGTTTAGCTAGAATTGAAAAAGATGCGGGACGCGAAGTGAATCGATTAGACATGGAAGATATCTCTTTCCATAAACGAGTGCGTGAAGGATATTTACAAGTTGTAGAACGTTTCTCAGATCGTATTGTAGTGGTAAATGCTGATCAACCAATGGAACAACTTATAGAAGAAGTTGTTCAGATTATAGAAGAGAAATTGTTATAATAGAAGGAAAGAATGAAATAAGTGAGGTATGCATTATGACGGTGACGTGGGAGCAGCTTTCTGGTATACAGCCCATCGGTGTAAAAATGTTGATGAATAGCATTGCAAAAGAGCGTATATCCCACGCTTATTTGTTAGAGGGAGGGAAAGGAACAGGGAAGTTTGCGACAGCAATTCAGATGGCAAAGAGTTTTCTCTGTTCCCAAAGGAATGGGGTAGAGCCCTGTCACGTATGTACAAATTGTAAGCGAATTGATTCAGGTAACCACCCTAACTTACATATTGTTAAACCAGACGGATTATCTATTAAGAAGCAGCAAATTCACGATTTACAAGAAGAGTTTTCAAAAACAGGATTAGAGGCAAATAAAAAAGTATACATTATTGAGCATGCAGATCGTATGACAGCAAACGCAGCGAATACACTCTTAAAATTTTTAGAAGAACCAAGTAGTGATACAACAGCTATTTTACTTACTGAACAAAGTCATCAAATTTTAAATACGATTTTATCTCGCTGTCAAGTTGTTACATTTAGACCATTACCTACTGAATCTTTAATTAAAAGATTACAGGATGAAGGTATTACAGCACCTTTAGCGACCCTTGCTGCACAACTTACGAATAGTTTTGAAGAAGCTTTAGCTTTGTGTGATGATGAATGGTTTGCACAAGGACGAGCTTTAGTGATAAAATTATGTGAAGCGCTCGAAAAAGATAAAACCTCTATTTTTTTTGTACAAGAAAAATGGGGAAAACACTTTGGAGAGAAAGAACAATTACAGCAAGGTTTAGATATGTTACTCCTTATTTATAAGGATTTATTATATGTTCAACTTGGAGAAGAAGATCGTCTTGTTTTTCATGAGCAGAAAGAGATATTTGAATCTTTCTCCTATGCTCAGAAGCGCATTGTATCAGCTCTCTTTAATATATTAGAGGCAAAAAATAGAATCAACGCTAATGTAAATGCGCAGCTTGTGTTCGAACAGTTAGTGTTGCGGTTGCAGGAGGGATGACCGTTTTGTATGATGTAGTAGGTGTTCGCTTTAAGAAGGCCGGAAAGGTATATTACTTTGATCCGAATCAGTTCGATATCTCTGAAAATGAGTTCGTAATTGTAGAAACGGTAAGAGGTATTGAATACGGAAAAGTAGTTATTACCAAAAAGCAAGTTGATGAAAACGACGTTGTATTACCGCTGAAAAAAGTTATTCGTATTGCAAATGAAAATGATCGTACCATTGTTGAAGAGAACAAACATGCTGCGAAAGAAGCATATCAAGTTTGTCAACAAAAGGTAGTAGAGCATAATCTTGATATGAAACTGGTAGATGTAGAGTATACGTTCGATCGTAATAAGATTATTTTCTACTTTACTGCGGATGGTCGGATTGATTTCCGCGAACTAGTTAAGGACTTAGCGGCAATTTTTAGGACAAGAATTGAACTAAGACAAATTGGTGTTCGTGATGAAGCGAAGATGCTTGGTGGTATTGGTCCATGTGGTCGTATGCTTTGTTGTTCTACTTTTTTAGGAGATTTTGAACCTGTATCCATTAAAATGGCTAAGGATCAAAATTTATCATTAAATCCTGCAAAAATCTCTGGTTTATGTGGTCGCTTAATGTGTTGCTTAAAATATGAGAATGATGAATATGAGGCAGCAAAGGAACAACTTCCTGATTTAGATCAACGTATACAAACCCCGCATGGTACTGGCCGTGTTATCGGATTAAATATTTTAGAAAGATTAATTCAAGTGGAACTAGTAGACAAGGAACGGATAGTAGAATATACGTTAGATGAATTAGTGAATAAAGGGGTCGTTTCGAGTCAAACCACAGATTAATGAGGTGGGTGCTTGTGGAGAAAAAGGATATTTTTGCATCGGTTTCTAGTATGGAAGAGCAAATTGGACATTTATATAAACAGTTGGGAGAATTAAAACAACATCTTGCAGAGTTATTGGAAGAAAACCAACATATAAAAATGGAAAATGAAAATTTGCGACAACGTTTTGAAGAAGTGCAGATTAAAGAAAAACAAAAAACTCAAAAACGTAAAGAAGTGAAGCCAAAGACAGATATTGGTGAAGGCTACGATAATTTAGCAAGACTGTATCAAGAGGGTTTTCATATTTGTAATCTACATTATGGAAGTGTACGTAAAGAGGGAGATTGTTTATTCTGTCTGTCATTTTTAAATAAAAAGTGAAATTACCTTTCCAATTATAATTGGAAAGGTAATTTTTTATACATGGGAATAGAACGAAATGTGTTTTATATTAGTAGAAGATCCAATAGGGTAGGTTAAGGGTAAGAAAAGGAGTAGTATATGAATTTATATGAAGATGAACGTTTAGATTACTTATTAGCGCAAGAAATGAAAATTATACAAAGTCCATCGGTATTTAATTTTTCTTTAGATGCTGTTTTACTTGCAGACTTTGCTTGGGTGCCAATTCAAAAAGGTAATTTACTCGATCTGTGTACAGGTAACGCAGTTGTACCTCTGCTATTAAGTACAAGAACAAAAGGGAATATTACAGGTGTGGAAATTCAAGAACGTTTATATGATATGGGAATAAGAAGCGTTCAATATAATAAATTAGAAGAAAGAATTCACTTAATACATGGGGATTTAAAAGATATGCCGGAGAAACTGGGCCGTCATCAATATGATGTTGTCACATGTAATCCGCCTTACTTCCAAACACCTGCAACTTCTGAAAAAAATATGAATGAACATTTGGCGATAGCTCGTCATGAAATTATGTGTACATTAGAGGATGTTGTATCTGCAAGCAGTCAGCTAGTAAAACAGGGTGGGAAAGTAGCATTTGTACATCGTCCAGGTCGTTTACTAGACATTGTTACATTAATGCGTAAATATAAAATTGAACCAAAGCGTGTACGATTTGTTTATCCTAAGGCAGGGAAAGAAGCGAATACATTGTTAATTGAAGGAATTAAGGACGGAAACGCAGATTTAAAAATATTGCCACCTCTTTTTGTATATGAAGAAAATAATGAATATACAAAGGAGATTCGTTCAATTTTATATGGAGAAGAATAAGCATTGTTTTTATGTAGTAGAGTGCTCTGATGGAAGTTATTATGCTGGATATACAAATCATATAGAGAAGCGGGTTCAAACGCATAATAGCGGAAAAGGGGCTAGGTATACGCGTGCTAGACTTCCTGTTGTTTTAAAGTATATAGAATTTCATGAAGATAAGCGTACAGCTATGCAGGCAGAGTATTATTTTAAGCAATTAAATAGAAAACAAAAAGAAGAATACATGCAAAAAGGAGAACCATATGTGGCAACAAAAAAGCTTTCAGCAAACTGAAAAAGGAATGTTATATTTAGTACCGACTCCAATTGGAAATTTAGAAGATATGACATTTCGTGCGATCCGCATTTTAAAAGAGGCAGATGTTATTGCAGCGGAAGATACAAGGCAAACGAAGAAGCTTTGTAATTATTTTGAAATCGAAACACCGGTTATGAGTTATCATGAGCATAATAAGGAAGTAAGTGGACGTAAAATTTTAGATAAGTTAGAAGAAGGCAAGACTGTAGCCATCGTAAGCGATGCTGGTATGCCGTGTATTTCCGATCCAGGCTATGATATTGTTGTCGAGGCAGTAGCTGAACAATATCACGTAATTCCGCTTCCTGGGGCAAATGCGGCTCTTACAGCATTAATTGCATCAGGTCTTGAGACAAAACAATTTTATTTCTATGGGTTTTTACAAAGAAATAAAAAGGAAAGAAAACTGGAATTAGAAAAACTTCGATATGTACAAACTACAATGATGTTTTATGAGGCACCTCACCGTCTGGATGATACTTTAATCTCAATGCAAGAAGTATTGGGGAACAGAGAAATTGTATTATGTCGAGAGTTAACGAAGAAATTTGAAGAATTTATTAGAGGGACAGTTGAGGAAGCGATTGAATGGACAAAGCAAAATGAAGTTCGTGGTGAGTTTTGTATTTTAGTAGCTGGTTCAACGGAAGAACCTGCCCCAGAAGAACAATGGTGGGAACCTATTTCGGTATATGATCATATTGAACATTATATAAATGAAAAAGGTATGAATTCAAAAGAGGCGATAAAAACAGTCGCTAAAGATCGAGATTTGTCGAAACGCGACGTATATCAAACCTATCATGTTGATAAAAAATAAGCTTCTCATAATTGAGAAGCTTATTTTGCTGTTTCGATATAATCTTGAAGTTCGTTTAAGATTTGCTCAGCGCCTTCTTTGCTTAAGATAATTTTACCTTCAGCTAAAGATAGGTTACCATCAGATACTTCACCAGTTACTTGGCAAGTCATGTTTGGCTTATATTTTTTTAAGATGATTTTCTCGTCATCAACGTAGATTTCAAGAGCATCCTTTTCTGCAATACCTAAAGTACGGCGTAATTCGATTGGAATTACCACACGACCTAATTCATCAACTTTACGAACGATACCAGTAGATTTCATAATTCTTTTCCTCCTAAATAAATAGTTTATAAGTTTCGAGTCTATTTTTTGATTCGTCATTTTTCGACAAAATACCCTATGGACATATGATACCAATCATTTACATTTCCGTCAATTCTTTAATTCTATATTTTTTAAAAAGATTTATAGATTTCTTACTTCTTATATATAATAGAATGGGAGTAATTTCTACACATATTTCACTTTATTTTCTGAAAAGTTTATATATTATGTGTGAAAGGTGTATATTTTTTTGAAATATGAGTAATAGATGATAAGGATATTGAGTATTAACTCATTTCTATCCCATTACTTTTGAATAGTAAGACTTCCACCCCAACATTAGGCTGGGACAAAGAAGTTAAGTGAGTGCCGGGCCGTTGGTAAAAGTCCATTTGGTGAAAGGAAATGATTAGCGGGAGATGAACAAGCCCCTTACTGATTAAAGTTTCACTTTATATATGAGTTTTTGATATACTGTTTATAAATACATATGAGGTTATTCGGGAGGTCCAAAACAATGACAGAGGAAAATAAGTCCTTTTATATTACTACCCCAATTTATTATCCAAGTGGAAAATTACACATTGGACATGCTTATACGACAGTAGCAGGAGATGCGATGGCGCGCTATAAGCGTATGCAAGGATACAATGTTCATTATTTAACAGGAACTGATGAACATGGGCAGAAGATCCAAAAGAAAGCAGAAGAATTAAATGTTACACCACAAGCGTATGTGGATAACATTGTTTCAGGAATTAAAGAACTATGGGGAAAAATGGATATATCTTATGATGATTTTATTCGTACAACTGAAGATCGTCATAAAGATGTTGTCGAAAAAATCTTCAAGCAGTTAGTAGATCAAGGTGATATTTATCTGGATGAATATGAAGGTTGGTATTCTGTACAAGATGAAACATTCTATACAGCGCATCAATTAGTAGATCCAATTATGGAAGGCGATAAAGTAGTTGGAGGAAAAAGTCCAGATAGTGGTCACGATGTAGAACTTGTTCGTGAAGAATCATATTTCTTTAGAATGGGTAAATATGTCGACAGACTATTAAAGTTCTATGAAGATAACCCACATTTCATTCAGCCAGAGTCTCGTAAAAATGAAATGATTAATAACTTCATTAAACCAGGATTAGAAGATTTAGCAGTTTCTCGTACGTCATTTGACTGGGGAGTTCGTGTTCCAGGTAACCCGAAACACGTTATTTACGTATGGGTTGACGCATTATCTAACTACATTACAGCACTAGGTTATGGAACAGCAAATGAAGAGAAGTATAAGAAATTCTGGCCAGCAGATGTGCATTTAGTTGGAAAAGAAATTGTTCGTTTCCATACAATTTATTGGCCAATCATTTTAATGGCATTAGATTTACCTCTTCCGAAAAAAGTATTTGCTCATGGTTGGATTTTAATGAAAGACGGAAAAATGAGTAAATCAAAAGGAAACGTAGTAGATCCAGTTACATTAATTGATCGTTACGGATTAGACGCATTACGTTACTACCTACTTCGCGAAGTTCCATTCGGATCTGACGGGGTGTTCACACCAGAAGGATTTGTTGAACGTATCAATTTCGATTTAGCAAATGACTTAGGTAACTTATTAAATCGTACAGTAGCTATGATTGATAAGTACTTTAACGGAGAGATTCCTGCATATAAAGCAAATGTAACGGAGTTTGATGAAACATTAGTAACGTTTGCAAAAGATACATTGAAAAAAGTAGAAGAAGCAATGGAGAATATGGAGTTCTCTGTAGCTTTAAGCTCAATTTGGCAATTGGTTAGCCGCACGAATAAATATATTGATGAAACACAACCATGGGTACTAGCGAAAGATGAGAGTGATCGTGAGAAATTGGCTTCTGTAATGGCTCATTTAGCGGAAGTACTTCGTCAAACAGGTATTATGCTTATGCCATTCCTAACAGTGGCACCGAGCAAAATGTTTGCTCAACTTGGCCTTACTGATGAAGCGCATAAATCTTGGGAAAGTCTATCTGCAATTGGCTGTATTCCAGCTGGAACAAAAGTAGAAAAAGGACAACCAATCTTCCCACGTTTAGAAATGGAAGTAGAAGTAGAGTATATTAAAGAACAAATGAAAGGTTCTGCTCCTAAAGTTGAGGAGAAAAAAGAAGAAGAACCGAAAGCAGAAGAAATTACAATTGATGATTTCTTCAAAGTAGAATTACGAGTAGCAGAAGTAATATCGGCTGAACCTGTGAAAAAAGCAGATAAGTTATTAAAAATTCAGCTTGATTTAGGTACAGAAAAGCGTCAAGTTGTTTCTGGGATTGCAAAATTCTATTCTCCGGAAGAACTAAAAGGTAAAAAGGTTATTTGTGTAACGAACTTAAAGCCTGTAAAATTACGCGGTGAATTATCACAAGGTATGATTTTAGCAGGTGAAGAGAATGGCGTATTGTCATTAGCATCAATCGATCAAAATCTGCCTAATGGTACAAAAATCAAGTAATTAAGACAAGAAAAGAGATGTTTCACGTGTAACATGTGTGAAGCGTCTTTTTTCTTTTTACACTCTCTATTTTTGCATTAAAATTGTAGTATTGTTATCGTTAAGTTATTAAAAAGCTTATTTTTGTAGAATAAACTTGATTTCAATATAAAAGGAGTTATGTATTATGTTGTTTGATACACATTCACATTTGAACGCAGAGCAATTTGAAGAAGATTTACAAGAAGTTATTGCACGAATGAAAGAAGCGGGAGTTACATATACAGTTGTTGTTGGATTTGATGAAGTAACGATAAAAAAGGCGATTGAATTAGCGGAAGCTTATGATTTTATTTATGCTGCGGTTGGATGGCATCCTGTGGATGCAATCGACATGACAGAAGAACATTTAGCTTGGTTAGAAGAACTTGCTTCCCATCCTAAAGTCGTTGCACTTGGAGAAATGGGCTTAGATTATCACTGGGATAAGTCACCGAAGGAAATACAGAAGGAAGTATTCCGTAAACAAATTGCATTAGCCAAAAAGGTGAAATTACCAATTATTATACATAACCGCGATGCAACTCAAGATATTGTTGATATTCTAGAGGAAGAGAATGCAGCTGAAGTAGGAGGCATTATGCATTGCTTTAGCGGTAGTGTTGAAGTAGCGCAGCGATGCGTTGATATGAACTTTTTAATTTCGTTGGGCGGGCCAGTTACATTTAAAAACGCTAAGAAACCAAAAGAAGTTGCTGTGGAGATTCCACTAGAGAAATTGTTAATTGAGACAGATTGTCCATATTTAACACCACATCCATTTCGCGGAAAACGAAATGAACCGAGCTATGTAAAACTCGTAGCAGAAGAAATTGCGAATTTAAAAGGAATTTCTTATGAAGAGGTAGCGGAAGTAACAACTAAGAATGCAAAAGCTTTATTTGGTGTTGAATAAAAAGAATGGGGGAGCCCATTCTTTTTATTTTTTGAGAAATGGAGTAGTAGAAGTGGTAGAGAAAACGAAGGCGAATGAGGAAGTGTTACAATAAGGAGAGAGAACAAATTTTTTGCCATTCTATTTTTTAAAATGCAAGAATGGGGAAAATAATAATGGAAAAGTCGTCATTTTTTTGTTTTACTAAGTAGAGACGAAACGAGTGTGGAGGCAAGCATGAAAATTAAAGAGATTATCGTTGTAGAAGGTAAAGATGATACAGTTGCGATTAAGCGTGCTGTTGATGCGGATACAATTGAAACGAACGGTTCAGCAATCGGTGATCATGTTATTGAGCAAGTTAAATTAGCGCTGCAAAAACGAGGCGTTATTATTTTCACAGATCCGGATTATCCTGGAGAGCGTATTCGAAAAATTATTTCTGATAAGGTGCCTGGATGTAAACATGCTTTTTTACCGAAGGAAGAAGCACTTGCTAAGAGGAAAAAAGGTGTCGGAATTGAACATGCTTCTAATGAATCAATTCGCCGTGCTTTAGAGAATATACATGAAGAAATGGAAGCTTACACAAGTGAAATTAGTTGGAGCGATCTAGTCGATGCAGGTTTAGTGGGCGGAGAAATGGCAAAGAGTCGCAGAGAAAGAATGGGTAAGCTATTAAAGATTGGTTATACAAATGCAAAACAGTTACATAAACGTTTACAAATGTTTCAAGTTTCAAAAGAATCATTTGCAGAAGCTTACAAGCAAGTCATACAGGAGGAAAGAAAATGAAGGATATCGCAACACCAAATCGTACGAAAGACATTGTTGAAAAGTATGGATTTTCATTCAAAAAAAGTTTAGGGCAAAATTTTTTAATTGATACGAATGTATTAAATCGTATCGTTGATCACGCTGAAATTGGTTCAGAAAGTGGTGCAATTGAAATTGGACCAGGTATCGGTGCATTAACAGAACAATTAGCGAAGCGTGCTAAAAAAGTAGTGGCTTTTGAAATTGATCAAAGGTTATTACCGATTTTAGATGAGACATTAGCTCCATATGGCAACGTTACAGTTATCAATAAAGATGTACTAAAGGCAGATGTACATGAGGTGTTTAGTGAGCAATTTGAAGAAGGGCAAGATGTAATGGTAGTAGCTAACTTACCATACTATATTACAACGCCAATTTTATTTAAATTGCTGGAAGAGAAATTACCTGTTCGTGGATTTGTTGTTATGATGCAAAAAGAAGTTGGGGATCGTTTAGCAGCTAAACCTGGAACGAAAGAGTATGGTTCTTTATCAATCGCTATTCAGTATTATACAGAGGTAGAAACAGTCATGACTGTGCCACGTACAGTGTTTGTGCCACAACCAAATGTTGATTCTGCAATTATTCGTCTTCTAAAGCGTCCGAAACCAGTTGTAGAGGTGGCGGATGAGACGTTCTTCTTTGAAGTAGTACGAGCAAGCTTCGCGCAACGTCGTAAAACTTTAATGAATAACTTATCAAATAATTTAAATGGTTTCCCGAAAGATAAAGAGCTGTTGAATCAAATTTTAACAGAAGTAGGAATTGATCCAAAGCGAAGAGGCGAAACGTTATCTATTGAGGAGTTTGCAACATTAAGTAATGCATTAGTTCTTCATAAATTATCATAAGAATATAAAAGGGACAGTTCAACTTGAACTGTCCCTTTTGTCACCTTTTCTCTCCTACATTCATACTTTAAAAACAGGTAAGATGGCCTAACGAGTTTGGAGGTAGGAGAATGGCTTTACATGTTGGAGAATTAGTGGAACGATATTCTCATAATAGGGATATCCTTTTTCGTATTATAGAAATAAAAGGCGAGATAGCTATATTGTTTGGAGAGGAAATTAGACTCGTGGCAGATGCGCCGCTTGAAGATTTAATTAGTATAGATCAACGAGAACATAAAAAAAGAGTGAAGCGTGAAAAAGAGACAATGGAGCGTACGTACCGTTTATTCCAACAAGATTATGTATTGATGAAACAAAGGCATGAACACACTTCAACTGGTGGGTACACAAGTGAAGTGAATTATTTTCAAATGCCAGGGCGTGTATTGCATATAGATGGGGATCCTTTATATTTACGTAAGTGCTTAGACTTATATAATAAAATCGGTGTTCCTGTACAGGGTATTCATTGTAAGGAAACGGAGATGCACGAAAAGGTAGTAGACTTAATCGATCATTTTCGTCCAGATATTTTAGTTATTACAGGGCATGATGCTTATACAAAGTCAAAAGGGGTAAAGGGAGATTTAGCAGCATATAGGCACTCAAGACATTTTGTACAGGCTGTTAGAGAAGTGCGAAAAAAATATCCATCATTGGATCAACTCGTTATTTTTGCGGGGGCGTGTCAATCGCATTTCGAGGCGTTAATTCGAGCAGGTGCTAACTTCGCTAGTTCCCCGTCCAGGATTAATATTCATGCACTAGATCCTGTATATGTGGTTGGTAAAATTAGTTTTACCTCATTTATGGAGAGAGTCAATGTATGGGATGTTGTACGTAATACGATTACTGGTGAAAAGGGACTAGGTGGGATTGAAACGAGGGGGATTTTACGAACTGGATTACCTTTTCAACACTATGAAGAGTAAGCAAGGTACATATGTATCTTGCTTTTTTATGTGAAAGGGAATGAAATGAATTTGGATAAAAAGTGGTAAGAGCGTAAAGACTACATAATGATACTTTTACAATATAGTATTTCTTCTATCTATTCGAACGCATGATGCTTTTATAATGATATTGTCTATGAATTGCAGTTAATCATTGGGATAGATATATCGTGTTTTAAGTGTTCAATCTAAATTACAGCGAGGTGTAGCAAGGTATATGTCAAAACGTTTAGATGAAATTAAAAGCGAATTAGATCACCATCTTGGACAGAGACTTATGTTAAAGGCTAATAGTGGAAGAAGAAAAACTGTGGAGCAATCGGGTGTACTTGCAGAAACATACCGTTCTGTGTTTGTTGTACAGTTAGATCAACAAGAAGATGCGCTGCAACGTGTATCTTATAGTTATGCAGATGTTTTAACAGAGACAGTGGAGTTAACATTTTATGATGAACCACATAATGAAGTCATTTTATAATTCATGTATCGTTACATATATTCCCACAAATGAAAAGCTATATTATTTTGCATACTAACTATACCGTAGCAAAATAAGGAGGGACTCTGCATTGAGTAGACGAAGAGGTGTCATGTCAAATCATTTTAAAGAAGAGCTAGCAAAAGAGCTAGGTTTTTATGATGTTGTTCAGAAAGAAGGATGGGGCGGAATTCGTGCGAAAGATGCTGGTAACATGGTGAAACGTGCTATAGAAATTGCAGAACAGCAATTGATGAAACAAAACCAGTAGTTGTAAGATACTTTCTATGTTACGGTAGCCGAGGAGTGATTCCTCGGCTTTTTGTACTCTAAAAGGTGCCATCATTTTACATAAATAGTTTCATTCTTAATGCTTTTCGTTATAATTAGGGAAGTGTCATCGTCTTACTATAAATTTATGGTAAAATAAACGATAAAAGATTGAGTACATAGAGTGGGTGAATAGATTGAAGCTACTAGTGAAAGCACCAGCAAAGATTAATCTGTCGTTAGATGTACTGGGAAAAAGACAAGACGGATATCATGAAGTGAAAATGATTATGACAACAATTGATTTAGCGGATCGTTTAGAACTAACGGAATTAGCAGAAGACCGTATTGAAATTTTATCCCATAATCGGTATGTCCCAGACGACCAACGAAATTTAGCTTATCAAGCAGCGAGATTATTAAAAGAGAAGTTTAATGTGAAAAAAGGTGTATCTATTACTATTGAAAAAACGATTCCAGTTGCGGCTGGATTAGCAGGTGGAAGTAGTGATGCAGCAGCGACATTACGTGGCCTTAATAAATTATGGAATTTAGGGCTTACAATTGACGAATTAGCAAAGCTTGGATCAGAAATTGGATCAGATGTATCGTTCTGTGTATATGGCGGGACAGCACTTGCCACTGGAAGAGGAGAGCAAATTGAGCATATAAAGACTCCGCCTTCTTGTTGGGTTATTTTGGCGAAGCCACATATTGGTGTATCTACTGCTGATGTGTATGGAAATTTAAAATTAAATCGAGTTACACATCCAAATGTAGATAAAATGGTGGATGTTATAAATGCTGGGGATTACAAAGGAATTTGTGATACTGTTGGCAATGTTTTAGAAGATGTAACATTTAAGATGCATCCTGAAGTTGCTCGTATTAAAGCACAGATGAAGCGATTTGGAGCAGATGCTGTATTAATGAGTGGAAGTGGTCCAACTGTATTCGGCCTTGTACACCATGATTCGCGAATGCATCGGATTTATAACGGATTAAAGGGATTTTGCGAACAAGTATATGCCGTACGTTTATTAGGAGAGCGAGAAACGCTTGAATAAAGACGTATAATACGTTATGATTTGTTTAAAATATTCGTGATTTGAGGTGAGGGTATGAAAATTAGACGAAGTACAAGATTGGTCGATATGACGTATTACTTGTTACAAAATCCTCGTCAGCTAGTTTCTCTCACTTTTTTTGCTGAAAGGTATCAATCAGCTAAGTCTTCCATTAGTGAGGATTTAGTTATTATTAAGCAAACGTTTGAACAACAAGGGGTCGGCACATTGCAAACGATACCAGGAGCAGCAGGAGGAGTGAAATATATACCATATATAAGTGAAGAAGAGGCAGACCTAATTATTGGTGAGCTTTGTAACTTATTTGAAAATCCGGGTCGTATCTTGCCTGGCGGTTACTTATATATGACAGATCTTTTAAGCAATCCTCGCTATATTAATGGCGCAGGTCGTTTGTTTGCTTCTGTTTTTGCTAGGCAACCAATTGACGCAGTTATGACGGTAGCGACAAAAGGGATTCCACTTGCTTATGCGGTAGCAAACTACTTAGATGTACCAGTAGTAATTGCGAGAAAAGATAATAAGGTAACAGAGGGACCTACTGTTAGTATTAACTATGTATCAGGTTCTTCTAAGAGAATTCAAACAATGACATTAGCAAAGCGTAGCCTTCCAGAGGGATCAAATGTTTTAATTATTGATGACTTCATGAAAGCCGGCGGAACAATTCAAGGTATGATGAGCATGTTAGAAGAGTTTAAGGCTAATGTTGTCGGTATTGGAGTATTAGTAGAATCTACGGACATCGAAGAACGACTGATTAATAATTTTGTATCATTAATTCGTCTGTCAGAAGTTGATGTGAAAGAAAAAGCAATTCAGGTGGAAAAGGGAAATTATTCACTGGCACCATTTGATGAGGGGCTTGTAGAGGCTGAATAAAAAGATAAAGCGGATAGCTTTATCTTTTTTTATTCTATTTATAAATTATAAAATAGATGGACAAACTGCTTTTCGTGCACTATTTTTAAAGAGTAAAAATAAATAATAAAGGGTGAAAAAATATGAAAGTTGTTCAAACAAGCAAAGCACCACAAGCAATCGGACCATATTCACAAGGGATTATTGTAAATAATAT
Source organism: Bacillus luti (assembly GCF_009739945.1). NCBI lineage: Bacteria > Bacillati > Bacillota > Bacilli > Caryophanales > Bacillaceae > Bacillus > Bacillus luti. The sequence goes on along the minus strand of NZ_CP040336.1, from coordinate 5,069,837 downwards.
GTTTTATAGTTCAGGACAAATTCCGTTAACAGCAAGTGGAGAACTTGTAACGGGAGATGTGACAGTACAAACAGAGCAAGTATTTGAAAATTTACAAGCTGTATTAGCAGAAGCGGGTGCTTCATTTGATACAGTAGTAAAAACAACAGTATTTTTAAAAGATATGGACGATTTTAACGCTGTTAATGAAGTGTACGGCTCTTATTTTTCTACTCATAAACCAGCACGTTCTTGTGTACAAGTAGCAAAATTGCCGAAAGATGTTTCGGTTGAAATCGAAGTAATTGCCCTAGTTAAGTAAGTCTTTGTAAGCGATAACCTCTATTAATCCTTATATTCAACTGTGCTAAAAATTTTTAAAAAATTAAAGGGAAAATAGAAATTTTGTGGAATTTATACAAATATATCGCTTATTTAGAAAAGGGTGGTGAACACAGGATGGAAGTAACTGACGTAAGATTACGCCGCGTAAACACAGAAGGCCGCATGAGAGCAATTGCCTCTATTACTCTAGACCATGAATTTGTTGTTCATGATATTCGTGTAATTGATGGTAATAATGGATTATTTGTAGCAATGCCAAGTAAACGTACTCCAGATGGAGAATTCCGTGACATTGCACATCCAATTAATTCTAATACACGCTCTAAAATTCAAGATGCGGTTTTAACAGAGTATCATCGTTTAGGCGAGTTAGAAGAGGTTGAGTTTGAAGAAGCAGGCGCTTCGTAAAATTCGAATGAAAAGGGCTTTTGAAAGAAAGCCTTATAATTTTGTAGCAAACCCCTGTAAGCATTTACAGGGGTTTGTTTTTTTGTGATTTTATATAATATTTATTCGGAAAATTCTAAATCTATTCGAACGAAGAAGAGAAACTTCTAATTTTTTCAAAATCATTTTAAATAGTATAGCTTATTTCTTAAAAAAGATACTAAAGAGTAAAACATCTTATAAGAATTATGGTAAAATTTAATAGTTAAAATGTGTTTCTTGAAATATATGATGATTTAGGATAATATCGTTAATGGATAAATAGGTTGCGATGGAGGGTCTATATGTCAAACAGATTTGCAGTGATTCTAGCTGCAGGTAAAGGCACACGTATGAAGTCTAAGCTATACAAAGTGCTTCATCCTGTATGTGGAAAACCTATGGTACAACATGTTGTCGACCAAGTATCTCAATTAGGATTGCAGAAACTTGTAACAGTCGTGGGACATGGTGCTGAAATGGTACAAGAACAGCTAGGAAACGTAAGTGAGTTTGCATTACAAGCAGAACAACTGGGTACAGCGCATGCTGTAGATCAAGCTGCAAGTGTACTTGCAAATGAAGAAGGAACAACTTTAGTTATTTGTGGTGATACGCCGCTAATAACTGCTGAAACGATGGAAGCATTGCTTCAGCAACATAAAGAAGCAGGGGCAATGGCAACGGTGCTAACAGCGTACATAGAAGAACCTGCTGGATATGGTCGTATCGTTCGTAATGAGAATGGTCATGTTGAAAAGATTGTTGAGCATAAGGATGCAAATGAAAAAGAATTAGCTATTAAAGAAATCAATACAGGTACGTATTGTTTTGATAATAAAGCTTTATTCGCTTCACTTTCTAAGGTTTCAAATGATAACGTACAAGGTGAATATTACCTTCCAGATGTTATTGAGATTCTAAAAAATGAAGGTCATATCGTATCAGCTTATCAAACAGAGCACTTCGATGAAACGTTAGGTGTTAACGACAGAGTCGCTCTATCGCAAGCGGAAGTTATTATGAAAAACCGTATCAACCGAAAAAATATGGTGAATGGTGTTACAATTATCGATCCAAGTAACACATATATTTCTGCCGACGCAATTATCGGTAGTGATACAGTTCTTCATCCAGGAACAGTTATTGAGGGTAATACTGTAATTGGTTCTGATTGTGAAATTGGACCGCATACAGTAATTCGCGATAGTGAAATTGGAGATCGTACGACAATTCGTCAATCTACTGTACATGATAGTAAACTTGGTACAGAAGTAGCGGTTGGTCCATTTGCACATATTCGCCCAGATTCAGTTATTGGAGATGAAGTACGCGTTGGAAACTTCGTGGAAATCAAAAAAACTGTTTTTGGTAATAGAAGTAAAGCTTCACACTTAAGTTATATCGGGGATGCACAAGTTGGAGAAGACGTGAATCTTGGTTGTGGTTCAATTACGGTGAACTATGACGGCAAGAATAAATTCAAAACTGTGATTGGTAACGGGGTATTTATTGGATGTAATTCAAATCTAGTTGCGCCAGTAACAGTTGAAGATGGTGCTTATGTAGCGGCAGGCTCTACAATTACAGAGAATGTTCCATCAAAAGCATTATCAGTAGCACGTGCACGTCAAGTTAACAAAGAAGACTATGTTGATCAATTGCTGAATAAGAAAAAATCATAATGTGGAGGGTTAATCTAGATGTCGACTCAATATCTAAATTCTAATTTGAAAGTATTCTCTTTAAACTCTAATAAGGAACTTGCTGAGCAAATCGCAAAGCATATTGGAGTAGGACTAGGAAAATGTTCTGTTGATCGTTTTAGTGATGGAGAAGTTCAAATTAACATTGAAGAAAGTATCCGTGGTTGCGATGTATTCATTATTCAATCTACAAGCTTCCCAGTAAACGAACATATCATGGAATTACTTATTATGATCGATGCATTAAAACGTGCATCTGCAAAAACAATTAATATTGTTATTCCTTACTATGGTTATGCGCGTCAAGACCGTAAAGCGCGTTCTCGTGAACCAATTACATCGAAACTTGTAGCAAACTTGCTTGAAACAGCAGGTGCAACTCGTGTAATCACTCTAGATTTACATGCTCCACAAATTCAAGGGTTCTTTGATATCCCAATCGACCACTTAATGGGTGTACCGATTCTTTCGGATTACTTTGAAACAAAAGGTCTTAAAGATATCGTAATCGTGTCTCCTGACCACGGTGGTGTAACTCGTGCTCGAAAAATGGCAGATCGCCTAAAAGCACCAATTGCTATTATTGATAAGCGTCGTCCTCGCCCGAACGTATCAGAGGTAATGAACATTATCGGTAATATTGAAGGTAAAACAGCGATTTTAATTGATGACATCATTGATACAGCTGGTACAATTACATTAGCAGCAAACGCTCTTGTAGAGAACGGTGCTTCTGAAGTATATGCTTGCTGTACGCACCCAGTATTATCTGGTCCAGCAATTGAGCGTATTCAAAATTCAAATATTAAAGAGTTAGTTGTAACAAACTCTATCGTATTACCAGAAGAGAAGAAAATCGACAAAGTACATGAACTTTCAGTTGCTCCATTAATCGGAGAAGCAATCATTCGTGTATACGAAGAAGAATCTGTAAGTGTATTATTCAATTAATTGGATAGAATGAGACGTAACCAAGCTTGGTTACGTCTTTTCGTATCGAAAAAAGAAAGTAGTTGGTACAAGAATGAAATTGATAGTAGGACTTGGGAACCCAGGTAGAGAATATGAATTAACAAGGCATAATATTGGATTTATGGCGATTGATGAACTTGCAAAGCGTTGGAATATTTCTTTAAATGAACAAAAATTTAAAGGGGTATTTGGTGCAGGATTTGTTAATGGAGAAAAAGTAATATTATTAAAGCCGCTTACATATATGAATTTATCTGGGGAAAGCATTCGACCACTCATGGATTACTACAAGATTGACGTTGAGGACTTCGTTGTGTTGTACGATGATTTAGATATCCCTGTAGGTAAATTACGTCTTCGTATGAAAGGAAGTGCTGGTGGACATAATGGTGTGAAATCAACAATTTCACATTTAGGAACACAAGAATTTCAACGTATCCGTATGGGAATTGATCGTCCGAAAAATGGAATGAAGGTAGTAGATTACGTATTAGCACGTTTTACATCTGAAGAAATCCCAGATGTTAATCATTCTATTGAAAAAGCAGCGGATGCATGTGAAGAATGGTTAAAAAAACCCTTTCTTCAAATTATGAATACTTTCAATAGTTAAGGGCATGATTGGGAATATTTTATTTTATTTTCACCCATACTAGTAGTAATTGGATATTTAGGAGGCTAGTATGGAAGGGTATTATTATTGCAGACATTGTGGGAGCAATGTAGGCTCCGTTACCGCAGAAAAAGTATATAGCGACGTTTTATTTCAACTAACAGAGCAAGAAGTAGTAGAGATGATTCGTTTTCATGAGAATGGAAATATATATATAAAAACGATTTGTGAATCGTGTCAAGAAACGCTCGCATCTTATCCAGAGTATTATGAATATGAAAAATTTCTACAATAAAATGTTGTCGCTTTGGCATGTCCAAAGCATTTTTCTGTTTTCTTTTTCCGAAATATTTGCATAAAATATAGTGGCTTGCTCTTTATGTTGAGAGGAGTTTTGAAAATGATAGGTTTATTAGAGCAGTTTTATAAAAATGAAGAGATACAATCGGTTATTAATGGGTTAGAAGATGGTTTAAAAGAGCAACTTGTATCAGGTATGGCAACATCTTCTCGTTCATTATTAATGGCAGCTTTATATAAAAAAACAAAAAAATCACAACTGATTGTGACACACAATTTATACCAAGCACAAAAAGTACATGAAGATTTAGTGGCGTTACTTGGTGAAAAAGATGTGTGGCTATATCCAGTAAATGAATTAATAGCATCAGAAGTTGGGGTTGCAAGTCCAGAATTGAAGGCGCAGCGCATTGAGGTGCTAAATCGCTTAGCAGCGGGAGAGAATGGAATTATTGTAGCGCCAGTTGCAGGTTTGCGTAGGTTTTTACCAATAAAAGAATTGTGGAAGCAAAGACAAATTGAAATCAATCTAGGGCAAGAGATTGATTTAGATGCATTCTTGCACACTTTACATCATATCGGCTATGAGCGTAAGTCGATGGTAGAAGCTCCAGGGGAGTTCAGTTTACGTGGGGGGATATTAGATATTTATCCATTAACCGAAGAATTACCATTTCGTATTGAATTTTTCGACACAGAAGTCGATTCTATTCGATTATTTGACGTGGATGAACAGCGCTCTCAAGATAAAAAGGAAAGTATTAGATTCGGTCCAGCAACAGAGTTTTTATTTTCACAGGAAGAATTGAAATCGGGAATTAAGCATCTTGAAGAAGGTTTAACTAAGACGATGCAAAAACTTTCTGATGATAAATTAAAGACTACAGTGCTTGAGACGGTAAGTCATGAAATTGAAATGTTGAAAAACGGGCAAAGTATAGAACAAATGTTTAAATATTTATCTATTTTCTATAAAGAACCTGCTAGTCTGATAGATTATTTACCAGAAGACGGTGTTGTCATTTTAGATGAGATTTCCCGCATTCAAGAAACAGCATCACACCTTGAAACAGAAGAGGCGGAATGGTATATATCACTTCTTGGCGAAGGAACAATTATTCAAGATTTATCTTTCTCTCACTCATTTGAGGGGTTTCTTCATCATAAAAAAAGAAGTTTTGTATATTTAACGTTATTCTTACGCCATATAGCACACACACATCCGCAAAACATTGTGAATGTGACATGTAAAACGATGCAAGATTTCCATGGGCAGATGCAGTTGTTAAAAACTGAAATTGATAGATGGAATGAAGGACACTTTACGACCGTTGTGCTTGGAACAGATGATGAACGTGTAAAAAAACTACAACATATTTTAAGTGATTATGATATTGAAGCAGATATTGTAGAGGGCACAGATATCTTATTGCCTGGAAGGTTACAAATTGCGGTAGGTGATTTACATGCAGGATTTGAAATGCCGATGCAAAAGTTCGTTGTCATTACTGAAAAGGAGCTTTTTCATAAGAAAGTTAAGAAATCACAACGTAAGCAAAAGTTATCTAACGCTGAACGTATTAAAAGTTATTCAGAATTAAAAGTTGGGGACTATGTAGTTCATGTAAATCATGGTATAGGTAAATTTTTAGGTATTGAGACATTAGAGATTAATGGTGTTCATAAAGATTATTTGAATATCAAATATCAAGGTAATGATAAGTTATATGTTCCGATTGAACAAATTGACCAAGTGCAAAAATATGTAGGATCTGAAGGTAAGGATCCAAAAGTTTATAAATTGGGCGGAAATGATTGGAAGAAAGTCAAAACAAAAGTCGAAAAGTCTGTACAAGACATAGCGGACGACCTAATTAAACTATATGCGGAGCGCGAGGCTTCAAAAGGTTATGCGTATACACCAGATACGGCAGAACAACAAGAATTTGAATCTTCTTTCCCGTATCAAGAGACAGAGGATCAGTTACGTTCTATTGAAGAAATTAAGAAAGATATGGAACGCGGACGTCCGATGGATAGGCTTCTTTGTGGTGATGTAGGATATGGAAAGACGGAAGTAGCTATTCGTGCTGCATTTAAAGCAATTATGGATGAAAAGCAAGTTGCGATTTTAGTACCGACAACAATCCTGGCTCAACAACACTATGAAACAATTCGAGAGCGTTTTCAAGATTATCCAATTAATATAGGATTATTAAGTAGGTTCCGTACGAGAAAACAGCAAAACGAAACGATTAAAGGCTTAAAAGATGGTACGGTAGATATTGTAATCGGAACGCATCGTATTTTATCTAAAGACGTTACTTATAAAGATTTAGGTCTTCTTATTATTGATGAAGAACAAAGATTTGGTGTGACGCATAAAGAAAAGATTAAACAATTGAAGGCGAATGTTGACGTATTAACATTAACGGCAACTCCGATTCCGCGTACACTCCATATGTCTATGCTTGGTGTGCGTGACTTGTCTGTTATTGAGACGCCGCCAGAAAATCGTTTCCCAGTCCAAACGTATGTAGTAGAGTATAATCCGGCATTAATGCGAGAAGCGATAGAGCGAGAACTTGCAAGAGGTGGTCAGATTTACTTCCTGTATAACCGTGTGGAGGATATCGAAAGAAAAGCAGATGAAATTTCGATGTTAGTTCCAGATGCTCGTGTAACATATGCGCATGGAAAAATGAACGAAAGTGAATTAGAGTCTGTCATGCTATCGTTTTTAGAGGGGCAGCATGATGTTCTTGTAAGTACAACAATTATCGAGACAGGTGTAGATATTCCGAATGTAAATACATTAATTGTATTTGATGCAGATCGTATGGGCTTATCGCAGTTGTATCAGCTTCGTGGGCGTGTTGGACGTTCTAATCGTGTCGCGTATGCATACTTTGCATATAAACGAGATAAAGTGTTATCAGAAGTTGCAGAGAAGCGTTTGCAAGCAATTAAAGAGTTTACAGAACTAGGATCTGGTTTCAAAATCGCGATGAGGGACTTATCTATTCGTGGTGCTGGTAACTTATTAGGGGCAGAACAACATGGATTTATTGATTCTGTCGGATTTGACCTGTATTCTCAAATGTTAAAAGATGCAATTGAACAGCGCAGAGGGACAGATGGGGTTGAAAATACAGTTAATGTTGAAATTGACTTGGAAGTAGATGCATATTTACCAGATGCTTATATTTCAGATAGTAAGCAAAAAATTATGATGTATAAACAATTTAGAGGTGTTTCTACAATCGAGGATATTGAAGAATTACAGGAAGAAATGATCGATAGATTTGGTGATTACCCACAAGAGGTTGGTTATTTATTACAAATCGCAAATATTAAAGTATTGGCAATGAAAGAACAAATTGAGTTGATTAAGCAAAATAAATTTGAAGTAACAATCCTATTCTCTGAACAAGCCAGCCAAAATATTGATGGTGGAAAATTATTCATGCTTGGAAATAGTTTTGGTCGTATGATTGGTCTTGGAATGGAAGGATCACAATTGAAAATCGTTATGAAAACGAATGGATTAGAGACATCGAAGTGGTTAACAATTGCTGAAAATTTATTAAAAGGCTTACCAGATGTAAAAAAAGAAGTAATAAATGCCTAATATAAGATAAAAAAATACAATTCGACGTGCATAGAAGAACTAATGTGTAAAATACTATGTCTAACAGTTGGTGATTTTTACATGAACAGGTAAATTCACCACTTTGATCATCAGTAGAAAGTGAGGCAGCATTAGAATGAAAGCAACTGGAATCGTACGTCGAATTGATGATTTAGGCAGGGTAGTAATCCCGAAGGAAATTCGTAGAACTTTACGTATTCGAGAAGGAGACCCACTAGAAATATTTGTTGATCGCGATGGAGAAGTAATTTTGAAGAAATATTCTCCAATTAGTGAATTAGGTGACTTTGCAAAAGAATATGCAGATGCTTTATATGATAGTTTAGGACATAATGTGCTTGTGTGCGATCGAGATTCTATTATCGCAGTATCAGGTGTATCCAAAAAAGAATACTTAAATAAAAGTGTTGGGGATCTAATTGAAAAAACGATGGAAGAACGAAAGTCTGTTATTATGACGGATGAAAGTGATATTTCCATTATCGATGGTGTAACAGAAAAGGTTCATTCTTATACAGTTGGACCAATCGTTGCAAATGGAGACCCAATTGGAGCTGTCATTATTTTTTCAAAAGAAGCTATTATAAGCGAAATAGAGCATAAAGCGGTCAATACTGCAGCAAGTTTCTTAGCGAAACAAATGGAACAGTAAGAATATATAATTTTAGAAGTAGCAATTTTTCCTAATTATGATATTTCTTTTTGAGAAATCAATTATTTGGAGATACATGTATATTGAATGAAGGTAGCGCTTTGCTACCTTTTTTCGTTGAACATTTTCTAATGTCGCACGAACTTATTATCACTCGTGGAGGTAAGGGAGCTTGTCTTTTTCTTTATGATATAATACGAGGGGTGAGAATAGAAAAAGGAGTTTTCTTGTATGGAAGCGAAGAAGTATCAAGCCTTTTGGCGTGGGGCTATTATATTAACAATCGCAAGTTTTATTACGAAAGTATTAAGCGCTTTTTACCGTATTCCATATCAAAATATAGCGGGTGATATTGGATTTTATATTTACCAACAAATTTATCCATTTTATGGATTTTGTTTAATTTTAGCTACTTATGGGTTCCCTATTATAATTTCAAAAATGGTCGCAGAACGATTAGAGCGAGGAAAGCAAAAAGAAGCAGAAGAAATTATTTGTGTATCTTTTTGGTTTTTATTAGGGATTGGTTTCGTAGGATTTTTTACATTGTTCTTTGGCGCTGAAACAATTGCAATAGCTATGGGCGATATACACTTAGATAAATTATTACGTGTTATTTCGTTTTCATTCATATTGATGCCATTTTTATCTGTAGCAAGAGGATATTTTCAAGGGTTTAATAATATGATGCCAACGGCTGTTTCGCAAGTGATAGAACAAACCATTCGGGTTTCTATTATTGTGTTTTTATCCCTATTTCTAATTGCTCACGGATTTGATTTATATACAGTTGGTGCAGGTGCTATGTTAGGTTCAATCGCAGGTGGACTGATTGGGATTATCATACTTGTACTTTATATGCGTCGTGATTTTCGTTCTATATTCTTCACAAGTTTGAAAAATATTAGGGGGAAAGGAAGGATAATTAAAATCCTTTTTTGGCAGGGGTTAGCAATTTGTGTTAGTAACTTAGTGCTTATTTTTATACAAATGGCTGATTCTGTTTCTTTCTATTCTTTACTTATTGGGGCGGGAGAACAAGCTGAAAGTGCAAAGGTACTAAAAGGTGTCTATGACAGAAGTATCCCGCTTATGCAATTAGGCACTGTTGTGACAACTTCTTTCTCGTTGTCACTTATTCCAATTATTACAGCAGCTAAGGAAAGAGGAGATCTTGCCTTTATTCAAGAAAAGGTAAGGTTAGCAATGAAAATAACATTCGTAATTGGATTTGCAGCTGCGATTGGATTAACTTGTATTATTCAACCTACGAATATTATGTTGTTTGAAAATAGTGATGGATCAGATGTTTTATCCATTTTATCTTTATCTATTTTATTTAGTTCATTGTCAATTACAACCGCTTCTATTTTACAAGGTTTGGGACAAATGTTAAAACCAGCAATATTTGTTGTATTTGGAGGTTGTTTAAAGTTAGCTTTAAACTATATACTAATGCCGTATTTTGGTGTAAAGGGAGCTGCAATTGCGACCTTAGTTGCGCTAATTGTAATTTCAATGCTAAATAGTGTGTTACTTATGCGAGCTGTATCGGAATCGCTTATCGATAAGCGGAATATGTTAGGTGTAGTTATTAGTGGTATTGGTATGGGATTTGTATTAATAATGTTTATACGTGTGTTGCAAATGTCCGGATTAGTAATTGATACGGAGCATAGAGGAATTGCAACACTTGAAGCGCTGTTAGGTGTAGCCATCGGCGGATTAACATATGTGTTTTTTATTTTAAAATTACGTGTATTTACAAAAAAAGAGCTAGGAACCGTTATGAAACAAGAGAAAAAAGAAGGTTCATTGAAGAAGAGTGGATAGAGGTGGCAGGTTGTGAGTGGAATCATTACTATTTTAGGATTAGGTGCTGGTGAATTAGATCAGCTAACGATGGGTGTATATCGAAAGATAAAAGAAGCAGACCATATGTTTGTTAGAACGAAGGAACATCCAGTTATAGAAGAGTTGGAGAAAGAAGGTATACAATATACGGCTTTTGACAATGTGTATGAAGCACATGATACATTTGAAATTGTATATGAAACAATTGCGAATACATTGCTAGAACAAGCTGAAGGTGCAGAAATCATCTACGCTGTTCCAGGGCATCCACTTGTAGCGGAAAGAACAGTTCAGCTACTGTTGGAAAAAGGAAAAATAGAAAATATTGAAGTGCGAATTGAAGGTGGACAAAGTTTCCTTGATCCAATGTTCGCAAGCCTAAAAATCGATCCAATTGAAGGATTCCAATTAATTGACGCTACGTCATTTGAAAGAGGGCAATTAGAATTACGTCAACACTTAATCTTTTGTCAAGTGTATGATGCGTTCGTTGCTTCAGATGTGAAGTTAACATTAATGGAAATGTTACCGGATGATTATGAAGTATATATCGTAACAGCTGCGGGGACTTCGTTCGAACAAGTCAAAAAAGTACCGTTGTACATGCTAGATCATGAAACAGAATTGGATAATTTAACGAGTGTGTATGTGCCACCAGTTCAGGAACGTGCGTCCTTGTATCAACAGTTTGACGTACTTAGAGAAATTATTGCAGACCTTCGTGGACCAAATGGTTGTCCGTGGGATAAAAAACAAACACATCAATCTTTAAAGAAGTACTTAATTGAGGAAGCGTATGAAGCGTTGGAAGCAATTGATGAAGAGGACGATGAACATTTAGTAGAAGAACTAGGTGATGTATTATTACAAGTTATGCTTCATGCTCAAATCGGGGAGGACGAAGGTTGGTTCTCTATAGATGATATCATTCGAACTTTATCTGAGAAAATGGTTCGTCGCCATCCACATGTATTTGGGAATACGGATGTAAACAATGCTGATGAAGTGATTGCTAATTGGGAAGAGATTAAAAAACAAGAAAAGGGATCTGTGAAAGAATCCGTTTTAAATGGAGTTCCAAAAAGTTTGCCGCAGTTACTACGCGCCTATGAAATTCAGAAGAAAGCTGGGAAAGTAGGGTTCGATTGGGCTGATGTACAGCCGATGATAGAGAAAGCTGTAGAAGAATGGCAAGAATTCCAACAAGAAGTTGTAAACATGGATGATGAAAAGATGTTAGGTGAATTTGGCGATTTATTATTTGCGTTTGTCAATATAGCTCGTCATTATAAAATAGACCCAGAAGAGGCTTTACGTTCAACTAATGAGAAATTTAGCGGTCGTTTTTTATACATGGAAGCAAAAGTAGCTGAAATGAATAAAGAAATGCAAGATTTATCATTAGAACAGTTAGATGTTTTATGGGAAGAGGCAAAACAAACAGAGCGTTAATAGGGGGATTTGATATGCGTCTAGATAAGTTTTTGAAAGTATCACGTTTAATTAAAAGAAGAACATTAGCGAAAGAAGTAGCTGACCAAGGAAGAATAGCAATTAATGGTCAAGTGGCAAAAGCAAGTTCAGATGTGAAAGTGGCTGATGAATTAACAATTCGTTTTGGTCAAAAAATAGTAACTGTAAAAATAAATGAATTAAAAGAAACGACTAAAAAAGAAGATGCAGCAAACATGTATAGCTTAGTTCGCGAGGAAAAAGTAAAAGCGGAAGAAGGCTTGTTCTAAAGTTGATTCCCCCTTCATACATTACTATTAGCTAGTATAAATCTATGGGGGGATTTACGTGAATAATGGTTACTCACCTATGTCTTCTAATCAACAAAACGTTTCTGTAGAGCATGATATTGTTATGCGTGGCAGGCGTGTAATCGATATTACGGGTGTAAAGCAGGTAGAGAGTTTTGATAGCGAAGAGTTTTTACTCGAGACCGTAATGGGTTTTTTAACGATTCGTGGTCAAAATTTACAAATGAAAAATTTAGATGTAGAAAAAGGTGTTGTATCGATTAAAGGGAAAGTTCATGAGATGCTGTATATTGATGAGAATCAAGGGGAGAAAACTAAAGGTTTCTTTAGTAAGTTGTTTAAATGAGTCTAACAATTCAGCTGTATACAATGCTTTCAATGATTGGAATGGGTGCTTGGATTGGGGCATCTTTAGATACATATCAACGGTTTTTAAAGCGTCCAGAACGTAAACGTTGGCTTGTATTTATACATGATATACTATTTTGGATTGTCCAAGCATTATTTGTTTTTTATGTATTGCTTCTTGTAAATGAGGCTGAACTACGTATATATGTATTTTTGGCATTATTATGTGGTTTTGCGGCATATCAAAGCATGTTGAAAGCACTATACATGAAACTGTTAAATTTTCTCATCTATATTTTTGTACAAACAACACATTTTTTTGTTCGAATTATACAGCTACTCATGATAAAACCTGTTATTATTATAGCGCAGCTATTTATTGCATTTATATTATTCTTATTTCGTATACTGCTTTCAATTGGACATGTGTTATGGAAAATGGTGATTTGGATATTACTTTTCATATGGAAAGTTTTTTTCTGGCCTGTTCGATTTATTGCTTCGCTCATATGGAAACTTCTCCCTAATCGTGTTAAACTTTTTATAATGAAGCATGTAGGGTTCCTGCAATATATAGCAAAATTGAAGGGACATATCTTCCAATTGTGGGAGCGTATAAAAAAGAAGTTAGGGGGACCTCGGAAATGAGGGAACTGAGACAAAGAACAATCGAAAAACAGAGTCCAAATCCTGTTAAAGAGCATATAATACAAACGGATGAGAACAGGAAGCGACTTTATCGCCGTTTAGCGGTTTTTCTTGTCTTTGCTTTTACAATTATTGCGAGTATTAGTGTAACGTTTTATCAACAAAACAGTTCCATTAAAGCAAAAGAAGCAAAAGTTAAGGACATGAAAAAAGAACTGGATTCATTAACGAATAAAGAAAAAAGTCTAAAAGACGAAGTTCAAAAGTTAAATGATGAAGAGTACGTATTAAAGATTGCTAGAAGGGATTATTTCTTCTCTGGAAAAGGGGAGATAATTTTTCCTGTTTCTAAGTAGAGTATGTCTTATTGACACTATATTTTAGGATTATATATAATAAAGTAAAATTTGACTTTTTAACCACTAAGGAGGAGCATTTTTTTTATGTCAATCGAGGTAGGCAGCAAGTTACAGGGTAAAGTAACAGGTATTACAAATTTTGGGGCTTTTGTGGAGCTGCCAGAAGGCTTAACGGGTCTTGTTCATATTAGTGAAGTTGCTGATAATTATGTGAAAGATATTAACGATCACTTAAAAGTGGGCGACCAAGTAGAAGTAAAAGTTATTAATGTTGAAAAAGATGGCAAGATTGGTCTATCTATTAAAAAAGCGAAAGAGCGTGAAAAAACAGAAGGAGATCGTCCACGTGGTGAATACCAACGCGGTGGCGATCAACAACGTTCTGGACGTCCACAACGTAATAATCGTTCTTTCAACAGAGATAACCGTGGCGGTGGTAACGACCGAGCTCCAAAAGAAACATTCGAGCAAAAAATGGCACGTTTCTTAAAGGATAGCGAAGATCGCTTAACTTCTTTAAAACGTAACACAGAATCTAAACGTGGTGGCCGTGGCGCACGTCGCGGATAATCAGAACGTTTAATTCTTAGCATATAGAGAGGTGCCCAGGGCAATTGCTCGGGGTGCTTTTTTATATGTAAAAATATATTTTTAAAAAAGTTTTCAAGATGTGTTGACTTTAAATTATATCTGATGTAAGATACTAATTGTCCGTTAAATAAGACGACATGGCGGTGTAGCTCAGCTGGCTAGAGCGTACGGTTCATACCCGTGAGGTCGGGGGTTCGATCCCCTCCGCCGCTATATTTATTTTAACGGCCCGTTGGTCAAGTGGTTAAGACACCGCCCTTTCACGGCGGTAACACGGGTTCGAATCCCGTACGGGTCATCTAAAAAGATCATGCAAATATGCATGATCTTTTTTTGTTAAATAAATTAAGATATACAATACTTCTACAAAATCACCCTATATTTTCTGAAAGTTCCGTCAAAATGCCGGAGATAAGTTACATACTATGTATATATGTAGAATTATTTCAAATAAAAAGTCGAACGATTATAAAAGTGAAAACTGTTGTTTTGACAAAAATCCCAATAATCATCTTTTATAATGACAGTAATTAAACTATGCAGGTGGTGTTAAAAATATGCCTAAAGCAGGAAGGAATACTATGAATACAAGTGCATTGGCAATGAATGAGAGTCAGCTTGGAGCAGCAAAGTGGACGAGTAAGTTGCGAATGAAGTTTGAGCAAGTTTTCTTTAGATGGGGATTTATTATTGTTGTTATCGGTTTTCTTTTGGGACGAGCATATATATTAACAAACATTTTACCGTTTGCACTGCCGTTTTTTGCTGCTGTTTATGTTATGAAGCGGGATAAAATGCCGCTCGCGTTCTTGGCTCTAATGGGAGGCGCACTTTCAGTTTCGATAGATAATTTATTTTTTACCTTTGCATCTATTTTTACTTTCTTCATTTATAATATCTTCTTTAGTCGATTTACACGCAAAACTGTTGGACTTGTTCCGTTCCAAGTATTTATCTCCGCATTAACCGCACACTTAGTTGTTGTTTATTTCGCGCAACAGACTGTCACCATGTACGATTTACTTGTTAGTACGATTGAGGCAGGGCTTAGCTTCGTATTAACTATGATATTTTTACAAAGTGTTCCGCTTTTAGTAGAAAGAAAAGGTAAACAGCAAGCGTTAGAGACAGAAGAAATCGTTTGTTTAATTATATTACTAGCATCTGTTTTAACAGGTACAACAGATTGGTTTGTATACGATGCTTCTATTCAACATATTTTTACTAGGTATTTAGTGCTCGTGTTTGCATTTATTGCGGGGGCCGCTACAGGATCTACAGTGGGGGTTGTAACTGGATTAATATTAAGTTTAGCCAATGTCTCCAGCTTATCTCAACTTAGTCTGTTAGCCTTTTCTGGATTGCTTGGTGGTTTATTAAAAGAAGGGAAGCGTTTGGGTGTTAGTTTAGGTTTATTAATTGGGACGAGCTTGATTACGTTATATGTAGACAAGCAAACAAACATTGTGACAACTTTAATTGAATCTGGTGTGGCGATTGTGTTCTTCTTATTAACACCAAAACTTGTTATGGACCGTATTGCTAAATTTATGCCAGGTACACAGGAACATTCGCAGGATCAACAACAATATTTAAGAAGGATGCGTGATGTTACAGCGAACAAAATTAATCAATTTGCAAATGTGTTTGCTGCTTTATCTAATAGCTTTTCTGTATATGGGTATGTGGAGGAGGAAGATAAAGAGACGGAGGCAGATTTGTTCTTAAGTACAATTACCGCAAAAACATGTCAAACGTGTTTTAAAAAAGATCAATGCTGGGTAGTTAATTTTGATAAAACATATGACTATATGAAACAGATCATGAGTGAAACGGAAGAAGGGACGTTGCAACATAATCGGAAGTTAGTTCGTGAATGGGACAAGCATTGTGTGAGAGGAAAAAAAGTGACGGATTTAGTAGCGGGTGAATTAGATCACTTCTATGAAGGACAGAAATTACGCAAGCAAATGAAAGAAAATCGTAGAATAGTAGCGGAACAATTATTAGGTGTATCAAAAGTTATGGAGGATTTTGCTAAAGAAATACAAAAAGAGCGAGAAAATCATCAAGTACAGGAAGAGCAGATTTTGCAAGCGTTCCGTGATTTCGGTGTCGAAGTGGAGCATGTTGACATTTATTGTTTGGATAGAGGAAGTATTGATATTGAAATGTTGATTCCAGCCGCATCTAATGAACACGGAGAGTGTGAAAAATTAGTTGCACCGATGCTTTCTGATATCTTAAAAGAAAATATTGTTGTTAAGCATGAAGAAAAATCTTCTTATCCAAATGGGCACAGTTTAATATCATTTGGTTCAGCAAAGACGTATTCCCTTGATACGGGATTGGCTACAGCTGCAAAAGGTGGTGGGTTCGTTTCGGGTGATTCTTATGCGATGATGGATTTAAGTGTTGGTAAGTATGCACTTGCGATTAGTGATGGTATGGGAAATGGGCAAAGAGCTCATATGGAGAGTAAGGAAACGGTAAAATTATTACAAAAAATACTTCAATCAGGTATTGATGAGGAAATAGCAATTAAGTCTATTAATTCAATTCTTTCTTTAAGAACAACAGAAGAAATGTTTACGACGTTGGATTTAGCTATGGTAGATTTACGGGATGCGAGTGCAAAGTTTTTAAAGATTGGGTCAACGCCGAGTTTTGTTAAGCGCGCAAATAATATTTTGAAAATTGAAGCAAGTAATTTACCGATGGGAATTATTGAAGATGTTGAAGTTGATGTGGTAGGTGAGCAATTAAAAACAGGCGATATCCTTATTATGATGAGCGATGGTATTTTTGAGGGAGCACAACATGTGGAAAACCATGAACTATGGATGAAGCGAAAAATTAAAGAATTGCAAACCGAAGACCCACAAGAAATTGCTGATATCATTATGGAAGAAGTAATTCGATCTTGTGATGGTTATATAAACGACGATATGACCATTGTTGTGGCGAAAGTGAAGAAAAATATGCCGAAGTGGGCTACGATTCCAATTGTAGGAATGCAGGCGCAATAAAGTGTTACTTTATTTGGTGGGGTGTTTGGTCACTACCGATTAATATAGTCTATTTACAAAAAACCTAGGTAAATGCCTAGGTTTTTTTTGCCTTAAAAGGTAATGGTATTATTTTTATGAATATGCACGAAGGATGTAAGATAAAAATGTAATTTTTGTATATCTTTTTTTGCACAATGTTTGTAAAAGTTGTACCATTATAGACAAGGCAACTAACGTTGCTGTTCTTGTTTAATGAAAGGTGATTACGAAGTTGAAAGATACATTTGTTGAAAAGGTAGATGACTTTGTAAAGCAGCACGATGTATTAAAGGAACGTTCAACAATTGTTGTAGGAGTTTCTGGTGGTCCTGACTCTTTGGCTCTTTTATATTATTTGTTAGAAAAAAGAGAGGCAAAGCGGTTGGAAATTGTAGTAGCGCATGTAGACCATATGTTTAGAGGAGATGAATCTCATGAGGACCTACAGTTTGTGCAGAATCTTTGTAAAGAGCTGGGAGTTATTTGTGAAACGATAAGGATTAACGTGTCACAATATCAACAGCAATACGGGATGAATGCGCAGGTTGCTGCTAGAGAATGCAGATATGCATTTTTGGAAAGAATAATGAAGAAATATGATGCGAGATATGTAGCTCTTGGGCATCATGGAGATGATCAAGTAGAGACAATTTTAATGCGCCTTATGCGAGGGAGTACTCCAAAAGGGTATGCAGGAATTGCAGTGAAGCGTCCTTTTCATAATGGATATTTAATTAGGCCGTTACTTGGAGTAACGAAGGAAGAAATTATTAATTACTGTAATAAGCTAAATGTAATTCCCCGTATAGATCCGAGTAATAAAAAGGAAGTATATACAAGGAATCGATTACGTAAATATGTCCTTCCTCATTTGAAAGAAGAAAATCCACAAGTGCATGAGAAATTTCAAAAATTTAGCGTGCAGATGCAAGAGGATGAGGCTTATTTGCAGGAATTAGCTTTTGAGAAAATGAATAAAGTAATTACAAAAAAAAGTGATAAACAAATTAGCTTATCAATTCCTGCCTTCGAATCCATGTCTTTGCCTTTACAAAGGAGAGGGATTCAACTAATATTAAACTATCTTTATGAATATAAGATTCCGTCTTCTCTTTCTTCTATACATATTGACAAAGTGATTGAGTTTTTTAAGCGGACACAACCTTCGGGTTCACTTGATTTCCCAGGTGATTTAAAAATTGTCCGAACATATGAGGAGTGTAGCTTTAGATTTAAACAAGAAATTGTTTCTCCTTTTTCGCAAGATTTATCAGTACCAGGGATAATTACATTATCGAACGGTGATAAACTTGTAACAGAGGTGAGCGAAGATATACCAAGTAACATGAATGAAACAGTATTTGTTGCTAAGTATAATGATATATCATATCCACTTCGTATTCGCTCTAGAGAAAATGGAGATCGCATGTCAATACAAGGTATGAATGGCACCAAAAAGATAAAAGCTATTTTTATCGAAGCGAAAGTACCAAAAGAAAAAAGGGAAGAATGGCCGGTCGTTTGTGATGCAAGTGGAAATATTATTTGGGTACCCTTGTTGAAGCGATCTGCATTTGCTGTTTCGAAAGAAATGGCAAAGAAGGATAAATATATGATTATTCACTACAAAAGCAAGGAGTCTTCCGGGAGGATAATGAAATGATGAATCAAGATATCGAAAAAGTATTAATTTCTGAAGAACAAATACAAGAAAAGGTGCGCGAATTAGGTGCAATTATTGCAGAGGATTACAAAAATACAGTACCTCTTGCAATTGGTGTATTAAAGGGCGCAATGCCATTTATGGCAGATTTATTAAAGCGAACAGATACATATCTTGAAATGGATTTTATGGCTGTATCTAGCTACGGTCACTCTACAGTTTCAACAGGTGAAGTGAAAATTTTAAAAGACCTTGATACTTCTGTAGAAGGTCGCGATATTTTAATCGTTGAAGATATTATTGATAGCGGTCTTACGCTAAGCTATTTAGTAGACCTATTCAAATATCGTAAAGCGAAATCTGTAAAAATTGTTACGCTATTAGATAAACCAACAGGCCGCAAGGTTGATCTGAAAGCAGATTACGTTGGATTTACTGTTCCACATGAATTCGTTGTAGGATATGGATTAGATTATAAAGAGCAGTACCGTAATCTTCCTTATGTGGGAGTATTAAAACCAAGTGTTTACTCAAATTAATTAAATACAGGCGTTACAATTGTATAGGAAAGTTTTTCTATGTTACGATTTACTATAGTGTTTATGCCGTGAGAGGAGGTTAGGAATGAATCGTATCTTCCGTAATACCATCTTTTATTTACTGATATTCCTAGTAGTAATTGGAATCGTGAGTTATTTTAATGGTTCGACACAAAAAACGACACCAGTTAGCTACGATAAATTCATTACTAAACTAGAAAAAGGTGAAGTGCGCAATGTGCAACTTCAACCGAAAAATGGTGTGTTTGAAGTAAAAGGACAATTTAATACTTCTAGTCAAGGAGAACAATTTGTTACTTATGCACCAAATACTGAGGAATTACAAAAGAAAATTAATGATAAAGCGCAGGGTGCTGAAGTTAAGTATCAACCAGCAGAAGAAACAAGTGCTTGGGTAACGTTCTTTACTTCTATCATTCCGTTTGTCATTATCTTCATTTTATTCTTCTTCTTATTAAACCAAGCTCAGGGCGGCGGTAGCCGTGTTATGAACTTCGGAAAAAGTAAGGCGAAGTTATATAATGACGAAAAGAAAAAAGTTCGTTTCAGAGATGTTGCTGGAGCGGATGAAGAGAAACAAGAGCTTGTTGAGGTAGTTGAATTCTTGAAAGATCCTCGTAAGTTCGCTGAAGTTGGTGCTCGTATTCCGAAGGGTGTTCTATTAGTGGGACCTCCAGGTACAGGTAAAACTTTACTAGCACGTGCTGTTGCAGGTGAAGCTGGCGTTCCGTTCTTCTCTATTAGTGGTTCTGACTTCGTAGAGATGTTCGTCGGTGTCGGTGCATCCCGTGTACGTGATTTATTCGAAAATGCAAAGAAAAATGCTCCTTGTATCATTTTCATTGATGAAATTGATGCAGTAGGGCGTCAACGTGGCGCTGGTCTTGGTGGTGGCCATGATGAGCGTGAACAAACGTTGAACCAATTACTTGTTGAAATGGATGGATTCGGTGCAAACGAAGGTATTATTATCATCGCTGCGACAAACCGTCCTGATATCCTTGATCCAGCATTATTACGTCCAGGTCGTTTTGACCGTCAAATTACAGTAGATCGTCCAGATGTAAATGGCCGTGAAGCTGTACTGAAAGTACATGCTCGTAATAAACCGCTTGATGAGAATATCAACTTAAGAGCAATTGCAACTCGTACGCCAGGATTCTCTGGTGCCGATCTTGAAAACTTATTAAACGAAGCTGCTTTAGTAGCTGCGCGTCAAGATAAGAAGAAAATTGATATGAGTGACATTGATGAAGCAACGGATCGTGTTATTGCAGGTCCGGCTAAGAAAAGTCGTGTTATCTCTGAAAAAGAACGTAATATCGTTGCTTTCCATGAAGCGGGCCACACTGTAATTGGTGTCGTTCTTGATGAAGCCGATGTCGTTCATAAAGTAACAATTGTCCCTCGTGGTCAAGCTGGTGGATACGCAGTAATGCTTCCGAAAGAAGATCGTTACTTCATGACAAAACCGGAGTTACTTGATAAAATCACTGGTTTACTTGGTGGTCGAGTAGCTGAGGAGATTGTATTTGGTGAAGTAAGTACAGGTGCTCACAACGACTTCCAACGTGCGACTGGTATTGCAAGACGTATGGTTACAGAATTTGGTATGAGTGACAAGCTTGGACCAATGCAATTCGGTAGCTCACAAGGTGGTCAAGTGTTCTTAGGAAGAGACTTCCATTCAGAACAAAACTATAGTGATGCAATTGCACACGAAATCGATGTGGAAATGCAAACGATTATGAAAGATTGTTATGCTCGTGCAAAACAAATTCTTACTGAAAATCGTGATAAACTAGATCTTATTGCGAAAACGTTACTTGAAGTAGAAACGTTAGATGCAGAGCAGATCAATCATTTATGTGATTACGGCAGATTGCCAGAACGTCCAACATCTTCAGCTGATGTGAAAGTAAACATCAACATGAAGAAAGACGATGAAGAATCAGAAGATAAGTAAGAAATGAAGGAGTGACGATGGTCACTCCTTTTTTGTTTGTTAAAATTTTATCTAATTACCATTGAAGGTTTATGGGATAAAGTAATTTCAGTAAAACTAGTATTAAAAATTGAAATGGAGAGCAATCTTTTTGTAAAATGGTGAGTATAGAAAAATGATTATATAAGTATGTGTGATATGATGTTTTTATAAGTTTTATACATATTGCACAAATATAGATTAAATAAGATAAGTGGTGAGAATATGATTTTTGTATTGGATGTAGGGAACACAAATGCGGTGTTAGGTGTGTTTGAAGATGGGGAACTTCGTCAGCATTGGCGCATGGAAACAGATCGTCATAAAACAGAAGATGAGTATGGGATGCTTGTAAAGCAGTTGCTTGAGCATGAAGGTCTTTCGTTTGAAGATGTGAAAGGTATTATTGTGTCTTCAGTCGTACCACCAATTATGTTCGCTTTAGAGCGCATGTGTGAAAAATATTTTAAAATTAAACCGCTTGTAGTAGGACCTGGAATAAAAACGGGACTAAATATTAAATATGAAAACCCGCGTGAAGTAGGCGCAGATCGAATTGTAAATGCAGTAGCAGGAATCCATTTGTATGGAAGTCCGCTTATTATTGTTGATTTTGGTACGGCTACTACATATTGTTATATTAACGAAGAGAAGCATTATATGGGTGGTGTTATTACGCCAGGAATTATGATTTCAGCAGAGGCTTTATATAGTAGGGCTGCAAAACTTCCTCGTATTGAAATTACAAAACCGAGTAGTGTTGTTGGAAAGAATACAGTAAGTGCGATGCAATCTGGTATCCTTTATGGATATGTGGGACAAGTGGAAGGTATTGTTAAGCGTATGAAAGAGGAAGCTAAACAAGAACCGAAAGTTATTGCAACAGGTGGATTGGCGAAATTAATTTCAGAAGAATCGAATGTAATTGATGTTGTAGATCCATTCTTAACGTTAAAAGGTTTATATATGTTATATGAGCGTAATGCAAATTTACAGCATGAGAAAGGTGAATAAATACGTATGAAAGATTATTTAGTAAAAGCATTAGCGTTTGATGGGGAAGTGCGTGCGTATAGTGTACGTACAACAAACACAGTAGGTGAGGCGCAAAGACGTCATGATACATGGAGAACAGCTTCAGCGGCGCTTGGTCGTTCTTTGACTGCAGGTACAATGATGGGTGCGATGTTAAAAGGCGAACAAAAGTTAACGATTAAGGTAGAAGGTAACGGCCCAATCGGTCCTATCTTAGTGGATGCTCATGCAAATGGAGATGTACGTGGTTATGTAACAAATCCGCATGTTGATTTTGAAGGGACAGAACAGGGGAAATTACGTGTCTATCAAGCGGTAGGTACAGAAGGTTTTGTAACAGTAATTAAAGATATTGGTATGCGTGAGCCATTTATCGGTCAATCCCCAATCGTTTCCGGAGAATTAGGGGAAGACTTCACGTATTATTTCGCAGTTTCTGAACAGACGCCTTCTTCTGTAGGTGTTGGTGTTCTTGTAAATGGAGATGATAGCATATTAGCTGCAGGTGGATTTATTCTTCAAATTATGCCAGGTGCACAGGAAGAAACAATTTCATTCATTGAAGATCGCTTGCAAAAGATCCCTCCTGTATCAACGTTGATCGAACAAGGTCTTTCTCCAGAAGAGTTACTATATGCAGTGCTGGGTGAAGATAAAGTAAAAGTATTAGAAACGATGGATGTTCAATTTAATTGCACGTGCTCGCGCGAACGTATTGAGAGTGTGTTAATTAGTTTAGGTAAAACAGAGTTAGAGCAAGTTCGTGAAGAAGAGGAAGAGACAGAAGTTCATTGTCATTTCTGTAATGAGAGATACAAGTTCTCTAAAGAAGATATCACAAATTTAATTGAGAATCTGTAATAAGAGAATTAAGAGAGCGATCCTCCAAATAGATTGACAAACAGGGAATTTTCTGACAAAATCTAAATATAGATAAAACCAATAAAAATACTCGGTGTTAGGAGTGACAGGAATGCGAGTGGCACAATCAGTTTCAGAATTAATCGGGAAAACGCCGATCGTTAAGTTGAACCGCATCGTAGAATCAAACAGCGCAGATATATACTTAAAATTAGAATTTATGAATCCGGGGAGCAGTGTTAAAGATCGTATTGCATTAGCTATGATTGAAGATGCTGAAAAAAAAGGATTGTTAAAAGAAGGCGATACAATCATTGAGCCAACAAGTGGTAACACAGGAATTGGCTTAGCGATGGTAGCAGCTGCTAAAGGATATAAGGCAATTTTAGTAATGCCAGAAACAATGAGTGTGGAGCGTCGTAATTTATTACGTGCTTACGGTGCTGAATTAGTATTGACTCCAGGGCCTGAAGGAATGGGCGGAGCAATTCGTCAAGCGACTGAATTAGCGAAAGAGCATGGCTACTTTATACCGCAACAGTTCAAAAATCAATCGAATCCAGAAATTCATCGTTTAACAACGGGTCCAGAAATTGTTGAACAAATGGGTGATCAACTAGATGCGTTTATTGCGGGTATTGGTACAGGTGGAACAATTACTGGTGCTGGTGAAGTGCTGAAGGAAGCGTATAAAGATATTAAAATTTATGCAGTAGAACCTGCGGATTCGCCAGTGTTATCTGGTGGAAAACCGGGTCCACATAAAATCCAAGGAATTGGAGCAGGATTTGTTCCAGAGACATTGGATGTAGAAATATATGATGAAATCATTCAAGTAAAGGCAGAGCAAGCGTTCGAATATGCGAGAAGAGTGGCTAAAGAGGAAGGTATTTTAGTCGGTATCTCTTCAGGGGCAGTTATTTATGCAGCGACAGAAGTTGCCAAAAAGTTAGGTGAAGGGAAAAAGGTACTTGTTATTATCCCAAGTAATGGTGAACGTTATTTAAGTACACCACTTTATCAATTTGAATCCTAATTAAATGTGATTGAAAAAGCATCCTTGAAAAAGGATGCTTTTTTCTTTTTGGATTGGAAATAGGAAAAGAGTGAATGACTAGAAAACTTCATGTAAAATAAGAGGTAGTATAATTAATTTATTTTCACTAGCCCTCTTGGATTAATCATTCTCTATACATAACATATGTAGTTTGAAATGATTAATCTAAGAGGGTGGGATAAAAGAAGACGGGGTGTTGATATGCAACGAAGAAAATCTTTAGCGCTTTCTATTCCATATCAGTTAGACTTTTTTAAACAATATAAATTTCTTTCTCAGGATAAGCCGCAACATATTTTGTTAGAAAGTGGACGTGGCGGCCGTTATAACATTGTGGGGCTAAATCCGGTAGCGGTAATCCAAGGGAAGGATGAAACGTTACATATAAGCGAAAGTGGTAAGGAAACAATAAAGCGAGGGAATCCATTAGATTTAATGCAAGAATATATGGAGAAATGGAAAACGGACTATAATCCAGAGTACCCGCCTTTCCAAGGTGGAGCGATTGGTTACTTTAGTTATGATTGTATCCGTTACATCGAAAAACTTCCTTCTCTTGCGGAGGATGACATTAATATACCTGATATATTCTTTTTGTTATTTGATGATGTGTTTGTATATGATCAAGAAGAAAAAGTATTATGGATTATTACGCATTATGTAGATAAGCATGAAGAGGCAAAAGAGCGATTAAATGAATGGAAGGTTCTTTGGGCGACAGAAGCGCCGGAAGTGACTATGCCGTTTGTGTGCCCTGAAAAGAAAAGTGAAGCAGTTGCTTTTACTGAAGAAAGCTTTATGAAGGCGGTTGAATGTATTCAAGAATATATTGGTGCTGGTGATGTATTCCAAGTTAACTTGTCGACAAGACAAGAAAGAACGTTACAAACACACCCGCTAGAAATTTATACAAGTCTTCGTGAAATTAATCCATCTCCATATATGGGTTACTTGGAGCTTGGAGATTTTCAAATTGTTAGTGGATCGCCAGAGTTGCTAATTAAGAAACAAGGAACCGAAGTAAGCACAAGACCAATTGCTGGAACGAGATCTAGAGGGGCGAACGAGCAAGAGGATGAAGAATTGGCAAGAGAATTAATTGAGAACGAAAAAGAAAGAGCAGAGCACGTCATGCTTGTGGATTTAGAACGAAATGATTTAGGACGTGTTTGTAAATATGGCACTGTAGAAGTAGATGAATTTATGGTAATTGAGAAATACTCACATGTTATGCATATTGTTTCTAATGTGCGTGGTGAGGTGGAAGAAGATAAAGATGCTTTTGATTTAGTGAAGGCTGTATTCCCAGGGGGGACAATTACTGGTGCCCCGAAAATACGTACGATGGAAATTATTGAAGAGTTAGAACCTGTTCGCCGAGGGATTTATACAGGTTCAATCGGTTGGATCGGTTATTCTGGAGATACAGAATTGAATATTGTAATTAGGACACTTCTTGCTAAAGATGGAAAAGCGCATGTACAAGCAGGAGCGGGAATTGTAATTGATTCGAATCCGAAGAATGAATATAAAGAGTCGTTAAAAAAGGCGATTGCTTTATGGCGTGCAAAAGAACGTAGCGAAGAAACGGTTAGGTGAGAGAAATGATATTAATGATTGATAATTATGATTCTTTTACATTTAATTTAGTGCAGTTTCTTGGAGAACTTGGACAAGAGCTTGTTGTT
Organism: Bacillus luti; assembly: GCF_009739945.1. Classification (NCBI taxonomy): domain Bacteria; kingdom Bacillati; phylum Bacillota; class Bacilli; order Caryophanales; family Bacillaceae; genus Bacillus; species Bacillus luti. Next base: position 5,043,731 of record NZ_CP040336.1, on the reverse strand, counting down.
AAACGTAACGATGAAGTGACTATTTCAGATATTGAGAATATGAAACCAGACTTTTTAATGATTTCGCCAGGTCCATGTAGTCCGAATGAAGCAGGAATTAGTATGGAGGTTATTCGATACTTTGCTGGAAAGATTCCGATTTTTGGGGTTTGTCTTGGGCATCAATCCATTGCGCAAGTGTTTGGTGGGGAGGTTGTTCGTGCGGAACGATTAATGCATGGAAAAACTTCGCTTATGCATCATGACGGAAAGACGATTTTCTCGGATATTCCTAATCCGTTTACTGCGACGCGTTACCATTCCTTAATTGTTAAGAAAGAGACGTTACCAGATTGTTTAGAGGTAACATCTTGGACGGCGGAAGGGGAAATTATGGCGCTTCGTCATACAACATTGCCGATCGAAGGTGTGCAGTTCCACCCGGAATCTATTATGACTTCTCATGGGAAAGAGTTGCTACAGAATTTTATTCGTAAATACAGTCCTAGTGTGGCATCATGCTAATTTACGTAAATGGTGAGTATGTAGAAGCGAGTGAAGCGAAAATCTCTCCTTATGACCATGGTTATTTATATGGCCTTGGAGTTTTTGAGACGTTTCGCATTTATAATGGTCATCCTTTTTTGTTGGATGACCATTATAACCGTTTAATAGATGCGCTGGATACATTGCAAATCAAATGGACAATGACAAAAGATGATGTAATGTTTATTTTGAAAAATTTACTCGTTCAGAATGGATTGGAACACGCGTACGTACGCTTTAATGTGTCGGCGGGTATAGATGAAATAGGATTGCAAACAGCAATGTATGAAGAACCGTCTGTTATTGTTTTTATAAAACCTTTAGCAGCCCCAGGAGATATAGTGGAAAAAGAAGGGGTTATTTTAAAGCAGGTGCGCAATACGCCGGAAGGGGCATTGCGCTTGAAATCTCATCATTATTTAAATAACATTTTAGGGAAGCGTGAAATTGGAAATGTTGTGAATAAGGAAGGTATTTTCCTTACTGAAGCAGGTTATGTTGCAGAGGGTATTGTTTCGAATCTCTTTTTTGTGAAAGATAATATTTTGTATACACCTTCGCTAAAAACGGGGATTTTAAATGGTATCACTCGTGCGTTTATTATAAAGATTGCAGAGGAATTTGGTATAGAAGTGAAGGAAGGTTTCTTTAAGAAAGATGAATTACTTTCCGCAGATGAAATCTTCGTAACAAACTCCATTCAAGAAGTTATTCCGCTTTGTCGTATAGAAGGGCGAGATTTCCCGGGTAAAGTGGGAGTGGTTACAAAAAGATTGATGAATCTTTATGAAATGCAGAGAGAGAAATTGTGGAGCAGAAATGAATTACGAAGAGGAGATGTGTAATTTGAAGTGGGATTATGATTTACGCTGCGGTGAATATACATTGAATTTAAATGAAAAAACATTAATTATGGGGATTTTAAATGTAACGCCAGATTCATTTTCGGATGGTGGGAGTTACAATGAGGTAGAGGCTGCAGTGCGTCATGCCAGAGAAATGCGAGATGAAGGTGCTCATATTATTGATATTGGTGGAGAATCTACTCGCCCAGGTTTTGCTAAAGTATCAGTAGAAGAAGAAATTAAGCGAGTTGTTCCAATGATTCAGGCGGTTTCAAAAGAGGTGAAATTGCCTATATCTATCGATACATATAAAGCTGAGGTTGCAAAGCAAGCAATTGAAGCTGGCGCTCATATTATTAATGATATTTGGGGAGCGAAGGCGGAACCGAAAATTGCTGAAGTTGCAGCTCATTATAATGTGCCTATCATCTTGATGCATAACCGCGATAATATGAATTATCGTAATTTAATGGCGGATATGATTGCCGATTTGCATGATAGTATTAAAATTGCTAAAGATGCTGGTGTGCGAGATGAGAATATTATTTTAGACCCGGGCATCGGTTTTGCTAAAACGCCTGAACAAAACTTAGAGGCGATGCGCAATTTAGAACAGTTAAACATACTAGGTTACCCAGTTCTCTTAGGTACTTCAAGAAAGTCCTTTATTGGGCATGTGCTAGATTTACCGGTAGAGGAACGTCTTGAGGGAACGGGAGCTACTGTTTGTCTTGGTATTGAAAAAGGTTGTGAGTTTGTTCGTGTTCATGATGTGAAGGAAATGGCACGTATGGCTAAGATGATGGATGCGATGATTGGTAAGGGGGCGAAGTAATTGGATAAAATTTATATCCATGATATGGAGTTTTACGGTTATCATGGTGTATTCCCAGAAGAAAATAAATTAGGTCAGAGATTTAAAGTCGACTTAACAGTAGAATTGGATTTGAAACAGGCGGGAGAAAGTGATGACTTAGAGCATTCGGTCAATTATGGAGAACTTTTCGAACTGTGTAGAAAAGTTGTTGAAGATAGAACGTATAAGCTTGTAGAGAGTATTGCTGAAAATATCGCTACAGATATATTGAAACAATATGAGAGTATTTTGCGTTGTACAATTAAAGTAATTAAACCGGATCCGCCGATACCTGGGCATTATCGCGCTGTAGCAGTGGAAATTACGAGAGAACGTCCATGAATAACATAGCGTACATTGCATTAGGTTCAAATATTGGAGAGCGTTATACGTATTTAACTGAAGCGATTCAGTTTCTAAATAAAAATCCTTATATCCAAGTTGAGGATGTTTCGTCTGTATATGAAACGGAACCGGTTGGCTATACTGACCAAAGTTGCTTTTTAAATTTAGTTATAAAAATTTCTACCAATTTATCACCGCAAGAATTATTGAAAGTAACGCAAAAAGTAGAAAACAACCTAGGAAGAAAAAGGGAAATCAGGTGGGGCCCGAGGACTATCGACCTTGACATTTTACTATATAATCAAGAAAATATTGAAGCAGAGAATCTTATTGTTCCGCATCCGCGGATGTTCGAAAGAGCTTTTGTTATCGTTCCGTTGTTAGAGATTAATCAAGATATAAAACAAGACATTTCACGTTCACAAGTAGAAGAAATGAAAAGGCGAGAGGGAGTAACGGTATGGAAGCAGAAAAATGGGGAAGACGCATTCGTGCTTTTCGAAAGCTAAAAGGTTATACGCAAGAAGGTTTTGCAAAAGAATTAGGGGTATCTGTATCTGTTTTAGGTGAAGTTGAGAGAGGTAATCGATCGCCTTCCCAAGATTTTGTAGTGGAAGTTGCTAAAGCGTTAAAGGTCTCGATAGATGAGCTAATGCCAAAGTGACCATGAAGGAAGGAGTAAATCGAGTGTTAAAGATCGCAAATATTGAGATGAAAAATCCGGTTGTATTAGCACCGATGGCGGGAGTGTGTAACTCTGCATTCCGTTTGACAGTAAAAGAATTTGGTGCAGGTCTAGTTTGTGCCGAAATGGTAAGTGATAAGGCAATACTACTGAACAATAAAAGAACATTAGATATGTTATACATCGATGAGAGAGAAAAGCCATTAAGTTTACAAATTTTTGGTGGAGAGAAAGAAACTCTTGTAGATGCTGCGAAATACGTAGATCAATATACGACAGCAGACATCATTGATATTAATATGGGGTGCCCAGTACCGAAAATCGTTAAGTGTGATGCGGGAGCAAAGTGGCTTTTAGACCCAAATAAAATATATGAAATGGTAGCGGCAGTTGTAGATGCTGTTAAAAAACCAGTTACAGTTAAAATGCGTATTGGTTGGGATGAGGATCATATTTTCGCAATCGAGAATGCAAAAGCTGTTGAGCGTGCTGGTGGACAAGCGGTAGCAGTTCATGGGCGTACACGAGTACAAATGTATGAAGGAAAAGCGGATTGGGATATTATTAAACAAGTAAAGCAATCTGTAAATATCCCGGTTATCGGAAATGGTGATGTCGCAACGCCACAAGATGCAAAGCGTATGATTGATGAAATTGGCGTAGATGGTGTTATGATTGGTCGCGCTGCTCTTGGAGATCCGTGGATGATTTATCGTACGGTAAAGTATTTAGAGACGGGTGAATTAATGCCGGAACCGACAGTGCGCGAGAAAATTGACGTATGTATGTTGCATCTAGATCGTCTTATCGATTTAAAGAACGAAAATGTCGCTGTAAGAGAGATGAGAAAGCATGCAGCTTGGTATTTAAAAGGTATTCGTGGTAATGCAACTGTACGTAATGGTATCAATGCTTGTAATACGCGTGAAGACCTTGCGAATGTATTAGGTGCGTTTGTAGAAGAAGTAGAAGCAAAACAACAAACAATTCACGTTGGTTAATAATAGATAGGGAAGATTGACATTCTTCTATACACTTCCTATAATTACGTGAAAGAAAGAAGAACTGCCAGTTAGTTGCTGGCAGTTTTTCTAGTTGAGTAGAAAATGCTATACTGTATATATTGTAAAAATTAATAGAGCTGGAGTGATATCAATACCATGGATAACATGAACCACGAAGAATTAAACGACCAATTGCTTGTTCGTCGTGAAAAGCTACATAACTTACGTGAGCAAGGAATCGATCCGTTCGGTAAACGATTTGAACGTACAAATGCAACAAATGACTTATTAAGCTTATATGGAGAGTTCTCTAAAGAAGAATTAGAAGAGAAAGAAATCTCTGTTTCTATCGCTGGTCGTATCATGACAAAACGCGGTAAAGGAAAAGCCGGATTTGCACATATTCAAGATTTACATGGACAAGTTCAAATTTATGTTCGTAAAGATGCTGTTGGAGATGAAGAGTACGAATTATTTAAAACAGCAGACTTAGGTGACTTAGTAGGTATTGAAGGTAAAGTGTTCAAAACGAACGTTGGAGAACTTTCAGTAAAAGCAACGGGCTTTACACTATTAACGAAATCTCTTCGTCCACTACCGGATAAATACCACGGATTAAAAGATGTTGAACAACGCTACCGTCAACGTTATTTAGACTTAATTACAAGTATGGAAAGCCGTGAAACATTCGTTACTCGCAGTAAGATCATTCGTGAAATGAGAAGATACTTAGATGACAACGGTTATCTTGAAGTGGAAACACCTATGATGCATGCAATTGCAGGTGGAGCTTCTGCTCGTCCTTTCATTACGCACCATAATGCGTTAGATATGGAATTATATATGCGTATCGCAATTGAACTTCATTTAAAACGCCTTATCGTGGGTGGATTAGAAAAAGTTTATGAAATCGGTCGTGTATTCCGTAATGAGGGTGTATCAACTCGTCATAACCCTGAGTTTACGATGATTGAATTGTATGAAGCGTATGCTGATTATAAAGATATTATGAAACTAACAGAAAATATGGTTGCTCATATTGCAAAACAAGTACTAGGTACAACAACAATCCAATACGGTGATTATGAAATTAATCTAGAACCAGAATGGACACGTCTTCATATGGTAGATGCAATTAAAGAACATTCTGGAGCAGATTTCTGGAATCCAATGAGTGTGGAAGAAGCGCGTGAACTTGCAAAAGAACATAATGTAGATATTAAAGATACAATGGAAGTTGGTCATATTATAAATGAATTCTTCGAACAAAAAGTAGAAGATAAATTAATCCAACCAACATTTATTTACGGTCATCCGGTAGAAATTTCGCCACTTGCGAAAAAGAATGATGAAGATCCACGATTCACAGATCGTTTCGAATTATTTATCGTTGCACGTGAACATGCAAATGCATTCACTGAGTTAAATGATCCAATCGATCAAAAAGAACGTTTTGAAGCGCAATTAAAAGAACGCGAACAAGGTAATGATGAAGCTCACATGATGGATGATGATTATATCGAAGCTCTTGAGTATGGTATGCCTCCTACAGGTGGACTAGGAATTGGTATTGATCGTCTTGTTATGTTATTAACGAATGCACCATCTATTCGTGATGTATTATTATTCCCTGCTATGCGTCATAAACAAGACTAAGCTTTGGAGATTTCTCCGAAGCTTTTTTTTATTTGAATATGAGTTACCTGGAGATAGTAAATCTTGATAGTGTGGAAAATTATATTTATATAGAAGAAATATGCTGTTTTTATACTTTTTTACTAAGTTAAAAATTTTATTAGAAAAACTATTGCATTTTAATAATCGAACTGGTATATTTATATTCGTTGCCACGAAAGGTAACAAGCAAAACAAACGAAAAACAACTTATTAAAAAAAGTTGTTGACGAAAATATAACAAAATGTTATATTAATAAAGTCGCTTCTGAGCGACAAAGAAGTTCTTTGAAAACT
>NZ_CP040336.1:5032500-5035000 GCF_009739945.1 Bacillus luti | reverse complement strand
AGGGTGAAGTTCAGGTAACACTGAATGGAGGCCCGAACCCACGCACGTTGAAAAGTGCGGGGATGAGGTGTGGGTAGCGGAGAAATTCCAATCGAACCTGGAGATAGCTGGTTCTCCCCGAAATAGCTTTAGGGCTAGCCTTAAGTTTAAGAGTCTTGGAGGTAGAGCACTGATTGGACTAGGGGTCCTCATCGGATTACCGAATTCAGTCAAACTCCGAATGCCAACGACTTATACTTAGGAGTCAGACTGCGAGTGATAAGATCCGTAGTCAAAAGGGAAACAGCCCAGACCGCCAGCTAAGGTCCCAAAGTGTGTATTAAGTGGAAAAGGATGTGGAGTTGCTTAGACAACTAGGATGTTGGCTTAGAAGCAGCCACCATTTAAAGAGTGCGTAATAGCTCACTAGTCGAGTGACTCTGCGCCGAAAATGTACCGGGGCTAAATACACCACCGAAGCTGCGGATTGATACCAATGGTATCAGTGGTAGGGGAGCGTTCTAAGGACAGTGAAGTCAGACCGTAAGGACTGGTGGAGTGCTTAGAAGTGAGAATGCCGGTATGAGTAGCGAAAGACGGGTGAGAATCCCGTCCACCGAATGCCTAAGGTTTCCTGAGGAAGGCTCGTCCGCTCAGGGTTAGTCAGGACCTAAGCCGAGGCCGACAGGCGTAGGCGATGGACAACAGGTTGATATTCCTGTACCACCTCTTTATCGTTTGAGCAATGGAGGGACGCAGAAGGATAGAAGAAGCGTGCGATTGGTTGTGCACGTCCAAGCAGTTAGGCTGATAAGTAGGCAAATCCGCTTATCGTGAAGGCTGAGCTGTGATGGGGAAGCTCCTTATGGAGCGAAGTCTTTGATTCCCCGCTGCCAAGAAAAGCTTCTAGCGAGATAAAAGGTGCCTGTACCGCAAACCGACACAGGTAGGCGAGGAGAGAATCCTAAGGTGTGCGAGAGAACTCTGGTTAAGGAACTCGGCAAAATGACCCCGTAACTTCGGGAGAAGGGGTGCTTTCTTAACGGAAAGCCGCAGTGAATAGGCCCAAGCGACTGTTTAGCAAAAACACAGCTCTCTGCGAAGCCGTAAGGCGAAGTATAGGGGGTGACACCTGCCCGGTGCTGGAAGGTTAAGGAGAGGGGTTAGCGTAAGCGAAGCTCTGAACTGAAGCCCCAGTAAACGGCGGCCGTAACTATAACGGTCCTAAGGTAGCGAAATTCCTTGTCGGGTAAGTTCCGACCCGCACGAAAGGTGTAACGATTTGGGCACTGTCTCAACCAGAGACTCGGTGAAATTATAGTACCTGTGAAGATGCAGGTTACCCGCGACAGGACGGAAAGACCCCGTGGAGCTTTACTGTAGCCTGATATTGAATTTTGGTACAGTTTGTACAGGATAGGCGGGAGCCATTGAAACCGGAGCGCTAGCTTCGGTGGAGGCGCTGGTGGGATACCGCCCTGACTGTATTGAAATTCTAACCTACGGGTCTTATCGACCCGGGAGACAGTGTCAGGTGGGCAGTTTGACTGGGGCGGTCGCCTCCTAAAGTGTAACGGAGGCGCCCAAAGGTTCCCTCAGAATGGTTGGAAATCATTCGTAGAGTGCAAAGGCATAAGGGAGCTTGACTGCGAGACCTACAAGTCGAGCAGGGACGAAAGTCGGGCTTAGTGATCCGGTGGTTCCGCATGGAAGGGCCATCGCTCAACGGATAAAAGCTACCCCGGGGATAACAGGCTTATCTCCCCCAAGAGTCCACATCGACGGGGAGGTTTGGCACCTCGATGTCGGCTCATCGCATCCTGGGGCTGTAGTCGGTCCCAAGGGTTGGGCTGTTCGCCCATTAAAGCGGTACGCGAGCTGGGTTCAGAACGTCGTGAGACAGTTCGGTCCCTATCCGTCGTGGGCGTAGGAAATTTGAGAGGAGCTGTCCTTAGTACGAGAGGACCGGGATGGACGCACCGCTGGTGTACCAGTTGTTCTGCCAAGGGCATAGCTGGGTAGCTATGTGCGGAAGGGATAAGTGCTGAAAGCATCTAAGCATGAAGCCCCCCTCAAGATGAGATTTCCCATAGCGTAAGCTAGTAAGATCCCTGAAAGATGATCAGGTTGATAGGTTCGAGGTGGAAGCATGGTGACATGTGGAGCTGACGAATACTAATAGATCGAGGACTTAACCATATAATATGAAGCAATGTTATCTAGTTTTGAAAGAATATAAAAAACTTGTTGACTTTAAAGGTTAAATGAGTTACAATAATTCTTGTCTTAAATGAATACAGTCTGGTAATGATGGCAGAGAGGTCACACCCGTTCCCATACCGAACACGGAAGTTAAGCTCTCTAGCGCCGATGGTAGTTGGGACCTTGTCCCTGTGAGAGTAGGACGTTGCCAGGCAATTCGGAGGATTAGCTCAGCTGGGAGAGCACCTGCCTTACAAGCAGGGGGTCGGCGGTTCGATCCCGTCATCCTCCACCATTTAGCCGACTTAGCTCAATTGGT
>NZ_CP040336.1:4855000-5027500 GCF_009739945.1 Bacillus luti | reverse complement strand
CATCGCATCCTGGGGCTGTAGTCGGTCCCAAGGGTTGGGCTGTTCGCCCATTAAAGCGGTACGCGAGCTGGGTTCAGAACGTCGTGAGACAGTTCGGTCCCTATCCGTCGTGGGCGTAGGAAATTTGAGAGGAGCTGTCCTTAGTACGAGAGGACCGGGATGGACGCACCGCTGGTGTACCAGTTGTTCTGCCAAGGGCATAGCTGGGTAGCTATGTGCGGAAGGGATAAGTGCTGAAAGCATCTAAGCATGAAGCCCCCCTCAAGATGAGATTTCCCATAGCATAAGCTAGTAAGATCCCTGAAAGATGATCAGGTTGATAGGTTCGAGGTGGAAGCATGGTGACATGTGGAGCTGACGAATACTAATAGATCGAGGACTTAACCATATAATATGTAGCAATGTTATCTAGTTTTGAAGGAATATGCCTTCATAGTTTGGTGATGATGGCAGAGAGGTCACACCCGTTCCCATATCGAACACGGAAGTTAAGCTCTCTAGCGCCGATGGTAGTTGGGACCTTGTCCCTGTGAGAGTAGGACGTCGCCAAGCAACTTAAAACACGAGTCATTTGACTCGTGTTTTTTCGTATTTTATTTTATAATTTTGATTAAATACAGGGAAATGTGGCTAGGATAGTGAATAAGCAAAAGAGTTGCAAATTTTATTAATACGTATATAATTAAAGTCAAAGATAGTCAAAGTCAATAAAGGTGGCGGATAAATGAGAAATATATCTGATATCATTGAGCAATATCTAAAGCAAGTTATTGACTTAAGCAATAATAATGTGATTGAAATCAAAAGAAATGAGATTGCGGATCGATTCGAGTGCGTACCATCTCAAATCAATTATGTAATCAATACCCGTTTTACGTTAGAAAGAGGATTTGTAGTAGAAAGTAAACGTGGTGGAGGGGGTTACATTCGCATTATAAAAGTCAAACTGCATGATGATATAGACATTATTGATCAAATGCTTCATATGATTGATCATAGCGTTGCACAAGGGAATGCAGAGAGTATGATTATACGTTTGATAGAAGAGGGAATCATAACGAATCGTGAAGCAAAACTTATGTTAAGTGTACTAGATCGTTCTGTGTTATCAATGGATATCCCTTCTCGAGATGAACTTAGGGCTCGAATATTATGCGCAATGTTAAGAACACTGAAATATAAATAAATTACAGCTTTTGTAAAAGAATGATAACTAAGATAAGGCAGTTAAATATTGTAGAGGTTTTGAAAAAGAACATGCACTTTTATCTAACGGATTAAGAAAAGCGAACAATCTAGTAATGTATGAAAAGTACTATGAGATAGATCGTTCCTGTTGTAAAGGTGGGGATAGTGATGACTTGTCAAAACTGTAATATAAGACCAGCAACTTTACATTATACAAAAGTAGTCAACGAGAAGAAGGCGGAAGTTCATCTTTGTGAGCAATGTGCAGAACAAAGTGGCTATACGTCTTTCTTTCAATCATCGCAGTCTAACTTTTCATTCCATGATTTATTTGCTGGGTTATTACACGGTGAATCAACAATGTTTGAAGAAGGAAAAAATGAACTTTCGAATAAAAATATAGTAAGATGTCCAGATTGTAAGATGACATCTGAGCAATTTACAAAAGTGGGGCGCTTTGGGTGTGCTTCCTGTTACGATACATTTAAGGAACATTTAAGGCCATTGTTAAAACGTCTTCACGGGGGACATACAGATCATTGTGGAAAAATTCCGGAACGTATAGAAGGAAATATCCACTTAAAGAAAGAATTAGATGAACTAAAACTCATTCTGAAACAATACGTGCAGAATGAGGAATTTGAGAAAGCTGCTGAAGTAAGAGATCAAATCCGAAGTCTTGAAAATCAGCTTAGTGAGCATAGAGAGGGGGAATAGTTCTATGTCACTGGACAAAATTATGAATGAAGCGATTAGTCCATGGATGAAGGGAGATGGCCCTGATTCTGATATTGTTTTAAGTAGTCGAATTCGTTTGGCTCGTAATTTTAAAAAATATCAATTCTCTACTATGCAAAGCGAAGAAGAAGCTAAACAAATTCATGAATTATTTAAAAAGGAATTTATAAATAAAGCGGTAGAACCTTTTGGAGAGTTTGAGCTATTAAAAATGAATGAATTAACCCCTCTTCAAAGGAGAGTTTTGGTAGAAAAGCATTTAATTAGTCCTAATCTTGCAGGAACAGAATATGGAGCATGCCTATTATCAGAAAGTGAACATATTAGTGTTATGCTTAATGAAGAAGACCACATTAGAATTCAGTGCTTATTTTCAGGATTACAATTATCAGAGGCTCTTCAAAGTGCTAATCAAATAGATAATTGGATTGAGGAAAAGGTTGAATATGCTTTTGATGAATCTCTTGGATATATTACGAGTTGCCCTACTAACGTTGGTACAGGATTAAGAGCTTCTGTAATGATTCATTTACCAGGACTAGTCTTAACGAAAAGAATTAGCCGTATTATACAAGTAATTCAAAAATTAGGGTTAGTAGTAAGAGGAATATACGGTGAAGGTAGCGAAGCGTTAGGTAATATATTTCAAGTGTCAAATCAAATGACGCTAGGGAAATCCGAAGAAGATATTATTGCAGATTTAAAGAGTGTCATTCAACAAATCATACAGCAAGAAAAAATGGCTAGAGAATTAATTGTACAAAATTCAAGTATTGAGCTTGAAGATAAAGTTTATCGCTCTTATGGCATACTAGCCAACAGTCGTTTAATTCAATCTGCTGAAGCAGCCAATTGCTTATCAGATTTACGACTTGGTATTGATTTAGGATATATAAAAGGTATATCGAGAAACATTTTGACTGAGCTAATGGTTCTTACACAACCAGGCATTTTACAACAATATGCAGGAGGACCTTTAGGACCAGAAGAAAGAGATTATCGAAGAGCAACCTTAATCCGTGAGCGATTACGTATTGAAAAAAACTAAGCGCAAGTAGGAGGCGATTTCTATGATGTTTGGAAGATTTACAGAAAGAGCACAGAAAGTATTAGCTTTATCTCAAGAGGAAGCAATTCGTATTGGGCATAACAATATTGGAACAGAACACATTTTACTTGGGCTTGTACGCGAAGGTGAAGGAATTGCAGCAAAAGCGTTGATTGCTCTTGGATTAAGTCCAGAGAAGGTTCAAAAAGAGGTAGAAGCGTTAATTGGACGCGGAACAGAAGCTTCTCAAACGGTACATTATACACCGCGTGCTAAAAAGGTTATTGAGTTGTCTATGGATGAAGCTCGTAAATTAGGTCACTCTTACGTTGGAACAGAACATATTTTACTTGGTTTAATCCGCGAAGGTGAAGGGGTAGCAGCACGTGTTTTAAATAACTTAGGTGTTAGCCTAAATAAGGCAAGACAACAAGTATTGCAACTTCTTGGAAGTAATGAAGCAAGTTCAGGTCACCAAGGTGGTTCTTCAACAAATGCAAATACACCAACACTTGATAGCTTAGCACGTGATTTAACAGTTGTTGCACGTGAAAATCGTTTAGACCCTGTTATTGGACGTGGTAAAGAAATTCAACGTGTAATTGAAGTGTTAAGCCGTAGAACAAAAAACAATCCTGTGTTAATTGGGGAGCCTGGTGTAGGTAAAACAGCAATTGCAGAAGGATTAGCACAACAAATCGTAAATAATGAAGTTCCTGAAACTTTAAGAGATAAGCGTGTTATGACACTAGATATGGGTACAGTGGTAGCTGGAACGAAATATCGTGGTGAATTTGAAGATCGTTTGAAGAAAGTAATGGATGAAATCCGCCAAGCAGGAAATATCATTCTATTTATTGATGAACTTCATACATTAATTGGTGCAGGCGGAGCGGAAGGTGCTATTGACGCATCGAACATTTTAAAACCATCTTTAGCTCGTGGGGAATTGCAATGTATTGGGGCGACAACGTTAGATGAATATCGCAAATATATTGAAAAAGACGCAGCTTTAGAGAGACGTTTCCAACCAATTCACGTTGATGAGCCAAGTTTAGACGAATCAACTCAAATTTTGAAAGGTTTACGCGATCGTTATGAGGCACATCACCGCGTGTCTATTACAGATGATGCAATTGATGCAGCTGTAAAGCTTTCAGATCGTTATATTACAGATCGTTTCTTACCAGATAAAGCAATTGATTTAATTGATGAAGCTGCTTCAAAGGTTCGCTTACGCTCTTATACAACACCACCAAATCTAAAAGAGCTTGAAGTGAAGCTTGAGGAAATTAGAAAAGAAAAAGATGCAGCTGTACAGAGTCAAGAGTTTGAAAAAGCTGCTTCCTTACGTGATATGGAACAACGCTTACGCGAGAAGTTAGAAGATACGAAGCGTCAATGGAAAGAGCAACAAGGAAAAGAAAACTCAGAAGTGACAGTAGAAGATATTGCAAATGTTGTTTCTACGTGGACTCGTATCCCGGTTTCTAAACTTGCACAAACAGAGACTGATAAGTTATTAAACTTAGAATCCATTCTTCACGATCGTGTTATTGGTCAAGATGAAGCGGTAGTAGCTGTAGCGAAAGCTGTTCGCCGTGCTAGAGCAGGATTGAAAGATCCGAAACGTCCGATTGGTTCATTCATTTTCTTAGGACCAACAGGCGTGGGTAAAACGGAGCTAGCAAGAGCGTTAGCAGAATCTATGTTCGGTGATGAGGATGCAATGATTCGCATCGATATGTCTGAGTACATGGAGAAGCATTCTACTTCTCGTTTAGTTGGATCTCCTCCAGGATATGTTGGATATGAAGAAGGTGGACAATTAACAGAAAAGGTTCGCCGTAAGCCATATTCAGTTGTCTTATTAGATGAAGTAGAGAAAGCTCATCCTGATGTGTTTAACATTTTACTACAAGTATTAGAAGATGGTCGCTTAACAGATTCTAAAGGGCGTACAGTTGATTTCCGTAATACAATTGTTATTATGACATCTAACGTTGGTGCAGAGGCGTTAAAACGTAATAAACATCTTGGATTTAACGTACAAGATGAGAGCCGCGATTATTCAGATATGAAAGGCAAAGTAATGGATGAACTGAAAAAGGCATTTCGTCCAGAGTTCTTAAACCGTATTGATGAAATTATCGTGTTCCATATGCTTGAGAAAAAACATATTCAAGAGATTGTAAATCTTATGGTAAATCAGCTAGTAAATCGCTTGAAAGAGCAAGAAATTGAATTGCATTTAACAGAAGGAGCGATTTCAGCTATTGCTGATAAAGGATTTGATCGAGAGTATGGTGCTCGTCCGCTTCGTAGAGCAATTCAGAAGCACGTAGAAGACAGACTATCGGAAGAACTTTTAAAAGGTGCTATTGAGAAAGGACAAAAAGTTATCTTTGATGTAGAAGGGGAAACATTTGTCATCCATAGTGCCGAAAAGGTAAAATAAGTATAGACAAACTAAGAGGGCTACGAGATAGCCCTCTTTCTTGTACGAGAAGGATAAAATGTTTATAGATGAAAGTGAAGTGAACTATAAAAAGATATGGCTAAAAAGAAAACAAAATTCACATGTCAAGAGTGCGGTTATCAGTCACCAAAATATATGGGTAAATGCCCTGGATGTGGTCAATGGAATACACTTGTTGAAGAAATGGAACCGGTTGTATCATCCAGACGCCTTAATTATGCAAATGCAATTCAAACAGAAGTAACAAAACCAAGACGTCTTACAGAGGTAGAAACAAAGTCTGAGGCGCGTATTGAAACAAAATTTCAAGAATTTAACCGTGTACTTGGTGGTGGAATCGTAGATGGATCTTTAGTACTTATCGGCGGGGACCCTGGGATTGGAAAATCCACGTTGTTATTACAGATTTCATCGCAATTAGCAGATTCTTCATATGATGTACTCTACATATCGGGTGAGGAGTCAGCAAAGCAGATAAAACTTCGTGCAGATCGTTTGGATGTAAAGGGTAGTAATTTATTTGTTGTAGCAGAGACGGATTTGCAGCGAATTGCAACACACATTGAAGAGATGAATCCAGCCTTTGTTGTTATTGATTCCATTCAAACGATACATTTACCAGAGGTGACATCAGCGCCAGGAAGCGTGGCACAAGTACGTGAATGTACGGCAGAATTAATGAAACTTGCAAAAACGAAAGGAATCCCTATTTTTATCGTCGGACACGTGACAAAAGAAGGTGCAATTGCAGGACCGCGTATGTTAGAACATATGGTCGATGCAGTTCTTTACTTTGAAGGAGACCGTCATCATACATATCGTATTTTACGAGCTGTGAAGAATCGTTTTGGTTCTACGAATGAAATGGGTATTTTTGAAATGAAAGAACTTGGTCTTGCGGAGGTCTTAAACCCGTCAGAAATTTTCCTTGAGGAAAGACCGGTTGGGGTCGCAGGATCAACAGTGGTTGCCTCAATGGAAGGAACAAGACCAGTTTTAGTAGAAATACAAGCATTAATCTCCCCTACTAGTTTTGGAAACCCTCGAAGAATGGCGACGGGAATTGACCATAACCGTGTATCGCTTATTATGGCAGTGTTAGAAAAAAGAACAGGTTTATTATTGCAAAATCAAGATGCATATTTAAAAGTAGCAGGTGGTTTGAAATTAGATGAACCAGCAATTGATTTAGCTGTAGCTTTGAGTATAGCTTCAAGTTTTAGAGATAAATCTACGGCACCAACTGATGCAGTAATAGGAGAAGTAGGATTAACTGGAGAAATAAGAAGAGTATCAAGAATTGAACAACGTGTACAAGAAGCAGCTAAATTAGGGTTCCAACGAGCTATTATTCCTAGAAAAAATTTGGGAGGGTGGACAATTCCGGATGGGATTGAGGTAGTAGGTGTATCTAATTTAGGAGAAGCGCTTCGTTTGACATTAGGAGGCTAGGCTATGGAAGAAAATAAGCAACGTGTCAAAAGTATGATTAATATTTTACAGCTCGTGGCCCCAGGAACACCACTGCGCGAAGGGATAGATAATGTACTTCGTGCACAAACGGGGGGATTAATTGTTCTTGGATATAATGAGCAGATTAAAAGCATTGTTGATGGAGGTTTTCATATTAATTGTGCATTCTCTCCTGCTAGTTTATATGAATTAGCAAAAATGGATGGGGCACTTATTTTAAATGAAACTGGAAGCAAAATTTTAATTGCGAATGCACAACTAGTTCCAGAGTCATCTATTGATTCTATTGAAACAGGTATGCGTCACCGAACGGCAGAGCGTGTAGCAAAACAGACGGGTAGCCTTGTTGTGGCTATTTCACAAAGACGTAACGTAATTACACTATATCAAGGGAATTTACGTTATACACTAAAGGATATAGGGGTTATTTTAACAAAGGCAAATCAAGCTATTCAAACGTTAGAAAAATATAAGGCTGTATGGAATGATGGTATTACGAATTTGGGCATTCTAGAATTTGAAGAGGTCGTTACAATGTCCGAGGTGGTTCATGTTTTACATAGTGTTGAAATGGTGTTGCGTATTAAGAATGAAATATTGAGCTATATTCATGAACTAGGAACAGAAGGCAGGTTAATTCGTTTACAACTTACAGAATTACTAGCCGATTTAGAGGCAGAGGCAGCGTTATTAATTAAAGATTATTATCAAGAAAAAACACAAGATCATCATCAAATTTTGAAAAAGTTACAAGATCTTGCGAATACACAACTTCTAGAGGATAGCGATTTAGTTAAATTACTTGGCTACCCAGGACAAACGAGTTTAGAAGAAAGTGTAACACCGAGAGGATACCGAATCACAAGTAAAATTTCGCGCGTTCCGCCACTTATCATCGAAAATTTAATTAACCGATTTAAAACGCTGCAAGGTGTTTGTCGTGCAACTATCAATGAATTGGATGATGTGGAAGGAATTGGAGAAGTCAGGGCGAAGAAAATACGAGAAGGCCTAAAAAGAATTCAAGAGCATCTCTATATGAGTAGACACAATTAAGAATATTACATTGATTCTATAATATAACGACACTAGAGCATTTTTGGTATATGATATGGTATATTGGTAAATAAAACTATTTATAAAAAAACACGTCCGCTTTTGCATTCGGCGTTTTGATTAGCGAAACAATGGTTAATAATGAGTAGGAGGTGGTTGGATGTTAAAACGGATCGTACAGCTCTTCTTTTTAGTAATCGGAGGAGCGTTAGGGATTTACTTAATCCCAAAAGTTATTAATGTAATGGATATCGGTGCGGTTCCCTGGTTAGAAGGATCGTATGTTCGTGCAATTATTGGTGCAATTATTTTATTTTTAACAACATTTTGGCTTGTAGATTACATTGTTCAACTTATTAAGCATATTGAGGAAGCACTTGTAAAGGCACCTGTAGCGGATGTTTTATTCGGTACTCTAGGGTTAATTTCTGGTCTTATTGTTGCATATTTAATTTTGATACCAATTCGTGAATTTACGATTCCAGTTATTAGCACGGTATTACAAGTATTCTTTACTCTTTTACTTGGTTATTTAGGATTCCAAGTAGGGTTTAAAAAGAGAAATGAATTATTAGGTTTATTTACATTGCCCCAACGCGGAGGTAAGAAGAAGAACAATAGTGAGAGCGAAGAGGCCGAGGGAGAGGTAGAAAAATCTACAACTCATTGGAAGATTCTTGATACGAGTGTAATTATTGATGGACGTATTGCTGATATTTGTCAAACAAAGTTTTTAGAAGGAACCATTGTGATTCCACAATTCGTATTAGAAGAATTACAGCATATTGCCGACTCTTCCGATGCGTTAAAGCGTAATCGTGGTCGCAGAGGTTTAGATATTTTAAATCGTATTCAAAAAGAGATGCCGATTCCGGTAGAAATTTATGAAGGTGATTTTGAGGATATTCAAGAAGTGGATAGCAAACTTGTAAAGTTGGCGAAAATCACTGGTGGAACTGTGGTAACGAATGATTTCAACTTAAACAAAGTGTCTGAATTACAAGGGGTAACGGTGTTAAACATTAATGATTTAGCTAATGCGATTAAACCAGTTGTACTCCCAGGTGAAGAACTAAGTGTTTATGTTGTAAAAGACGGAAAAGAACAAAATCAAGGTGTTGCATATTTAGATGATGGCACAATGATTGTAGTAGAAGATGGTAGAGAATTTGTAGGTTCACAGCTCGATGTACTTGTTACTAGTGTGTTACAAACATCGGCAGGGCGTATGATTTTCGCTAAACGTAAATTATTAGAAAAAGCATTATAAGTAGAGGATTATTAATATGTATACATTAATTATTCCAGCAGCTGGTCAAGGAAAGCGGATGGGTGCCGGCAAAAATAAGTTGTTCTTACTTATAAATGAAGTACCAATTATTGTGCATACATTACGTGCTTTTGAAAAAGATAAGGCGTGTAAAAGTATTGTTATGGCAATTAATGAAGAAGAACGCCCGTATTTTGAAGAGCTAATGCAGAAGTATCCGGTTGAAAAGCCAGTACAATTTATTAAGGGTGGAGCAGAAAGACAAGATAGTGTATATAACGCGATTCAGCATACAAGTGATGTTGAGTATGTTCTTGTGCATGACGGTGCGCGCCCGTTCGTAACGAACAAAGTGATTCAAGATGTATTAACAGCAACAGAAAAATATGGGGCTTCCATTTGTGCGGTATCAGTGAAAGATACCGTTAAGAAGGTAGAGCAGGGTGTTGTTGTTGAAACGGTAGAAAGATCTCAGCTTAAAGCTGTACAAACACCACAAGGATTCTCTGTTCCCTTGTTACTAGAAGCTCATAGAAGCGCGAAACAGAGTTGCTATCTTGGTACAGATGATGCAAGTCTTGTAGAGCGTATTGGGAAGCCAGTTGGTGTAGTAGAGGGGAGTTACTATAATATTAAAGTGACGACTCCAGAGGATTTACTAATTGCTGAAAGTTTCCTTCATGCTCAGAAGAAATAGCCGTGATGGTATGATAACAAAGAAAAGCTCGGCAAAAGCCGGGCTTTTCTTTATAAGGATAGCGATATAATATAGAGTCATAAAGCTCAGTAGTTTAGCTTGAGGAGGATATAAAAATGTTTCGAATTGGACAAGGTTTTGATGTACATGAATTCGCGGAAGGAAGACCGTTAATTATTGGCGGAATTACAATCCCTTACGAAAAAGGATTAATTGGTCATTCGGATGCGGATGTATTATTACATACGATTGCGGACGCATGTTTAGGTGCAATTGCAGCAGGCGATATTGGAAAGCATTTTCCTGATACAGACCCAGCGTTTAAGGATGCTGATTCAGCTGTATTACTGCAAAAGGTTTGGGAATTTGTGCGTGAACAAGGTTATGAATTAGGGAATTTAGATTGTACAATTATTGCTCAAAGACCAAAAATGGCACCACATATTGAAAGTATGCGTAAACGTATTAGTGAACTATTAGAAACGTCTATTGATACTATCAATGTAAAGGCAACAACAACAGAAAAGTTAGGATTTACAGGTAGGGAAGAAGGAATTGCTTCTCAAGCAGTTGTTTTATTACAGAAAAAATAATGGTTTTTAATTCGTAAGATGGATAATCACATTTTTTTGGTGTACAATTATAGAATGTGTTGACATTAAGAATGGAAGGTGTACCAATTATGGAAAAGCAAGTGAGAGTGCGCTATGCGCCAAGTCCAACAGGACACTTACATATCGGAAATGCGCGTACGGCATTATTTAATTATTTATTTGCTCGTCATCAAGATGGTAAGTTTATTATTCGTATTGAAGATACTGATGTAAAACGTAATGTTGCAGGTGGAGAAGAAAGCCAATTAAAATACTTGAAATGGCTCGGTATGGACTGGGATGAAGGTGTTGATGTTGGTGGTGAATTTGGACCATATCGTCAAACAGAGCGTTTAGATATTTATAAAAAATTATATCTAGATTTATTAGAGCGTGGTTTAGCTTACAAATGTTATATGACAGAAGAAGAGCTAGAAGCAGAGCGTGAAGGGCAAATTGCTCGTGGTGAGACACCTCGTTACGCTGGTAACCACCGTGATTTAACTGAAGAACAAGTTAAGGAATTTGAAGCTGAGGGACGTATTCCAAGTATTCGTTTTCGTGTACCAGCAGATCGTGATTACACATTTAAAGATATCGTAAAAGACGAAGTTGCATTCCATTCGAATGATTTTGGCGATTTTGTTATCGTGAAAAAAGATGGAATTCCAACTTATAACTTTGCGGTAGCAGTGGATGATCACTTAATGGAGATTACACATGTACTTCGTGGTGATGACCATATTTCAAACACGCCAAAACAAATGATGATTTATGAAGCTTTCGGTTGGGATATCCCGCAATTTGGTCATATGACTTTAATTGTAAATGAAAGCCGTAAAAAGTTAAGTAAACGTGATGAATCTATTATTCAATTTATTGAGCAATATAAAGAGCTTGGATATCTTCCGGAAGCAATCTTTAACTTTATTGCATTACTAGGTTGGTCGCCAGTAGGAGAAGAAGAAATCTTCTCTCAAGATGAGTTTATCAAAATGTTTGATGCAGCTCGTTTATCAAAATCGCCTGCATTATTTGATTCTCAAAAACTAAAATGGATGAACAACCAATATATGAAAAAACAAGATTTAGATACGGTTGTTGAACTAAGCTTACCGCATTTAGTGAAAGCAGGTCGCGTGGGTGAAAACTTAAGCGAACAGGAACAGGCTTGGGTTCGTGATGTTATTGCTTTATATCATGACCAAATGAGCTTTGGAGCTGAAATTGTAGAGCTTTCTGAAATGTTCTTTAAAGATCACGTTGATCACGAAGAAGAAGGACAAGAAGTATTAAATGGTGAGCAAGTACCAGAAGTACTTCGTGCATTTGCGGGTCAAGTAGAAGCTCTAGAAGCAATGGAACCAGCAGCAGTTAAGGCAGCTATTAAAGCGGTTCAAAAGGAAACAGGACATAAAGGTAAAAATTTATTTATGCCAATCCGTGTTGCGACTACTGGACAAACACATGGTCCAGAACTGCCTAATGCGATTGCTCTTCTTGGAAAAGAAAAAGTTTTAAATCGTATTCAGAAAGTAATTGGTTAACATTTTCTAGGTTTAGAAATATAATAAGTATACTTAAAACCTAATAAGGAAAAGCGACGAGAAGGAGAAGTAGAAGATCAGGCTTTTTACAGAGAGAACCACCTTTAGGCTGGGAGTGGTTTATAAGCGGATTTTTGAAATGCCCCTTCGAGTCTTCTGTTGAACAGCGAAGTATTTCGCGGAACGTCTTTGGGCGGCAAAGTAAACAGAAGCGGTGTAAACCGTTATCATGGAAGAGTTTGAGGCTTTCTTTAGCCTAAACAGAGTGGAACCGCGCTTAAAAGGCGTCTCTGTCAATATGACAGAGGCGTCTTTTTTTATACCATATAAATGGATATGAGTATAAAGTTTATCTCCTCGTATAGAGATTTAGGGGGATAAGTGGGGAGTTAAAGGAAGTTAGTTCGCTCGAAAAAGCAGCCCATAAAGGGGAGGGAACATCAATGTTTAAGAGGCTTCGGGAAGATATTGAAGTCGTTTTTGAACAGGATCCAGCGGCACGAAGTTATTTCGAAGTTATTTTGACTTACTCTGGATTACATGCAGTTTGGGCTCATCGAATTGCACATGCTTTTTATAAAAAGAATTTCTTCTTTATTGCACGTTGGATCTCGCAAGTTAGTCGTTTCTTTACTGGCATTGAGATTCATCCAGGGGCAACTATTGGTCGTCGTTTTTTCATCGACCATGGAATGGGGGTTGTAATTGGAGAAACGTGCGAAATTGGTGATAATGTAACAATTTATCAAGGAGTTACATTAGGTGGTACAGGTAAAGAAAAGGGAAAGAGGCACCCTACGATTCAAGATAATGTGTTAATTGCAACAGGTGCTAAAGTACTAGGTTCTATTACAGTTGGAGAGAATTCTAAAATTGGAGCAGGATCTGTCGTATTAAAAGAAGTTCCTGCGCATTCTACAGTTGTAGGTATACCTGGCCGAGTCGTTATTCAAAATGGAGTGAAGATTGGTCAAGAATTAAATCATTCTGATCTTCCAGACCCAATTTTTGATAAATTAAAAGTTATGGAAGCAGAACTTGATAAATTGAAAAAGCAACTTGAAGTAAAGGTAGAAAGGAAGGATAAAAATGACTATTCACATTTATAATACGTTAACACGTCAAAAGGAAGAGTTTATTCCATTAGAAGAAAATAAGGTAAAGATGTATGTGTGCGGACCTACAGTATATAACTACATTCACATTGGGAATGCAAGACCACCTATGGTGTTTGATACAGTACGTCGTTATTTAGAATATAAAGGGTATGATGTACAGTATGTATCTAACTTTACTGACGTAGATGATAAATTAATTAAGGCGGCAAATGAATTAGGCGAAGATGTGCCGACAATTGCAGATCGCTTTGTAGAAGCTTACTTTGAAGATGTAACAGCGTTAGGTTGCAAACATGCAACGGTTCATCCGCGTGTAACAGAAAATATGGATATTATCATTGAATTTATTCAAGAACTTGTGAATAAAGGGTACGCATATGAATCAGAAGGCGATGTGTATTTTAGAACGAAAGAATTCGAAGGCTACGGTAAATTATCGCATCAACCAATTGCAGATTTACGTCACGGTGCGCGTATTGAAGTAGGAGAAAAGAAACAAGATCCTCTTGATTTTGCTTTATGGAAAGCTGCGAAAGAGGGAGAAATCTTCTGGGAAAGCCCTTGGGGTAAAGGACGTCCAGGCTGGCATATTGAATGCTCAGCGATGGCACGTAAGTACTTAGGGGATACAATTGATATTCATGCTGGTGGTCAAGATTTAGCATTTCCTCATCATGAAAATGAAATTGCACAGTCAGAGGCATTAACAGGAAAAACATTTGCACGTTACTGGATGCATAATGGATATATTAATATTAATAATGAGAAGATGTCTAAGTCGCTTGGAAACTTCATTTTAGTTCACGATATTATTAAGCAATATGACCCGCAGTTAATTAGATTCTTTATGTTGTCAGTGCATTACCGTCATCCAATTAACTTCAGTGAAGAGTTATTACAAAGCACAAATAACGGGCTAGAAAGAATTAAAACAGCTTACGGTAACTTGAAGCATCGTATGGAAAGTAGCACAGATTTAACAGATCATAATGAGAAATGGCTAGCTGAAATGGAAAAGTTCCAAGCTGCATTCGAAGAAGCGATGGATGATGATTTCAACACGGCTAATGCGATTACTGAATTATATAATGTAGCAAATCACGCGAATCAATATTTACTGGAAGAACATACTTCTAAAGTTGTGATTGAGGCATATGTAAAACAACTTGAAACATTATTTGATATTTTAGGATTAGAATTAGCACAAGAAGAATTGCTTGATGAAGAAATCGAGGCACTTATCCAAAAGCGTATTGAAGCTCGTAAAAATCGTGATTTCGCATTATCGGATCAAATTCGCGATGATTTAAAAGAACGTAATATTATTTTAGAAGATACCGCTCAAGGTACAAGATGGAAAAGAGGATAAGAATGATTGATGCAAAGCAATTAAACAGCTTAGCGTTAGCATATATGGGTGATGCGGTATATGAACAATATATCCGCTATCACCTCCTTCAAAAAGGAAAAGTCCGCCCTAATCAATTACATCGATTAGGGACGAGCTTTGTTTCGGCAAAAGCACAGGCGAAAGTTGTTTATCATTTATTAGAGACCGCATTTTTGACAGAGGAAGAAGAGGCAGTATTAAGAAGAGGGCGTAATGCAAATTCCGGCACTGTTCCAAAGAATACGGATGTACAAACATACCGACATAGTACAGCCTTTGAAGCCCTAATTGGTTATCATCACTTGTTAAATAATCGTGAAAGATTAGATGAAATTGTATATAAAGCAATTGCTGTTTTAGAAGAAAAGGAAGGGGGCACATCATCATGAGTAGTGAATATATTATCGGACGTAACCCTGTAATTGAGGCGTTACGATCAGGGAGAGATATTAATAAAATTTGGGTCGCAGAAGGTGCTGCCAAAGGTCAGGTGCAAATTGTACTGGCATTAGCGAAAGAGAATAAAATTATTTTACAACATGCACCAAAGAAGAAGTTAGATCAATTAGTTGAGGGTAATCATCAAGGTGTAATTGCTCAAGTAGCTGCATATCAATATGCTGAGTTAGAAGATTTATTTAAGGTAGCAGAGAAGCGTAATGAAGATCCATTCTTCTTAATCTTAGATGAAATTGAAGATCCGCATAACCTAGGTTCTATTATGCGTACTGCTGATGCAACAGGAGCTCATGGGATTATTATTCCGAAAAGAAGAGCTGTAGGACTTACTGCATCAGTTGCAAAAGCATCGACTGGGGCAATTGAATACATTCCTGTTGCGCGCGTGACAAATTTATCTCGTACAATTGATGAATTAAAAGAACGTGGACTTTGGATTGCTGGTACAGATGCCAAAGGGAAAACGGATTATCGTAATTTAGATGGGAATATGCCAATTGGATTAGTAATTGGAAGTGAAGGAAAAGGTATGAGTCGTATTATTGGTGAAAAGTGTGATTTCCTGATCACTTTGCCAATGGTTGGAAAAGTTACATCCTTAAATGCTTCAGTAGCCGCAAGTCTGTTAATGTATGAGGTATATCGTAAACGTCACGAAATTGGTAAATAAAAAATGAACGATATTCTGATCGTTGATGGCTACAACATTATCGGAGCTTGGGGAGATTTGAAGAAACTGCGGGATGTAGATTTGCAATCATCAAGAGATGCACTCATTGATAAGATGGCGGATTATCAAGGTTATACAGGCACAAAGGTAATGATAGTCTTTGATGCCTATACAGTTCATGGTATTGAAAAAAAGATGAAACAATCGCGTGTGGAAGTAATATTCACGAGAAAGAATCAGACTGCGGATGAAAAGATAGAGCAACTTGCGATTGAACTTAGAAATATAAATACACAAATATATGTTGCGACTTCTGATTATACGGAGCAGTGGGTTATATTTGCACAAGGTGCTCTTCGGAAATCTGCACGTGAACTCGAGTTGGAAGTACAAGCGATGGAACAACAAGTGAGAAGACGTACAAAAGACACGAAAGAAAAGCAACCCGCCATGCGGAAGATATTTAGTAAAGATATTACAGAAAAATTAGAAAAATTAAGAAGAGGAGAGCGTTGAAGCATTGACGCTCTTTATCTTTTTACTGTATAATATTGCTAAATAAATAGCGGTCGGAGGGATCAAGGTGGAAGCAGGCTTCGTAAGTGTAGGCGACGTTACATTTCGTGATTTAGAGGATGAGGCAATCGTTGAGTTAGTTCGAAAAGGTAATACTGACGCTCTAGAATATTTGATTCACAAATATAAGAACTTTGTTCGCGCGAAATCAAGATCTTATTTCTTGGTGGGTGCCGATCGAGAAGATATTGTTCAAGAAGGTATGATTGGGTTGTTTAAAGCAATTCGTGATTATAAAGAGGACAAGCTGTCTTCATTCAAAGCATTTGCTGAACTGTGTATCACTCGACAAATTATTACCGCTATTAAAACAGCAACCAGGCAAAAACATATTCCATTAAATTCATATGTATCTTTAGATAAACCGATTTATGATGAGGAATCTGATCGAACATTATTAGACGTTATTTCGGAAGCAAAAGTAACTGATCCTGAGGAAATGATTATAAGTCAGGAAGAATATACAGACATAGAATCAAAAATATCTGAATTATTAAGCGATTTAGAAAGAAAGGTACTATCTCTATACTTAGATGGTCGTTCCTATCAAGAGATTTCAGAACAGTTAAACAGGCATGTGAAATCTATTGATAATGCGTTACAGCGTGTGAAAAGGAAATTGGAAAGGTATATGGAGATGAGAGAGAGTACAACCTTAAATTCATAACAAGTATCGCAGGTGTAAAGTAATTCACCTGTTTTCTTTTTGTAAAGAGAGTAAGAGTCATGACATTGACATTGTCTTTTGTTGTATGATACATTTTTAGGGACATAATGTTACAAGGTTGGTGTAACTAATGAGGAAAAAAGTTGTACTCTCATGTGAAGAGTGTAAAAATCGAAACTACTCTACGATGAAAGATACGAGCTCAGTAGAGCGACTTGAGATAAAGAAGTTTTGTAAAACATGCAATCAGCATACAGTTCACAAGGAAACAAAATAAATAATTGAAATACTAAATTGGAGGTCCCGTAGATGCGTTTAACGAACTTTTTCGGCGATGTAGGTCGCGAAATGAAAAAAGTAAGTTGGCCTAAAAAAGATGAATTACTCCGCTCAACAGCGACAGTTATTGCTACAGTTGTCTTCTTTGCGATTTTCTTCGCAGTAGTTGATATGGGCATTTCTTCTTTAATTCGGTTAATTCTTGGTTAATTCTTGAATAAGAAGCACTTATCCATGATATAATGTTATTTATAAGAACTGTGTAAAAGCCCGGTGAACGGGTTTTTTCATTTGCGCAAAAAAATGTACGTCAGGGAGGGAAGGACGCTCGTCCTAAATGAATGGAAAAAAGTTGGTATGTTGTCCATACTTATTCTGGATATGAAAATAAAGTAAAAGCAAACCTAGAGAAACGTGTAGAATCAATGGGTATGCAAGATAAAATTTTCCGTGTTGTTGTCCCGGAAGAAGTAGAAGTAGAAATGAAAAACGGTAAAGAAAAATTAATGAAAAGAAAAGTGTTCCCAGGTTATGTATTAGTAGAACTAATCATGACTGATGACTCTTGGTATGTTGTACGTAACACGCCGGGTGTAACTGGGTTCGTTGGTTCTTCTGGTTCTGGTTCTAAACCATCACCTCTATTAGAAGAGGAAGTTGTTACCATTATGAAGCATATGGGAATGGACAACGAAGTGGTTGATTTCGACTTTGAACTTCATGAGACAGTACGTGTAAATGAGGGACCATTCGCAGATTATACAGGTGCTATTGAAGAAATTGATGTGGAGAAGAAGAAGGTTAGCGTGCTTGTGGACATGTTTGGTCGCGAGACTCCAGTTGAACTTGACTTCCATCAAATTGAAAAATTATAAAATGAAACTTGAAATGAATTGTAAAAAGTGATAATATCTTTTAAGTCAGTACGTCTTCGTTATCGGAGACGTTTTTTGAAAGATTTTATCACTACGATAAAATATGACGTGGGAGGGCAAATCACTGTCCAATTGACCACATCACGGACTTAAGGAGGTGTGTCTCGTGGCTAAAAAGGTAATTAAAATGGTAAAGCTTCAAATTCCTGCAGGTAAAGCTAACCCAGCTCCACCAGTTGGTCCAGCATTAGGACAAGCAGGTGTTAACATCATGGGCTTCTGTAAAGAGTTCAACGCTCGTACAGCAGATCAAGCTGGTCTTATCATCCCTGTTGAAATTACGGTATTTGAGGACCGTTCATTCACTTTCATTACTAAAACTCCTCCTGCTGCTGTTCTTCTTAAGAAAGTAGCTGGTATTGAGTCTGGTTCTGGTGAACCAAACCGTAATAAAGTGGCAACTGTTAAGCGTGATAAAGTACGCGAAATCGCTGAAACTAAAATGCCTGACCTAAACGCTGCTAGCGTAGAAGCTGCAATGCGTATGGTTGAAGGTACTGCACGCAGTATGGGCATCGTTATCGAAGACTAATTCGATTTGTTTTTAAAAAAAGGTTGCGGGTCTGGAATTCCAATTCGCAACCTTTATTATCGTAAATGATTATCGTTTTTAAATAAATGGATGGCGCGCATCCTCAGGTTATACCTGAAAATAAGCGTAAACGTGGGAGGTTATTCCGCTAAAACCACATTCGAGGAGGAAATAAAAATGGCTAAAAGAGGTAAAAAGTACGTAGAAGCTGCGAAGCTTGTTGATCGTGCAGCTGCTTACTCTGCAACAGAAGCAGTAGAATTAGTAAAGAAAACAAACACAGCTAAATTTGATGCAACTGTAGAAGCTGCATTCCGTTTAGGTGTTGACCCTAAGAAAGCTGACCAACAAATCCGTGGTGCAGTTGTTCTTCCACACGGTACTGGTAAAGTACAACGTGTATTAGTATTCGCTAAAGGCGAAAAAGCTAAAGAAGCTGAAGCTGCTGGAGCTGACTTCGTAGGCGATGCTGATTACATCGGTAAAATCCAACAAGGTTGGTTCGATTTCGATGTAGTAGTAGCAACTCCTGACATGATGGGTGAAGTTGGTAAACTTGGTCGCGTATTAGGACCTAAAGGTTTAATGCCAAACCCTAAAACTGGAACAGTTACTTTCGATGTAACTAAAGCTGTTAACGAAATCAAAGCTGGTAAAGTTGAATACCGCGTTGATAAAGCTGGTAACATCCACGTTCCAATCGGTAAAGTATCTTTCGAAGATGCTAAATTAGTAGAAAACTTCAGAACAATTGCTGACACTTTACAAAAAGTTAAGCCAGCTGCTGCAAAAGGTACTTACATGAAGAACGTAACAGTTGCTTCTACAATGGGACCTGGCGTACGTGTAGACGTTTCTACATTAGCGTAAATTTTGGAAGTTGACTTCATAAAGAAGTTTTTATATAATCATTTATGTTGTGAATTTAATTAGTGTACCGTAGACAGTAGGTGTCAATAGACTTAATTTCCTACCTAGGTGTTAATATACGAAACGGAATTTTTTTCTGTGACTATATGCCTCCATGTCTACAAGTTGGGCATGGAGGTTTTTAGTGCACTTTCGGTACATCTTCTATATAATCTACAGGAGGTGTAATAACATGAGCAAAGTAATCGAAACTAAACAACAAGTTGTAACTGAAATCGCTGAAAAACTTCGCGAAAGTAAATCTACAATCGTTGTTGACTACCGTGGTTTAACAGTTTCTGAAGTAACAGAATTACGTAAAAACTTACGTGAAGCTGGCGTTGAGTTCAAAGTTTACAAAAACTCTTTAACTCGTCGTGCTGCAGAGTCTGCTGAAATGGCTGAGTTAAACGAATTCTTAACAGGACCAAACGCAATCGCGTTCAGTAACGAGGATGTAGTTGCTCCTGCGAAAGTATTAAACGACTTCGCTACAAAACATGAAGCTTTAGAAATTAAAGCTGGTGTAATCGAAGGTAAACTTGTAACACTTGATGAGGTTAAAGCTATCGCTACTCTTCCATCACGTGAAGGCTTACTTTCTATGCTTCTTAGCGTTCTTCAAGCTCCAATCCGTAACCTTGCACTTGCTACTAAAGCAGTTGCAGATCAAAAGGAAGAGCAAGGCGCTTAATTTTTTAAAAGATAATTACTTGTTATCTATAAAACAATACAAACCTATTTAAGGGAGGATATTTACAATGACTAAAGAACAAATCATTGAAGCAGTTAAATCTATGACTGTATTAGAACTTAACGACTTAGTAAAAGCTATCGAGGAAGAATTCGGCGTAACTGCTGCTGCTCCTGTAGCTGTAGCTGGTGGCGCTGGTGAAGCTGCTGCTGAGAAAACTGAATTTGACGTAGTACTTGCAAGTGCTGGCGCTCAAAAAATCAAAGTTATCAAAGCTGTACGTGAAATCACTGGTCTTGGCTTAAAAGAAGCTAAAGAATTAGTTGACAACACTCCAAAAGCAATCAAAGAAGGCGTTTCTAAAGAGGAAGCTGAAGAAATGAAAGCTAAACTTGAAGAAGTTGGCGCTGCTGTAGAAGTTAAGTAATTAACTTTTGATGCTTTAAAAAAAGCTCGCTCTCATGCGAGCTTTTTTTTTAACTGTAAAGAAAAGAGGTGGCCATATGGCAGACCATTATTTTTCTAACGACCCTTCTAGTAAAAGTGATCGTAAACGATGGGAATTTACCCTTCGTGGATCTCGATTTACTTTTTTATCTGACCATGGGGTGTTTTCGAAAAACGAGGTGGACTTTGGTTCTCGTCTTTTAATTGAAGCGTTTCAAATGCCGGATATTAAAGGTGATATATTAGACGTAGGTTGCGGATACGGTCCTATTGGTTTGTCGTTAGCGAAAGAGTTTCAAGGCTGTAACGTTCACATGGTGGATGTGAATGAAAGAGCGCTTGGGCTTGCGAAAGAAAACGCCGCTAATAACAGAATCGAGAATATACGTATTTTTCAAAGTAGCGTCTATGAAAATGTAGATGGCAAGTACGCTGCTATTCTATCTAATCCTCCAATTCGTGCAGGGAAAGACATCGTGCACGAGATTTTAGAAAAAGCTGTGGAGTATTTAGTTCCAGGTGGAGAACTGTGGATTGTTATTCAAAAGAAGCAAGGTGCACCATCTGCACTGAAGAAACTAGAAGAAGTGTTTTCTGAAGTTGAAGTTGTAGAAAAGAAAAAAGGATATTATATCATAAAATCAAAAAAACGTTGACGGTTATTTTTGGCTATGTTAACATTATACAATGCCAATATATGATTTTCTGCGTTGAGAAAGATGTATATTTTTGTTTCTCTTGGAAAAGATAGTAAAATCAGCAGATTATGAAACAGAATGATGGTTTTCTTATAGAAGCCATTTTTCTTTTTTGAGCAGGTAGAAAGACTCAACGTATTTATCTTTAAGAGAAAAAGACTACGCGAATAGCAGTAGTTGTATTTATTTGTGATTTTGCACAAATTTTTTTGTGCATTTATAATACTCATGATTTGAGGGGTGAAGCAGTTGACAGGTCAACTAGTTCAATACGGACGCCACCGCCAACGAAGAAGTTATGCCCGTATTAGTGAAGTATTAGAGTTACCAAATCTTATCGAAATTCAAACCTCTTCTTATCAGTGGTTTCTTGATGAGGGTTTGCGAGAAATGTTCCAAGACATTTCTCCGATTGAAGACTTTACGGGAAATCTATCGCTTGAATTTATCGACTACAGCTTAGGTGAACCTAAATACTCTGTAGACGAATGCAAAGAGCGTGATGTGACGTATGCAGCACCACTTCGTGTAAAAGTGCGTCTAATCAACAAGGAAACTGGTGAAGTAAAAGAACAAGATGTGTTCATGGGAGATTTCCCACTCATGACAGAGACTGGAACATTCGTAATTAACGGTGCAGAACGTGTTATCGTTTCCCAGTTAGTTCGCTCTCCAAGCGTATACTATAGTGGCAAAGTGGATAAAAACGGAAAACGTGGTTTTACTGCTACTGTAATTCCAAACCGCGGAGCTTGGTTAGAGTATGAGACAGATGCTAAGGATGTTGTATATGTGCGTATTGACCGTACGCGTAAACTTCCTGTAACTGTTTTGTTACGCGCATTAGGGTTTGGCTCTGATCAAGAAATCACCGAGCTTTTAGGTGATAACGAATACTTAAGCAACACATTAGAAAAAGACAACACAGATAGCACAGAAAAAGCATTGCTTGAAATTTACGAGCGTCTACGCCCTGGTGAACCACCAACAGTAGAAAATGCAAAGAGCTTACTTGTGTCTCGTTTCTTCGATCCAAAGCGCTACGATTTAGCAAATGTAGGTCGCTATAAGATCAACAAAAAGTTACACATTAAAAACAGATTGTTTAATCAACGTTTAGCTGAAACATTAGTGGATCCAGAAACTGGTGAAATTTTAGCGGCAGAAGGAACAATCTTAGATCGTCGTACACTTGATCGCATTTTACCTTACTTAGAGAAAAACATTGGATTCAAAACAGCGAAACCAATGGGTGGAGTGGTAGAAGGCGATGTTGAGCTGCAATCTATTAAGATTTATGCTCCTGAGTCAGAAGGCGAACGCGTAATTAATGTAATTGGTAATGCAAATATTACTCGTGATATCAAACACATCACACCAGGTGATATCCTTGCTTCTATCAGTTACTTCTTCAACCTACTATACAAAGTAGGGGATACAGATGATATTGACCACTTAGGAAACCGTCGTCTGCGTTCTGTTGGAGAATTATTACAAAATCAATTCCGTATCGGTCTTTCTCGTATGGAACGTGTTGTTCGTGAGAGAATGTCGATTCAAGATACAAATGCAATTACACCACAGGCACTAATTAATATTCGTCCTGTTATTGCATCTATTAAAGAGTTCTTCGGAAGTTCTCAGTTATCTCAGTTCATGGACCAAACAAACCCATTAGCAGAGTTAACTCACAAACGAAGACTATCTGCATTAGGACCCGGTGGTTTAACGCGTGAGCGCGCAGGCTTTGAAGTGCGTGACGTTCATTACTCTCACTATGGTCGTATGTGTCCGATTGAAACACCAGAGGGACCAAACATCGGTTTGATTAACTCGTTATCTTCGTTCGCGAAAGTAAATGAGTTTGGTTTCATTGAAACACCATACCGTCGTGTTGACCCAGAAACTGGTTTAGTAACAGGGCAGGTTGATTACTTAACGGCAGATGAAGAAGATAACTATGTTGTAGCCCAAGCGAATATGAAATTATCTGATGAAGGTGAATTCCTAAGTGAAGATATCGTAGCTCGTTTCCGTGGTGAAAACATTGTCACAAATAAAGAACGCATCGACTACATGGATGTATCTCCAAAACAAGTAGTGTCGGCAGCGACAGCTTGTATTCCGTTCTTAGAAAACGATGACTCTAACCGCGCACTTATGGGAGCGAACATGCAACGTCAGGCGGTTCCGTTAATGAATCCGGAATCTCCGATTGTAGGTACAGGTATGGAGTACGTATCAGCAAAAGACTCAGGTGCTGCAGTAATCTGTAAACACCCTGGTGTTGTTGAACGCGTAGAAGCACGTGAAGTTTGGGTACGTCGTTATGTAGAAGTTGACGGTCAAACAGTAAAAGGCGACTTAGATCGCTACAAAATGCAAAAATTCATTCGTTCTAACCAAGGAACTTGCTACAACCAACGTCCAATCGTAAGTGTCGGAAATGAAGTTGTAAAAGGTGAAATCCTTGCGGATGGTCCTTCTATGGAATTAGGTGAACTAGCACTTGGACGTAACGTGCTTGTTGGCTTCATGACTTGGGACGGTTATAACTACGAGGATGCGATCATTATGAGTGAGCGCCTTGTAAAAGATGATGTGTACACTTCTATTCATATTGAAGAATATGAGTCAGAAGCTCGTGATACGAAGCTTGGACCAGAAGAAATTACACGTGACATTCCAAACGTTGGGGAAGATGCATTGCGCAACCTTGACGAGCGCGGTATCATTCGCGTTGGTGCTGAAGTAAAAGATGGAGACTTACTTGTTGGTAAAGTAACACCTAAAGGTGTAACAGAATTAACAGCTGAAGAACGTCTATTACACGCTATCTTTGGGGAAAAAGCACGTGAAGTACGTGATACATCACTACGTGTACCACACGGTGGTGGCGGTATTATCTTAGACGTAAAAGTATTCAACCGTGAAGATGGCGATGAATTGCCACCAGGCGTGAATCAACTTGTACGTGCATATATCGTTCAAAAACGTAAAATTTCTGAAGGTGACAAGATGGCCGGACGTCACGGTAACAAAGGTGTTATCTCTCGTATTTTACCAGAAGAAGATATGCCTTACTTACCAGACGGTACGCCAATCGATATCATGTTAAACCCATTAGGGGTACCATCTCGTATGAATATCGGTCAGGTATTAGAGCTTCATCTTGGTATGGCAGCAAGATACCTTGGTATTCACATTGCAACACCAGTATTCGATGGTGCTCGTGAGGAAGATGTTTGGGGCACGATTGAAGAAGCTGGTATGGCAAATGACGCGAAAACAATCCTGTATGACGGACGTACTGGTGAACCATTCGATAACCGTGTATCTGTTGGTGTCATGTATATGATCAAACTTGCGCACATGGTTGACGATAAACTTCATGCTCGTTCTACTGGACCATACTCACTTGTAACGCAGCAACCTCTTGGAGGTAAAGCTCAGTTCGGTGGACAGCGTTTCGGTGAGATGGAGGTTTGGGCACTTGAAGCTTACGGTGCTGCTTATACTCTTCAAGAAATCTTAACTGTGAAGTCTGATGACGTTGTTGGACGTGTTAAGACGTATGAAGCAATTGTTAAAGGCGAAAATGTTCCAGAACCAGGAGTTCCAGAATCATTCAAAGTATTGATTAAAGAGCTTCAAAGTTTAGGTATGGACGTTAAAATGATGTCTAGCGACGATACAGAAATTGAAATGCGTGATACGGAAGATGATGATGATCATCAATCAGCAGATAAATTGAATGTTGAAGTTGAGACAACTAAGGAATAATTGGGATAACCTGTAGACTAAAAGGGAGGTAGGCCCCTTGATAGATGTAAATAACTTTGAATATATGAAGATTGGACTTGCTTCACCTGACAAGATTCGTTCTTGGTCATACGGTGAAGTTAAGAAACCAGAAACTATTAACTATCGTACGTTAAAGCCTGAAAAAGATGGCTTGTTCTGTGAGCGTATTTTCGGACCACAAAAGGACTGGGAATGTCATTGCGGAAAATACAAACGTGTACGTTATAAAGGTGTAGTTTGTGATCGATGTGGCGTTGAAGTAACGCGTGCAAAAGTTCGTCGTGAACGTATGGGTCATATCGAATTAGCTGCTCCTGTATCTCATATTTGGTATTTCAAAGGTATCCCGAGCCGCATGGGACTTGTCTTAGACATGTCCCCTCGCGCGCTTGAAGAAGTAATTTATTTCGCTTCTTATGTTGTAACAGAAAGTGGAGATACACCACTTGATAAGAAGCAATTACTTTCTGAAAAAGAATACCGTGCATATCGTGACCGATATGGTAGCACATTCCAAGCTGCTATGGGTGCAGAAGCGATTAAAAAACTACTACAAGATATCGATTTAGATAAAGAAGTAGACTTCTTAAAAGAAGAATTAAAAACAGCACAAGGACAACGCCGTACTCGTGCTATTAAACGTCTAGAAGTATTAGAAGCATTCCGTAACTCTGGAAATGAACCATCTTGGATGATCTTAGATGTTCTACCAGTTATCCCACCAGAACTTCGCCCAATGGTACAGTTAGATGGTGGACGTTTTGCTACTTCTGACTTAAACGACTTATACCGTCGTGTAATTAACCGTAACAACCGTTTAAAACGTCTATTGGACTTAGGTGCACCAAGCATCATCGTTCAAAACGAAAAACGTATGTTACAAGAAGCTGTAGACGCATTAATCGATAATGGTCGTCGTGGCCGTCCGGTAACTGGACCAGGTAACCGTCCATTAAAATCACTATCTCACATGCTTAAAGGTAAACAAGGACGTTTCCGTCAAAACCTATTAGGTAAACGTGTTGACTACTCTGGCCGTTCTGTAATCGTTGTAGGACCGAACTTAAAGATGTACCAATGTGGATTACCGAAAGAAATGGCGCTTGAACTGTTCAAGCCTTTCGTTATGAAAGAGTTAGTTGAAAAAGGATTAGCACACAACATTAAGAGTGCGAAACGTAAAATCGAGCGTGTACAACCTGAAGTTTGGGACGTTTTAGAGTCTGTGATCAAAGAGCATCCGGTACTTCTAAACCGCGCACCAACACTTCACCGTCTTGGTATCCAGGCGTTTGAACCTACATTAGTAGAAGGTCGCGCAATCCGTCTTCACCCACTTGTATGTACTGCATACAACGCGGACTTTGACGGTGACCAAATGGCCGTTCACGTACCTTTATCATCAGAAGCACAAGCTGAAGCTCGTCTTCTTATGTTAGCGGCACAAAACATCTTGAACCCGAAAGACGGTAAACCAGTTGTTACTCCATCTCAGGATATGGTATTAGGTAACTACTACTTAACACTTGAGCGTGAAGGCGCAATCGGTGAAGGTATGGTCTTCAAAGATGCAAACGAAGCAATACTTGCATATCAAAATGGATATGTACATCTGCACACACGTGTTGCAGTTGCTGCAAGCTCAGTAAATAATGTAACGTTTACTGAAGAGCAAAAGAGTAAGCTTCTATTAACAACAGTTGGTAAATTAATATTCAACGAAATCTTACCAGAGTCGTTCCCTTATATTAATGAGCCAACAAACTCAAACCTTGAAAAAGAAACACCAGCGAAATATTTCGTTGAAAAAGGTGCGAACATTAAAGAAATTATTGCTAGTCGCGAAGAAGTGGCACCATTTAGCAAGAAGATCCTTGGTAACATCATTGCGGAAGTGTTCAAACGTTTCCAAATTACAGAAACGTCTCGCATGCTTGACCGTATGAAAAACTTAGGATTTAAGTACTCTACAAAAGCTGGTATTACAGTTGGGGTATCTGACATTCTTGTATTAGGTGAAAAAGATGAAATTCTCCACGAAGCACAAGCAAAAGTAGATAATGTAATTAAACAATTCCGTCGCGGTTTAATCACGGAAGAAGAACGTTACGATCGCGTTATCTCTATTTGGAGTAATGCAAAAGATGTTATCCAAGGAAAACTGATGAAGTCCTTGAATAAACGCAACCCGATCTTCATGATGAGTGATTCCGGTGCCCGTGGTAACGCATCGAACTTTACTCAGCTTGCTGGTATGCGTGGTCTGATGGCCAATCCATCTGGTCGTATCATCGAACTTCCGATCAAATCAAGTTTCCGTGAAGGTTTAACAGTACTTGAGTACTTCATTTCTACGCATGGTGCGCGTAAAGGTCTTGCCGATACAGCACTTAAAACTGCCGATTCTGGTTACTTAACACGTCGTCTAGTTGACGTTGCACAAGATGTAATCGTTCGTGAAGATGATTGTGGAACAGATCGTGGTTTACTAATCGGTGCGATTAAAGAGGGTAATGAAGTTATTGAGTCGTTATATGATCGTCTTGTTGGACGTTTTGCAAGAAAAACTGTAAAACATCCTGAAACAGGTGAAGTATTAGTTGGTGAAAATCAATTAATTACTGAAGATATCGCTCATATCGTTGAAAATTCGGGTGTTGAAACTGTAAACATTCGTTCAGCGTTTACGTGTAACACTCGCCATGGTGTATGTAAGAAGTGTTACGGTCGTAACTTAGCAACTGGAACAGACGTAGAAGTAGGAGAAGCGGTAGGTATTATCGCAGCTCAATCTATCGGTGAGCCAGGTACACAGTTAACGATGCGTACGTTCCATACAGGTGGGGTTGCCGGAGATGATATCACTCAAGGTTTACCTCGTATCCAAGAGATCTTCGAAGCTCGTAATCCGAAAGGTCAGGCAGTTATCAGTGAAATCGACGGTGTTATCGCAGCGATCAACGATGTTAAAGATCGTCAAGAAGTAGTTGTACAGGGTGAAGTAGAAGCTCGTACGTATGCTATTCCTTACGGTGCT
Source organism: Bacillus luti (assembly GCF_009739945.1). NCBI lineage: Bacteria > Bacillati > Bacillota > Bacilli > Caryophanales > Bacillaceae > Bacillus > Bacillus luti. The sequence goes on along the minus strand of NZ_CP040336.1, from coordinate 4,999,196 downwards.
CGTCTGAAAGTAACTCTAGGACAGCCAATTAGCCACGGTAAAGAGTTAACAGAAGGTTCTATTGATCCGAAAGAATTACTAAAAGTAACGGACATTACAGCAGTACAAGAATACTTATTACGTGAAGTTCAAAAAGTATACCGTATGCAAGGGGTAGAAATTGGTGACAAACACGTAGAAGTAATGGTACGTCAGATGCTACGTAAAGTTCGTGTAAGTGATGCAGGTGAAACAGATGTATTACCAGGAACGTTACTAGATATCCATCAGTTTACTGATGCGAATGCGAAGGTGTTACTGAAAGGTAAACAACCAGCAACAGCTAGACCTGTTCTACTTGGTATTACAAAAGCTTCACTTGAAACAGATTCATTCTTATCTGCAGCATCGTTCCAAGAAACAACTCGTGTCTTAACTGATGCAGCAATTAAAGGTAAACGCGATGAACTTCTAGGATTGAAAGAAAATGTTATTATCGGTAAACTTGTTCCTGCTGGAACAGGTATGAATCGTTATCGCAAAGTGGATCTTGTAAAAACAACACAAGATGACATGAATGTAGAGAACGATGAAGTTTATGTGGAACAGTAAAATTTTCCGTCGTAAATTTTGTATAAAAACAGTTAATCCTAGTTGACATTGTATGAGTCAAAATGTTACTATAAGCAAGGTTGCTCCTGAACGATGCTTTGGAGGATATTTATATGTCTTATCAAAAAGTGTCAAATGCTGAAAATGTAGTCGTTGGTCATAAACGTACATTGGAAGCAATCAAAAACGGTATAGTTAAAGAAGTTGTTATTGCAGAAGATGCTGATATGCGGTTAACCCATATTATCACTCGTACTGCTCTGCAACATAACATACCCATAACAAAAGTTGAATCAGTTCGTAAACTTGGAAAAGTTTCGGGGATTCAAGTAGGAGCTTCAGCAATAGGAATAATAAGTTAAAACTGTTTTTGTGAGGAGAGAGCATTTGCTCTCCCTTGCAAAAACTTTGTTTTCAACTAATAATGAACCACCTGGATATGTGGTCATACAAACATGCGAAGGGAGGATAATCAAATGCCTACTATTAACCAATTAGTGAGAAATGGTCGTACTGATAAAGTATGGAAATCTAAATCACCTGCGTTAAACAAAGGGTTCAACTCTTTAAAGAAAAAATCAACTGATATCTCTGCACCTCAAAAACGTGGTGTATGTACTCGTGTTGGTACAATGACTCCAAAGAAACCTAACTCAGCGTTACGTAAATACGCTCGTGTACGTTTAACAAACGGTATCGAGGTTACAGCTTACATCCCAGGTATCGGTCATAACCTACAAGAGCATAGCGTAGTATTAATTCGCGGTGGTCGTGTAAAGGATTTACCGGGGGTACGTTACCACATCGTTCGTGGTGCGCTTGACACAGCTGGTGTTGACAAACGTATGCAAGGACGTTCTAAATATGGTACTAAGAGACCAAAACCTGCTAAAAAATAATAACTTTAAAATGAAAGGAGGAACTCAATATGCCTCGTAAAGGACCTGTTGCAAAACGTGACGTGTTACCAGATCCAATGTACAATTCGAAACTTGTAACACGCCTAATCAACAAAATGATGGTTGACGGTAAAAAAGGTAAATCTCAAACAATTCTTTATAACGCTTTCGATATCGTTCGTGAACGTTCAGATAAAGAACCAATGGAAGTATTCGAGCAAGCTCTTAAGAACATCATGCCTGTTCTTGAAGTACGTGCTCGTCGTGTTGGTGGTGCTAACTACCAAGTTCCAGTTGAGGTTCGTCCAGAACGCCGTACAACTTTAGGTCTTCGCTGGTTAGTAAACTATGCTCGTCTTCGTGGTGAAAAAACTATGGAAGAGCGTCTAGCTTACGAAATCTTAGATGCAGCTAACAACGCTGGTGCATCTGTTAAGAAACGTGAAGACACTCATAAAATGGCAGAAGCTAACAAAGCATTTGCTCATTACCGTTGGTAGGATTCAACGTAAAATAAATGTAAGCATAAACCGCTTTATTTGTCGCTTATGGAAGTGTGGAGAGGGAGAATGCCTCTCCCTTTCGTTGGGCGCTCGTTTTACATAATGAGGGTACTGGACATACTGACATGTGTAACAATATAAAGTGGCTTTTTTGCTACTTAAAATAAAAAATCCAATCCATATATGGAAGGAGCAAGACACCAAATGGCAAGAGAGTTCTCTTTAGAAAACACTCGTAATATTGGTATCATGGCTCACATCGATGCTGGTAAAACAACAGCAACTGAGCGTATTCTGTATTACACAGGACGTATTCATAAAATCGGTGAAACTCACGAAGGTGCATCTCAGATGGACTGGATGGAGCAAGAGCAAGAGCGTGGTATCACAATTACTTCTGCTGCAACTACAGCACAATGGAAAGGTCACCGTGTAAACATCATTGACACTCCAGGTCACGTAGATTTCACAGTAGAAGTAGAACGTTCTTTACGCGTACTTGATGGCGCAGTAGCAGTACTTGATGCACAATCTGGTGTAGAACCACAAACAGAAACTGTTTGGCGTCAGGCTACTACTTACGGCGTACCTCGTATCGTATTCGTTAACAAAATGGATAAAATCGGTGCAGATTTCTTATACTCTGTAGGAACAATCCACGATCGTTTACAAGCAAACGCACACCCAATTCAGTTACCAATCGGTGCTGAAGATGAGTTCAATGGTATCATTGACCTTGTTGAAGAATGTGCTTACATGTACGGTAACGATTTAGGAACAGACATTCAACGTGTTGAAATTCCTGAAGAGCACAAAGAACTAGCTGAAGAATACCGTGGAAAGCTTATTGAAGCGGTAGCTGAGCTTGATGAAGAAATGATGATGAAGTACCTAGAAGGCGAAGAAATCACTGTAGAAGAGCTTAAAGCTGGTATCCGTAAGGCTACAACTTCTGTAGAATTCTTCCCAGTAATCTGTGGTTCTGCATTCAAAAACAAAGGTGTTCAAATTCTGTTAGACGCAGTTATCGACTACCTACCATCTCCATTAGATGTACCTGCTATCAAAGGTACTCTTCCGGATACAGATGAAGAAGTAGAACGTAAGTCTAGCGATGAAGAACCATTCGCAGCTTTAGCATTCAAAATCATGACTGACCCTTATGTTGGTAAGTTAACGTTCTTCCGTGTGTACTCTGGTGTGTTAAACTCTGGATCATACGTGAAAAACTCAACTAAAGGTAAGCGTGAGCGTGTAGGTCGTATCCTACAAATGCACGCTAACAGCCGTGAAGAGATTTCAACAGTTTACGCTGGTGATATCGCTGCTGCTGTAGGTTTAAAAGATACTACTACTGGTGATACTCTTTGTGACGAGAAGAGCCTTGTTATCCTTGAGTCTATGGAATTCCCAGAGCCAGTTATCTCTGTAGCTATCGAACCAAAATCAAAAGCTGACCAAGATAAAATGGGTACAGCTTTATCTAAGCTTTCTGAAGAAGATCCAACATTCCGTGCTCACACTGACCAAGAAACTGGCCAAACAATCATCGCTGGTATGGGTGAACTTCACCTTGATATCATCGTTGACCGTATGCGCCGTGAATTCAAAGTTGAAGCAAACGTTGGTGCTCCTCAGGTAGCATACCGTGAGACTTTCCGCGCTGCTGCGAAAGTTGAAGGTAAGTTTGCTCGTCAATCTGGTGGACGTGGACAATTCGGTCACGTTTGGATTGAGTTTGCACCTAACGAAGAAGGTAAAGGTTTCGAATTCGAAAACAAAATCGTCGGTGGTGTAGTTCCTCGTGAATACATCCCAGCTGTTGGAGCGGGTCTTGAAGACTCACTTAAAAATGGTGTACTAGCTGGTTACCCACTAGTTGACATTAAAGCAGCATTAGTTGACGGTTCTTACCATGATGTCGATTCATCTGAGATGGCGTTCAAAATCGCTGCATCTATGGCACTTAAAGCTGCGGTTTCTAAATGTAACCCAGTAATTCTTGAGCCAATGATGAAAGTTGAAGTTGTAATTCCTGAAGAGTACATGGGAGACATCATGGGTGACGTAACATCTCGTCGTGGACGTGTAGAAGGTATGGAAGCTCGCGGTAACGCACAAGTTGTTCGCGCTATGGTTCCACTTTCTGAAATGTTCGGTTATGCGACAGCATTACGTTCTAACACTCAAGGACGCGGAACATTCTCAATGACATTTGATCATTATGAAGAAGTACCAAAGTCTGTTTCAGAAGAAATTATTAAAAAAAATAAAGGTGAATAATTGATTTTTATCGATTGTTCAAGTATAACTACTTATGTAAGCTTAGAAAGTGGGGCGCAAGTTTCACTTTCTAGACTAAATATAAAATAACCTATATAAACTAAGGAGGAATTTAGAATGGCTAAAGCTAAATTCGAACGTTCTAAACCCCATGTTAACATCGGTACAATCGGCCACGTTGACCATGGTAAAACTACATTAACTGCTGCGATCACTACAGTTCTTGCAAAAGCTGGTGGTGCTGAAGCACGCGGATACGATCAAATCGATGCTGCTCCAGAAGAAAGAGAGCGCGGTATCACAATCTCAACTGCACACGTTGAGTACGAAACTGAAACTCGTCACTATGCACACGTTGACTGCCCAGGTCACGCTGACTATGTTAAAAACATGATCACTGGTGCTGCTCAAATGGACGGCGGTATCTTAGTAGTATCTGCTGCTGATGGCCCAATGCCTCAAACACGTGAGCACATCCTTCTTTCTCGTCAAGTAGGTGTTCCTTACATCGTTGTATTCTTAAACAAATGCGACATGGTAGACGACGAAGAATTATTAGAATTAGTAGAAATGGAAGTTCGCGACCTATTATCTGAATACGGATTCCCAGGCGACGACATTCCTGTAATCAAAGGTTCTGCTCTTAAAGCTCTTCAAGGAGAAGCTGATTGGGAAGCAAAAATCATTGAATTAATGGCTGAAGTTGATGCTTACATCCCAACTCCAGAACGTGAAACTGACAAACCATTCTTAATGCCTGTAGAGGATGTATTCTCTATCACAGGTCGTGGTACAGTTGCTACTGGTCGTGTTGAGCGCGGTATCGTTAAAGTTGGTGACGTAGTAGAAATCATCGGTCTTGCTGAAGAAAATGCTTCTACAACTGTAACTGGTGTAGAGATGTTCCGTAAACTTCTTGACCAAGCTCAAGCTGGAGACAACATCGGTGCTTTACTTCGTGGGGTTGCTCGTGAAGACATCCAACGTGGACAAGTACTTGCAAAAAGCGGTTCTGTAAAAGCTCACGCTAAATTCAAAGCTGAAGTTTTCGTATTATCTAAAGAAGAAGGTGGACGTCATACTCCATTCTTCGCTAACTACCGTCCTCAGTTCTACTTCCGTACAACTGACGTAACTGGTATCATCCAATTACCAGAAGGTACTGAAATGGTAATGCCTGGTGACAACATCGAAATGACTATCGAACTTATCGCTCCAATCGCTATCGAAGAGGGAACTAAATTCTCTATTCGTGAAGGTGGACGTACAGTAGGTTACGGTGTAGTTGCTACAATCGTTGCTGAGTAATCTTTAAATAGATTATTAAAAACTCAAGGGATTCTCCCTTGAGTTTTTTTATTGCTTATTAATATAGAAGAAAGAGGCGTGTTTTCTATTTTTGAATGAGTTTCTTCTATAGTATATAAAACGAAAAACAGCATCCAAAAACTGTAAGTTGAATAAGAACAGATGAAAACTTGAAATTCTTTAAAGTGCCATGTATAATAGCAAAAGTAGAGAAAAGCAGATGCAAACAAAAAGATGCTTGCATCTAGACGAATAACATTGTATAATAGACAATGTTGGTCTTTGACTGCGATGAAGTGGAAGGTTGCTGACACACCCGGCCGCTTTGCCATGGCATGGTGTGGGGAAATTTCCATGGAGAAGGTCTATTTTAGAAATAGGCGAACGAAGGAGGGAAAATAATGGCAAAAGAAAAAATTCGTATCCGTTTAAAAGCTTACGATCACCGTATTCTTGATCAGTCAGCTGAGAAAATTGTAGAAACAGCTAAGCGTTCTGGGGCAACAGTTTCTGGTCCGATCCCATTACCAACTGAGAAGACTGTTTACACAATTCTTCGTGCTGTTCATAAGTACAAAGATTCTCGTGAGCAATTCGAAATGCGCACGCACAAACGTCTAATCGACATCGTGAGTCCTACTCCACAAACAGTAGATTCATTAATGCGTTTAGACTTACCATCTGGTGTAGATATCGAAATCAAACTATAATTTATATAACTTAAAAATGTAGGAGGTGTAACTCATGACCAAAGGAATCTTAGGAAGAAAGATCGGTATGACTCAAGTATTTGCTGAGAACGGTGAGTTAATCCCAGTAACAGTTATCGCTGCTAATCCAAACGTTGTTCTTCAAAAGAAAACAACTGAAACTGATGGCTACAATGCAATCCAGTTAGGATTTGAAGATAAACGTGAAAAGTTAACTAACAAACCTGAACAAGGCCACACTGCCAAAGCATCTACAACTCCTAAGCGCTTCATTCGCGAAATCCGCGATGCAGACGTGGACGGATTAGAGGTTGGTCAAGAGGTAAAAGTTGACGTATTCGCTACAGGTGAAATCGTTGATGTAACAGGAATTTCTAAAGGTAAAGGTTTCCAAGGTGTTATCAAACGCCACGGACAATCTCGCGGACCTATGTCTCATGGTTCTCGCTATCACCGTCGTCCAGGTTCAATGGGCCCAGTTGCTCCGAACCGTGTATTCAAAGGCAAAAAACTTGCTGGACGTATGGGTGGAGACCAAGTTACTATCCAAAACTTAGAAATCGTTCAAGTTGACACTGAGCGCAACTTATTACTAGTAAAAGGTAACGTTCCAGGTGCTAAGAAATCTCTTGTAGTTGTTCAAGGCGCTGTGAAAGTTAGCAAATAATTCACAATAGGAAGGAGGAATTCCAATGCCAAAAGTTACTGTATATAACCAAACTGGTTCACAGGTTGGTGAAATCGAATTAGCTGAAGCTATTTTCGGTATCGAACCAAATGAAGCTGTACTTTTCGAAGCTGTAATGATGCAACGTGCATCTTTACGTCAAGGTACACACAAAGTAAAAACTCGCTCTGAAGTTCGCGGTGGTGGTCGTAAACCATGGCGTCAAAAAGGAACTGGACGTGCTCGTCAAGGGTCTATCCGCTCTCCTCAATGGCGTGGTGGTGGTACGGTATTCGGACCTACACCAAGAAGCTATGCGTACAAACTTCCTAAGAAAGTTCGTCGTTTAGCAATCAAATCTGCATTAGCTACTAAAGTAGTTGAGAACAACATTGTAGTTCTTGAAGACCTAGTGTTAAATGCACCAAAAACAAAAGACATGCTAGCAGTACTTAAAGGATTAACTGTTGAGAAGAAAGCTCTTATCGTAACTGCTGATGCAAACGAATCTGTAGAGTTATCTGCTCGCAATATCCCTGGAGTAACAGTAATCACTGCTGATGGCGTAAACGTTTTAGACGTGCTTCATCATGATAAGCTAATCATGACAAAAGCGGCAGTGGAAAAAGTAGAGGAGGTGCTTGCATAATGAGAGATCCTCGTGATATCATTAAGCGCCCAGTTATCACTGAACGTTCTATGGAAATGATGGCTGAAAAAAAATACACGTTCGATGTGGACGTTAAATCTAATAAAACAGAAGTTAAAGATGCTCTTGAAGCGATCTTTGGTGTTAAAGTAGAAAAAGTGAACATCATGAACTACAAGCCGAAAGCAAAACGCGTTGGTCGTCACGCTGGTTTTACTAGCCGTCGTCGTAAAGCAATCGTTAAGCTAACTGCTGACAGCAAAGAAATCGAAATCTTCCAAGGCGTTTAATTCTTACTAAAGAAGGAGGGAAATTGAGATGGGAATTAAAAAGTATAATCCAACTACTAACGGTCGTCGTAATATGACTACGAATGATTTCGCTGAAATCACGACTGACAGACCCGAAAAGTCATTACTTGCTCCTTTAAGCAAGAAGGCTGGTCGTAATAACCAAGGTAAAATTACTGTACGTCATCAAGGTGGCGGACATAAGCGTCAATACCGTATCATCGACTTTAAGCGTAACAAAGATGGAATTCCAGGACGCGTTGCTACGATCGAATACGATCCAAACCGCTCTGCGAATATCGCATTAATTAACTACGTTGACGGTGAAAAACGTTACATTCTTGCTCCTAAAACTTTAGAAGTAGGTATGGAAGTTATGTCTGGCCCAGAGGCTGACATCAAAGTCGGTAACGCATTACCATTAATCAACATTCCAGTAGGTACTGTTGTTCATAACATCGAGCTTAAGCCTGGTCGTGGCGGACAATTAGTTCGTTCTGCTGGTACATCTGCTCAAGTACTTGGTAAAGAAGGTAAATACGTACTTGTACGTTTAACTTCTGGTGAAGTACGTCTTGTATTATCTGCTTGTCGCGCTTCAATCGGTCAAGTAGGTAACGAACAACACGAACTTATCAAAATCGGTAAAGCAGGTCGCTCTCGCTGGTTAGGTAAACGCCCAACAGTTCGTGGTTCTGTAATGAACCCGGTTGATCACCCACACGGTGGTGGTGAAGGACGTTCTCCAATCGGACGTAAGTCTCCAATGTCTCCATGGGGTAAACCAACTCTTGGATTCAAGACTCGTAAGAAAAACAAAGCGTCTGACAAATTTATCGTTCGTCGTCGTAAAAAATAATGGGATTGTAGTACGGTTCATTTCTAGAACCGTACGCCAATCACGAAGGGAGGCACCAAAATGGCTCGTAGCTTAAAAAAAGGACCATTTGTCGATGATCACTTAATGAGCAAAATGGAAAAATTAGTTGCATCTGAGCAAAAACAAGTTGTTAAAACTTGGTCTCGCCGTTCAACAATCTTCCCTCAGTTCATCGGACACACAATCGCTGTATATGATGGTCGTAAACACGTACCTGTGTACATCACTGAGGATATGGTTGGCCATAAGTTAGGTGAATTCGCACCAACTCGTACGTATAAAGGTCACCTTGCTGACGATAAGAAAACTAGAAGATAATGAGAGGAGGCACTTCAATGCAAGCTAAAGCAGTAGCGAGAACAGTTCGTATTGCTCCTCGTAAAGTTCGTTTAGTAGTAGACTTAATCCGAGGTAAGCAAGTGGGTGAAGCGATTGCTATCCTTAACCACACACCAAAAACTGCTTCTCCAGTTGTAGAAAAAGTTTTAAAATCTGCAATCGCAAATGCAGAGCACAATTATGAGATGGATATTAACAACCTAGTTGTTGAAAAAGTTTTCGTTGACGAAGGTCCAACGTTAAAACGTTTCCGTCCACGTGCAATGGGTCGTGCAAGCCAAATTAACAAGCGCACAAGCCACATCACAGTTGTGGTATCAGAAAAGAAGGAGGGATAATCGATGGGTCAAAAGGTTAATCCAATTGGTCTTCGTGTCGGCGTTATTCGTGATTGGGAATCTCGTTGGTTCGCTGAGAAAGATTACGCTACATTATTACATGAAGACATCAAAATCCGTGAGTACATTAATGTACGCTTAAAAGATTCTGCTGTTGCTAAAGTAGAAATCGAACGTGCAGCAAATCGTGTAAATGTTACAATTCACACTGCAAAACCTGGTATGGTAATTGGTAAAGGTGGTACTGAAGTTGAAGCACTTCGTAAAGCTCTTAACCAATTAACAGGCAAGCGTGTACACATCAACATTTTAGAAGTTAAGAGAGCTGATCTTAACGCTAAATTAGTAGGCGAAAACATCGCTCGTCAATTAGAAAACCGTGTATCATTCCGTCGTGCACAAAAGCAAGTTATTCAACGTGCTATGCGTGCAGGTGCTAAAGGTATTAAAACACAGGTTTCTGGTCGTCTTGGCGGAGCTGATATCGCTCGTGCAGAATCTTACAGTGAAGGAACTGTTCCACTTCATACACTTCGCGCTGATATTGACTATGCAGCAGTTGAAGCTGATACAACATACGGTAAATTAGGCGTAAAAGTATGGATCTACCGTGGAGAAGTCCTTCCTACAAAAAAGAAAGCTTCTGAGGAAGGAGGAAAATAATATGTTAATGCCAAAACGCGTAAAATATCGTAGAGAGCATCGTGGTAAAATGCGTGGTCGTGCAAAAGGTGGAACTGAAATTGCTTTCGGTGAATTCGGTTTACAAGCACAAGCTGCTTCATGGATTACAAACCGTCAAATCGAAGCTGCTCGTCGTGCAATGACTCGTTACATGAAACGTGGCGGTAAAGTATGGATTAAAATTTTCCCTTCTAAACCTTACACTGCAAAACCTCTAGAAGTACGTATGGGTTCCGGTAAAGGGGCACCAGAAGGCTGGGTAGCAGTAGTAAAACCTGGGAAAATTATGTTCGAAATCGCGGGTGTATCTGAAGAGGTAGCACGCGAAGCATTACGTCTTGCAGCTCACAAGTTACCTGTGAAATGTAAATTCGTAAAACGTGAAGAAAATGGTGGTGAATCTAATGAAAACTAATGATATTCGTGAATTAACCACTGCCGAAATCGAAACAAAAGTTAAAGCTTTAAAGGAAGAGTTGTTTAATCTTCGCTTCCAACTTGCTACAGGACAATTAGAGAATCCAACTCGCATTCGTGAAGTGCGTAAAGCAATTGCTCGTATGAAAACTGTAGTTCGTGAAAGAGAGATCGGAATTAATCGATAAATTGAGGGGAGGTTTGCATAGTGAGCGAACGTAACCAACGCAAAGTTTATACTGGTCGTGTAGTGTCTGACAAAATGGACAAAACGATTACAGTTTTAGTTGAAACTTACAAAACTCATTCCTTGTACGGAAAACGTGTTAAGTATTCTAAGAAGTACAAAGCCCATGATGAGCAAAACCAAGCGAAACTTGGCGATATCGTTAAAATCATGGAAACTCGCCCGCTTTCTGCTACTAAGCGTTTCCGTTTAGTTGAAATCGTTGAAGAAGCGGTTATTATCTAAATAGACGAATCGGAATTTTTAGTCCGAAGGGAGGTTTCATAACATGATCCAACAAGAATCTCGTTTGAAAGTTGCTGACAACTCTGGTGCACGTGAACTTTTAACAATTAAAGTATTAGGCGGCTCTGGTCGTAAATATGCTAACATTGGTGATATTATCGTTGCTACGGTAAAACAAGCAACACCAGGTGGCGTTGTTAAAAAAGGTGACGTTGTTAAAGCAGTAGTAGTACGTACGAAGAGCGGAGCTCGTCGTCCGGACGGTTCTTACATCAAATTTGATGAAAACGCAGCGGTTATCATTAAAGACGATAAGAGCCCACGTGGTACTCGTATCTTCGGACCAGTAGCTCGTGAATTACGTGATAGCAACTTCATGAAGATCGTTTCTTTAGCTCCAGAAGTTCTATAATTTAAGGTATTGCCTTGCTAAGGAGGTGCAGAATTAAGATGCATGTAAAAAAAGGTGATAAAGTACAGGTAATCACTGGTAAAGACAAAGGAAAACAAGGCGTTATCCTTGTGGCTTTCCCAAAGCAAAACCGTGTTATCGTTGAGGGTGTCAATATCGTTAAGAAGCACTCTAAGCCATCTCAATTAAATCCACAAGGTGGAATTATTACTAAAGAAGCACCTATTCACGTTTCTAACGTTATGATTTTAGATCCGAAAACAGGTGAACCTACTCGTGTAGGCTTCAAAGTAGAAGATGGTAAAAAAGTTCGTATTGCAAAAAAATCTGGTGAATTATTAGATAAATAATTTTCTTAAGAAAGGAGGTCACTTCATTGAATCGCCTTAAAGAGAAGTTCCAAAAGGAAATTACTCCTGCTCTAGTGAGCAAGTTTAACTATAAATCTGTGATGGAAGTACCGAAAATCGAAAAGATCGTAATCAACACTGGTGTTGGTGACGCGGTATCTAACTCAAAAGCTTTAGACAATGCAGTAGAAGAATTAACACAAATCGCAGGTCAAAAACCTGTTGTAACTCGTGCTAAAAAATCAATCGCTGGTTTCCGTCTTCGTGAAGGTATGCCAATCGGTGCGAAAGTAACTTTACGCGGCGAGCAAATGTATGAGTTCTTCGACAAATTAGTGTCAGTTTCTTTACCACGTGTACGTGATTTCCGTGGTGTTTCTAAGAAATCATTCGATGGTCGTGGAAACTACACATTAGGTGTTAAAGAGCAACTTATTTTCCCTGAGATCGACTATGATAAAGTAAGCAAAGTCCGCGGTATGGACATCGTAATCGTTACTACAGCGAAAACTGATGAAGAAGCTCGTGAACTTTTAACACAATTCGGTATGCCATTCCAAAAATAATGGAAGCCAACGCTAAGTAGAGGAGGCGAAAACGTGGCTAAAAAATCTATGATAGCGAAACAAAAGCGTACTCCTAAGTTTAAAGTACAAGAGTATACACGTTGCGAACGCTGCGGTCGTCCGCATTCTGTATACCGCAAATTTAAACTTTGCCGTATTTGTTTCCGTGAACTTGCATATAAAGGTCAAATTCCTGGTGTTAAAAAAGCTAGTTGGTAAAACCCACAAATGGGAAGGAGGTAAAACACATGGTGATGACAGATCCAATTGCAGACATGCTTACTCGCATCCGTAATGCGAACATGGTACGTCATGAGAAATTAGAGGTTCCTGCTTCTAAAATCAAAAAAGAGATCGCTGAACTTTTAAAACGTGAAGGTTTCATTCGTGATGTAGAATACATCGAGGATAACAAACAAGGTATCCTTCGTATTTTCCTGAAATATGGTGCAAACAATGAACGTGTAATCACTGGATTAAAACGTATCAGTAAACCTGGCTTACGCGTTTACGCTAAAGCTGATGAAGTACCACGTGTACTTAACGGATTAGGTATCGCTCTTGTTTCTACATCTAAGGGAGTAATGACGGACAAAGACGCTCGTCAATTACAAACTGGTGGAGAAGTAGTAGCATACGTTTGGTAATATATATTTAAAACGAACGGAGGTGTGACCACATGTCTCGTATTGGTAAAAAGATTCTTGAAATCCCTGCAGGTGTTACAATTACAGTTGCAGAAGACAATACTGTAACAGTAAAAGGCCCTAAAGGTGAATTAACTCGTACTTTCAATGCTGATATGCTTATCAAAATTGAAGAGAATACATTAACAGTTGAGCGTCCATCTGAACAGAAGGAACACCGTGCATTACACGGTACAACTCGTGCTTTAATCGGAAACATGGTTGAAGGTGTAACTGCAGGTTTCGCACGCGGACTTGAATTAGTCGGTGTTGGTTACCGTGCCCAAAAACAAGGTGATAAACTTGTATTAAGCGTAGGTTATTCTCATCCAGTAGAAATGACTCCGGAAGCAGGTCTTGAAGTTGAAGTACCTGTACCAACAAAGATCGTAATCAAAGGTATCGACAAGCAACGTGTTGGCGAATTCGCTGCTAACATCCGCGCTGTACGTGCTCCTGAGCCTTATAAAGGTAAAGGTATTCGTTACGAAGGCGAAGTTGTTCGTCGTAAAGAAGGTAAAACTGCTAAGTAAACCCGTTAGGTGAGAGAAAGGAGTGACAAGAAAATGATCACTAAAGCTGATAAAAATGCGACTCGTAAGAAAAGACATGCACGTGTACGTGCTAAACTTACTGGTACTGCAGAGCGTCCACGTTTAAACGTGTTCCGTTCTAACCAACATATTTACGCTCAAGTTATTGATGATGTGAATGGTGTAACGTTAGTAAGTGCATCTACTCTTGATAAAGACCTTGCTCTTAACGGTACTAGCAATACTGAAGCTGCTACGAAAGTTGGAGAATCAGTTGCTAAGCGTGCTGTAGAGAAAGGCGTTAAAGAAGTAGTATTTGATCGCGGTGGTTACTTATACCATGGCCGTGTTAAAGCTCTAGCTGAAGCTGCTCGTGAGGCTGGATTACAATTTTAATGGTCAAAGGAGGGAAAATTGATGCATCGCATTGACCCAAGTAAATTAGAACTTGAAGAACGTGTAGTTACGATAAATCGTGTCGCGAAAGTTGTTAAGGGTGGTCGTCGTTTCCGCTTTGCTGCACTAGTTGTAGTTGGCGATAAAAACGGTCATGTTGGATTCGGTACTGGTAAAGCACAAGAGGTACCAGACGCAATCCGCAAAGCTATCGAAGACGCTAAGAAAAACTTAATCGCTGTACCATTAGTTGGTACAACAATTCCACACACAATCAACGGTCACTTTGGAGCTGGTGAAGTATTCTTAAAACCTGCTGCTGAGGGTACTGGTGTTATTGCTGGTGGACCTGTTCGTGCGGTACTTGAATTAGCTGGTGTACAAGATATTCTTTCGAAATCTCTTGGTTCTAACACACCAATCAACATGATTCGCGCTACTGTGAACGGATTAAGCGAACTTAAGCGCGCTGAAGATGTTGCAAAATTACGCGGTAAATCTGTAGAAGAGCTACTAGGTTAAGGAGGGAAAACAAATGGCGAAAAAGTTAGAAATTACCCTCACTCGTAGTGTAATTGGTCGTCCACAAGATCAACGTGCGACGGTAGAAGCTTTAGGTCTTAAAAAGTTGAATTCAACTGTAGTTAAGGAAGAAACTCCTGCTATTCTTGGTATGATCAACAAAGTTTCTCACCTTATAACTGTAAAAGAAGCTTAAGGATAACTCATTAATATAAGGAGGTGCCTGGGAATGAAACTTCATGAATTAAAACCTGCAGAAGGTTCTCGTAAAGTACGTAACCGTGTCGGTCGTGGTATCGGTTCTGGTAACGGTAAAACTGCTGGTAAAGGTCATAAAGGACAAAACGCACGTTCTGGTGGCGGTGTTCGTCTTGGCTTCGAAGGTGGTCAAACTCCATTATTCCGTCGTTTACCAAAACGCGGCTTCACAAACATTAACCGTAAAGAGTTTACTATTGTAAACTTATCAACGTTAAATCGTTTTGAAGATGGTACAGAAGTAACACCTGAATTATTGCTGGAAACTGGCGTTATCAGCAAGTTAAACGACGGTGTTAAAATTCTTGCAAGCGGAGCAGTAGAGAAAAAACTAACTGTTAAAGCGCACAAGTTCTCTTCAAGTGCTAAAGAAGCAATTGAAGCAGCTGGCGGATCAGTTGAGGTGATCTAATGTTTCGTACAATCTCCAACTTTATGCGCGTTGCTGAGATAAGACGTAAAATATTATTCACTTTAGCGATGTTAATCGTATTCAGGATTGGCACGTTTATCCCCGTGCCATTTACAAATGGAGACGTACTGAAGGCACAAGATCAATTAAATGCTTTAGGTATTCTAAATACATTTGGCGGTGGAGCCTTGAAAAACTTCTCCATCTTTGCGATGGGAATCATGCCGTATATTACAGCATCCATCATCGTGCAATTATTGCAGATGGATGTTGTTCCTAAATTTTCGGAATGGTCGAAGCAAGGTGAAATGGGCCGTCGTAAACTAACGCAATTCACGCGTTATTTTACAATTGTTCTTGCGTTTATTCAGGGGTTTGGTATGTCAATCGGTTTTAACGGTATGGTAGGTGGGCAATTAATTTTGAATCCTGGTTGGAGCACTTATTTATACATTGCTACGGTACTGACTGCTGGTACTGCATTTTTAATGTGGTTAGGTGAACAGATTACAGCTAAAGGTGTAGGTAATGGTATTTCCATCCTTATCTTTGGTGGTATTGCCGCAGCGATCCCAAGTGTTATATCTCAAGTGTATCAGCAACAGTTTCAAAATATCGGAGATCAATTGTTCATGAGTATCGTTAAAGTTGCATTGATTTTACTAGCTGTGCTAGCAGTTATTGTGGGTGTTATTTTCATCCAACAGGCTGTTAGAAAGATCCCAATTCAATATGCGAAGCGTGTAACAGGAGGAAATGGTGGTTATGCTGGAGCACAAAACACACATTTACCGCTTAAGGTAAATAGTGCTGGTGTTATTCCAGTAATTTTTGCTGTTTCATTCTTAATTACGCCTCCGACTATTGCACAGTTCTTCCCGGATCATGATGTATCGCAGTGGATTATTGCAAACTTTAACTATTCTCACCCAGTGGGAATGATCATATATGTTGCGCTCATTGTAGCCTTCACATATTTCTATGCATTTGTTCAGGTTAATCCAGAGCAAATGTCAGAGAATCTAAACAAGCAAGGTGGATATGTTCCAGGTATTCGTCCGGGTAAGAATACAGAACAATATCTAACAAAAATCTTGTATCGTTTGACCTTTGTAGGATCAATTTTCCTAGCAGCGATTGCAATCTTACCAGTTATCTTTACGAAACTGGGAAATCTTCCTCCGTCTGCACAGATTGGTGGAACGAGTATGTTAATCGTTGTCGGCGTTGCTTTAGAAACAATGAAGCAGCTAGAAAGCCAACTGGTAAAACGCCATTACAAAGGGTTTATCAAGCAGTGAGTAAGTGGGAAGAATCGTCTTCCCTACATGCTCATGTACTCTGAGGGGGAACAAGGATGAACTTAATTTTAATGGGGCTTCCTGGTGCTGGTAAAGGTACACAAGCCGAACAGATTGTTGCCAAGTATAACATCCCTCACATTTCAACAGGAGATATGTTCCGTGCAGCTATGAAGGCTGAAACTGAAATGGGTCTACAAGCAAAATCTTTTATTGATAAAGGTGCACTTGTTCCAGATGAAGTTACAATCGGAATCGTTCGTGAACGTTTAAGTCAAGAAGACTGCGTAAGAGGTTTCTTACTAGACGGTTTCCCACGAACTGTTGCACAGGCATCAGCTCTTGAAGAAATTATGAAAGATCTTGGCAAAAAAATCGACTATGTTTTAAACATTAATGTGGATTCAGGGTTGTTATTAAAACGCCTTACAGGCCGTCGCATTTGTAAAGAGTGCGGTGCGACTTACCACTTAGAATTCAATCCACCAGCAAAAGCTGATGTGTGCGATAAATGTGGTGGCGAATTATATCAACGCTCTGATGACAATGAAGAAACTGTAGCAAATCGTTTAGATGTAAATATTAAGCAAACAAAACCTTTGCTTGATTTCTACGAGGAGCTTGGTTACCTACAAAGCATTAATGGTGAGCAAGATATCAATAAAGTATTTGCTGATATCGATGTTCTCATCGGAGGCTTAGCGTAATGATAATCTGCAAAACTCCTCGCGAGATAGAAATCATGCGAGAAGCTGGCAGGATCGTTGCTTTAACTCATCAAGAGTTGAAACAACACATTACTCCAGGAATTACAACGAAAGAGCTCGATCAAATAGCGGAAAAGACGATTCAAAAATATGGTGCTACGCCATCTTTTAAAGGATACAACGGATTTCCGGGGAGCATATGTGCTTCTGTAAATGAAGAGCTTGTACACGGAATTCCAGGGAAGCGCAAGCTCAAAGAGGGCGATATCATCAGTATCGATATTGGTGCGAAATACAATGGGTACCATGGAGATTCTGCATGGACGTATCCAGTTGGAAACATTTCTGAATCTGTTCAAAAGCTACTTGATGTCACAGAAAAATCGTTGTATCTTGGTCTAGAACAAGTAAAACCAGGCGAGAGATTATCAAATATCTCACATGCGGTTCAAACCCATGCTGAAGAGAATGGATTCTCGATCGTTAGGGAGTATGTTGGTCACGGAATCGGGCAAGACTTACATGAGGACCCTCAAATCCCGCACTATGGTCCACCAAATAGAGGCCCTAGATTAAAGCCGGGAATGGTCATCTGTGTTGAGCCGATGGTGAATCAAGGAAGACGATATGTAAAAACACTATCTGATGACTGGACAGTGGTAACGGTAGATGGTAAATGGTGTGCCCATTTTGAGCACACGATTGCTCTTACAGAAGCAGGATACGAAATCCTTACCACTTTATAAGTAGCTGGCTCTCCGGGATTTCAGAGCAGTGTAAAATGTTACTGATTTGATGAAGGGAGAACTATTGAATGGCTAAAGATGATGTAATTGAAGTCGAAGGTACCGTTCTTGAAACGTTGCCAAATGCTATGTTCAAAGTAGAATTAGAGAATGGGCATGTCGTATTGGCTCACGTTTCTGGTAAAATCCGTATGAACTTCATTCGTATTTTACCAGGAGACAAAGTTACGGTAGAATTATCTCCGTACGATTTAAATCGTGGTCGTATTACGTACCGTTTTAAATAATATAGCACTCCGTAATCTTTAAGGAGGTTCGAGACATGAAAGTAAGACCGTCAGTTAAACCAATCTGCGAAAAATGTAAAGTTATTCGTAGACGTGGAAAAGTAATGGTTATTTGTGAAAACCCTAAACATAAACAAAAACAAGGTTAATCAGAAGGAGGTGCATTCGTAATGGCACGTATCGCAGGTGTAGATATTCCTCGAGACAAACGCGTTGTTATTTCTTTAACTTACGTATTCGGCATTGGTCGCACAACTGCTGAAAAAATTCTAACTGAAGCTGGTATTTCTTCAGAAACACGAGTTCGTGATTTAACGGAAGACGAATTAGGACGTATCCGTGATATCATCGATCGTATTAAAGTTGAGGGAGACCTTCGTCGTGAAGTATCTCTTAACATTAAACGTCTAATGGAGATCGGTTCTTACCGTGGTCTTCGTCACCGTCGTGGCTTACCAGTTCGTGGTCAAAATTCTAAAAACAATGCTCGTACACGTAAAGGTCCACGTCGTACAGTAGCAAATAAAAAGAAATAATAAGTAAAGGAGGTTGAACTAACAATGGCACGTAAAACAAACACTCGTAAAAAACGTGTGAAAAAGAATATTGAAGCTGGTATAGCTCATATTCGTTCTACTTTCAACAACACAATCGTAACACTTACAGATACTCACGGTAACGCACTTTCTTGGTCTAGTGCTGGTGCACTTGGTTTCCGTGGATCTCGTAAATCTACTCCATTCGCTGCGCAAATGGCTGCTGAAACTGCTGCTAAAGCTGCAATGGAACACGGTTTAAAAACTTTAGAGGTTACTGTTAAAGGTCCTGGTGCTGGTCGTGAAGCTGCAATTCGTGCTCTTCAAGCTGCAGGTCTAGAAGTAACAGCAATTAGAGATGTTACTCCAGTTCCTCATAATGGATGTCGTCCACCAAAACGTCGTCGTGTGTAATTTTTCTGTATAGAATTTTCCCTTTTGTCTATAATGGATATGATGCATTATCGAGAAATTTCGTACAGAAACATCGCTTGTTGTGCACAATCGGGAACTGCCTAAGGGGGACTTTCGGTTAGACAGGGGTTTATGCCTTTGTTTAACCGGGGTTTCGACGTTTTGAAGGAGGGTTTAGTTAATGATTGAAATCGAAAAGCCGAAAATCGAAACGGTTGAACTTAACGAAGATGCTAAATATGGTAAATTCGTAATTGAACCGCTTGAGCGTGGATATGGTACTACTTTGGGTAACTCCTTACGTCGTATTCTTTTATCCTCACTCCCTGGTGCCGCTGTTACTGCTATCCAAATCGATGGCGTATTACATGAATTTTCAACAGTTGAGGGCGTAGTAGAAGACGTTACGACGATCATCTTAAACTTGAAAAAGTTAGCTCTTAAAATCTACTCTGAAGAAGAGAAGACGTTGGAAATTGATGTGCAGGGCGAAGGTATTGTCACAGCTGCTGATATTACTCACGATAGTGATGTAGAAATCTTAAATCCAGATTTACACATTGCAACGTTAGCAAAAGATGCGCATTTCCGCGTGCGTTTAACTGCAAAGCGTGGCCGTGGGTATACGCCAGCTGATGCAAATAAAAGCGAAGATCAACCAATAGGAGTAATTCCTATTGATTCTATTTATACTCCAGTATCACGTGTGACTTACCAAGTGGAAAAGACACGTGTCGGACAAGTGGCTAATTATGATAAGCTTACGCTTGATGTATGGACGGATGGAAGCATCGGGCCAAAAGAAGCTATCTCTTTAGGTGCCAAAATCTTAACTGAGCATTTAAATATCTTTGTTGGTTTAACTGATGAAGCACAAAATGCTGAGATTATGGTCGAGAAGGAAGAAGATCAAAAAGAGAAAGTTCTTGAGATGACTATCGAAGAACTAGACCTTTCTGTTCGTTCTTATAATTGCCTAAAACGTGCAGGAATTAATACTGTACAAGAGCTTGCGAACAAAACAGAAGAAGATATGATGAAAGTTCGTAACTTAGGACGTAAATCCTTAGAAGAAGTTAAACATAAACTTGAGGAATTAGGTTTAGGTTTACGTAAAGACGACTGAGGATTTAAACCCATCAACAAAGGAGGGAACTACGAATGGCATACAGAAAATTAGGCCGTACAAGTGCGCAACGTAAAGCTATGTTACGTGACTTAGCTACTGATTTAATTATCAACGAGCGCATCCAAACGACAGAAACTCGTGCAAAAGAACTTCGTTCTGTAGTGGAAAAAATGATCACTTTAGGTAAACGCGGAGATCTTCATGCTCGTCGTCAAGCAGCAGCTTTCATTCGCAATGAAGTAGCTAACGCTGAGACTGGTCAAGATGCACTTCAAAAATTATTCGCTGATGTAGCTCCACGCTATGCTGAGCGCCAAGGCGGATACACTCGTATTGCAAAAATTGGTCCACGTCGCGGAGACGCAGCACCAATGGTAATTATCGAGTTAGTATAATGATAATTAAAAGGGCAGGACAGTTCTTTTCAAGAAACTGGTCATGGCCCTTTTTTTTAAATATAAAAATAGGCTAACTTGGCAAAAGAAAGGGTGCCTTGTATTGAAAAAAGAGAAACTTCGGACAGAAAATATATCATTTCAATATCCTGGGGCAGCCACTTATGCATTAAAAGATGTTTCATTTTCCTTATATGAAGGAGAATGGGTATCTGTTATTGGACAAAACGGTTCAGGTAAGTCTACACTTGCAAAATTATTGAATGGTTTGTTTTTACCAGAAGCAGGGACTATTACTGTAAATGATACAATAGTTTTATCAGAGGAAACGGTATGGGATGTTCGAAAACAAATTGGGATGGTATTTCAAAATCCGGATAATCAATTTGTTGGAACGACAGTACAAGATGATATTGTATTTGGCTTAGAGAATATCGGAATGCCAAGGGAGCAGATGATAGAAAGATTAGAACAGGCTCTGCAACTTGTCCGTATGGAAGATTTTCTTAATGATGAACCCCATTCGTTATCTGGTGGACAAAAACAGCGAGTCGCAATAGCAGGCGTTTTAGCGCTTCAGCCATCTATTTTAATACTAGACGAAGCAACGTCAATGCTAGACCCTCAAGGAAGACGTGAAGTAGTAGAAACGGTTAGACAGCTTGTTAATCAAAAAGGTATCACTGTGTTATCAATTACGCATGATTTAGAAGAGGCGGCACAGTCAGACCGGGTTATTATTTTAAACAAGGGAGAAATATTAGAGGAAGGGACTCCAGAGCAAATCTTCAAATCCTCTCATATGCTCCAAGAAATTGGATTAGATGTACCTTTTTCAGTAAAAATAGCAGAATTATTAAAAAGAAATGAAATTCTCTTGCAAAATACGCACCTTACAATGGAAAGCTTGGTGAACGAACTTTGGAGATTACATTCCAAAAAGTAGAACATCGTTATCAATATAAAACTCCATTTGAAAGACTCGCACTTTATGATGTAGACGTGTCGTTTCCAAGTGGGGGCTATTATGCCATTATCGGTCATACTGGTTCAGGTAAGTCGACGATGATTCAACATTTAAATGGTTTATTGCAGCCGACAAATGGTACAGTTCAAATTGGTGAACATCTCATTTCGGCAGGAAAGAAAGAAAAGAAGCTAAAGCCACTACGTAAAAAAGTAGGGGTTGTCTTTCAATTCCCAGAACATCAGTTGTTTGAAGAGACTGTGGAGAAAGATATTTGTTTCGGCCCTACAAACTTTGGGGTTTCTGTAGAAGAAGCGAAGCAAAAGGCCAGAGAGGCAATTGAACTTGTAGGATTAGATACAGAACTATTAACACGTTCTCCGTTCGAGTTAAGTGGTGGGCAAATGAGGCGTGTTGCGATAGCGGGCGTACTGGCTATGGAACCCGAAGTGCTTGTATTAGATGAACCTACAGCAGGGCTAGATCCTAAAGGGCAGAATGAACTTATGGAGATGTTTTATAAGCTACATAAGGAGAAAGGTCTTACAGTTATCCTTGTAACGCATAATATGGAGGATGCTGCTAAGTATGCAGAGCATGTTGTAGTCATGCATAAAGGAACGGTCTTTTTGCAAGGAAGTGCAGAGGAAGTATTTTCACATGCTGATGAATTAGAAAAAATTGGCGTTGATCTTCCTATGTCTTTAAAGTATAAACGTGCAATTGAAGAGAAGTTTGGCATTTCAATTCCAAAGGCTACCTTATCTTTAGAGGATCTTACTCATGAAGTTGTGCAGGTGTTACGAAAAGGTGGTCATGAATCATGCAGCAGTTGATTATTGGGAGATATATCCCAGGGAATTCACTTATTCATCAACTTGATCCACGTACGAAGCTGCTGATTGTCTTTTTATATGTATTTGTTGTTTTCTTGGCAAATAATGCGATTTCATATGGATTTTTATTTTTATATGCACTCATTGCTTTATTTTTTGCAAAAGTGCCGATTCGTTATGTACTTTCGGGCTTAAAACCAATTTTATGGATTTTTCTTTTTACATTTTTCCTGCATATTTTTACAAATAAAGAAGGGGATGTACTATTCCAACTTGGTTGGTTTTCTATACATGAAAAAGGATTAGAGCAAGGGATATACATTTCTATACGATTCTTCGTTATTATTCTAATGACGACATTATTAACGTTAACGACGACACCTATTGAGATTACAGATGGGCTGGAGACGTTATTAAAGCCATTGAAGCGTATAAAAGTTCCTGTTCATGAAATCGCATTAATGATGTCAATTTCTCTTCGTTTTATCCCGACACTAATGGATGAAACGAGTAAAATAATGAAGGCACAAGCGTCACGTGGTATTGATTTCGCAGGGGGCCCGATAAAGGATAGGATGAAAGCTATCATTTCATTACTCGTTCCTCTATTTATCAGTGCTTTTAAGCGTGCAGAGGACTTAGCAATTGCTATGGAAGCTCGTGGATATCAAAGTGGCGAAGGACGTACTAAATTTAGGCAACTGCGCTGGAAAACAAGCGATACAGTAACGATTATAAGCTTACTTTGTTTAGCTTGTATTTTGGCATGGGTGCGATCGTAATGGAGAATAGAGAAATGGATAGAATAAAATGTACGGTTGCATATGATGGCATGCATTTTTGTGGTTATCAAATTCAGCCGCAGCATCGTACTGTTCAACAAGAGATAGAGAAAGCATTGCAGAAATTGCATAAAGGAGAACTTGTTCGTGTTCAGGCATCGGGCAGAACGGATTCTACTGTTCATGCTAAAGGACAAGTGATACATTTTGATACACCGTTGTCTCTTGAAGAGTGGCAATGGAGCAATGCATTAAACACAATGTTACCAGATGATATTGTTATCAGACAGGTAGAGAAAAAAACAGAAGAATTTCACGCACGTTACGGTGTTGAGAGAAAAGAATATCGTTATCGTGTATTATTATCAAAGACTGCGGATGTATTCCGTAGAAATTACGTATATCAATATCCATATCCACTCGAAATCAACTCGATAAGAAAAGCGATCCCGTATTTTATTGGGACGCATGATTTCACTTCTTTTTGTTCGGCAAAAACTGACAAAAAGGATAAAGTGAGAACAATTTATGAAATTGAGCTAATTGAGCAAGATGATGAATTAATTTTTCGTTTTGTAGGTAATGGATTTTTATATAATATGGTCAGAATTATTGTTGGTACGTTACTGAGCGTAGGGCAAGGAAAGCTTGATCCTGATAGCATTCCAGAGATTCTCGCGAAACAAAATCGTCAGTTTGCTGGAAAGATGGCTCCAGGTCATGGGCTTTACTTATGGCAGGTAAACTATAACAACTAATCCTGGTGTAACATTTGCTTGACATTAGAAACTCAAAAGTATATCATAACATATGGTATTGTTTCTAAAACCACGATTAGCCCCGGAAGGAAATCGTGTTTAAGATAAACAATAGATTTTTTCTATGGAAAAGATAACGAGGAGGGAAACACATGCGTACGACTTTTATGGCAAAAGCTAACGAAGTTGAGCGTAAATGGTATGTGGTTGATGCTGAAGGTCAAACTTTAGGTCGCCTATCTACGGAAGTAGCATCTATTTTACGCGGTAAAAACAAACCTACATTTACACCACACGTTGACACGGGTGATCATGTAATTATTATTAACGCTGAGAAAATTCATTTAACAGGTAATAAATTAAACGATAAAATTTACTACCGTCACACTAACCACCCAGGTGGACTTAAGCAAAGAACAGCTCTAGAAATGCGTACAAACTACCCTGTACAAATGTTAGAGCTTGCAATTAAAGGCATGCTTCCAAAAGGACGCTTAGGCCGTCAAGTTTCTAAGAAACTAAACGTGTATGCTGGAGCAGAGCATCCACACCAAGCACAAAAACCAGAAGTTTACGAACTTCGCGGATAATCAATTAAAGGAGGGCTTACTTTGGCACAGGTTCAATACTATGGCACTGGACGTCGTAAGAGTTCAGTAGCGCGCGTACGCCTAGTTCCAGGCGAAGGACGCGTTATCATTAACGGTCGTGATTTTGAAAACTATATCCCATTTGCTGCATTACGTGAAGTAGTGAAACAACCTCTAGTTGCAACAGAAACTTTAGGTAACTACGATGTACTTGTAAACGTAAATGGTGGTGGATACACTGGTCAAGCTGGTGCTATTCGTCACGGTATTTCTCGCGCTTTATTAAAAGCTGATCCAGAATACCGTCTAACACTAAAACGTGCAGGTCTATTAACTCGTGACGCACGTATGAAAGAGCGTAAAAAATACGGTCTTAAAGGCGCACGTCGTGCACCTCAGTTCTCAAAACGTTAATTTTTGCGAACTACAAACCCCAACCATTTTGGTTGGGGTTTTTTTATGTTTCATTCCTCTTTTATAATTTTTGTTGCTTGGAATATTTTAGTGCTATCCGCTCGCGTATGCTTCTTCTCTAGAAGTTTAGACTAATACGTAGTAGGGAGGTTTATAAGTACTATGAATGTCATTGTCAGCTTACAAGAAAAACAAAAAGAAAAGCAGTTGAAATATGAACGAAAGATGCTGCGGGAATTATCATTAAAAACATTACGTTCAAATATTAGAGATGCCTTTCAGATGCAGGAGCTTCATCGTCAGTATGAAGATTACTGCATTGAATTAGGGATAGAATCGTATTTATTAGGAGCAAGATATAGTAAATTTGGTTATTATGGTGAATCGTTCTTTGACGTGAAATATAGAGCTTTAGAAGAAGAGCAACAATTAACAGAAACACTATTTCAATTTTTAACGAGCATGACTATGCGAGAAATTAAGTTACAAGATGAGGAATTACTTTTTGAATCTTGCCAGCAGTTTATCGGCTTATGGTGGCAGGAAGGATATGAAAAAGGTGAAAGAAGATATCGATTAAAGCTTCATTAAGACAAGCATAAACTTTCCTCTTGTCCCATATAAGTAATTAGAGGGACTAGCTGGAGGAGGAAAGGTATGAAGAGAATTCGAATTATCTCTTTTGCACTCGCTGCGGTTGTTTTGTTTTTTTTAGTTAGACAAGAGTTTCAAATTACAAAATCGTGGCGAGCTTGGAATTTACCCTTATCAGGGAAAGTAATTGTACTAGATGCTGGGCATGGTGGGCCAGACGGAGGAGCTGTTGGTGGAAAGGATATTATAGAAAAAGATATTACACTTGAGATTACAAAGAAAGTACAAGATTATTTACAAGAACAAGGTGCGTTAGTTATTTTAACGCGTGAGGGAGACTATGATTTAGCTCACAAAGATACAAAGTCCTATAGTAGACGTAAAGCAGAGGATTTAAAAAAGCGTGTAGAGATCATTAATAAACCTGATGTAGACTTTTTTGCAAGTATCCATTTAAATGCTTTAACAAGTAGTGGATCGAAAGGCGCACAAACGTTCTACTACCGTTCGTTACTTGAAAATGAGCGTGCTGCGAAATTTATACAAGCTGAATTGAGAACGAGTTTAGAAAATACGAATCGTTCCGCTAAAACGATTTCTCATGTGTACTTATTAAAGCATGCGAAAACACCAGGTGCTTTAATTGAAGCAGGCTTTTTATCGGATGTGAACGAAAGGTATATGTTGAATTCGGAGAAATACCAACAGAAGGTAGCTGCGGCTATATATCGTGGTATATTACGTTATTTCACGGAAAAAGGAAATCCTCCAGAATAAGGAGGATTTTTTTGAGTTTCTCTCGTTAACGAAGTTTTCCGAAAATATGTTATACTGGAAATGTAAACGCATTTATTTCAGGAATGAAAAGAGATATATTTAATTAACATTATGTTATTTTGCATACAGGGGGCTGGGCTAATTATGGTAACAAAAGAGCAAGTAGTGGAAGCGTTAGAAGGGATTGTAGATCCGTTTTTACATAAAACGTTAAAAGAAACAGGGGCAATTAAAGAGGTAACAGTCAAACCTGATAAGGAACATGTAAGTGTTAAAATTGCAATCGTAAAAACTGGTACAGCAGAACAAATGCAATTGCAATCTGGAATTGTAAAGTTAGTAAAAGAACTAGGAGCAGCAACAGTTGGGCTTCGCTTTGCGGAATTCACAGAAGGGGAATTAGCTCAGTTTGCACCAGAACAAGAAGAAGAGCAAACGGAATCTTTATTGTCACCAAACTCAAAAACGACATTTTTAGCAGTGGCGAGTGGAAAAGGTGGAGTGGGAAAATCAACGGTTTCTGTTAACCTTGCAATTGCTTTAGCTCGTCTAGGAAAAAAGGTTGGTATTATTGATGCGGATATTTACGGTTTTAGCGTACCGGATATGATGGGGATAGAAAAACGTCCTATCGTAAGAGGCGATAAAATCATTCCAGTAGAGCGTCTAGGTGTAAAGGTAATCTCAATGGGATTCTTTGTAGAAGATAATGCACCGGTTATTTGGAGAGGGCCAATGCTTGGGAAGATGTTAAATCACTTCTTCACAGAAGTAGAATGGGGCGATTTAGATTATTTAGTATTAGATTTACCTCCAGGTACAGGTGATGTTGCGCTAGACCTACATTCGATGTTACCGGCTTGTAAAGAAATTATTGTAACGACGCCTCATCCAACAGCTGCATTCGTAGCAGCACGTGCTGGAGCAATGGCTTTACGTACAGAACATAGTATTCTTGGTGTTGTTGAAAATATGGCTTATTTTGAAAGTAAAGTAACTGGAGAGAAAGAGTATGTATTTGGAAGAGGTGGAGGAGATAAATTAGCTACAGAACTCCAAACGGATGTACTTGGCCGAATTCCACTCCAACAACCTGATTGGAATAAAGAAGACTTTGCACCGTCAGTATATGAAGATACACATACAACGGGTCTTATTTATCGTACGATAGCTGAGACAGTGATTGACAAAACAGCTGTCGCGCAAAAGTAAAGTAATAATGAGTGGATGATACATATATCGTCCACTCATTATTATAGTTATTATTTTTACTGCTGTTCCTTATTCCCATCTTGGGAACCACCTTCACCGCCTGCTTCTTTTTTATCAGACCCGCCTTTTTCAGCTTTTTGCACACCTTTACTAATGATGTCAATCATCTTGGCCTGGAAGAGAGGGCTTTCAGCGGTTTCTGTTAGTACTTGTTGTAAATATTGACGGTATTCTTTACTTTTCATTGTTTGCAGCATCATTTTTTCTACTTCAGGGTTCTTCATAATTTCTATAACACCTGATTGGTATTCAGGATCTTTTAGGAGAGTTTTCATTAAGTTTGTCTGTTCTTTCCCCATACTTTTAGCAAATTTCGATGAGAACTCAGGGTCTTTAAAGAGCTTTTCCCAGAATTGTTGCCCTTTGTCGGATACCATTGCATCTTCAATCGTTTTCTTTACTACTGTTTCATCTAGTATGAGTGCTTGTTTCATTTTTTCATCTGTTAATACATCTTGAATGGCTTTCTTTCCTTGGTCGGTTTTTAAAATATCAATAATCATTTTCTTCGTTTGATCATAATCTAGTTCGGATTTAGCTTCTTTTTCTTGTGCACATGCTACAAGTGCGATAAATAGAAAAGAAGAAATCAAAACGAGTAGCATCCGTTTCATAAATTCGAACTCCTTTCAACACAGTTCTCTTTTTTAATATAAATATCTTTAAGGAATTTATACATGAACATGGCTAGCTTTTTGAAATTGTCATTGATACAATTTAATTAGAAATATACGAATAATGGGGGATGTGTTGTGAATAGCCGCAAGTGGGTACGCCTATTTTTAACGACGTTGTTTCTTGGTGGAATTAGTACGGTCTTTATCGGGTTTGTTTTAGAGTGGGACGAGTACGCTAAATTTTTTCAAAATTTCGACGTTAAGGAGATTCTAGCGATTTCTTTCTGGTTAATGGGAGTAGGATTTATTTTTAGTGTTATAAGTCAAATGGGGTTCTTTGCATATTTAACAATCCATCGTTTTGGACTTGGGATGTTTCGTTCATCCTCTTTATGGAATGCAGTACAACTCTTCTTTATTGCATTTGTATTATTTGATTTTGTGTATTTAAGATCTGTACTGATTGCAAATGGAGAGGTTTCATTAGGGAATAACATACTTGTTGCTGGGGTGTTATTTGTGTTTGGAGCGATTGTTGCTTATGTAAAAAGTAAAGAAACGAATAAAAAAGCATTTGTGCCCGCCCTGTTCTTTATGGTTGTGGTAACAATTCTTGAGTGGGTACCGGCGCTTCGGATTAATGACACAGATTGGTTGTATTTAATGGTTATACCACTTTTATTATGTAATGCATATCAGTTACTTATATTACATCGTTTAATTGGAAGAGCGAGTAAAACTGTTTAATTAAGAAAATTATCTTTGGTTTTTACGTAGTGGTAGTTATATTACTGTGAATATCAGGATAGAAAAAAGCTCTATTATCTTTTATTAAGATAATAGAGCTTTTTATGTGTGAAGGGTAGTAGGGACATTACTTTACATCTTCACTTTTTGTACTTGTGTTGGAAATAAGTTGTGAAACGGATATTTGTTCATATCCATCACTCTTTAACTTTTGCAGAAGTAGTGGTAAAGCTTTATTTGTTTGGAGGGCAGAGTCGGATGCGTGTAATAAGACGATATCTCCACCTTTTAAATTATTAGAGACGGTCGAAACGATATTATTTACACCTGGGTTTTTCCAATCGTTCGAATTATTACTCCAGTGAACGATAGTATATCCGAGTGATTCAGCTATTTTAAGTGTTGCTTTGTTAAAGTCGCCACTAGGTGGACGTAATAGCTTGACTTGTTTCACGCCGAGTTTCGTAAAAACATCTTGTGCACGCAAAAGATCTCTTCGTATTTCATTTGTCTCTAGAGAAGTGTAGGACGTGTAATTATAGCCCATACTACCGATTTCATGTCCATCTTTCAGGATGCGTTCAACAATATCAGGGTGTCTTTCTGCCCATGCAGCAGAAAGGAAGAAGGTTGCATTCTTAATATCTCTTTCTTTAAGTGTATCAAGGATTGGAATAGCTTTTTTGTCTCCCCAACTAATATCAAACGTGAATGCAACTTGTTTTTTAGCCGTGTCTCCTTTGTAAATTACCTTAGGTCCTGTAGCTGTTGAAAAAGCAGACTCATGTGAATATGTTTTTAAAAAGAGAAGCCATGCTGTAAATAAGGAAAGTATTACTATTAAGCTAATGTGTTTAAAAGTTCTTTTACTCGTAATAAAAAAGAAAAACATAATATTACGCCCCTTTGTCCAATCCTTTTCAGTTACATATATGCTTAAAATATAAAAAAGAGAACAAGTGATTAACATCGTAAGTAGTGGATATAATGAATGAGAGGATTTTGATAAGTGAAAATGAGCGGAACGTTTATTGCCCCGTAAGGGATTATTGAGGTGATGATTTGCTTGGGATTATGTTGACGAAAGAAGAGAGAAAAGAAATGGAGTACATATTGAAGAGAGAGTTAGAGGAACTTTTATTTGATTTTGAAGATGAGCGTATTCATGACGTTGTAAAAAAAGCGATGGAAGAAAGATATAAAATCGTTTTTTGTTTATTTCGGAGAGTCGCTAATGCAGAGGAATGTATTCGTTATGTGAGAAAAAGAAGTTTTTATTAAAAAGTGTTGACGTTAATAGTTAATGTATGATAAATTAATAACCGTCGCTGATGCAGAAACGCAGAAAACGACAAAAAAGAAATTGAAAAACTTAGTTGACATTGAAAAACGAAAATGTTAACATAAGGAAGTCGCAAATGAGCGACCAAGTAGTTCTTTGAAAACTGAACGAAACAAACAACGTGAAACGTCAATTTTTATTTTTAGATGCTAGACAAACTAACTTTATTGGAGAGTTTGATCCTGGCTCAGGATGAACGCTGGCGGCGTGCCTAATACATGCAAGTCGAGCGAATGGATTAAGAGCTTGCTCTTATGAAGTTAGCGGCGGACGGGTGAGTAACACGTGGGTAACCTGCCCATAAGACTGGGATAACTCCGGGAAACCGGGGCTAATACCGGATAATATTTTGAACTGCATGGTTCGAAATTGAAAGGCGGCTTCGGCTGTCACTTATGGATGGACCCGCGTCGCATTAGCTAGTTGGTGAGGTAACGGCTCACCAAGGCAACGATGCGTAGCCGACCTGAGAGGGTGATCGGCCACACTGGGACTGAGACACGGCCCAGACTCCTACGGGAGGCAGCAGTAGGGAATCTTCCGCAATGGACGAAAGTCTGACGGAGCAACGCCGCGTGAGTGATGAAGGCTTTCGGGTCGTAAAACTCTGTTGTTAGGGAAGAACAAGTGCTAGTTGAATAAGCTGGCACCTTGACGGTACCTAACCAGAAAGCCACGGCTAACTACGTGCCAGCAGCCGCGGTAATACGTAGGTGGCAAGCGTTATCCGGAATTATTGGGCGTAAAGCGCGCGCAGGTGGTTTCTTAAGTCTGATGTGAAAGCCCACGGCTCAACCGTGGAGGGTCATTGGAAACTGGGAGACTTGAGTGCAGAAGAGGAAAGTGGAATTCCATGTGTAGCGGTGAAATGCGTAGAGATATGGAGGAACACCAGTGGCGAAGGCGACTTTCTGGTCTGTAACTGACACTGAGGCGCGAAAGCGTGGGGAGCAAACAGGATTAGATACCCTGGTAGTCCACGCCGTAAACGATGAGTGCTAAGTGTTAGAGGGTTTCCGCCCTTTAGTGCTGAAGTTAACGCATTAAGCACTCCGCCTGGGGAGTACGGCCGCAAGGCTGAAACTCAAAGGAATTGACGGGGGCCCGCACAAGCGGTGGAGCATGTGGTTTAATTCGAAGCAACGCGAAGAACCTTACCAGGTCTTGACATCCTCTGAAAACCCTAGAGATAGGGCTTCTCCTTCGGGAGCAGAGTGACAGGTGGTGCATGGTTGTCGTCAGCTCGTGTCGTGAGATGTTGGGTTAAGTCCCGCAACGAGCGCAACCCTTGATCTTAGTTGCCATCATTAAGTTGGGCACTCTAAGGTGACTGCCGGTGACAAACCGGAGGAAGGTGGGGATGACGTCAAATCATCATGCCCCTTATGACCTGGGCTACACACGTGCTACAATGGACGGTACAAAGAGCTGCAAGACCGCGAGGTGGAGCTAATCTCATAAAACCGTTCTCAGTTCGGATTGTAGGCTGCAACTCGCCTACATGAAGCTGGAATCGCTAGTAATCGCGGATCAGCATGCCGCGGTGAATACGTTCCCGGGCCTTGTACACACCGCCCGTCACACCACGAGAGTTTGTAACACCCGAAGTCGGTGGGGTAACCTTTTTGGAGCCAGCCGCCTAAGGTGGGACAGATGATTGGGGTGAAGTCGTAACAAGGTAGCCGTATCGGAAGGTGCGGCTGGATCACCTCCTTTCTATGGAGAATTGATGAACGCTGTTCATCAATATAAGTTTCCGTGTTTCGTTTTGTTCAGTTTTGAGAGAACTATCTCTCATATATAAATGTATGTTCTTTGAAAACTAGATAACAGTGTAGCTCATATTTTTTAATTTTTAGTTTGGTTAAGTTAGAAAGGGCGCACGGTGGATGCCTTGACACTAGGAGTCGATGAAGGACGGGACTAACGCCGATATGCTTCGGGGAGCTGTAAGTAAGCTTTGATCCGAAGATTTCCGAATGGGGAAACCCACCATACGTAATGGTATGGTATCCTTATCTGAATACATAGGGTAAGGAAGACAGACCCAGGGAACTGAAACATCTAAGTACCTGGAGGAAGAGAAAGCAAATGCGATTTCCTGAGTAGCGGCGAGCGAAACGGAACATAGCCCAAACCAAGAGGCAAGCCTCTTGGGGTTGTAGGACATTCTATACGGAGTTACAAAGGAATGAGGTAGACGAAGCGACCTGGAAAGGTCCGTCGTAGAGGGTAACAACCCCGTAGTCGAAACTTCATTCTCTCTTGAATGTATCCTGAGTACGGCGGAACACGTGAAATTCCGTCGGAATCTGGGAGGACCATCTCCCAAGGCTAAATACTCCCTAGTGATCGATAGTGAACCAGTACCGTGAGGGAAAGGTGAAAAGCACCCCGGAAGGGGAGTGAAAGAGATCCTGAAACCGTGTGCCTACAAATAGTCAGAGCCCGTTAATGGGTGATGGCGTGCCTTTTGTAGAATGAACCGGCGAGTTACGATCCCGTGCAAGGTTAAGCTGAAGAGGCGGAGCCGCAGCGAAAGCGAGTCTGAATAGGGCGTTTAGTACGTGGTCGTAGACCCGAAACCAGGTGATCTACCCATGTCCAGGGTGAAGTTCAGGTAACACTGAATGGAGGCCCGAACCCACGCACGTTGAAAAGTGCGGGGATGAGGTGTGGGTAGCGGAGAAATTCCAATCGAACCTGGAGATAGCTGGTTCTCCCCGAAATAGCTTTAGGGCTAGCCTTAAGTGTAAGAGTCTTGGAGGTAGAGCACTGATTGGACTAGGGGTCCTCATCGGATTACCGAATTCAGTCAAACTCCGAATGCCAATGACTTATCCTTAGGAGTCAGACTGCGAGTGATAAGATCCGTAGTCAAAAGGGAAACAGCCCAGACCGCCAGCTAAGGTCCCAAAGTGTGTATTAAGTGGAAAAGGATGTGGAGTTGCTTAGACAACTAGGATGTTGGCTTAGAAGCAGCCACCATTTAAAGAGTGCGTAATAGCTCACTAGTCGAGTGACTCTGCGCCGAAAATGTACCGGGGCTAAATACACCACCGAAGCTGCGGATTGATACCAATGGTATCAGTGGTAGGGGAGCGTTCTAAGGACAGTGAAGTCAGACCGTAAGGACTGGTGGAGTGCTTAGAAGTGAGAATGCCGGTATGAGTAGCGAAAGACGGGTGAGAATCCCGTCCACCGAATGCCTAAGGTTTCCTGAGGAAGGCTCGTCCGCTCAGGGTTAGTCAGGACCTAAGCCGAGGCCGACAGGCGTAGGCGATGGACAACAGGTTGATATTCCTGTACCACCTCTTTATCGTTTGAGCAATGGAGGGACGCAGAAGGATAGAAGAAGCGTGCGATTGGTTGTGCACGTCCAAGCAGTTAGGCTGATAAGTAGGCAAATCCGCTTATCGTGAAGGCTGAGCTGTGATGGGGAAGCTCCTTATGGAGCGAAGTCTTTGATTCCCCGCTGCCAAGAAAAGCTTCTAGCGAGATAAAAGGTGCCTGTACCGCAAACCGACACAGGTAGGCGAGGAGAGAATCCTAAGGTGTGCGAGAGAACTCTGGTTAAGGAACTCGGCAAAATGACCCCGTAACTTCGGGAGAAGGGGTGCTTTCTTAACGGAAAGCCGCAGTGAATAGGCCCAAGCGACTGTTTAGCAAAAACACAGCTCTCTGCGAAGCCGTAAGGCGAAGTATAGGGGGTGACACCTGCCCGGTGCTGGAAGGTTAAGGAGAGGGGTTAGCGTAAGCGAAGCTCTGAACTGAAGCCCCAGTAAACGGCGGCCGTAACTATAACGGTCCTAAGGTAGCGAAATTCCTTGTCGGGTAAGTTCCGACCCGCACGAAAGGTGTAACGATTTGGGCACTGTCTCAACCAGAGACTCGGTGAAATTATAGTACCTGTGAAGATGCAGGTTACCCGCGACAGGACGGAAAGACCCCGTGGAGCTTTACTGTAGCCTGATATTGAATTTTGGTACAGTTTGTACAGGATAGGCGGGAGCCATTGAAACCGGAGCGCTAGCTTCGGTGGAGGCGCTGGTGGGATACCGCCCTGACTGTATTGAAATTCTAACCTACGGGTCTTATCGACCCGGGAGACAGTGTCAGGTGGGCAGTTTGACTGGGGCGGTCGCCTCCTAAAGTGTAACGGAGGCGCCCAAAGGTTCCCTCAGA
This sequence comes from Bacillus luti, assembly GCF_009739945.1. Taxonomy (NCBI): domain Bacteria; kingdom Bacillati; phylum Bacillota; class Bacilli; order Caryophanales; family Bacillaceae; genus Bacillus; species Bacillus luti. The sequence continues at coordinate 4,964,635 of NZ_CP040336.1, read as the reverse complement.
ATGGTTGGAAATCATTCGTAGAGTGCAAAGGCATAAGGGAGCTTGACTGCGAGACCTACAAGTCGAGCAGGGACGAAAGTCGGGCTTAGTGATCCGGTGGTTCCGCATGGAAGGGCCATCGCTCAACGGATAAAAGCTACCCCGGGGATAACAGGCTTATCTCCCCCAAGAGTCCACATCGACGGGGAGGTTTGGCACCTCGATGTCGGCTCATCGCATCCTGGGGCTGTAGTCGGTCCCAAGGGTTGGGCTGTTCGCCCATTAAAGCGGTACGCGAGCTGGGTTCAGAACGTCGTGAGACAGTTCGGTCCCTATCCGTCGTGGGCGTAGGAAATTTGAGAGGAGCTGTCCTTAGTACGAGAGGACCGGGATGGACGCACCGCTGGTGTACCAGTTGTTCTGCCAAGGGCATAGCTGGGTAGCTATGTGCGGAAGGGATAAGTGCTGAAAGCATCTAAGCATGAAGCCCCCCTCAAGATGAGATTTCCCATAGCGTAAGCTAGTAAGATCCCTGAAAGATGATCAGGTTGATAGGTTCGAGGTGGAAGCATGGTGACATGTGGAGCTGACGAATACTAATAGATCGAGGACTTAACCATATAATATGTAGCAAATGTTATCTAGTTTTGAAGGAATATATGTTTAAATTTCTTCTTGACATTTCCTTGGAAATGTTGATAATGATAAAAGTCTGGTAATGATGGCAGAGAGGTCACACCCGTTCCCATACCGAACACGGAAGTTAAGCTCTCTAGCGCCGATGGTAGTTGGGACCTTGTCCCTGTGAGAGTAGGACGTTGCCAGGCTAATATTATTCCGCAGTAGCTCAGTGGTAGAGCTATCGGCTGTTAACCGATCGGTCGTAGGTTCGAGTCCTACCTGCGGAGCCATTATGCTTCCATAGCTCAGCTGGTAGAGCACTTCCATGGTAAGGAAGAGGTCACCGGTTCAAGCCCGGTTGGAAGCTTGGGAATAGGTTTAAAACTTTTTTGGCCCGTTGGTCAAGTGGTTAAGACACCGCCCTTTCACGGCGGTAACACGGGTTCGAATCCCGTACGGGTCACCACTTTTGGAGGATTAGCTCAGCTGGGAGAGCACCTGCCTTACAAGCAGGGGGTCGGCGGTTCGATCCCGTCATCCTCCACCATATATATTTAAATGTCGGAGGGGTAGCGAAGTGGCTAAACGCGGCGGACTGTAAATCCGCTCCTTCGGGTTCGGCAGTTCGAATCTGCCCCCCTCCACCATTTTCTTTAAAATAACCTGAGAGGGTTTATTTTTTTGAAAAGATAACCATACTAGTAAATATTAATGGGCTATAGCCAAGCGGTAAGGCAACGGACTTTGACTCCGTCATGCGCTGGTTCGAATCCAGCTAGCCCAGCCATTTACGAGCCATTAGCTCAGTTGGTAGAGCATCTGACTTTTAATCAGAGGGTCGAAGGTTCGAGTCCTTCATGGCTCACCATTTTCGCGGAAGTAGTTCAGTGGTAGAATACAACCTTGCCAAGGTTGGGGTCGCGGGTTCGAATCCCGTCTTCCGCTTAATTACTAAGGGGCCTTAGCTCAGCTGGGAGAGCGCCTGCCTTGCACGCAGGAGGTCAGCGGTTCGATCCCGCTAGGCTCCATCTAAATAGAGAAAGCTTACATCATATGATGTAAGCTTTTTTTGTGTTTAAAAAGACAACCTTCGTATTTGTCGTTTACAATGAAGAAAATGTAAAAATAAAGGGTGAGGGATAATTGTGAAAGTTGTCATTGCATCTGATTCATATAAAGAAAGCTTAAAAGCTATTGAAGTATGTGAGGCCATTGAAAGAGGTTTTAGAGAAATTTTTCCTAAAGCAGAGTATGTAAAAATGCCAATTGGAGATGGAGGAGAAGGAACGGTTGATTCACTTGTGGATGCTACAGGGGGAAGAATTATATCACTTCATGTGACAGGACCGCTTAGAGAACGTGTACAAGCCTTTTACGGTATGTCTAAGGATAATAAAACAGCGTTTATTGAAATGGCAGCAGCATCAGGATTACAACACGTTCCGATTGAAAAAAGAAATCCACTTATTACAACGACAAAAGGGACAGGAGAACTTATATTTACATGCGCTAGAACAAGGGGCTGAGCATATTATTTTGGGGCTCGGAGGAAGTGCGACAAATGATGGTGGAGCAGGTATGTTGTCCGCTTTGGGAGTCAGGTTTATAAATGGAGAGGGGGAAGTTATAGAGCCATCTGGAGGAACATTACATTCGATTGCAACAATTGATTTTTCGCGAATGGATTCACGTTTAACACATATAAAGATAGAAGCGGCATGTGATGTAGACAATCCGTTAGTTGGAATAAGGGGAGCATCTTTCGTATTTGGGAGGCAAAAGGGTGCGAATCTAGAGATGATGAAAGAGCTAGATGAGAATTTAAAGCATTATGCGAATATCCTTAAACAATACTTATCTTGCGACGTATCTAAAATGGCTGGTGCAGGAGCTGCAGGAGGAATGGGAGCAGCTGTTATTGCAGTGTTAAAGGGAAACTTGCGGAGGGGAATTGAAATTGTATTAGATTATACAAACTTTGATAAGCATATAGAAGGTGCGGATTTAATTATAACTGGTGAAGGTAGAATAGATGAACAAACAGCATATGGAAAGGCCCCTGTAGGTGTTGCGGAGCGCGCGAAACATTTTCATATTCCTGTGATTGCTATTGGAGGATCTGTATCTCCGAATTATTCGGCAGTTTACGAAAAAGGAATCGATGCAGTATTTAGTGTTACATCGAGTCCGATGACATTAGAAAAAGCATATAAAGTAGCAGAAGAGAATATCGAAATGACAGTGAAGAATATTGCAGCAGTGTGGAAAATAGCATCGAAAAAACACTTCTAAATGTAGGAGTGTTTTTTATTATTATTTAATAATAGTAATGGTAGTTGTTTCACTAAGTTAATTTTATACATATAATAGTCTTAAAATTTGGATTCTTCCTTCAGTATAAGTGAATAAAATGTATATCCATGCAGAAAAATGTTGAGTTGAGTCAGACTATATAAAAGATTTAAAATATTTAGTGAAGGCATAAAAGGGGGATACTATCTATGAAAAAAGAAATCTCGGTTATTGGAGTTCCAATGGATTTAGGACAGATGCGTCGCGGGGTTGATATGGGACCGAGCGCGATCCGTTATGCAGGGGTAATTGAAAGAATTAAAGAAATTGGATATGACGTTAAAGATATGGGAGATATATGTATAGAGAGAGAAAAAGAAGTAGATGAAAATACAAAGTTAAGAAACCTTACACAAGTTGCAACTGTATGTAATGAATTAGCGAGTAAGGTGGATCATATTATAGAAGAAGGTCGTTTTCCACTTGTATTAGGCGGTGACCATAGTATTGCTATCGGTACGCTAGCTGGTGTAGCGAAACATTATAAAAATTTAGGTGTTATTTGGTATGATGCACACGGTGACTTAAATACTGAAGAAACTTCACCGTCTGGAAATATTCACGGTATGTCACTTGCAGCAAGTTTAGGTTACGGACATCCCGCACTTGTAGACTTATACGGAGCGTACCCAAAGGTGAAGAAAGAGAACGTTGTAATTATCGGTGCACGTGCATTAGATGAAGGAGAAAAAGACTTCATTCGCAATGAAGGCATTAAAGTATTCTCAATGCACGAGATTGATCGTATGGGTATGACAGCTGTTATGGAAGAAACAATTGCGTATTTATCTCATACGGATGGTGTTCATTTATCATTAGATTTAGATGGTCTTGATCCTCATGATGCACCAGGAGTTGGAACACCTGTAATTGGCGGTTTATCTTATCGTGAAAGTCACTTAGCGATGGAGATGTTAGCAGAAGCTGATATTGTTACATCTGCTGAGTTTGTTGAAGTAAATACAATTTTAGATGAGAGAAACAGAACAGCAACAACAGCAGTTGCTTTAATGGGTTCTTTATTCGGTGAAAAACTAAAATAAATGTAAGAAAAGCAACTGAGAAGTTGCTTTTTTTATTTGAAAATAGGCGTATAATTATGATTTATATTATACTGTACGATAAGAATGTTTGACATCTTACCAATTAAACTAAAGGGGGCTGTTTGTAATTGTTGTTTGTTTCATGTATGGTATAATTAACTAGTTGTTGGAAATACATACAGATAGAGCATAAAACAATATTTCAATATATGGATAGAATTGCTCGTAAGTAGGAGGAAGGGTTAGCATGCCTTTTGAAGATACGACCATTTTGAAATATCTTAGTACGGTATTAGATATTGCCGTTGTATGGTTTATTATATATAAGCTAATTCTTATAATCCGAGGGACAAAAGCTGTTCAACTTTTAAAGGGGATTACAGTTATTATTGTCGTTCGGATGATTAGTATTTTCCTTGGATTGCATACGCTTTATTGGTTAACTGAACAAGTATTAACGTGGGGATTTTTAGCCGTTATTATTATCTTTCAACCAGAATTGCGAAGGGCACTTGAGCAGCTAGGACGCGGGAGTTTATTTTCGCGTGTTGGGGCTCATGAAGATGATGAACCTGAAATGGTTGCAACAGCGGTAGCAAAAGCGACGGAATATATGGGAAAACGTAGAATTGGTGCATTAATTACTTTGTCAAAAGAGACCGGTATGGGCGATTATGTAGAAACGGGTATTCCGCTAAATGCAAACGTATCATCGGAACTACTCATTAATATTTTCATTCCAAATACGCCTCTTCACGACGGAGCAGTAATTATGCAAGGAAGTACCATTAAAGCAGCAGCATGTTATCTTCCGTTATCGGAAAGTCCGTTTATTTCTAAGGATTTAGGAACTAGGCATCGTGCTGCAATGGGAGTTAGTGAAGTTACTGATAGTATTACAGTAGTTGTGTCAGAAGAAACCGGCCAAATTTCTTTAACGAAAAATGGTAAGTTGCATCGTGATTTGAAGACAGAACAGCTGAAGGATATGCTGTTAGCTGAATTTAGTACGAATGAAAAAACGACTTCTTCGTCTTTATGGAATTGGAGGAGAAAGCGTCATGGATAAGTTAATGGAGAATCATTGGTTTTTAAAAGGGATCTCATTACTATTGGCGTGTATGCTTTTTATGTCAGCGACTTTGACTGAAAAAAATACGACATCGGCTATATTACCTTTTGTAAATGAAGCGAAAGAAACATTAACTAATTATGATATTAACCTTAAGTATGATGAAGAGAAATATATTGTCAGCGGTATCCCATCAGAGGGAGTCAAGGTGAAGTTAGAAGGTCCAAAAGCAGCGGTTGCTACAGCAAAAGCCAAAAACCAATTTGACATACCAGTTGATTTAAGAGATCGTCCAGAGGGAACTTATGAAGTTTCTTTAAAAGCAAATGGTCTTCCAGATGATGTGAAAGGAACAGTTCAACCATCAAAAATTAAGGTCACTCTTCATGAAAAAGCGAAAAAGTATGTTCATGTAGATTTGAAATTATCAAATGAAGATCAAATGCCAGTAGGTGCTACCCTGGAAAAATCAAATATTAAGCCTGATACTGTTGAGGTAGTGGGAACGAAAGAAGAAATAGAAAGTATTTCATCTGCTAAGGCATATATCGATTTAAAAGGTGTTAATAAAACTGTTACAAAAACAGCCGAAGTTACATTGTACAATAAAGAAGGAAAACGTTTAAATGTAAAAACGAATCCATCTAAAATTAGTGTAACGTTGAATGTAGCGACGCAACCTACAGCAAATAATACTGAAAAAACTGTTCCTGTAACATATATGAAGAAGGGTAGTTTACCAGAAGGATTGGCCGTTACAAATATCAGTGTTGAGCCGAAGGAAGTAACGATAGCGGGTCCGAAAGATATTTTGGATAATATACAATCTATAGAGGGGGTCGAAGTAGATCTTAGTCAATTGACAGATTCTACAACATTCGATACCTCTGTTTTATTGCCAAAGGGTGTAATTAGTGCAAAACCAAATCAAGTGAAGGTTTCTGTAGGAGTACAAAAAACGAAACAGACGAAAACCAGAACGATTGATGGTATCCCGATTCAAAAAAATGGAGTTACTAAAGATGTTACTGCCCAGCTACTTTCGCCGCAAGATGGAAAGATAAGCGTTGATATTTCAGGAGAAGCAAGTATAGTAGATAAAATAACAGCTGCTCAAATAACAGCGGTAATTAATTTACAAAATGTATCTCCAGGAACGAAAGATATTTCGATCCAAGTGAGCGGTCCTGGTAATATTTCAATAGAGCCAAAACAAAAAAGTGCTAAAGTCACAATTGTGAAGAAAGAAAATCCAGATAAAGAAGTACAGGGTAACGGTGAACAACCAAATTCAAATAATGAGCAAGATAATCAAACTGAAAAACCAAAAAATCCTGAACCTGAACCTGATCCCGAAAAGGAAAAGGAAAAAGAAAAAGATAAAGATAAAGAAACTAGTCAAGAACCAACAGTAGATAATCAAAAAGAGCAAGAAAAAGGAGCGAATCATAATGGGTAAATATTTTGGTACAGATGGAGTACGCGGAGTTGCGAATCAGGAGTTAACACCTGAATTAGCGTTCAAAATTGGACGTTTTGGGGGATATGTATTAACAAAAGATACAGATCGTCCAAAAGTAATTATCGGTCGTGATACACGTGTATCTGGTCATATGCTAGAAGGAGCTTTAGTAGCTGGTCTATTATCGACTGGAGCAGAAGTAATGCGCCTTGGTGTTATTTCTACACCAGGTGTTGCGTATTTAACAAAAGCGTTAGGTGCACAAGCAGGTGTGATGATTTCTGCATCTCATAATCCGGTACAAGATAACGGAATTAAGTTCTTTGGTTCAGATGGTTTTAAATTAACAGACGAGCAAGAAGCAGAAATCGAAGCTTTATTAGACAAAGAAGTTGATGAATTGCCACGTCCAACAGGTACGAACCTTGGACAAGTGAGCGATTACTTTGAAGGTGGACAAAAATATTTACAATATATTAAACAAACTGTAGAGGAAGATTTCTCAGGTTTACATATTGCTTTAGATTGCGCACATGGTGCTACGTCTTCTTTAGCTCCATACTTATTTGCAGACTTGGAAGCTGATATTTCGACAATGGGAACTTCACCGAATGGTATGAACATTAACGATGGAGTAGGTTCTACGCATCCAGAAGTATTAGCTGAATTAGTAAAAGAAAAAGGTGCTGACATCGGTCTTGCTTTTGATGGTGACGGTGACCGTTTAATCGCTGTAGATGAAAAAGGAAACATCGTTGATGGCGATCAAATTATGTTTATTTGTGCGAAGTACATGAAAGAAACTGGTCAGCTAAAACATAATACAGTTGTTTCAACTGTTATGAGTAACTTAGGTTTCTATAAAGCACTTGAAGCAAACAATATTACAAGTGATAAAACAGCTGTTGGTGACCGCTACGTAATGGAAGAAATGAAGCGCGGTGGTTACAACCTGGGCGGAGAACAATCAGGTCATATTATCTTACTTGATTACATTACAACTGGTGATGGAATGTTAAGTGCACTTCAACTTGTAAATATCATGAAAATGACGAAAAAACCATTATCTGAGCTTGCAGGTGAGATGACGAAATTCCCGCAATTACTAGTAAACGTTCGTGTAACAGATAAAAAATTAGCACTTGAAAACGAAAAAATTAAAGAAATTATTCGTGTTGTAGAGGAAGAAATGAACGGAGATGGTCGTATTCTTGTTCGCCCATCTGGAACAGAGCCGCTAATTCGTGTAATGGCAGAAGCACCAACACAAGAAGTGTGTGATGCTTATGTACACCGTATTGTAGAAGTTGTGAAAGCTGAAGTTGGCGCTGAATAATTTGCTGAATTTGTTTTAAAAGGAGCACAAGAAGTGCTCCTTTTTCATATGTTTTATAGACGATGAAAAAAATTTCATTGACGGTTTATCAGGTTTGTTATAAGATTGTCTTGTTCTTTTTCTCAAAGTAAATATTGTAAATTATAAAAGCGCCAGAACTACAAGTAGTGTAGTTGACGAGGTGGGGTTTATCGAGATTTCGGCGGATGACTCCCGGTTGTTCATCACAACCGCAAGCTTTTACTTAAATCATTAAGGTGACTTAGTGGACAAAGGTGAAAGTGTGATGAGAGAAAAGGAACGGATACAAACTAGCTGTATAAGTATATACGGACTTAAACCCCCAATCGAAAGGAAGGTGAAAGCCGTTACAAGCTTACAGGGCTAGCAATATGTAATCCGTTTTTTAGTATAAATAAAAATGGTATCGGACTATGTCGTTACATGTTCGCAGAGCAGTGTAAGCATTTGTAGCGGCGACTAAACATGTGTGGAATCGTAGGATTTATTGGAGAGCAAGATGCAAAGGAAATTTTATTAAAAGGTTTAGAAAAGCTAGAATATCGTGGATATGATTCAGCAGGTATTGCAGTACAAGCAGAGAACGGTGTTGTTGTATACAAAGAAAAAGGCCGTATCGCAAAACTTCGTGAAATCGTAGACGAGAACGTAGCAGCAAGCGTAGGTATCGGACACACACGCTGGGCTACACACGGTGTTCCAAGTAAATTAAACGCGCATCCGCATCAAAGTACATCAAAACGCTTTACACTAGTTCATAACGGTGTAATTGAAAACTATGAATTAGTGAAAAAGGAATATTTACAAGATGTAACGTTCGTAAGTGAAACAGATACAGAGATTATCGTACAGCTTATGGAACAACAAGTGAGCACAGGATTAAGTGTAGAAGAAGCGTTCCGTAATACGCTATCTCTTTTACATGGCTCTTATGCAATCGGACTACTTGATGCTGAAAATCCAAACATGATTTATGTTGCTAAAAACAAAAGCCCGCTATTAGTAGGTGTTGGTGACAACTTTAATGTTGTGGCGAGCGACGCTATGGCGATGTTACAAGTTACAGATCAATTTATTGAGTTAATGGATAAAGAAATCGTAATCGTAACGAAAGAAAGCATTACAATTAAAAACTTACAAGGTGAAACGATTGAACGTGCACCGTTTACAGCGGAATTAGACGCAAGTGATATTGAAAAAGGAACATATCCTCATTTCATGCTTAAAGAAATCGATGAGCAACCACTTGTAATCCGTAATATTATTCAAAAGTATCAAGATGAAAATGGTGAAATTGAATTAGATCAAGACATCCGCAATGCGATTTTAGATAGCGATCGTATTTACATCATTGCATGTGGAACGAGTTATCATGCAGGTCTTGTTGGAAAACAATTTATCGAGAAATTTGCAAAAATGCCAGTTGAAGTGCATGTAGCAAGTGAATTCTCTTATAACATGCCATTATTAACAGAAAGACCATTCTTCATTTACATTTCACAAAGTGGTGAAACAGCTGATAGCCGTGCAGTACTTGTACAAACAAATGAAATGGGTCATAAAGCATTAACGATTACAAATGTACCTGGTTCTACACTTTCTCGTGAAGCTGATTATACACTTCCGTTATACGCGGGACCAGAAATTGCAGTTGCATCAACGAAAGCTTACACAGCACAGCTTGCAGTACTTTCAATTTTAGCTGCTGACATTGCAAAAGCGAAAGGTGAAGTTCTTGATTTCGACTTAACACATGAACTAGGACTTGTAGCAAATGCAATGGTAGAACTTTGTGATCAAAAAGAAGAAATGGATGCATTAGCAAAACAATTTTTAGCAACAACTCGTAACTGTTTCTTTATCGGACGTAGCGTAGACTTCTACGTAGGATTAGAAGGTGCGTTAAAGCTAAAAGAAATCTCTTACATCCAAGCAGAAGGATTTGCTGGAGGAGAATTAAAACACGGTACAATCGCCTTAATCGAAAATGGTACACCAGTTATCGCACTTGCTACACAAGAGCACGTAAACCTTGGAATTCGTGGTAACGTGAAAGAGGTAGTAGCACGCGGAGCTAACCCATGTATCATCTCAATGAAAGGCTTAGAAATGGAAGGTGACAGCTTCGTACTACCAGCTGTACACGAAGCACTAGCACCGCTAGTAGCAGTTATTCCATTCCAACTTATCTCATACTATGCAGCACTTCACCGCGAGTGTGACGTCGATAAGCCACGTAACTTAGCTAAATCTGTTACGGTTGAGTAGGAGATTGGTGGATTTGAAATAAAGATACGATGTTTTACCCCTTTAGATATAGCTATCTAAAGGGGTATTTTTGTGTTAAAAAGAACATCTAAAATCGATAGGAGGAAGTCAGGCTGCCCGTACTCCACTAACGTATCACTTTGATTTTTCTGAATTTTTCATTATCATTTTAAGTATTCGTGAACAATTTCCTTTATTATGAAAAGAAGAGAGGATAGATTACTAGGTATTACAAGGGGGCTTATTAATGAACGTGAAAGAAAAAACATATTTAAGTATAGAAGAGATTATTTCGTTACCAACCGTATTAAGTACAAATATAAGTGATGATGGTAAGAATGTAGCATTTGTTAAGAAGACGACTAACTGGAAAGGCAATACATATAGGAATCATGTATGGGTATATGAAAAAGATAAGGAGCAGAGTTTCTCATTAACAAATGAGGATATAGATAGCACATGCCCTTTATGGTCTCCAAATTCTAGGGATATTGCATACCTTAGCCCTGTTAGTAATGGGAATCAAATCTTTGTTAAGTCACTAGATGGTTACGGTGGGGTGCAAATTACTGATGAGGAAGAAGGGATCAGTACATTCAAATGGGAGCCTACTGGTAAAGGCTTTTATTATATTGCACAATCAAAAGAATGTGAGGAGATACAGAAACGTAAGGAACGATATGGAGATTTCCAATATGTAGGTAAGGAACATCAGAATAATTGTTTATATTACATTGAAATGGAAAAAGAGATACAAAATGATAAAGAGGAACGAGAGGTTAGCGGTGGTTATCCATTAACTGATGGTAAGGCTTTTTATATCCATGGATTTGATATTTCAAATGATGGGACAAAGGTTGTATTTATGGCTACACCAAGCCCGAGCGATCATATGAATGGTGATCTATACATATTAGATGTTGAAGCTAGGGAACTACAAAAAATGAATATAGGCAAGTTGTTGGGAGGGAGCATTTGTTTTTCTCCTGAAGGTAGTAAAATATGTTACTCAGCAAGCATAAGAGAGAAGGATTACTATAGAAACCATATACAAGAAAGTACGTTAGAGATATATGATATGAATACTGGAGAGGTACTTCAGCCTCTAACAAACTTTGATAGTACGGTTACGCCATTACAGTGGACAGCTAAAGGGATTTTAATTAGATGGCAGGATAAAATGAATTATCGTATTGGATTACTAGCTGAAGATGGCACTATGAAAGCATTAAGTGACAACGTAGATGGTTGTATAATGGATGCCTCTATAACAAAGGATGGAAATCATATAACCTATAGTAAGGCTATAACAAATGAAACCTTTGAAATCTATTTGGACGATAAAAAAATAACAAATGAAAATAGCTTTTTCGAAGGGAAGCTTAAGAGTAACAGGGAAATCATCTCATGGAAAAGTAGTGATGGTCTTGAAATAGAGGGTGTTTTATCAACTCCAGTAGAGTTTGACGCAAATAAAAAATATCCTTTATTAGTAGTAATTCACGGCGGTCCGGCTTGGGCATCTTTTCCGATATTTTCAGACTGCTTCAATGAGAAATATCCGATTGAACAGTTTGTTGAAAAAGGCTTTATCGTTTTAGAACCAAACTACAGGGGAAGTTCTGGTTATGGTAATGAATTTTTAAAAGCAAACTATAGAAAACAGGGAATCGCTGACTACGATGATGTTATATCAGGGGTGGATAAGCTAGTTGATCAAGGGATGGTAGATAAAGATAGAGTAGGAGTTATGGGATGGAGTAACGGAGGATATATATCAGCTTTCTGTTCTACATTTAGCAATAGATTTAAAGCTATTTCAGTTGGAGGCGGAATTACGAACTGGAGTACTCATTACGTAAATACAGATATCCCTTACTTCATTAGGATGCATTTAGGAAATACTCCATGGAATGATCCAGAGATATATACGAAAACATCACCAATGACGTATATTAAATCAGCCTGTACGCCTACCTTAATTCAACATGGCGAAAAGGATGCAAGAATTCCAGTTACAAATGCATATGACCTATATCAAGGCTTAATGGATATGGAAGTTGATACAGAATTAATTATATTTAGAGGAATGGCATATAGTCCTGATCAGCCGGGAATGAATGTAGCTATTATGAAGCAGAATTTGATGTGGTTTTCACACTATATTCTTGGAGAAAGTATGGAGGGTTTTAGTACTATATAATAGATATCCGCACAGGGATTTTTCGTTGTGCAATCGGGTCAGATTGTTGAAAAAGAGATACAACAAATTATATAATTTGTTGTAAATTGCATGCAAACTATTATGATTATAAGGAAATGTAATTCGGAGGACTAATATGACAGAGAATAAAAATGTGCTACCAGTAGAACAACGTGAAGAACTAATAAAAGTATTACAAGCTCGTTTTGAGAAAAGCATGAATCGCCATGAAGGTCTTGAATGGGCTAAAGTTGAGGTAAAGCTGAATGCTAGCCCTGAAAAGTTATGGTCACTTAACGAAATGGAAGTAACGGGCGGTGAACCGGATGTTGTTGGTTACGATGAAGAGAAGGACGAGTATATTTTCTGCGATTGCTCAAAGGAGAGTCCTAAAGGCCGCAGAAGCCTTTGTTATGATCTTGAAGCGTTAGAATCAAGAAAGAAGCATAAACCAGAAAATAACGCTATTGATGTGGCAGCCGCTATGGGTATTGAACTATTAACTGAAGAACAATATCGGGAGTTACAACAACTCGGAGATTTTGATATGAAATCATCGAGTTGGGTACAAACACCTTCAGATATTAGAGAACTCGGTGGTGCTCTATTTTGCGATTACCGCTTCGGGCACGTTTTCGTGTACCACAATGGAGCAGACTCCTATTATGCTGCCAGAGGATTCCGTGGCTCGTTAAAAGTTTAAATTAGGATGAATAAGAAAAAGAGCCTATACTCAGGCTCTTTTTCTTATTTATATTTTAAGAGTAAACTGTTACTACGCAGTTTTACTTAATTTATATGTTCCGTGGTTGTTTTTACGGAAAATTTTAGGGAAAACATAGCCATCTAATCCAATACGTCCAGCGTTCTGCCCTGCAACTAAAATGAACATAGTCAAAATAAGCAGGTTTGGGTTTACACTAACAGTTCCGCTTAATAAAAATGAAAGATTCATTATGATTCCGAAAAATGCAGCTGTTTTTGTTAATCCGCCTAAAATTAAACCTAGACCTACTAAAATTTCTCCCCATTGAACTAAAAAGCTAAATAGGTCTGCGTTTGGAAGGACAAAATGTTGAAGAAAATCTGCCCACCAACTTTGTACTGCAGGGTGATCACCTGATGCTTGAGCGATAGCGCCCTTTAGAAAACCACTTGCGTCAAAAGATTGTCCGAAGACTTTGCCTATCCCAGCAGCGAGCCATGTATATCCTATGTAAAGCCGTAAAAGTAATAATATGAAAGTAGCACGTTTATCAGTTCTTAAAAAATTGATAACCATTGAAATCCCTCCAATATTGTATTTACAAGTTTATTATATATCCAATGTGAAAAAATTCACAATGGATATAATGTGAACAAGTTTATGATTTTTTATTTGTAAAATTGTACATAAAGCATTTTGAAATTTATTTTTGGAAGGTGAAGAATAAATGTGGTATGGGAGCTATCTATTTGAGTAGAGAGCCCCCAGAGTAAACAGATTCATGTAGTTTTTTTGTGTATCTGGGCATTACGTATTATTTCTCTGGTTTTATATAAGGAACAACTTGCGCAGTCACCCCTACAGAAGCACCGCGAATAAAATCTTGATTTTCTAATGCTTTAAAGTTTTCCGTTTTTCCTGTTAGCATAACACCTAAAATTTTTACTTGATCGAATGGTTTGTTTTTGTTTGCTTTTAAGAATTTCTGGATATCTTCGTCATGCCCACCGTCATCGTATTGGTTGAGTGAATCAACGAACTCTTTGTACGCTTCTTTAGGGGATGTGTCTGGATTGAATCCGTAAACTGGCATACCGGCAGGTCCTTTACTTTCATCTCCAATGGGTGAGGTCATATATAGCCATACGATATTTAAGTTATCTGGTATTTTTGTTTGAACTTCTTTTAATGTATAGGGTTGATTGAAAGAGATGGCAACTTCGGCAACATAGTTGTTCATTTGTGAAACTTCACCTAATTCATTTTGGACACCATCATGATAATCTTTAATATTCGGGTTATAAAATGTCGCAAATTTATTCTTTGTTTGTTTATCGTACTCATAAAATTCTGCATTGGACCTGGACCAATAGAAACCAGGAGTTAACTCATTGAAGTCAATATGAGTCAGGAACCAACCATAAGAGCTTGTTAATGTGTTCCATGGGACTACATAACCGTTAACATTTTTGGAACGGTTTGATATAATATTGCCGCCAAACATAGATGAATTACTCGTTACTTGAGAATCAATTTGCACATTCGGTTCTGCAATTGCGTTATGTAAAAAGAGATTTTCGTGAAGCTTCGTAGAGCTTTTCGCTGCGAAGTAATTGCCAACCTTGTACATTATAGGGATCAGCATGATTACAACGATAATAGAAGTAATGATGATTTTTAGTAACTGTTTTCTTTTAGCTTTTTTTAATGCATCTTTTAAAGAAGTATCCATTAAGGTTTTCCTCCTACTGTAGAATGAATTGTTTTACGTGCACGATGTAATTTTTGTTTAACACTGTTCACTTGAATATCTAGTATTAGGGCGATTTCTTCATATGAAAAATCATAATAATATTTTAAAAAGAAGGCTTCTTTATATTCTAGTTTTATATCTTTTAATAAATAGAAAATCTCATCTTTATTTAAAACAGCATCCAATTCTCGGTCTGTATATTGTAGTTTTGAATAAATTTCTTCAGTTAAATAGATATTTTGTTGCTCTTTTTTTCTCTTCAAGTCAATGTATTCATTTAATGCGACCCTAAAAAACCATGGTCGTATGCTACTCTCGGTTAGGTCATCTAGCAACGTATATACTTTATAGAAAGTATTTTGGATGATGTCTTCTGCATCTTCTTTTATAGCCCCTTTCGCTAATAATAGTTTGAACACTTCCTCTCCTAAATTGATAAGATAGGAGGTCAATATATTTTCTTTTCCCATCATTTTTCCTCCCTACACTTATACAACGAATAGGTAATAGTAAATGTATACACTTAAATTCAAATTCGTTATTAACTACGGTTTATAGTACATGATACTTCATGAATAGGCGTAATTATTTCGTTTTTTGAAATATTAAATCTTTAATGTTAAAATAAAATTGGAGATATATGGAGAGGAGACAAGGACTTAATATGTGGATGAACTTGTAATGATTCGAAAGTAGATAGATGAATTTTTCTCTCATAAGTGAGGGTTTATTTAGTTATCTGTAAATCATGCAAGGACTGCATATTTAGCTTGTACATCCCTTTGTAAGGATAGATGCCTCTGTGGGAAAATTTTATATCTCTTATAGAAAATATGCGTCCTTTAAACTTGGAGGAGTATATGATGAACCAATTAAAACATAAAGTAGCAGTTGTTACAGGTGTAAGTCGTCTCGATGGTATTGGGGCAGCTATTTGTAAAGAGTTAGCTGAGGGTGGATACAATATATTTTTTACGTATTGGACAGAATACGATAAAGAGATGCCTTGGGGCGTTGAGCGAAATGAACAAATACGATTAAAAGAAGAGCTATTGCAAAACGGTGTTAAAGTATCGAGCATGGAGTTAGACTTAACTCGGAACGATGCACCACAGCAGCTTATAAATAAAGTTACTGAACAACTAGGATACCCTCATATATTAATTAATAATGCAGCGTATTCTACGAATAATGATTTCTCTAATTTGACTGCCGAAGAACTAGATAAGCATTATATGGTAAATATTCGTGCGACTACATTGCTCAGTAGTCAATTTGCCCGAGGATTTGATAAAAAATCTGGTGGTAGAATTGTAAATATGACTTCGGGACAATTTCAAGGGCCTATGGTTGGAGAATTGGCGTATGCAACAACGAAGGGAGCTATTGACGCTCTTACTAGTTCGTTGTCAGCTGAGGTAGCTCATTTAGGAATAACAGTGAATGCAATTAATCCAGGTCCAACTAGTACAGGGTGGATGACTGAAGAGATAAAACAAGGATTAAGACCGATGTTTCCTTTCGGCAGAATTGGTGAGCCAAAGGATGCAGCAAGACTTATTAAGTTTTTAGTAAGCGAAGAAGCAGAGTGGATTACTGGACAAGTGATTCATTCAGAAGGTGGATTTAAAAGATAAAAAGAAGGTATCTCACCAGGGTGAGATACCTTCTTTTTTAATCTTTTTTCAGTCTTCGTGCAACGCCATTCCCTAAAGACTGTAATCCTTGAACGAGGATAATTAGAATAAAGACTGTTGCATACATTACTTCAGGTTCGTAGCGTAAATGCCCGAAGCGATATGCTAAGTCACCTAGCCCGCCAGCACCTACAAGACCAGCCATTGCTGTTGCGCCGATTAAGCCAATCGTTGCAATTGTTAACCCGAGTACAAGGGAGGGACGTGCTTCTTTCACCATAACGTGCCAAATGATTTTTATAGTAGAAATGCCCATCGCTTGATAAGCTTCAATAACACCGCGATCTACTTCTAGTAAAGCTGTCTCCATTAAACGTGCGATATAAGGAGCTGTGAAGACGACAAGTGGTACGATAACACCTTGCACGCCAATGGATGTTCCCATTAGAAACTTTGTGAAAGGTAAAATAAAGAATAATAGAATGATAAATGGAAGAGAGCGAATGACATTAATAACGGTATTAAGAATAGGATAGATGATTTTATTTTCATGCTGTCCACCAGGTCTCGTTAAAACAAGTGTGACACCAAGTGGCAGTGCAATAAGGATCGAGATGAGTAATGAAATAGATGTCATTTGAAATGTTTGGATTGTTGCTTCCCATATGACTTTACCCCATTCATCCAAAAAGGACTTGTTTCCCATAGTCTGTTCTACCTCCTTCTACGATGATTCCTTGCTCTTGTAAAAATGATAAAGCACGTTTTACCTCGTTTTTTTCACCCTGCATATGAACAACAAGTTTCCCATATGCCTCATGTTTTAACTGTGTAATATTACCGGACAAAATATTCGGATATACTTGGAAACGTTTCGTAGCGACAGCTAATGCTGGCTCACCTGAAGAATGTCCTATAAAAGAAAGTGTTACAATTTCACCAGTAGTCTGTAGTTCTTTTTGTACTTCTTCTGGAATTTTTGCTGCAAATGCGCTATTTACAAATTTCTTCGTCGTTACATGTTGTGGGCTTGTGAAAATATCTTTTACAGTCCCGCTTTCGACTACAGTTCCATGTTCCATAACAGCGACACGGTCACATATACGCTGGATGACATTCATTTCATGTGTAATGAGTAAAATCGTAATTCCGATTTCTTCGTTAATCTTTAATAGCAAATCAAGGATGGAATCGGTTGTTTCTGGATCTAATGCACTCGTTGCCTCGTCACTTAATAACACTTCAGGTTCATGTGATAGTGCACGAGCAATTGCAACACGCTGTTTTTGACCGCCAGAAAGTTCACTTGGATATGCATCTTTTCGATTAAAAAGATCGACAATGCGTAAATACTTTTCTACTCTTTTTTCAATCTCTGTTTTTGGAATGCCAGCAAGGCGTAACGGTAATGCGATATTTTCATAGACGGTAACAGTTTTAAGTAAATTGAATCCTTGAAAAATCATCCCGATTTTTTGTCTTGCTTTTGCTAGTTCTTTTGCCGATAAAGTTGTTAAGTCTTGATTGTTTATAATGATATTTCCTGTTGTTGGTTTTTCTAATAAATTTACACAGCGGATTAATGTACTTTTACCAGCACCGCTATATCCGATGATTCCAAATACTTCGCCCTTTGCCACTTTAATAGAAGTTGACTTAAGAGCTTCGACATTCCCCTTTTTTGTTGAAAATACTTTGGAAATATTTTTTAATTCGATCATTATAGTCAGCTCCTACCAAGACGGTAAAACAGAACCATCAAATTTTTTCTCGATAAATTCTTTTACTTCTTTAGATTGATAAGCTTTCTTTAATTTATTTACAACAGCATCATCTTTATTTTCAGTACGAACAACGACCCAGTTCACATATGGTGAATCTTTTCCCTCACGGAAAATAGAATCTTTCGCTGGACTTAACTTTGCACCTAATGCAAAGTTTGTATTGATTGCAGCTGCTTTCACTTCACTTAGTTGTGTTGGTAATTGAGATGCCTCTAATTCAACAATCTTTAATTTTTTTGGATTTTCAATTACATCTTTCGCAGTTGCCTTTTCTGTAGCCTTTGGATCAACCTTTAAAACCCCTGCTTTTTCGAATAGTTTCAAAGCTCGAAGTTCATTCGTCGGATCGTTTGGTACAGCAATCGCATCGCCCTCTTTTAATTCTTTTATATCTTTTAAGCTTTTAGAATATACACCCATAGGGAATGTTACTGTTGAAAATACTTCAGTTAATTTCATATTGCGTTCGGCTTTAAATACATCCAAATAAGATTTCGTTTGATAGCTATTTACATCAAGGCTTTTTTCATCTAAAGATACGTTTGGTGCTACATAATCATTAAATACTTTTACCTCAATTTCGAGACCATCTTTTGCTGCAACTTCTTTTACCTTTTCAAAAATTTGTTCGTGCGGTCCACCTGTTACACCGACAGTAATCTTTTTCTCATCTAATGCTTTGACTTCTTTATCTGAACCTGCGCTACAGGCACCTAATAATAGTACAGCTCCACTTACAATGCTTAGTAATACTTTTTTCATCTATAATTCCCCCTTAATATACGTTCCAAAATAAAAAGCACCTCTCAAAATAAGAGAGGTGCCGAATAGACGAAATAGGTTCCTCTCTTATCTTCCAAAACGAAAACTCGTTTTGCAGGAATTAGCACCTTAGCTTATACGTTATAAGCTCGGTTGCCGGGCATCATCGGGCCAGTCCCTCCGCCACTCTTGATAAGAGTATGTGTATGTAGTTTTTTAATATGGTACTAATAGTAAATCTTACAAAAAGAATTGTCAATGTTATTTTCAGAAAATATTTTATTTTATGGTAATCGAAACGTTCCCTTTTTTGCGCCCTGTCTCTACGTACATATGGGCTTCTGAAATTCCTTCTAACGGGTAAGTTCTATCAATAACGGGCTTTAAATTTTCTGTTTCAGTTAGTCTTTTTAGTAGAAACATATCTTCTTTACTTACTTTTGCCATCATGCCATTAACAGATACATATATACCATTAGGCGTTAATACCTTTTTTCCAAGGGATTTATTATGTTTTCCAACTGCATCAAATATAATATCATAGTTTATCCCCTGCTTAGTAAAATCCTCTTTCGTATAATCGATTACTTTATCCGCTCCTAAAGATTGCACTAGTTCAAAATTTGAATGACTACAAACAGCTGTAACGGTTGCGCCGAAATATTTAGCAAGTTGTACGGCAGCTGTTCCTACTGATCCAGATGCGCCGTATATTAGCACTTGTTGCCCCCTTTTTATCCGGGCCTTTCTTAGGAAGTGTAGTGCCGAAGTTCCGCCAAAGGGAATAACTGCTGCTTCCTCATACGTCACATTATTAGGTTTTAATGCTATTAATCCACTTTCATGTACACATGTATATTCTGCATAACCACCGACATTAAGCTCTGTTAATGCAAAAACTTGGTCTCCTTTTTTAAATAGAGTTACATCCGTTCCAACTTCTTCGATTTCACCGGATAATTCTACGCCGAGTATAGGTTTTCTCGGTTTTTTTAAACCTAATATAATCCGCATAGGAATCCAAAATAAGGGTGGGCTATTAAAACCGCGTATTCTACAATCTCCAGTCGTTACACTTGTTGCATGAATTTTAACTAATACTTCGTTCTTTTTAGGTGTAGGTTTTTCTACATTTTGGAGCTTTAGAACATTAGGTGGTCCATACTTTGTGCAAATAATCGCTTTCATAATGACCTCCTGAAATTAGTTGTTTTCTTTACATCATATTTGAAATTTTCCTCAAACATGTTGTTATATAGCCAATAAATTTAAGGAGAAATATTACGAATTATATGGATTTCGTAGGAAAAGGGATGATATTATTTTTGGAAGGAGGGGACGTTATGAAGAAACTTATTTTAATTTCAAGCTTAGCACTTACAGTTGGTCTAGGAGTAGGGTGTAGTAATGAGAAAACGACAAAAACTGATGAACCGAAGAAAGAATCAGTTCAGAAAGAAAAGGAAGTAGCAGCAAAGGATGTTTTCAAGAAAGCGAATGATGCTTTTAAAAATGAAGAAAATGTAACGATGACATATGATGTGGGGATAAAAGCTGAAGGAACAGAGATGAATGTAATGAAGGCGAAAATGCAATTAGAGCCGAAGAAAAAGAATTCTCGTTCTGAAATGAATGTGTCTGGTACAGATATTGTAGTTTATACGGTGGATGGCAAAGTTGCTGGTCAGGTGAAAAATCCTAATACAGGAGAAGTTATATCTGTACCGGAGGAGCAATTAAATGCGGGCGGAATGAAAGCAACGCAAGATATTGTAGATAATTTAGAAGTGCCAGCAGTAGTTTTAGATAAAATGAAGATGGAGAAAAGCGGAGATAAATATAAACTGAAATTCACATTAAAAGGACAAGAAACAGAAAGTATGTTAACTAGCATGGATGAAACGCAGAAGAAAATGTTACAAGCACAAAACGCAAAGATAGCAGAAGTGGATGCAGAATATATTATTACAAAAGACTTTAAATATGAATCAGCAAAGATAGATATGGTTATGAGTAGTAATGGTGAGGATAAAGCACACATTATTACGGATGCAAAATTCACATCGTATGAGAAATTTGATCCAATACAGCTGCCAGCAGCAAAGTAAAGACTTGTAAGAGAGGTACCTGAAAGAAAGGGTATCTCTTTTTGTTGCCAATAAGGAGAGTGCCATTTGAAAAAAAGAAAGATAGTAGTTGTCGTTATAGCGTATACGGTGTTGTTAACAGCATCTATACATACGTATAAAAAACAGCTCAATCATCCTACTATGAGTGATGTAGGTAAATTACTTCCGACAAAAATAAAACGTGTTGAAAGTGCTACAGAGGAGCAGTCGTTAATAAATTTAGTGCGAGATGCAAAAGTTTCAGGAGAGAAGATCTCTATTGCAGGTATGCAACATAGCCAAGGCGGACAGACGTATTATCCGAACGGTACGATGCTTGATATGAAAGGATATAATGAAATATTAGAGTTTGATCCAGAGAAAAAGAGGATTAGGGTACAAAGCGGTGTTACATGGAATGATATTCAAAAGAAAATAAATCCATATGGTCTTGCGGTTCAGGTGATGCAGTCGCAAAATATTTTTACGGTTGGAGGTTCATTAAGTGTTAATGTACATGGTCGTGATATTCGTCATGAAGCATTGATTGATACAGTTGAATCATTTCGACTATTAATGGCAGATGGTACTGTACGCAATGTAAGTAGAGAAGAGAATGCGGAATTATTTCCTTATGTCATTGGCGGTTACGGGTTATTTGGTGTCATTTTAGATGTGACCTTGAAGTTAACAGATGATGAATTATATGAAATGCATACGAAAATGCTAGATTATAAAGAATACACGTCTTATTTCAAAGAGAAAGTGAAAAAAGATGAAAATGTTCGTATGCACTTAGCTCGTATTTCTGTTGCTCCAAATTCATTTTTAAAAGAAATGTATGTGACAGATTATGTATTGGCAGAAAGTCAGCAGAGGCTGGAAGAATACAGTGAGTTAAAAGAAGAAAATATTATAGCTGCACCGAAATTTTTGCTTGGGTTATCACGTTATAGTGAGTGGGGAAAGAATACATTTTGGGATATACAAAGAAGTTATTTTGAACGTACAGACGGACAGTTTGAGACACGAAATAATGTTATGAGATCAGATAGTGCCTTTATGGAATATGAAAATCCGAATCGCACAGAAGTGTTACAAGAATACTTTGTTCCTATAGATTCCTTCACAGAATATATAGATGATTTACGTACCATATTAAGTGAAGAAGAACTGAATTTGCTCAATATTACGATTCGTTACGTGGAAAAGAATGAAAATGCAGTTTTATCCTATGCGAAAGATGATATGTTTGCGTTAGTTCTTTTAATTAATCAAGGGCGCTCTGAAAATGAGATAAAGCAAACAGAAGGTATCATTCGGAAGATGATCGATGTTACTTTAAAATATCACGGTAGTTACTATTTACCGTATTATTCTTATCCAACGAAAGATCAGTTAAAGAAGGCATATCCTCGTATAGAAGAATTTCTTCAGAAGAAAAAGGACATAGATCCAGAAGAGAGATTTGTGAATTTATTTTATAGGGAGTATACGAAATGACATATAGAAGATTTGTAGCCTCACAAAGCATCATTATGATGGCAGGAAGTATGGTATTTCCTTTTTACATTCTACTGCTTCGAAATGTTGGAAATAGTTTCTCGCAGTTTGGATGGGCTTATGGCTTATTTGCTTTAACTGCAGCACTTGTATATCCACTAGTAGGAAAGGTGTCTGATAGAGTAGGAGATAGAAAGTTATTAATCACATACGCTTGGTCCATGGCAATAGTAATGCTTTGTTTTCCTATTGCGAGTGAAGTTTGGCATGTATATATTCTTCAAATTGTGATGGGGGTTTTAGGTGCTGTGCAGCGTAATACAGAAAAAACGTCACTAGCACGAAAGGTTGCACAGGAAAAGGCTGGTTATGAGATTGGAAAATACCATGTGTGGACATCGATTGGTGGGGCATTAGCGATTATTGCAACGGGATATTTAGTAGATTTCTTTACGATTGGTACGATTTTTTACATTGCATCTATCTTATATGTAGTGAGTGGCGTTGTATTAAGTAGTAAAAAAATATAATCATTCCCATTTTTACCTGATTAACCTTTATTTGTTATACTGAAAGGGAAAATAAAAGAAAAGGGGACATTGCCTTTGATGAAATTTTTAGTTTTAGCTATTCTCACTTTGTTTTTGATTCCATGGACACGAAGCGGTAGTAATAAACTTCGAGCGGTGGATAAGAAAGGGGATGAGAAGGTTGTAAAGGGTAAGAAATCATCCATTTTAGTTATCCCTATTTTATTTTGGATAGGTATAGCAATCTATGAATATCTTTGGTTAATTGATGATCGAGTAGATTCGATTCTTACTCATTATTCTGTTGCAGTAGCAATTTTAATTGGGCTTGTTTTATTTTCACAAGATAAGATAGGGAAATTAGAAGGCACGTTAAAAGGACTTCTAATGTTTATTTTACTAGCAAGTTACGGCTATTTTGGTTATTTGCATGATATAGTAATCACGCAAACGAAATATGATTCGGTTGTTAAGATAGAGAAAGAGATTTCGGAGCCATTTACTGAAAATGATCAGCCGTTTACAGTACCGCCAAAGACAGCGGAGAATAAGATGAAAAAAGTATTTGGGGATATTCCGAAAGTAGCTTATTTTGAGCTAGGAGAATTAACGCCACAAATGGTAAATGGTGAGGCTTTATATGTAGCGCCGATTGAAGTTTCAGGATTTTTTAAAGCGCGTAAAGCTGAAACAATCCCAGGGTACGTAACGATGTCAGGTACGAATCCTGATGCTGAAGCGAAACTGCACCTTGGTTATAAAATGAAATATGTGCCAAGCATGTTCTTCGGTAATAATTTAGAGCGTGTTGTAAGGCAAGCGGAACCGAATTTAATCTTTAAAGGGAAACCTAAATTTGAAGTTGATGATAAAGGGAAACCGTATTATACAATGACGTATGGTGAATTTATTTCAGGAAGATCTGGATTTGAAGTAGAGGGCGTTGTAGTAGTAGACGCACAGACAGGCGAAGTAAAAAGATACGACAAAGGAAAGGCGCCTAAATTTGTTGATGGCGTATTAAATCACGAGACCGCATCTACATTAAATACGTATTTCGGTAAATATATTCACGGATTTTGGAACACGAAATTCTCGCAAACTGATATGAAGATCCCGACTGAGTGGGGAACGAAAGAAGGAGTTACACCAATCTTCGGTAAGGATGGAACATTATATTACTTTACTGATTTCACCTCTCCGAAAGAAGGGGTAGATTCTGCATTAGGTTACTCGCTTATTGATGCGCGTACAGGTAAGTTGTATTACTATAACGGAAAAGAAGTAAAGGGAATTATGGATGGTTCAGCTGCTTCGGAAGTAGTGGATAATTCCTTTAAGAGAGAGAAATGGCATGGAACGATGCCGGTTATTTATAACGTTTACGGTAAACCTTCTTGGATTGTACCTGTTATTGATGACGGCGGATTAGTACGTGCTCATACAGTTATCTATGCTTCTAATGCAAAAATATTTGCAACTGGTTCGACGCAAAAAGAGGCGCTGGAGAATTATAAAAATGCGCTGAGCGGAAGTGGAGATTCATTTAGACCGACTTCAAATGGAAAAGAAGCGCAAAAAGAAGGTATTGTACAACGAGTATATAAAGAAAAATCAGGTGAAAATACGATCGTATACGTACTGTTAGAAAATGAACAAAAAGTATTTATGATACCTGCGAAAAAATTCCCGTATGCTATGTTTACAGAAGTGGGAGATCCAATTCAAATCACATATTTAGATACAGGAGAGGCGATGTCTTCCGTATCTAAATTTACAAATAGTAATTTGAACAAGTAAAGCGATAGAGATTCTATCGCTTTTTTTTTTACAGAATTAAACAGGAAAATGCGCTATACTTGACGTATGTTTATGTTGTAACTATAATTGTTACGATTCAGTATGTATAGGAAAGGGTGAACGGAAAAAGTGAATGGAGTTAATCAGGAAATATATAAGCCTGTAAAGACAAACAGGTTATGGATGATTCTTGTACTAGGGACACTTACGGCGATTGGGCCATTATCTATTGATATGTATTTGCCTTCGTTACCGAAATTAACGGATGACTTGCAAACAGGTGCATCCCTAGCGCAGCTTACATTGACGGCTTGTTTGCTTGGGCTTTCAGTAGGACAATTATTCATCGGTTCAATTAGTGATATTTACGGAAGGCGCAAACCTCTTATTATTGCTCTTATTATTTATGTAGCTTCTTCTTTACTTTGTGCTGTAGCGCCATCTATTTGGAGTTTAGTGCTTTTACGTTTCTTACAAGGTGCTTCAGGGTCTGCCGGTATCGTTATATCACGTGCAATGGTACGTGATATGTACTCAGGTTCTGAAATGACGAAGTTCTTCTCGCTGCTCATGTTAGTAAATGGAGCAGCACCTATTTTGGCGCCGATTATTGGAGGACAATTGTTACAGTTCACAACATGGCGCGGTGTCTTTATCGTTCTTGGAGCAATTAGTGTATTCATGTTAATATCAGCGACGTTCGTATTGCGTGAAACGTTACCTCCTGAAGAAAGAGAGACAGGTGGTTTGTCAGGGACATTGGCAACATACGGAAAGCTTCTGAAAGATCGCTTGTTTATGGGATATGCATTGTCACAGGGATTAGTAACGGCGGCAATGTTTGCGTACATTTCGGGCTCACCATTTGTGTTACAGAACATATACGGAGCATCACCACAGCAATTTAGTTTATTCTTTGCAATCAACGGCATCGGTATTATTATTGCTAGTCAGGTAACGGGTCGTTTAGCGGGGAAAGTGAATGAGAAGACATTATTTGTTGCCGGTATTATTATTGCAGCTGTTGGTGGTTTATCTTTACTACTGACAATCTTATTAGGAATAGGATTAATTGGTGTGTTATGCTCGTTATTCCTCGTTGTATCAAGTGTTGGGGTTGTATCAACAACTGGTTTCTCTTTAGCGATGAGAAATCAAAAACAAGCAGCAGGAACAGCATCGGCTTTATTAGGTTTATTACAGTTCATTTCAGGAGCACTTGTAGCGCCGCTAGTAGGTATTGGTGGAAGTGATACAGCATTGCCGATGGGAGTTGTGATAGCTCTTTGTGAAATTGGTGCTGTGCTATGTTATTTATTTATGGCAAGAAGAAGTGAAAAGCAGTTTGAACTGCAACAAAAACAAAATGTAGAAGCTTAATAAAAAGAGCTGATTCAAAGGGAATATTTGAATCAGCTCTTTTTTAATTTTTTTGAAATAACTCTTATCTATGTGTAAGTTGATAGAGTAAAGTGATGCAAAAGTTATTTGCATAAAGTGACGATACTGTGACAAAAATGTTGGTATATATATTACGATATCGTCTTAAGTGTAAAAAGTAGGATGTTCTCGGTATAATAACAAGTGGAGATAAAAGAAACTATAATGAGTAATAGCTGTAGATAAAAGGAGAATTAGAGATGAAGAAGGTTTTGGGTATTGCTGTAATGGGAAGTATGATCCTTCTAGCAGGATGTAATGGAAATAAAGATACGAAAGAACCAAAAGAAAAGGTGGAGCAGTCTACTGAACAAACCGAAGAGATGAAAGAATACCGTGCAGTACATGAAAAATACGATTTGAAAATGAATAAAGAAATTAATAAAGCACTGCAGTTATTTGAAGTGGCAAAAGAAAAGGGCGGTAAGGAAATAACGAATGCTACATATAAAGAAGACGTGCAAAAGGTAACAACGAGCATGTTAGAAGATATTGAGAATATACGTAAAGAAATTCATGTTCCAAAATCGAAAGAGGAAGAACATGAGTTATATGTTGGCTTCTTAAAGGAATCGGAACAAGCGATGAAAAAATTACAAAAGTTAGCTAAAGAAGAAGATTCATCATTGATTCGTGATATAGAAATTAACTTTGCAACAGCATCGACATACTATAAACGTTTTCAAACAGAAGCGAAAAAATAACCTTGCGTGTGCAAGGTTATTTTTTCTTCTTGCCATCTCCGTCTTCATCCTCAGATACTAATACTTTCTGTTCTTCATGAAATTCTGAAATAGTTTGTCCAGTAATGTTATCGAAGGGTGTGTAAAAAGAGGTGATACTTTTCTTCTTAATGAAAAGTTTATAAAATCCAATGATAACAAGGATGACGATTGTTAACGGTAATCCTATAGTTGCCAGAAGTATCGGATCCATCGTATAACTCCTTTAATATAATTTCTTTTTATTATAAGTGAAAAACTGCGATTTAGATAAAGGGCTCTATCAAAAACTGATTTTTCTAAATATATCCAATTTGATTGACTTTTCATTTTTTCAGAATTATAATTCGAAATATACAATTTGAACCAAATAATAATATAGCAATTTACTTATCCAGAGAGGTAGAGGGACTGGCCCTATGACACCTCAGCAGCGGGTTCTGTAACAGGAACACCGTGCTAATTCCAGCAAGCAAGTCTTGAAAGATAAGTGATGGGCCTTTGTTTATTAAGCCTTGATCTTATTTTTTAAGATCAAGGCTTTTTGTATTCTAAAAAGAGAAAAGGGAGTAATGGAAAAAGTACATGAATAAAACAAAGTAAATTTATGAGTTTAGGGGGTTATTGGAGTGTATGTTGTTAAAAAACTATCAGTTATGGTATTTACACTATGGATTATTACAACAGTAACATTTTTGATTATGCACATTATTCCGGGGGATCCATTTTCATCAGATGCAAAGATCTTTCCAGCAGAAGTTGTGCAAAATATGAGAGCGAAGTATCACCTGGATGAACCGTTATGGAATCAATATGTTGCGTATTTAGACGGCGTAGTTCATTTTGATTTTGGTGAATCTGTTCAATCAACCGGGCAAGGTGTATCAGAAATTATAACAACTGGCTTTGGTCCATCAGCAATTATTGGTCTACAAGCACTTGTTATTTCGTTGCTAGTCGGAATTGCTGCAGGTACATTTGCTGCTCTCTATCATGGGAGGGTAATTGATTATGGTGTGAGTTTACTTGCCATCCTTGGTATTTCTATTCCGAGTTTTATTTTAGCACCACTATTTATACAAATATTCGCTATTCAATTCGAGCTCTTACCAGTAGCGTCTTGGGGCACATTCGAACATACGGTGTTGCCATCCTTTGCATTAGCGTTAGGGCCAATCGCGGTTATTACAAGGTTTGTTCGTTCTAATATGATCGAAGTACTACAGAGTGATTATATTAAGCTAGCAAGAGCAAAAGGTATACCGATTAAGAAGATTATTATGAGGCATGCCCTTCGAAATGCAATTGTTCCAGTACTTACATTTGTTGGACCGTTAATGGCTGGACTTTTAACAGGGACTTTCATTATTGAAAAGATCTTTGCAATTCCTGGTCTCGGAAAATATTTTGTAGACAGTATTTTTAACAGGGATTATCCGGTGATTATGGGAACGACAATTTTCTATAGTGCATTATTAATTTCTTGTATTTTCATTACAGATATTATTCATCGTATTGTTGATCCGCGTATTCGTTCTATTACGTAAGGAGGGGGGCATATCTAAATGGGAGCTTATGAAATCAATAAACAGTTATTAACGAATGAAGAGAAAAAAGAACTAACGATACATAAAGAGCAGCAAAAGATTAGCCAGAAAAAAGAAGTGTTTCGTAAATTTGTATCAAATCCAATCGCGGTTCTAGGGACGGTAACATTATTGCTCATTATTATTTTCTCTCTTATTGGTGAAAGTTTAACTCCTTTCACTGCAAGTGAACAAATAAAAGAGGCGACAAACTTACCACCTAGTAGTGAGCATTGGTTTGGAACAGATGATTTAGGTAGAGATATTTGGGCGCGTACTTGGGCTGGTGGGAAAATTTCACTAGTAGTTGGATTAGTAGCAGCTGTTCTTGATATAGGACTTGGTGTACTGATCGGAGGATTTAGTGGATATGTGAGAGGGCGTAATCGCCTTGGCACGTTAATTGATGAGTGGATTGTAAGAGGGATTGAAGTATTATACGGTATCCCATATTTATTAATTGTTATTTTACTATTAATCATTATGAAACCAGGACTTTTTACAATCATTATTGCTCTTGCATTAACAGGATGGATTGGTATGGCACGTCTTGTTAGGGCGCAAGTCTTATCTTTAAAGCAAAGAGAATTTGTTATTGCAGCGGAGCGATTAGGCACATCACATATGAAAATTATATACGGACATATCATTCCGAACCTAACTGGCATTATTATCGTGAATTTATCATTCACAATCCCAGCAGCAATTTTCTCGGAATCATTTTTAAGTTTTATCGGACTTGGGGTGCAATCACCGGCAGCGAGCTGGGGGACGATGACAAATGATGCGCTTGGGACATTATTGAGCGGGGAGTGGTGGCAACTATTTTTCCCATCGCTAATGATTGCTCTCATCATGTTCGCATTTAATGCAATTGGTGATGGTTTACAAGATGCAATTGATCCAAAAATCGTAAAACGGAATCGAAAGGAGAAAAAACATGGGACAGCTCTTATCTTTAGAAAACGTAACGTTAGCCGTTGAAAAAGAGAATAGTAAGCAAGCAATTGTTAAGCATGTTTCCTTTTCTATTAGCGAAGGTGAAATAGTTGCACTTGTAGGAGAAAGTGGTTCAGGGAAAAGTGTTACAGCACAATCCATTATCGGATTAAATCAAGAATCTATTCACATTGATGATGGAAATATATCTTTTGAATCAGAGGAATTAACTAATCTACAAGAGTCAGAATGGAATCAAATTCGTGGGAAAGATATTTCTTTTATCTTTCAAGACCCACTTTCATCTTTAAATCCGACGATGAAGGTGGGACGGCAAATTACAGAAGTAATTTTGCAACATGAGAAAAAATCGAAAAGAGAAGCAAAGAAAATAGCGATTAACTTGTTAACAGATTTAGGGATACATGAACCGGAGAAACGCTTTGAACAGTACCCACATCAATTAAGCGGAGGTATGAGGCAACGTATTTGTTTAGCAATTGCATTTGCTTGCCACCCAAAGCTCGTTATTGCGGATGAACCTACGACAGCATTAGATGTAACGATTCAAAAACAAATTATGGAGTTATTAAAGGAAAGAAAGGAAAAGCAAAATACGAGTATTTTATTAATTACTCACGATTTGGCGCTTGTACGTGAAGTAGCGGATCGAGTAGTTGTGATGTACGGGGGACGTGTTGTTGAAAAAGGAACGATACAGGAAGTGATAGGTTCCCCTAAACATCCATACACGAAAAGCTTATTACAAGCAATTCCGAATATGGACGATTCCGAAAAAGTATTACGTGCAATCGAAGGAACGACACCTTCCATTGAAACATTAAATAGCTTTGGTTGTCCTTTTGTAAATCGTTGCCCGGTAGCAATAAAAGAATGTATGCATCGTTTCCCGGAGAGAACAACATATTCTGGGGAGCATAGCTCACATTGCTGGCAGCATATTCTGGAGCATGATAAAGCGAAATCAAAAGAGAAGGTGAATGCCTCATGACGACAGACTTAATTACTGTAGAGCAAGTAAGGAAAACGTATGGAAGTAAAAATAAAGAAATTACAGCGTTAAAAGATATATCACTTTCTATTCCTAAAGGAACAACACTTGGCATTATTGGTGAAAGTGGTTCAGGAAAAACAACACTTGGAAAGCTCATAGCTGGGATCGAGAGTCCAACGTCTGGTGAAATTGATTATAACGGTCAAGTTGTTCACAAGCTGAAGGCAGCTCATAAGCGTGATTTCTTGCAGAAAGTACAGTTTATTTTTCAAGATTCGACAGCTGCATTAAATCCACGCTGGAAAGTACGCGATAGCGTAACAGAAGGCTATATTTCATTTGGACTCGGTGATAAAGGATTGAAGGATAAAGTAGCAGGTGATGCGCTAGAGCGTGTTGGATTAGATAGACGATATATTGATCGCTATCCACATGAATTTAGTGGAGGACAACGCCAACGTATTGCTATTGCAAGAGCGTTATTATGTGAGCCGGAAGTATTGATCCTTGATGAACCAATTTCAGCATTAGATGTTTCACTGCAAATTCAAATTGTGCATTTGCTGCAAAAAATTCAAAAGGAGCAAGGCTATACATATTTATTTATCGCACATGATTTACCGATGGTTCACTATTTATGTGAAAAAGTGGCTGTCCTATATAAAGGAGAACTTGTTGAATTTGGAAATACGGACGAAGTATTCCGTAATCCACAACATTCTTATACAAAAACATTATTAGCATCAACACCAAAAATTTCAGGGTAAAGGGGAATGTAGGATGAAGAAGTTTTTATTATTTGTCATTATGACCGTATTAGCAATTACTTCTGTCGCTTGCGGTAAGAAAGACACTTCAAAAGCAAGTGCTAGTAAAGGAGAGCGTTTCGTAACGAATCTTGGTAGTGATCCTTATACGCTAGATTCAGCAATTTCAACAGATAATAACTCTAATTATGTAATTGAGCACTTATTTGCAACTTTGTATAGACAGACAAGTGATGGGAAATTTGAAAAGGATTTAGTAGAGAAAGAGGAAGCTGGGGCAGATGGAAAAGAGTATACGTTCTATTTGAAAAAAGGATTAAAATGGTCTGATGGTTCCCCATTAACAGCAAAAGATTTTGAATTTGCTTGGAAGAGAATATTAAACCCTAAAACAGGCTCTATGAATGCAACAGAACTATATTTCATTAAAGGTGGAGAAGCATTTAATACAGGGAAAGGTGAAGAAGATGCAGTAGGAATTCAAGCAGTAGATGATGTAACTCTAAAGTTACAATTTGAACACCCAGTGACATCTATTAAAAGAACATTATCCCAGTCGTTATATATTCCGCTGAATAAAAAATCTATTGATGAAAAAGGTAAATTAAAAGTAGATCCAAAAGAATTAATTACAAATGGTCCTTTCACATTGAAAGAATGGAAGCATAATCAAGCGATTATTCTAGAAAAAAACAAAGAGTTCCATGATAAAAAAGTAGCATCAAAAGAAATTGAATTCCGTATTATTCCAGAAGGTAAAACAGCGTATCAATTATACAAATCTGGAGAACTAGATTTATTATCTCACATACCAACTGATTTAGTTGAGAAGGAACAAAACAATAAAGAGTTTAAAAAAATGCAAGACTACTCAACTCATATTTACTCATTTAATTCAGAGAAACCACCATTTACAAATGCTAAAATTCGTAAAGCTTTTGCATTAGCTGTAGATCGTAAATTTATCGTAGAGAAAATATTAAAGAATAATGCAAAAGAAGCATATGGCTTTGTTCCAGAAGGAGCAAAAACAGAAGGTGGCCGCGACTTCCGTAAAGAGAAAGGTGATTATTTTAAATATGATCCTGCAGTAGCTAAGAATCTATTAGAAGAAGGTATGAAGGAAGAAGGATGGGCTACTCTTCCAGAAGTAACAGTAAAATATTCAGATAAGAAGAAAATAGCTGAAACACTTCAAGAAATGTTCAAGAAAAATCTTGGTGTAGATGTGAAAATAGAAGGTAAAGAGTGGAAAAGTTATATTGATATGTACAAACAAAGTGACTTCCAAATTGCATACATGGGATGGGGAGGATCTACATTAGATCCAGCTGCTCAATTAGAAATTTATGCAGGTGATGGACCAAATAACTATGCGAAATGGTTTAACAAAGACTTCGATAATTTAATTAATCAAGCAAAATTAGAACAAGATGAAAATAAACGCTTTGATTTATTACATCAAGCAGAAGATATTATGTTTACAGAATATCCTTTAATCCCACTTGTATTCCCAACAGACTCTTATTTACAAAAGTCATCTGTATCTGGATTAGAATACTACGTAGGATCTCAACCAAGCTTACGATATGCTAAGAAATAAAATAAAGAAGTAGGCAATCGCCTACTTCTTTATTTTATTTCTCGTTTATATTCTTTTTTCGTTCCATCAGAGAAAACAACTTCTAAATCGAATTTTTGATAGTCCTTATCAAGTTTAAACACGTTTACTACTTGATCGATTACTTCTTGGTCAGGAGTATCTTTATCAAATTTTAATTCTTGTAGAAGTGGGCTTAATTTTGTAATAGCCTCGTCACCTGTGAACTTTGCATTTGTTTTATGGTCTTCAAGCTTTGCTTCCATTTTCTTATCAGCTGCTATATTTTTATAATCAGCTTCATAGTCTTTCTTCGTATCTTGATAGTCTGCATCTAAACTAAATTCATTAAAATTAAGTTTTAAATCTGCAGGAGCCTCATTTTTTGCTTCTTCTGTCGTTTTCTTATTAGAAGTTGTATCTTCTTTTGCAGGAGCTTTACATCCTGTTAATGCAGGTACTAGCATAAGAGCTAATAAAATTGATAGTAGAGTTCTCATTATAAATTCCTCCTTATGTAAATTTGTTCTATACAAGTTTTTCCAAAAAACGAGTAATTATGTATGTGTTGAAAATAAATTATTATTCTGTAGTCACAAGGGCTAATCCGCAATTTAAATCAAAAACAATTTGTATGTATATGGTAAATTGAAGTCGTGAGGAGGGACTAAAATGCATGAAGAATATAAAGAGATAATAAAAAAATCAATTGATTATATAGAGAATCACTTACATGAAGAGCTTACAACAGAAAGAGTGGCATCTCACAGTGCGGTGTCGATGTACCATTTTCATCGTATTTTTCAAAGTTATATTGGGATGAGTGTAACGGATTACATTCGAAAGAGAAGATTAACTCATGCTGCACAGGCTTTAGTATCGACTGAAAGAGCTGTTATTGATATTGCAATGCAATATGGTTTTTCCTCACAAGAGGCATTTACGAGAGCTTTTAAAAGAATGTTTCAATTGCCACCAAAGAAATATCGAAAGTACTTCCAGTCATTTTATATAGAAAGAGAGGGTGTTTCAATGCAAAAGGGTATACCGAAAGGATGGATCTTAAGTGGAAGCCATCCTGCTGAATATGAGATGGGTTTAGATTATGAAGTTGTCCATCAAGGGAAAGTATCTGCATACATAAAAACAAAAGAGAATGTTACGCACGGAGGATTTTCAACATTAATGCAAATGTTCCGAGCGGATAAATATGTAGGGAAGAGGTTGCGGTTTACAGCATTTGTTAAGAGTGAAAACGTAAGAGATTGGGCGGGATTGTGGATGCGAGTAGATGGAAAAGATACAGAACCGCTCGCTATGGATAATATGCAAAATCGTCCAATTAAAAATACGAATAACTGGCAATCGTACTCGGTTGTATTAGATATAAAAGAAGAAGCACTTGGTATTGCATTTGGTGTTTTATTATCAGGAGAAGGTTGTGTGTGGCTAGATAGTATTCGATTTGATGAAGTAGATGAAAAAATTCCTTCAACAGATTTGGCAGAAAACTTTTATGAAACACTTTTAGAAGAGCCGGTGAATCTACAATTTGAAGAAGTAGAAAAATAAAAAACAAGGAGAAAAGATATGCTCAAATATGTAAAACTAATAAGTATTAGTTTAGTAATATCGTCTTGTATTATGGGAATTAACTATTTAGTTAGCTATCTTTGGTCAGGGCATATACCTTCTTTGACGTGGAGAACATATTTGATGTTTGTTTTTATATTTATGATGAGTTTTGGTTCAATGCAAAAAGAAGGAAAAGAGGATTATTGACGATAGTCTTCTTCGCCTTTCTTTCATTAACACAAATGTTCATAGCTGTTTTCGGAAATGCAGGTATGATCTTTAATATAATTTCGCTATCGTTACAACTCGTAAGTTCGGGTGTAATTGTACCGCATGAAATGTTTTCTAAAACATATCAAACAATCGGCGAATTATTTCCCGCAACATATGCAGCGAATGGCTATTATACAATAATATTTTGGGGAGTTAGTTTAGAGAAAAATATTATTTCATTATTAGTCATTATATTAGTCACGCAATTGGTAGCAGTCATTACTGTATCTGTAAAAGGAATAGTAGAGAGAAGAAGTCATGTAGTTAAAGAAGTATAAAATAAAAAAGGTATCCTGTGATTGGATACCTTTTTATTTATTATTTTGCAACTTCTGTCCACTTATAGTTAAATTCACCGCCGAAGTCAGTTGTTACAAGTCCTTTAATGAAAGAGCGTTGTAAGTAAGAACGACCTTGTTGGTATAAAGGAGCGACAGCACCGTCTTGTAATAAGATTTTTTCAGCTTGCTTCATTGCTTCAAAGCGTGCTTTTTCATCGCCAGCTAAATCTGTTTTCACTTTATGAATGAGCTCATCGTACTCTTTGTTAGAGTATTTATCGAAGTTATAAGCACTATCTGTTGTAAATAAATCTAAGAATGTAATTGGATCCGCGAAGTCAGGGCCCCAACCGTCAATACCGATTTCATAATCACCACTTAATAGTAGTTTCAACTGTTGTTTACGTGGTTGTGGTTTTAAATTCACTGTTAAGCCATCTAGATTCTTTTCGAGTTCACCTTTTAAATATTCACCAGTCTTTTTAGCTAAAGCATTATCACTTGTTAATAGTTCGATTGTTACTTTGTCGGTACCAAGTTCTTGTTTTGCTTTTTTCCAGTTTTCTTTTGCTGTTTTCACATCATCTTTGACTAGGTTTCCATTTTCTTTACGGAAGTCATTGCCTTCTGGACTCTTTGCGAATTTCACAGGAACCATTCCTTCAGCTGGAACAGCACCGTTATTTAAAATTGTTTCTACGTATGCTTTTTTATTCATTGCTCCGTTAATAGCAAGGCGTGCATGTTGATTTTTTAATGTTTCATTCTTTTGATTTAGTCGTAAAAATTGAATGCCAACTTCAGCGCGTTCTTTGAAGTTTGGATCGCCCTTATATTTATCAACAAACTCCGCAGTTAAAGCAACACGATCAATTTGTCCTGAATCATATAAGTTCACTTCTGTAGACTTATCTTTAACGACATTGAAGTTGATTTCTTCTAATTTTACCGTTTTAGCATCCCAATAGTTAGGATTCTTCTTCAATTGGAAGCTTTGCTCGTGTTTCCAGTTATCTAATGTGAAAGCACCGTTGTAAATTAAATGATTTGTTTCTAAACCGTATTTATCACCTTGAGATTTTAAGTACGCTTCATTAACTGGTAAGAATGTCGAGAATGTCGTTAAGCTTAAGAAGTAGGGAACAGGACGGTCTAGTTGTACTTCTAACGTTTTATCATCAAGAGCTTTAACTCCTAGTTGATCAATTGGCAATTGTTTTTGGTTTATTTGTTTCGCATTCTGTATATCGAAGAATAAGAATGCATATTCAGCTGCTGTATCAGGATTTACGGCACGTTGCCAAGCGAAGACGAAGTCTTTTGCTGTAACAGGAGTACCGTTTGACCATTTTGAATCACGCAGGTGGAATGTATATTTTGTCTTATCGGGACTAACGTCAACCGACTCAGCAACACCAGGAATCGGTGTGTTATCTTCTCCCATTGCATATAACCCTTCAAAAACATTGCGCATTACGTTCATGGATTCCCCATCCGTTGCTTTTGCAACATCCATTGTTGGAATTTCTGAAGCGAATGATAAGTTAATTGCCTGTTTATCAGGTGCTTTATCATTTGCTTTCGCTCCGCTTGCATTATCTTTATTTCCCCCGCAAGCAGTTAGTAGTAGACTTGCTCCTAAAACAGATGCAACAACAGGTACGACTTTTTTCTTCATTGTTCTTTCCTCCCTAAATGTGTTGTTCGTAACGTCATAATGTCCATGTCTTGAAGTAGCTATAGAAGGAGATAAAACCTATTATGAATATTTGTTTATAGGTAATCAGGTGTTCTATATGTATATACATGTTGAACTATAATCTATCGTTATATGTTTCAACATAGAGACATTATATTTTGATGGTGAAATATTTCGTTTCTTTGATTATTTAGAATATTAACACTGGAAAGAACTATATGTCAATAATAAAAACAGAATGTTAATTTCTTGAAATAATATATTAAAAAAGTAGATTCCCATGTATTAAGGAACCTACTTTTAATACGTTTTGTGAAAAAATAATTAATATGGTGGAATAACGTTGGTCAAAGTTACAATTTATTTTTCAATTTTTGCCCATTTGAAGTTTAATTGACCTGCAAAGTCTACTTGCACAATTCCTTTCACATAAGAACGTTCTAAATAAGATTCTCCCTTTTGATAAAGAGGAGCGATAACAGAGTCTTTAAATAATATTTTCTCGGATGCTAGTAATGCTTCCCAGCGAGCTTTTTCATCACCAGCTAAAGTTGTTTTCACTTTTGCTATTGTTTCATCGAACTCCTTATTAGAGTAATGATCTAAGTTATAAGGGTTATTCGTTGTAAATAGCTCAAGGAATGTAATTGGATCCGCAAAGTCAGGGCTCCAGCCATCAATACCGATTTCGTAGTCACCTTTTAATAAAAGCGAAACTTATTGCTTACGCGGTTGCGGTTTTATATTTACTGTTAAGCCATCTAAATTCTTTTCTAGTTGTCCTTTTAAGAATTCACCAGTTTTCTTCTCAAGGTCACCATCACTTGTTAATAATTCTAACGTTATTTTTTCAGATCCAAGTTCTTGTTTTGCTTTTTTCCATAATTCTTGTGCCGATTTTGTATCAACCTTTGTTAAATCGCTGTTTGCAACGCGGAAGTCTGTTCCGTCAGGTCCTTTTGCAAAGTTTTTTGGAACGAGACTAAAGGTTGGTGTAGAGCCATCATTTAATAACGTATTTACAAAGGATTTTCGATCGATCGTTTGATCAATTGCTTGGCGTGCAGAAACGTTTTGCAGCACTTTGTTTTGCTGATTCATACGTAAAAATTGTACGCCTACGTTCGGACGTTCTTTAAAGTTACCATCCTTTTTATATTTATCAACGAAATCAGACGTTAATTTTATACGGTCTAATTGTTTAGATTCAAATAAATTTACTTCTGTTGATTTTTCTTTCACGACGTTAAAATTGATTTCTTCTAGTTTGACAGCATCTTTATCCCAATAGGTAGGGTTTTTCTTGAATTTAAAGCTTTGTTCGTGCTTCCAATCGCTTAGTGTAAAAGCTCCGTTGTACAAGATTGTATTATCTTCTAAAGCGTACTTATCACCTTGTGCTTTAAAGAATTCCTCGTTAATTGGTAGAAATGTTGGGAACGCTGTTAAGCTAATAAAATACGGAACAGGACGCTCTAATTCTACCTCAAACGTATGGTCATCAATTGCTTTTACACCAAGTTGATCGGCTGGAAGCTCTTTGTTGTTAATCTTTGTTGCATTTTTAATATCAAAGAATAGAAATGCATATTCAGAGGCTGTTGCTGGATCGACAGCTCTTTGCCAAGCGAAGACAAAATCTTTCGCGGTAACAGGAGTACCGTTTGACCATTTTGAATCTCGTAAATGGAATGTGTATTTCGTTTTATCGCTATTTACTTCATGAGATTTTGCAACGCCAGGGACAGGTTTGTTACCTTCACCAAGATTATACAAACCTTCAAATACGTTTCTCATTACTTGACCAGAATCAGTATCTGTAGCTCGAGCTGTATCCATTGTTCGTATTTCAGTAGGTGAAGATAAGTTTAAAACCTGTTTACTAGGTGCCTCGTCTTTTGCATTTGCTCCGCTTGCTTCGTTTTTATAACTACCGCAACCAGTTAATAAAATACTTACTCCTACAACTGATGCAATACCGGGTACAAACTTCTTTTTCATTTGATTTTCCTCCTAAATAATTAAGTTTGGATGATGATGAGGGAAATGAAAAATAAAAAATCCCTCTTTTCATATTGAGAAAGAGGGATTTTTACGTACAAGTTATGCACCCGTATATAAACGAATTCCCTCATTCTATCTTTCAAGCCATAAAGCTTGCAGGAAGTGGCACAGTATTCAAAATGAACCTGTTGCCGAGGTTTCAAAGGGCCAGTCCCTCCACCTCTCTTGATACAATGAGTAAACGAATAAATTTTATTAATTTTTGTGTTTCTTTGATAATTCAAAATCTTACACCTTGGATAATGAAGTGTCAACCTAATGAAATATAGTTTAAATTTTCAGTTTTCTTTAACGAAAAAACCACTGCATATGGCAGTGGTTTTTCTACTAGAAGTTAAAGTTATCTGGATCTGGACCAACGCGACGATCTTCATTGAGTGCTTGAATTGCTTTCATGTCATCAGCGCTTAATTCAAAATCGAATATATTTGCATTTTCAATAATGCGATGTTCTTTAATAGATTTAGGGATTGTTACAACTTCGTTTTGTAAATCCCAGCGTAAAATAATTTGCGCAGTTGATTTATTATATTTTGTCGCAATTTCTTGTAACGTTGGATTATCAAGTAGTTGTCCTTGCATTAATGGTGACCAAGCTTCAAGTTGGATGTTATGTTCTTTACAGAAAGTGTGTAATTCTTCTTGAGCTAAACGTGGATGGTATTCTACTTGGTTAACCATTGGTTTAATTTCAGCGATTTCAAATACATCTTGCAAATGGTGAATGTGGAAATTACTCACACCAATAGCGCGAACACGGCCGTCTTTATAAAGCTTTTCTAACGCTTTCCATGATTCAGTATATTTTCCTTTTACAGGCCAATGTACTAAATATAAATCTAAATATTCTAGACCTAATTTTTCTAATGTAGTTTCAAATGCTTGAAGTGTTGTTTCATAGCCTTGATCGCTATTCCACACTTTTGATGTAATGAATAATTC
The DNA here is from genome assembly GCF_009739945.1 of Bacillus luti. NCBI lineage: Bacteria > Bacillati > Bacillota > Bacilli > Caryophanales > Bacillaceae > Bacillus > Bacillus luti. The sequence continues at coordinate 4,924,792 of NZ_CP040336.1, read as the reverse complement.
TTCACGTGAAACACCTGATTCACGGATCGCTTGTCCAACGCCTTCTTCGTTTTGATAGATTGCAGCAGTATCGATGCTACGGTAGCCATTTTTAATTGCTGCTTTTACAGAATCAATTACTTCTGAACCATCTTCTACTTTAAAAACACCTAAACCGAACCAAGGCATTTTTACACCGTTATGTAATGTTGTATAGTCTTTTAAACTTGTTAAACTCATATTATTTCCCCCTAGCTTTTTTGTTTGTTGCTTCTACTGCTTTTTGAATTGCTTCTGAAAAATTATACTCATATAAAGTTTTGAGACCTTCAGCTGTGGAACCACCTGGTGTTGTTACTTGTTCGCGGAGGTTAGCTGGATCTTGCGTTTGTTCAAGCATAGAAGCAGAGCCAGAAATCATTTGAATGACGAGATGTTTTGCAGTTGCCTCATCGACTCCATAACTTATTGTTGCTTCAATTAAGCTTTCGGCAAAGTAATAAAGGAAGGCTGGTGCACTTCCAGTAACTGCAGTAAGTTGATGCACTTCTTCCTCAGTGCAAAGTTGCGAAGTACCAATTCCTCTTAAAAGCAGTTGCAGGGTTTCTTGATGCATCTCGGTTACTGATTGTCCCATTGTATATAAGGAGATAGACTTTCCAATTTCAGCAGCTGTATTTGGCATAATCCAAGCAACAGGCGTCCCCCCGGGAAGTCTCGCTTCTAAATAAGATGGACCAATGCCAGCAGCTACCGTTACGACAAGTTGATTCGATAGTAACGGAGATAACTCTGCTAATAATTCTTCATGTGCAGAAGGTGGCATTGCTAAAACAATCGTATCAACAGATGTAACATGATGCTTCCAATCGGTTGTAATAGACACATCATATTGCCCTTGTAATTGTTCTAATTTTGCTACGTTGCTTCGGTTGGAAATGATAATTTCTTCGATGTATTCTTTACTTGTTTTCAGTAATCCGGAAAATATAGCTTCTGCCATACGACCAGCACCAATAAATAAAATTCGATGTTTAGTTAGCATATCCTTTATTCCTTTCTGATGAGAATATGTTATAAAAAACGATACCATTTTTAAGAGAATTTTGTAAAAAGAAAAGGCTTATCGCGAGAAGGATGAAAATGGAGGGAGGAGGGTTAATACAAATAAGGTTATAAAAATTATTATACTTAAAAAATAGTTGTAATAAAAAATCCCTGAAGCAGTTATGCTTCAGGGATTAATAGATTATAAATTTATGCTTTTGTCATACCTAGTAATACAGCGCCGCCGATAATTAAAACACTACCTAGTGCAATAAAGATCAATTGACGTTTTGTTTTCTTTTCACCTAAGAAGACAATCGCACCGAATGTTGAGATAACGATTCCAGTTTGAGATAACGGGAAGCTTGTCGCAACTCCGACACGTGGTAAGGAAAGAAGTAAGAATAAGTTTCCTGTTCCCCATAGTAAACCAGATAGAGCATTACGGATTGCATATTTGTTAAATGGTTTATGTTTAGATGTCAGTACAACCGCACCAACAAACATACCAACTGCTTGTGGTAAAATAGCAGACCAACCGTCGATATTATACCAACGAATAATAATTACATATACAAGATAGCCAAAAGTAGAAACAATTAAAGTAAGAAGTCCTTTTTTCAATTGTCCTGGTGGCTGAGCATTTTCTTTATCATCTAATGATGTGAATACAACACCAACTACGATTAATAGGATTGCAATCGTTCCCAGAACAATCGTTGTTGTAGTAGTCCACTCACGGAAAGCGATAACCCCAAAGATAGAAGTTGCAACAAGTTGCATACCAGTAGAAATCGTTACAGTAGTTGAAACACCTAGTTTTTCAACTGTTTTTAATTGGTTTACTTGTCCTAAAGCCCAGAATAAACCTGAAATAAAACCAACAATCAAGACTGTCATTGTTAAAGCTGGTTGAGTAAATACATACATAATTGTTGCGAAGAATAGAGCACCGATTGTCATACCTACCGTTTGGCTATATGCACCACCGCCCATTTTTACGCTTACTAATAAGATGTTTCCCCATGCAATTGCAGGAAGAAGCGCTAATAAAATGTCCATTACAAGACTCCCTTCGAGTTCCTATACCAATATAATTACATATCGTTCTAACGATCGGTAATGCCCCACTAATAGAGTAGAAGATTACCGATCGCTAAAACAGGATGAAGAATTCACAATATAAATGCGTTTTCATTTCTTCATTTTTTGAAACACCTCCATATAATAACAGGAAATTGCCTATTTTAGAAAGTGAATTCAAATAAAATGTATATTTTAATAAAAGGTAAAATTCAGTTATTTCCCGACGGTATATTTTATTTCCTAAGAAATAAAGAAGCAGCTTCGAAAAAAGCTGCTTTAAGAGTGAGTAATTCTTTTGTTAATAAGCTGAATACATAGCAGAAATAGGAGTGACATACTAATAGTGATAACTACAAGCGTCCAGGCGAGCTGCATATTGCTTGCATCAATGGCCATGTAAATTGCAGTTGGGATAGTCTGTGTTTTACCAGGAATGTTTCCGGCAAACATGAGTGTAGCACCAAACTCACCGAGCGCACGAACAAAGCTCAAAATCATTCCGCTTAGTAAGGCAGGAAATGCAAGAGGAAGTGTGACGTGTAGAAAAACTTGATATTCACTTGCACCAAGATCGCGGGCGCTCTCTTCAATTTGTACATTCGCGATAGAAAATCCTGTCTTTGCCGATTGGTACATAAGCGGAAATGCAACAACTGTAGAAGCAATGATAGCAGCAGTAGATGTGAACATAATAGATTGCTGAAATATTGATTCTATCCAAGTTCCAATGGGACTGTTATTTCCAAAAATGATAATGAGAAAAAAGCCAATTACAGTTGGCGGAAGTACCATTGGTAATAAGAAAATAGTTTCTAATATTACTTTATATCTCCATGAGGAGCGTGCTAACGCTCGTCCGATAATCGTTCCTAAAATTGTAACGATTATGGTGGCACATGCAGCTACCCGTAAAGATAGAAAGATTGGCGACAAAATAGCATCAAAGCTCATGGCAATTATGACAGGACTGTAAATCCATATTTCTTAAAGGTAGATTGTGCATCTTTTGACTGCAAATATTCATAAAATGAAGTCGCCTCTTTCTTATGCTTAGATTCCTTTATAACGCCTAAAGGATAGTGGATTGGCTCATGAGATGTAGCAGCTGCTGTCTCACCAATTTTTACTTTTTCTGAAATGAGAGCATCTGTTTTGTATACGATACCCGCATCGACATTACCTGTTTCTACATATGTTAACACTTGGCGAACGTCTTTTGTAAATACGATTTTATTTTGAACATCATTCCAAAGGTTTTCATGTGTTAGAGAAGCCTTTGCGTATTTTCCGGCAGGTACAGATTCAGGTGTACCAAGTGCGATTTTTTTGATTTCCTCGTCTTTTAAATCTTGAAATTTTGTAAGAGAGCTATCCTTAGGGATGACTAGAACTAGTTCATTTCCAAGAAGATTTTTCCCTTCTTTTTCATTAATGAATCCTTTTTTAACAAGAGTTTGGAATTTATCTTCGGCTGCTGAGAAGAATAAATCAGCAGGTGCACCTTGTTCAATTTGTTGTTGAAGTGCACCAGAAGCGCCGAAGTTAAAAGAAAGTTTAATATTAGGTTCTTTTTCTTTATATTTTGTTTCAATCTCCTTTAGCGCATCTTGTAAGCTTGCAGCTGCTGATATAGTAAGTTCAACTGCTTTTTCTTCTTTAGCGGTTGATTTCTCTTTCTTATCTCCGCTTGTACATGCAACACTAAAGATAAGAAGAAAAGAAAGTATAAGTGCCCCGATGGATCGTAATGTAAACTTATTCATAAAAAAATCCCCTTTCGTTTTGACATATTCAATTATAACTAATTATAACTAAATATAACTAGTTATAATTGAATATAATTTGAACATGTAGATGTTTTTAAAAAAATAGGAGAAATATTCTTTTCTTTGTTACAATGAAGGGAGAAAGTGAGGAATCGTCTATGGATCATCATTCCTACACAACGGAAGAGGTAGCAAAGCGATTAAAAGTATCAAAACTAACTGTATACGACTTAATTAAAAAAGGAGAACTTCCTTCTTATAGAGTTGGTAGACAGATGCGCATTGATGCAGCAGATTTAGAACAATATATTAAGCAAATGAAAACAGGAAAGGTACAAGTTGCCCCTGTAAAGAATGACGGCAATAGTATCTCGAATACATGCATTATTAGCGGACAAGAACTAACGTTAGATATGTTGGCAAAGCGTATAGAAAATGGTCTGCCAAGTTCTAATATATTACGGGCATATCAAGGTAGTTTAACGAGTTTAGTAAAAATGTATCAAGGCGAAGGAAGCATCGTTAGCTTGCATTTATTTGATGGCGAAACTGGTACATATAATGTTCCTTACGTAAAACGTATTTTAGTTGGACAACCATGTATTATGATTAATTTATTATCAAGGAACGTTGGGTTTTATGTGCAAAAGGGGAATCCAAAAAATATAAAAACATGGGCTGATTTATCTCATTCATCTATACGATTTGTAAATCGAGAAAAAGGTTCTGGTATTAGGGTGCTGGTGGATGAGCAATTGCGCATTCAAAAGTTAAATAAAGAACATATTAGTGGATATGAATGGGAAGAATCGAATCATCTTGGTGTTGCCACGCAAGTCGCGAATGGAAAAGCTGACGTGGGAGTAGGATCAGAAAAGTTTTCACAGATTGTAAATGTAGACTTTATTCCAATCATGAAAGAACAGTATGATTTAGTGATTTTGAAGAATAAAGAAAATGAAGAGCTGATTGAAGTTGTGAAAGATATTCTGCAATCGGAAGAATTTCATAATGAATTAAAAGCGATTGGCGGATACGATATGACGAAAACAGGTCAAATTATATATGAAACAAACTAAAAAGCTGCTTGTCCATAAGACGAGCAGCTTTTTCTATATATAAAGGGGTTTGGGGAAACAAAGTATTAAACAAGACCTTGGGCAAGTGTGTAAATGAAAGCTGTAAGAAGAGTAGCTCCACTTGCAAGTCCGAAAAAGTCTGATTTGTTGAAAGTAATGTTGTTCATTATAATCTCTCCTTATTTGTTTAATGTAGTTGCAACTGCTTTTGCATCGACAAGTGCGGATAGCACCATGCCCATTGTATTTAAAAAATTATTTGATTTCATTTTGTTCATCATGCGTATCCGCTCCTTTTCGAATTGTTGTTGCCCTGCTTTATGTCTTAATTATAGGAAATATGATCGCCTGCAACTATCGAATTAGCTTACGAAAGACTTACACTTTTGTAAGAAAAAAAGACATTCGTGTAAGAATGTCTTTTAAAGCATATTGATATGATGATGCTCTTCAATTGTTTTTAAAAAGCTACGCATCGAATTCGTCATATAGCTATCTTTACGGCGTATGAAAACCGTTGAAATACTACCATATTTTTCAGGGATTGCATGGCAATGCACCTTGCCAGCCTTAGAAAGATGGTGGACAGCAGACTGTGGTACGAGTGTAATTCCAAGGCCGAGTGCAACGCTGTTTAATATTGTTTCTAATATATTAAATTCCATAATTCTTTTTGGTAGCAAACCTTCGTCTTTCAGCCATCGTTCTAGTTTGGAACGGTATCCACAACCTTGGTTAAAAACGAGTAGAGGCGTTGTTGTAAATTCTTCTATATGAAAAGCTTTATTTTGTGTTATAAGCATTAATTTTTCTGTACTAACATCGTATTGTTCAATAAGGGGATGTTTTATTGGCCCTGATATAAAAGCACCATCTAATTGATGATCGAGTACTTCTCTAATTAATTCTTCTGTTAGACCTGCTTGTAATGACAAATCGACGTTCGGATAGCTTTTATAGTAAGAAGATAAAATGGTAGGTAGTGTACTTACTGTTTCGACGGTACCGATTTTTAATATGCCGGAGGGTGTTTCACTATCTAAAAATACTTGTTTTAGCTCGTCGACATCTTGCAAAATTTTATGAACATAAACGAGCATTTTCCTTCCTTCAGCTGTTAAAGTCATGCCTCGTTTATGACGATAAAAGAGCGGTGTTTTTAGCTCGTTTTCTAGTTGTTTAATACGTGCAGTTACATTTGATTGTACGTAATTTAATTCCTTTGCTGCGCTACTTACACTACCTTGTTCGGCAACGCTCTGGAAGATTTGTAAATCTCTTAATTCCATAATACGGTCCTCCTTGATGTTAACTATCATTATAAATGATAGTTAACATCATTTTGAATCATTTTACGTGATATATTTTTTCTTTTACAATTCTCTTTGTGCAAATAGAAAGAAGCGGGGGATTGTGGTGAGAAGAGGTCAAATGATAATAGGGGCTTTAGCGTGTTTAATTGCAAGTATGTCATGGGGAGCAATGTTTCCAGTTGCTGATCATGCGCTAGAATACATAGATCCGTTTTATTTTTCGCTTATTCGCTATGGAGCGGTGGCGATCGTACTGATTGTATTGTTGTTAATGAAAGAAGGGAAACAGGCATTTCGTTTAGAAGGAAGGGGGAAGTTACTCGTCTTTTTCGGAACGATGGCGTTTACTGTATATAATGTACTTATATTTTTAGGTCAAATGTTAATGGGGAAATCAGGCGTGATGGTAGCCTCTATTATGGAAGCACTTATGCCGATGATTTCGATTTGTATTCTATGGGGATATAAGCATGTGAAACCGAAAAAATATATGATAACGAGTATGGTTATTGCTTTTGTAGGAGCTGTATTTGTTATTACGAAAGGTGATATGAGTTTCTTTTTAACATTGAAAGATAACATATTTTCACTAGCATTTATATTTGTTGGGGTTGTAGGTTGGGTTATTTATACGATGGGTGGTCAAACGTGTAGCGATTGGTCAACATTACGTTATTCTACATTGACTTGTGTATTCGGTACGACTGTTACAGGAATTATAACGGTAATTATTACGGCACTTGGATATGTTTCAGTTCCTAGTATGGAAACGATTTCTATTGTGAAATATGATTTGTTATTTATGATGACATTACCAGGGATTATAGCATTACTCGCTTGGAACTACGGTGTGAAAATTTTATCATCTATTAATGGTATTTTATTTATTAACTTTGTACCTATTACGACTTTAGTTATTATGATGATGCAAGGGTATCAAATAACGATGTTTGATATTATGGGAACCTTACTTGTTATTGCAGCACTTATTCGCAATAACGTTTGTCAGAGAAAAGAAGAAAATATAAATAAGAAGATTTTACAAGAAGAGCAATTACGCCAAGCGGTTTAATAGGCAATTGGAGGATTTAACATGTTAGAAAGTTTATTGTTTTTCTTCGCCGTTGGAGTTGCTTGCGAGCTTGCAGCGATTAATCGAAATGGTCGTAAGAAGGTAAAACAACAAGCTGAACTGATACAGCTATTAAAAGAATTAAAGGAAAGAAAAATTTAAAAAGACGACCGGGCATAGACGGTCGTCTTTTTCTATATAAAGGGGAAAGGGGACACAAAGTTATACAAGCGTAGCAGCGTAAATAAAAGCAGTAAGAAGAATCGAGCCACTAGCTAATTCTAAAAAATCTAATTTGTTAAAAGTGATGTTATTCATAATGTATTCTCCTTACTTGTTTCTTTCTGACTTAATTGTATGACATATCGTAAGAAGTAACTATCGAATTAGCTTACAAGAAAATTACACTTTTGTAAGAATTGAAATTTAACAATTAATACTTAAATTTATTACCAACTCCTAAAACTTAGTGTTATAATCGTTGTAAGAAAATGATTATACTTCGGATGTTCAGAAAGGAACGAAACAAATGTATAAACCAATTACATTTTTGTTGAAATATATATTTAAAACAGCTGGGAAAGTAGAAGTGCAAGGGAGAGAAAAGTTACCAGAAGGTGGTCCGTATGTTGTTGCATGCACGCATACAAGTTTTATGGATGTACTAATGTTAGCGACAGGGATGTATCCGACCCAAATCCATTACATGGCAAAAAAAGAGTTATTTGAAGGGAAATTCAAAAATTGGTTCTTTAAAAATGTAAATGCATTCCCTGTAGATCGCGCAAATCCAGGGCCGAGTACACTTAAAATTCCATCACGCTTATTAAAAGAAGGAAAGGTTGTAGGGATTTTTCCGAGTGGTACGAGATCAACAGAAGATGTTTCATTAAAAGCTGGGGCTGTTACGATTGCGCTACGTTCTAACGTTCCATTAGTGCCAGCAGCTTATGTTGGTCCATCAAGTGTAAAAGAATTAATAAAAGGGAAAAAGGCGCAATTGATTTTTGGTGATCCAATTCAAATTGATGCTGAAGAACAAATAGATCGAAAAACAGCTATGAAAATGATGACAGATCAATTAAATGAGAAGTTTGAGGAGCTAAAGGAAACTTTGCAATCGAATCAAAAATAAGAAAAGACGACCGGGCATAGGCGGTCGTCTTTTTCTATATAAAGGGGAAAGGGGACACAAAGTTATACAAGCGTAGCAGCGTAAATAAAAGCAGTAAGAAGAATCGAGCCGCTAGCTAGTCCTAAAAAATCTAATTTGTTAAAAGTGATGTTATTCATAATACATTCTCCTTACTTGTTTAATGTAGAAGCAACAGATTTTGCATCGATAAGAGCGGATAATACCATGCCCATTGTATTTAAGAAATTGTTTGTTTTCATTTTGTTCATCATATGAATCCGCTCCTTTTCGAATAGTTGTTGCCCTGTTTCTGACTTAATTGTATGAAATATTGCGGAGAGTCACTATCGAATTAGCTTACAGGAAAATTACACTTTTGTAAGAAAAACGAATGAAGGTGTAATGATAAGAAGAATTGACATATGTTCATTGCATTCATTAAGTTAGGAGTAGAGGTGAGTGTATGGCTAATATTAAAGATATCGCAAAGATGGCTGGGGTTTCAGTTACAACTGTTTCGAGGGTGCTAAATGATCATCCATACGTAAGTGAAGAAAAAAGGAGAGTTGTTTTAGAAATAGTTGAGAAATTGAATTACTCACAAAATGCAAATGCTGTTCATTTATCAAAAGGGAAGACGAATATTGTGGGTGTGATTCTACCATATATTAATCATCCGTGTTTTGATGCGATGGTGGGCGGAATGATGGAGGTTGCGTTAGCTCATAACTATAAGGTGCTACTTTGCCAAACAAACTATAATAAAAAAGAAGAAATGAAAAGTTTACATATGTTAAAAACAAAGCAATTGGATGGCCTTATTATTTGTTCTCGTGCGAATGATTGGGAAACGATAGAGCCATATGCTTCCTACGGGACGATTGTTGCTTGTGAAGATAATGATATTTCAAATATCTCAAGTGTATATACGAATCATTCGGCGGCCTTTCAATTAGGAATGGATTATTTGATTGAGAAAGGTTATAAAAAAATTGGCTATTGTACGGGAAGGAAATTAGGGCCGAGTAGTCAAAAGCGTTTTGATGTTTATAAACAGCAATTGCAATCTATAGATGAAGAAGTTAATGAGGAATGGATTTTTACAGAATGTTTTACGTTAGAAGATGGTGTGAGAACTGCTCATAAGTTAAAGGGGATGCAGGATCTTCCTGAAGCGTTAATAGTAGCGGGAGATGAAGTTGCGATTGGGGTTATGACAGAAGCTGAAAAATTAGGTATTCAAGTTCCTGAGGATTTAGCGATTATTGGCTTTGATAATCAACCTATTTCGCAAGTGTTACAACTTACAACCATTGATCAAAATTTAAAGGTGATAGGTAAAAAGGCCTTTGAAATGTTTTATAGGCAAATAAGTGATGAAAGTTCTAAACAAGAAAAGGTGGAAATTCCATATGAACTTGTGGAACGCTCTACCGTTTAGTTTTAATCCGTTATGTGTATAATCGCATAACGGATTATTTTTTTGAAATATCTTTGACAGGAAACGCGTTTCATACTTTATAAAGGAATTAAACCGGTCTGTAATAATCCGCGGATTCTTTTCAAGTGTTAAAGCGATGAATAGTATTTGGAGGGATATGCATGAGTGAACTTTTATTGAGTATGAAAAAGTATGTAGAGGACGATGAAAAGGTTTTGGCTTTTGTAGTAGGGATATTTGAGAAGGATAATTTTACGTTATCGTATCAATATGGAATTTTTGTTGCCACTACTAGACGTCTCCTGTTTTACGGGAAATTTCCGTACTATCCTTCAATATTTAAAGAGTACTCATATTTGCATATAGATAGCATAGATTTTCATCCGTACTTTGAGTTTACGTGTAATCATGAAATGGTTAGAGCTAAGCATATCCAGAAAGGGAATGTGGAGCGATTTGTCCGTATAGTTAGAGCAAATATGAATAATTAATCACCCCTTTGTTTAAACATAATATCTTGATTTTTATGAGGAAAAATGCGGAATAAAAACCACTTCTAAACCTCTAGGAGATAGTGATACAATGTCAAATGGGGGGAGGGTATGAACTATGGTTAATCAACGTATAAAGGAAATAACACTAATTACAATTGGTTCATTATTATTCGCAATTGGTATTAATTATTTTGCAATTCCAAACCGTTTATCAGAGGGTGGCATTATTGGTGTAACGGTTGTTACGTATTATTTATTTGGTTGGTCGCCGGGGGTTGTGAATTTTGCTATAAATGCAATCCTACTGGCTATTGGGTATAAATTTTTTGATAAGAAAACGATGGTTTATACAATTTTAGGGATTGTAGAAACATCTTTGTTTTTATATGTTACGGAACATATTGAGTATCATGTGAATAGTGATACGTTATTGGCGGCACTATTTGCTGGTGTATTTGTCGGTGTTGGATTAGGTTGTATGTTCAAGGCCGGAGGTACATCAGGAGGATCGGCAATTTTAGCACAGTTAGCAAATCAATATTTAGGATGGAGCGTCGGAAAAGGCGTACTTATTATTGATATCGTTGTAATTGCTGGTTCTGTATTTATAATAGGGCAAGAAAAGGCAATGTATACGCTTGTAGCTGTATTCATCGGAGCGAAAGTGATTGATTTCATCGTAGAAGGGATGGATACAAAAACGGCTGTTACGATTATTTCGAATCAACCAGACTTGATTCGCGAGGCTATTACGAAAAGCATGACACGTGGCGTTACTGTATTGGAAGGGCGCGGCGGATATACAGGTAGAAATAAAGAAGTGTTATATGTTGTTATAAATAAACAAGAACTTGTTAGGTTAAAACAAGTCATTAGTCGAGTAGATGAAGATGCTTTTGTTGTTATCCACGACGTACGTGATGTACTTGGCGGTGGCTTTAAAGCAAGCTAAAAGATGAACGAATAAATTCGTTCATCTTTTTTTATTACAAAAATGTAAGGGTAGTGTAATAGGATTCAATGGTAGATTGTATTCCTTCTTTTTAAAATAGATGTATAGATATCCTGCAGAGGAGGAAGGTTTATTATGAAGAAAAAAATGATCACTACTGTAGTAGCGATAGTAGTAATAGTAGTAATGTTACTGCCTACAAAACTTGGACCGGTTATCGATAAATATAATCCACTTTATAAGACGAAAGAATATTATACGGTTGTGAATACAATTGGTCAGCATATCGGTGATGAGTGGTATGAATATGAATTTATTGCATTTGACGAACGTGGAAGAGAGCAAAAAATAAAGAAGACTGTTAAGCATATGTTAAAGAGAGATGAAGCATTAAAGGTGTACGCAAAAGGACGCTATGGCGAGGCGATTGAAGAAATTGAATCTGTAAATATTCCTATTAATGCGAAGAGTAAACTTTTAGCGATGAGATAGCGAATTATACCCCCGCCTATTTTTTGTCGAAAATAAAAATACTAGGTAGGGGTATTTTGCGTTTCGTGAAAAAGCCTTAGTCCATATGGACTAAGGCTTTTTTTATTATATAAAGGGGAAGGGGGTACATTGTAGTAGCATGAGTGAAAGGTATAAGAAGAGTAGCTACTAGCAATGTAATTTGGTTATGTGAGTGTTCTTCTTATTTAGCTTACTTTCTAAACTTATTGTACGAAATATAGGTAAGGAGAACTATCGAATTACATTACACATAGCTTACAAACATGTAAGACTTCTGTAATGCAATTCGATAGTTAAAAGATAGTAAATTTAATATAGTATGAGTAGGAAGTCTTAATATATTACTTTTTGTTTGTAATGTAATGAAGAATGAAAAACCAACTAATTTGTAATAGACCTCATCTTTATTTAGATGAGGCCATTTTTTTAAACCTTACAATATTGTAAGGTTTACGTAAGTTAATTCGATAGTAAATTTGTCATATTTTTTGCATAATAGATACAAATAGATAAAAATAATTAGGGATTTAGTAAGAAGGGAGAAAAGTGGGATGTTTAAAGAAGAAGTAGTGAAGTTTCCAATTAAAGATTTCTGTAGCTACTTTACTGTTGTCGCAGTGTGTATTGGATTATTTGATATCATAACAAATTTAATTGTTAAATAATATAGATGATAAAACAAGAAGGGGGTTCCTTTCTTGTTTTTTTATGGGGGCATAAATATGAAATGGATTGATAGCCATATACATGTTGATCAATATGAGGGTGAAGAGAAACATAGATTATTTATAGATGTGGAAAATGGCAAAGAGATACAAGGGCTTATTGCAGTATCTATGAATTATCAATCATGTCTAGAAACTTTATCTTTAGCAAAGCGATATCCTTTTGTACATCCAGCAATAGGTTTTCATCCGGAGCAACCGATCCATAAAGAAGAATGTGAGAAAATTTATAAACTAATTGAAGATCATGTAGAGGAAATAGTTGCGATTGGTGAAGTAGGCTTACCATATTATTTAAGAAAAGAAGATGAGCACGTTGCTATCAATTCGTATATATCAGTGTTACAACAGTTTGTTGAACTAGCTAGTAAATATGATTTACCAATTATATTGCATGCAGTGTATGAAGATGCTGATATTGTATGTGATTTATTGGAGAAATATAAAGTTTCGCGTGCACACTTTCATTGGTTTAAAGGAAGTGAAGCAACAATGAAACGGATGATGAGGAATGGCTATTATATCTCTATCACACCGGATGTTTTATATAAGGAGAAAATTAAAAAAGTTGTTTCATATTATCCGCTTGAATATATGATGGTAGAAACCGATGGACCGTGGGAATTTCAAGACGATGTTATGACGCATCCAAGCATGATCCGAGAGGTACTTAAAGAAATCAGTGTCATAAAAAACATATCTGTTGATAAGGTTGCAGAAACAATATATGAAAATACAATTCAGTTTTATTTGAAAGGGTAGAAGCGTTATTCTGGTCCTTTTTATTATGGAGAAATAGGAATTGAATTTATTTATGAAAATAATCAATGGGGCGTTAATAACATGCTGTGTTTTGATTTAGGTTAAAAAACCACCAAGCATTTCGCTTAGTGGTTTTGTATTAGGACTCTAATTTTTTACCGCGTCTTAATAATAAAAGAAAGACAATGACAAGGAACCCAAGTATAAGAAGGAAACCATATTGTTTTACATAATCCATTATGTCATCTGTACTTGTTGGTTTTTCTACGTGAATGCCATCTTTATTCGTAGTAATATGAATATCTTTCATTTTTACTTCATTTGTTTCTTTTTGTAAATCAATCCATTCCATGTTTGGAATGCTTTCTAGATTTTTTAAAACTTCTTTTAAGGGTTCCACACCTAAGTAAGGGTGATAGAATGCACCAATAACTCCATCGGATAATTTAGCAACAGATAAAGCGCGTTCTTTCATTTTAGCAAAAGCCTGTGGTTTATCTTCTTCAATAAATCCAACTGTTTCAGGCATTAATTTCATTCCATGTAAAAATGATGGTGTACTTCCGTATGCTGGAGAATGCATCGATTTCCAAGTTGTATCACTTAACTGTATTTGTCCTACATAAGTTGAGAAGTACCTTGATAATATTTCATACCCTTTTTGAGACATTGTGTAATGAGGTGCTTCAAATGCGACAGGATATAGCTTAGCATCTACAAGTTCTTGAATGCCTTTTTCGATATGATCTGTCGTATATTTTTCTTCAAATTCTTTACCTTTTTCTACGTATTGATTATAGGCTTCTATATTTGGAAAATCGTTTTGTGTTTTCGGTTTTTCATGATTAGGTTGGCGAATTGGTTGATCAGTTTTTACATCCCAAAATTCAAAGCCCTCACCAGTTTCCGTATCATAAAATTGGTGAGTATAACCATGCATAATAATGGCTGCCCCATCGTCTTGCATAGAACGTAAAAGATCAACTAATTCTGGTTTGTCTTTTAATTGTATATTTTTCCCTGTATGTGGATCTTTATATACTGGAATGACTGTAATCATGTAAGGGATTTGTTTTTCTTTTAGTAATGCAGCAATTTCTTTTAATTGATTTATATCTGCAGCAGGATGAACGTCCTCAAGCCGTAGATAAGCTGAAACTTTATCAGTTTTTGGTTTTTGTCCAAAGTAAGAAAATAACATTTCACCAACATAATGAGACATCCAATCAAAGAGATTTGGCGTTGCAACATAATAAGATGTTCCGTGTTGAACGATTAGTGGATTGGTGTTATTTGCGCTTGAAGCGTTAGCGAGAACCGTCCCATTTGTATCAATGGATTGAATTAATCGCTCTCCTTCTAAAGTATTTTCTAGCTTCTTGCTTGGATATTTAATTTTGTTAACACGTATATCATTGCCCTTCAATGTAATGAAAGAAAAACGGCTAGATAATTGTTCAACGTTTTGCCCTAGCGCTAATACAGGACCTGAGAAGTTTTCTAGAAATTGTTTCGTTTCAGTAGAAAATTCTTCTTTTTTTTCACCGATGTAAACAACATGTGTAAAAGAAGAGGAGTTAGTAGTTGTAGTTGCTTCTTTCAAACTTTTCACAGTTATATCATTTGTAAAATGCCCTAATTGAGTATTAAGGATTTGGATATTATTTGTAACCGTATCTTCTTTTGTACTATATAGAACAAGTACCTTTGGTTTTGATGATGTTTGTGCAGAGGCATGTATAGGAATGAGTAGTACAATGCTGAACAAGAGTAGTAGGTATTTTTTCATTTTGTGTTCTCCTATTCTATATATGGAATTCAATTTACAATTATATAGAAGAAATAAGCTGTAGTCCAATTATGTTACATTTTTACACGTATTTACCATTGTTTTATTTGCAAAATCAGTCTAAAGCATGATGATAATATGTATAGTTATTTGCTATGATGAAAGAGTAAGAGAATGATAGAATGTAGGTAATTGTAAAGGGAAGAAGGCTGAAAGGGGACAAATTTCAGCGGAGAAAGAGGTAGAGATAGTGAAGAAATTCTTTGTAGGATTTTTAGTTGTTCTTGGAGTATATTTATATTTCCAAGGAAAGTCTGAAGGAATGGATAAGCTAGTGAATGAGACAAGTTATGTTGATTCAGAAGAAGCGAAACAGATGAAACAAATTATTATAGAGGAAGCAAAGAAAGTAAATCTTCCGGAATGGATACCTCTTACAATTGCCGAACATGAAAGTCGGTTAAATCCAAGAAGTGTTGGAGATAATGGAACTTCATTCGGATTGTTTCAATTGCACCGCGGTGGCGGACTTGCGCCGGATCATTTAACTGATGATGAGCTGAAAGATCCACGTACAAATGCACAAATTGCAATGCCACATTTAGTGAAAGGATATAAGCGCGGGGTGCAAAAAGGTTTAACTGATTTTGCATTACTAAAATATGTAGCGAATACATCTGGATGGCCAGGGAATTTAGGACCAGAGTGGACGGATAATAACATGAAGTATAACGTTGGATTAGAGGACGTATACTATCGAAATAAAGGTGTAATAAAGTAAGGCTTTAATCAGCGGGGAGTATGCTCATCCATCGCTGATTATTAGCCTTTATCAATCGGGCTACTGCCCCGAAATAGCGGTAAAACAGAGTAGGTTTTCTATACCTACTCTGTTTTTTTATGAATCATTTCATTCTTTTCTTTCGTGAAGTACTGCGCTAGTTGTATTTTCACCTCTTCTAGTTTTGTAGAAACTTGTGGTATTTTATATCCTACATATAATGGTGAAACGACAAAGCGCGGAACAACCTTACAAATGATTTTTCCATTTAAGTGATAGAAGAATAAGTTATAGCTACTGCATCCTTTATGGAAATCTGTTAGTATGTAGCGTACAGTTTGCTGAATATAATTTGCCATTTCATCTATAAATGCAATATTTTCAATGACTATGTTAAATTCAGTAAAGCCAATAATAGGACGCTCTGAAATATTAAGTTCAATGCGTTCATTTTTTTGAACAAGTACCCCTTGGAAATTTTCTTCTTCAATATTTTCGAGATAGTTTACATGTTTCATTCCGATAATTTGCATGTGTGCATGATGCAAACTCCCACCTGAGAATGGACCGTGATTTTTATATAAAATCACAGATGTGAATTCTTCGTTACTCTGTAAGCTTAACCAATGGTGAATAGAGAAACGAATTAGTTTTCTCATATGTTCTTCTGTATATGTTCCGATATGATCTTCACAATTATCTGTTTCGATTAATACGGTTTGAAATGTGTCTTTTAATGTAGGGAATTTATTTTTCAACCAAATAATTGAGCCCTCAGTTGCTAAAATATCCGTTAAATTTTCTTTATCGCAAAATGGACAGGCAGCGTTTCTATTCCGAATGCTTTCTGGTTTTTGTTTACCGATATCGTTTAAAAAATATAGTTGTTGTGTATCCATTTTTCTATATGCCCCTTTAAAATATGTGTAAAAATCCCGCTTAATACATTCGGGACAAGGAGGAGGAAATCCTTTAAAAAGGGTAGGGAAAAATAAAAGACAAGATATCCTCATTATGATAGGGTACCTTGTCTTTTATTTTTTCTTTAATAATGTGTATGGATAATATAGAGTATTTTCATTACGCTTCTTTTTTCTATTTTTCATTGTGTATAAGGCAATTGCTGTACTTGCGATTACAATAATGGCTTTCTTCATATTCATATACCCCTTTTTATTGTTGGTTTAATTCTTGGCTAACCGCTTTTGCATCAACTAAAGCGTGCAAAATCATTTTTACCATGTTCATCATATTTCTTCACTCCTTTTTATAGTTCGTTGAGTTCTTTTACAACTGCTTGTCCGTTCACTAATACCTCAAAGATTGTTTTTACGATTTCTTTCATCATGATTGTTTCCTCCTTTTGTTTGTCTCTCTTGTTTACATCTTTATTGTATAGGGAGGCATCTTTTCGTACTATCGCTTTCCATTACGTGAACATAACAGTTTTGTAAGATTTGATGTCACTTATTGAAATGTTTAGTCTATCTTCATTATTTTCAGAAAAATGACTATTCAAACATGAAATGGGAAAGTATAATAAAGAAGTAAGTATTAAATTCCGTACGAAAGGAGTGAATGAGATGAAACGTTCTTTAGCTGCACGTGCCAAATTTTTAGATTTTATCTATTATTGTCGTGCGATTTTTCATGATGTAGTTGTTAACGGGATACGTCTGTCCTTTTTTAACAATTGCATAGTAGCTATTGAACGATAGAAATCTCTTCACCCATTTTTTATAAACGTGTGAAAAGGGAGCTATTTGGCTTCCTTTTTCTATGCCGAAAACCATGGGGAATGTTTCTTTCCCATGGTTTTTTATATTGAAAGGAGTACGGAAAATGACAATTTGTAGTGTAAATAATGTAACGAAATCTTTTGGTGGAAACATCATATTTGAAAATATATCGCTTGAAATAAAGAACGGTGAACGTGTTGGATTAGTTGGTCGTAACGGTAGCGGGAAGACAACGATCTTTCAGCTTCTAACAGGAATGGAGAGTTTGGATGCAGGAGCCATTCATATGAAGAAAGGTACACGTATTGGTCATGTGGCACAAATCCCAAAATTTGATGAGGATATGACTGTATATGATGTATTGAGTTCCGCTTTTAAAGTGGAAAAGGAATTAGAAAAGGAAATGCATGCTTTAGAAAAAAATATGGTGGAAGAACGGGAACCGTCTGCATTACAAAAATTAATGGAGAGGTACGGAGTAATTCAAGAAAACTTTGCGTTTCTTGGTGGTTATGAAATAGAAGCGAATATTATGAAGGTAGCAAATGGCCTACAGGTGACAGAACTATTTCCTCGATCGTTTTTGGAGTTAAGTGGTGGGGAACAAACAAAAGTAAGCCTTGCATACATGCTATTGCAGAAACCAGATTTACTTCTGCTAGATGAGCCAACCAATCATCTAGATTTGTTCGCCGTAGAATGGCTAGAGCAATTTTTAAAAGAATACACTGGAACAGTTGTAGTTATTTCACATGATCGCTATTTCCTTGATGAAGTTGTAACGAAGATTTTTGATTTAGAAGATGGAGAGATTCACGTGTATCATACAAACTATTCTCAGTTTGTTGAGGAAAAGGAAGAACGGTTGCTTCAGGAGTTTCAGGCTTATCAAGAACAGCAAAAGAAAATAAAGAAAATGAAAGAAGCCATTAAGCGTCTACGTGAATGGGCAAACCAAGCGAATCCGCCGAACGAAGGATTGCATAAGAGAGCGAGAAATATGGAACGTGCGCTAGAGCGCATGGAGAAATTAAAGAGACCGATTTTGGAAAGAAAACAAATGGGGTTAGAGTTTGAAGGGCAAGAGAGAAGCGGGAAAGATGTTGTTATCATGAAAGAAGTGAGTAAAGGTTTTGCAGACCAACCTTTATTTGAGCAAGCGAATCTACATGTTCGTTTTCAAGAGCGTGCGGCTATCGTTGGTCGTAATGGTACGGGAAAAACAACGCTACTAAAGTTATTATTAGAAGAAATAGAACCAGATGCTGGTGAAATTCGTATTGGTAGTAGTGTTAAAATCGGTTATTTATCGCAGCACGCGTACGGAAATATGAAGAGTAATGTATTGGAAGCATTCAGAGAGTGTGTAGCTGTAACAGAGGGAGACGCAAGGCATATATTAGCTAAGTTTTTATTTTGTGGCCCAGCGGTGTTTAAGAAAGTAACGCAACTGAGCGGTGGAGAAAAAATGAGGCTAAGACTTGCGCAACTTATGTATCAAGATATCAATTTTTTAATTTTAGATGAGCCGACAAACCATCTCGACATTGAATCAAGAGAAGTTTTAGAGGAGGCCCTTGAACAATATAATGGAACGATTCTAGCTGTTTCGCATGATCGTTACTTTTTAAATAAGTTATTTGAAAAGACGTATTGGATTGATGAGCGTAAATTATTTGAGTTTGCTGGGAACTATGCATGGGCGCGTCAAAAGTGGGAAGAAAAACTTGAGAAACAAGTAATAAAACAAAAACGCCAAGGAAGAAAAAGCGTTGAAATATCCCCTATAAAAAAGAAAGTCTCTAGAAGTTTTGAGGAAATTGAAACCGAGTTAATGCATATAGAAGAAAGTATATATGCGATAGAATGTGAAATGGAACATGTAGCTGATGTTGAAAGACTTGAAAAATTATATGAGGAAAAAACGAAGAAAGAGTTGTTACGAGTAGAGTTATATAACGAGTTAGAGAATATTGTGGAGTAAAGGATAGAAAGTTAATTCTTTCAGTTTTGCTGAAGGAATTAACTTTCTTTTTTTATAACGATATTTTAAGTGATAAATAAAAATTGTGTTTCACGTGAAACAGTAAATTCGATAAATATTTGTCACGCCATTTGTATGGGGCGTGGAATATGTGAAATGGTAAGGGGAATTACAAAATATAGGTTAATTATTTCCCAAGACATAACTATATGTAACAGAGAGTTAAGATTGAAAAAAGCAGAGTTACAGCTTTACGCGCTGAACTCTGCTTTCTTTTTTTGTGGTATCTTCCCTTGTTGAAATGATAATAGCGATCCCGAGCATAATAAAAAAAGCTAAAAAGAGGACGAACTTGGGGAAGAACGGGAATAGTAATAGTGCCCCGACTATCATAATTGTTAACAGTACATAGTGCAGGACATATTGGAATAGGTTGTCCATATTTTCGCCCCCTTTTTGGTAATTGGTTATTAGTATTCTATGTTCTATGATGAACAAATAGAATCAGTTTTTTATGATTTTTATAAGGAAATAAAGGAGAACGATTGACATGTGTAAGGAAAAGGAATAATCTTGAAATTAATTCATACTATTTTTATAGGGAAAGTAAAGATAGTTACAGGGAGGAGGTCCATGTTGCTACATTATTAAACATTAGGAGAGCAAAGGTGATTGAACGATGAAAAACGCTTTTAAAGGAGTACTTGCTACGTTTTTTAGTGTTTCAGTATTATTAGCCGGATGTGGGCAAGAAGAAGCAAGTACAAATGAAGCAACAAAATTACCAAAGGTGAAGGATGAATTTATTAAAGCAAGTGACAAAGCGAAAAGTCCAGCAAAGGCAAAAGAAAGAAAAGATACTTTCGTAGTTGGCATGCCGAGTCCTGGAGGGATATTTCTTCCGCATTTTATGGAGAATGGATGGGATGGTAATATAACGCAAGCTATCTTTGCACCTCTTGTTGGACTCGATAAGGAAGGAAAACCAATTCCTATTTTGGCGAAGAAGTGGGATATTTCGGAGGAGCAGCTTACATACACGTTCTATTTGAAAGATGATGTAAAGTTTAGTGATGGTTCACCGTTAACTGCAGATGATGTAGCATTTACATTAACGCTATTACACGATCCAACTTATAGTGGTGCGACTGATATAAGCCAAACAGCAATAAAAGGTGGGCAAGCATATAAAGAAGGAAAAGCAACATCTATTGAGGGAATACAGGTCGTTGATCCGAAAACCATTACAATTACAACTGAAAAGGTAAATGCCCAAACATTATCGTTAATTGGCGGAGAAGTAATTTCAAAGGCGTATTACGGTAAAGAGTATAAGCAAGGTCATTTAGAATATTTAAAAGATTTATATGGCAAGCCAATGGGAGCCGGTGCTTATAAGTTAGATAAATATATTCCAGGACAAGAAGTTCGATTTGTAGCGAATGAAAATTATTTTGAAGGAAAACCGAAGATTGAGCATTTTATTTATAAGATTTCAAAAGGCGATACGAAGTTGCAGCAATTCCAAGCTGGTGAAGTAGATTACGATGGGTTTTCTACAAATGCAGAAACGATTGAGCAATTAAAAGAGTTAGGCTTTGCTAATGTGAATGTATATACAGGAAGTTCTTACGGCTATATTAAAATGAATTATAAAAAACCATACTTTAAAGATAAACGTGTTCGCCAAGCATTTATTTATGGATTAGAGCGTCAAAAGGTCATTGATACGTATTTCCAAGGTTATGCGTCACTTGTTAATGTGCCGATTACGCCAGTTTCTTGGGCGTATAAAGAGGATGGCATTAATAAATATGAGTATAATTTAGAGAAGGCGAAGAAATTACTGGATGAGGCTGGATGGAAAGCTGGTTCGGATGGAGTTCGTGAAAAAGACGGCCAAAAATTGAAAGTAAGTTATTTTGCTTCATCGGCAAGTAAAATAAATGATGTAATGATTCCTGTGATGAAAGAAGATTATAAAAAGCTTGGTGTAGAGTTTAGCCCAGAATATATAGATTTTAATACGATGATTTCAAAAGTGATAAAAGGTGATTATGATTTAGCAATGGTATCTACGCCAATGATTGATGATCCAAGTGGAACAATTGAGGAGTTTGTTTCGACAAGTAAACGAAACTATGATGGATATTATAATCCGAAAGTAGATGAATTAGCTAAGCAAGCATTAGAAACGTTGGATATTGAAAAGCGAAAAGAAATCTATAAAAAGCTATATCAAGAGTTAAGCGAAGACCCACCTGTAATCTTCTTGAATAATAGCAAAGTTGTGTCTGCACATCATGCACGAATCCAAGGATTACAAGAAGATAACTATAACGGTATTTTATTAAGTTTACCTAAATTAAAGATAGAACAATAACTTTGAAGGAATTATCAAAATATTTTTTTAGAAAGAATTGACAAAATATAGCGGACGATATAAGCTAATAACCATAAAGTCTACCGGAAAGGTCGGAATAGGATTGTTACCCCTCAAAAAACATCTATTTTTTTACGATTAAAACCGACTTTTCCGATTGGCTATAAATGTTGCTGTGGGAGGCATACATAAGGTAAGTAGTTCAGAGGGTATAATCATAAAAAAGTTAGGGTGGGGACAATGAAGACAAAGACGAAAAAATGGGCTGGTGTATTTTCGGTATTACTGAGTAGTTCGCTTGTGTTATCCGCTTGTGGGGGACAGGAGGAGACGGCTTCTACAGAACCGGTTAAACAACAAGATTTAAAAAATATAAAAATTGAAAAGATCGCTGCGACAGATAAAACGAAAGTGCCAGATAAAGCGAAGAATAGAAAAGATACGTTAGTAGTTGGGATTAATAAACCAGGGGGCGTATTTTTACCATATTTCCAACAAAATGGTTGGGATGGAAACGTAACTTCAGTTATTTTTGCATCTCTCATATCAACCGATAAACAAGGGAAACCAATTCCAGAATTAGCTGAGAAGTGGGACGTTTCTTCTGATCAGTTAACATATACATTCCATTTACGTAAAGATTTGAAATTTAGCGATGGCTCGCCATTAACAGCGGATGATGTAGCGTTCACGTTGACACTTTTACACGATAAGGCATATGAAGGCGAAGTGGACATCTCTCAATATGCAGTTAAAGGTGGTAAAGAATATAAAGAAGGAAAAGCAACTTCAATTGAAGGTATTCAAGTTGTCGATCCACAAACAATAAAAATTACGACTGAAAAGGTTAATTCACAAGCTATATTTGTTTTTGGTAGCACAGTACTATCAAAAGCTTATTACGGAAAAGATTACAAACAAAATACAAGTTTAGATTACTTAAAAGATTTATATGGCAAACCACTAGCTGCGGGTCCATATAAATTTGAAAAGTATATTCCAGGTCAAGAAGTTCGTTTTGTAGCAAATGAAAATTACTATGCGGGTAAACCAAAAATTCAAAACTTCATTTATAAAATTACTTCTGGCGATACGAAGCTTCAGTTATTCCAAACAGGTGAGGTTGACCACACTGGCTTAGGTACTGGTGACGAAGTTCTTGAACAGGCTAAGGCTTTAGAATTCGCAAATATCCAAATCGAAACAGCACCATCATTTAGTTATGTTTATATGAATCATAATAAGCCGTACTTAAAGGATAAAAAGGTTCGCCAAGCGCTTATCTACGGATTAGATCGTAAAAAATATGTTGATACAGCATACAAAGGATACGGTACGGTAGCGAATGTACCAATTCATCCGACTTCTTGGGCTTACACAGAAGAAGGCGTTAATAAATATGAGTATGACAAAGAAAAAGCGAAAAAGTTACTAGATGAAGCAGGGTGGAAAGTTGGTTCGGATGGAATCCGGGAAAAAGATGGTCAAAAATTAAAACTTTCTTATTTCGGTCCAAGTTCGGCTAAAGATAGTGATTTATTAATTCCAATTGCGAAAGAGAATTATAAAGAGATAGGTGTAGAATTTAACCCTGAATTCATGGACTTTAATACAATGCTTTCAAAAGTTAACAAAGGTGATTATGATTTGGCTTCTGTTTCGACACCAATTACAAGTGACCCGAGTGAAACAGCTGGTGAATATTTATCTAGTGCCAATGAGAAGAGTCTTGGCTATAAAAATTCAAAAGTAGATGAGTTAATTCAAAAAGGTATTGAAACGGTAGATATTGAAAAACGTAAACCAATCTATAAAGAACTTTATAAAGAGTTAAGTGATGATCCGCCAGTAATTCTATTAAACTATCGCAGAACAATTACTGGTTATAACGGGAATATAAAAGGAATTGACCCTGAAAAATACAATAGTATTAGCGCAAACTTACCAGTATTATCATTTGAAAAATAACGAGAAGAATGTATAAACAGAAGACATTTTTTCATTCGGTTAGAAATGTGCCGATTTGAAAAAATGTTCTTCTATTTTAAGCATTAGATTGGAGAGAAAAAGGGTGAAAACATATATTGTTCGTAGGTTGCTACAAATGATTCCTACACTGTTTGGAACATCAATTATTATTTTCTTCCTGTTCGCACTTCTTCCGGGTGATTATATTGATTCAAATCCAAAGATTACACCGGAAAGAGCAGCTGAGCTTAGGGAATTGTATGGATTGAACAAACCAATTGTTGAGCGTTATTTTCATTGGTTAGGTAATGCGTTGCAAGGGGATTTTGGTTTTTCGCTGCAGTATCAAGAACCTGTAACGTCATTATTAAATAAGTTTATTTGGAATTCGTTTAGTGTAGCCATTATTGCATTGTTTTTTATTTGGTTAATTGCACTTATTATCGGTGTATTTTCAGCGACAAAGCAACATTCTTTATTCGATAAGCTTGTAACAATTGGTGTCTTTGCAGCGATGTCATTCCCTTCCTTCTTTATCGGTTTGTTTTTAATTAAAGTGTTCGCGGTTGACTTTAAGTTATTACCGATAGGTGGAATGATTGATGTTGGTAGTAATTCCACTGGGGTTGCTTATGTGATAGAAGTTGCAAAACATATGGTTTTACCAGTATTTATTTTGACTCTTCTTGGAGTAGGTTCATTGACTCGTTATTTTAGAACGAGCATGTTAGAGGTTGTGAGACAAGATTACATACGAACAGCACGAGCAAAAGGTTTAAAGGAAAAGACTGTTATTTATAAGCATGCATTAAAAAACGCAATTTTACCGGCAATTACTTTATTAGCATTTGAATTACCCGGTTTATTTTCAGGAGCCATTATTATTGAACAAATTTTTAATTGGCCAGGTATCGGTAATGTTCAATTAGAAGCACTTAATTTCCGTGATTATACAGTGTTAATGGCATTTACGATGTTTCTTTCTTGTTTAACAATCGTATCGAACTTTTTCGCAGACATTGTATATGCAGTTGTTGATCCACGTATTCGGTTGAAGTAAGGGGGGAATGAGATGGAAACTGTTACAGAGATTACAGAGAGAAAAGGAAAAAAGAGAAAAAATGAATCATCACCATGGCGACAAGCTCTTAAAAAGATAAAGAAAAATAAGATGGCACTAGTAGGGTTGTATGCATTAATTTTTATGTTTGTATTTTGTTTTATCGGACCGTTTTTTTCGCCATATGCATCAGGAAAAATACAAGTTGCACTAATTAACAAACCACCTAGTTTCTCTCATTGGCTTGGTACAGACCAGTTAGGAAGAGATATTTTAACGAGGCTCATGCAAGCGGGACGGATTTCATTAACGATTGGATTAGCTTCAATGGTTTTATCAGTGATACTAGGAGCTGTATTAGGAGCTATTGCAGGGTTTTATCGTGGTATCGTTGATAATATTATTATGCGTCTTGCAGATATTTTAATGTCGATGCCAGGATTACCGTTACTTATTATAATGGGGGCGATTTTATCGGAGTGGAAAGTACCGTCTGATTATCGTCTGTATGTCATTATGATTATTTTAAGTTTGGTAGGTTGGCCAGGGCTTGCACGTCTTGTAAGAGGTCAAATTTTATCACTTAGGGAGCAAGCGTTTATGCAAGCTGCTGATGTGCTAGGAATAAAAGATTACCGGAAAATTATATATCACTTAATCCCTAATGTTTTACCAATTTTAATTGTTGTATCTACATTAGGTGTTGCCGGTTCAATTCTAGGGGAGTCCGCACTAAGTTACCTAGGTCTCGGCGTTGTCCCGCCTACACCATCATGGGGGAATATGATTAGCGCAGCTAACTCATTAATCGATTTCCAAAAGCGTCCGTGGCTATGGATTCCGCCCGGTTTTGCAATCTTTATAACAGTTGTATCAATTAACTTACTTGGTGATGCACTTCGTGATGCGTTAGATCCAAAGATGAGACGGTAGGTGAGAAGATATGAGCAAGGCAGTAGTAGAGCTGAAAGATTTACAAACACACTTTCAAACGGAGGAAGGGACAGTAAAGGCTGTAAACCATGTTAGCTTTGCAGTTCGAGAAGGTGAAACGGTTTGTGTTGTAGGTGAATCAGGGTGCGGGAAGAGTGTAACGGCTTTATCTATTATGGGACTTATTGCTGAATCGGGCAGTGTAGTAGGCGGTGATATTCTATATGAAGGAAAAAGTCTTTTAGGAATGAAAGAGAAAGATCTTCGTAGTTTACGAGGGAATGATATTGCGATGATTTTCCAAGAGCCGATGACATCGCTAAATCCAGTCTTCACTGTAGGAGAACAAATCGTAGAAACGTTAAGAGAGCATGAATTACTTAGTAAAAATGAAGCGTATAAGAAGGCAATCGAATTAATTCGTAAAGTTGGTATAGCTCGTGCAGATGAAATTGTCCATTCTTATCCGCATGAACTAAGCGGCGGGATGTTACAACGTATTATGATTGCTGTTGCACTTAGTTGTAATCCGAAGTTATTAATTGCGGATGAGCCAACAACGGCCCTTGATGTTACGATTCAAGCACAAATATTAGATTTATTAAGGCAAATAAAAGAGGAATTTAAAACATCTATCTTATTAATTACACATGATTTAGGTGTTGTAGCAGAAATGGCTGATTACGTTGTTGTTATGTATGGCGGAAAAGTTATCGAAGAAGCACCAGTACTAGAAATATTCCAAAATCCGAAACATCCATATACGAAAGGATTGCTAAAATCAAAACCAGTAATGGGGAAACGAATAGATAAACTTTATTCCATTCCAGGGCAAGTTCCTAATTTAGTTGGCCTAGGAGAATTTTGCTACTTTAGCGGTCGTTGTGAGCATTGTATGGAAATATGTAAAGAAGAAGCACCGAATCTGAATGTACATGATGAGAATCATAAAGTAGCTTGCTGGTTATATGAGGAGCGTGCGGAACAATGAACGAACCATTATTAGAAGTACAAAACTTGAAGACGTATTTCCCGATTAAAGGCGGCATATTTAGTAGAACAATTGGACATGTAAAAGCAGTTGATGGAGTAAGCTTTACTATTAATAAAGGTGAAGTATTTGGCCTTGTTGGCGAATCAGGAAGCGGAAAAACAACGATAGGAAAAACAATTTTACGTCTCGTTCAAAAAACGGAAGGGGAAGTGAAGTTTAAAGGAAAGGATGTTTATTCTCTATCCAAGGAGGAATTGAGAAAACATCGTCCTAACATGCAGCTTGTGTTCCAAGATCCATTTAGCTCGTTAAATCCAAGAATGAGAATTGGAGAAGCGCTTGGTGAACCGATGTTGGCTCATGGGCTAGCGACGAAAGAAAATGTTCGTGAAAAAGTGATAGAAGTATTGGAGTTATGCGGCTTAGCTCCATATCACGTTGATCGGTACCCTCATGAGTTTTCTGGTGGACAACGTCAGCGTATCGTTATTGCAAGAGCTATGGTATTAAATCCAGAATTTATTGTAGCTGACGAACCTGTGGCAGCACTAGATGTATCTATTCAAGCACAAATCATTAATTTATTTAGTGAGTTACAGGAGAAGAAGGGATTATCTTATTTATTTATTTCGCATGATTTAAGTGTGGTAGAACATTTATGTACGAAAATCGGGATTATGTATTTAGGAACGATTGTAGAGACTGCACCGCGCGATGAGTTATTTACGAATCCACTTCATCCGTATACAAAAGCATTGTTATCAGCTGTGCCAATACCAGATCCAACAGTGAAGCGAGAGCGAATTATATTAGAGGGGGATATTCCAAGTCCAGCGAATCCACCTTCAGGTTGTCGCTTTCATACACGCTGCCCGTTTGCTACAGAGGTTTGTAAAAAAACGGTACCGGAATTTCGTAATGTTGGTGAAGAGCACTTTGTTGCTTGCCATCACGTATAAAAGAAAAGGACCCTTTCAAAATATGAAAGAGTCCTTTTTTTATTTATTAGATGAAGTTTGTTTTAATACAAATTGTTCAATTGCGTGAGCAACACCATGCTCATTATTCGTTAATGTTACAACATCACATAATTTCTTTACATCATCTTCAGCATTACCCATTGCAACAGATAAACCAGCAACCTCTAACATTGGTACATCATTAAAATTGTCACCGATAGCAACTGTATCTTCCATTGGAATGTTAAAATGAGCAGCCATCTGCTTTATGCCATTCCCTTTATGCCCATTTTTATCCATAATTTCTACATTAGTAGGAGCTGATGCTGTAACTGAAATAGCAGTGTCTTCTTGTAACATACTTAATAGCTGTGCACGATGCTCTGCGTTAAATGTCAAAATGAAGAATTTAGATATTTCTAATTCTGAATTATTCACAACGTCTTCAATTTTTTGGAAATCAGTGATTAAGTTTGATTTCTTTTGTTTTTCTGTAATTCTTTCAAGTTCCTCAAGTGTAACATCTAGTGCATGCTTGTTCTCTTCGAACGCTTGCATGACTTGATCTTGCCATGTATATGGAGAATAAACTCCTTTATTCGTATATAGCTTATAAGGAAAACCTTCAGATTCTAGTAATTTTGCAAGCTTGTATACTTTATCGTTTTGTAAACAACGCGAGTTAATTACTTTTCCATCCACATAAACAATTGCCCCATTGCTTGCTCCAACTGGAAGAGATAATTGGTATTCTTCCAATAGTTTTAAAGCATCCTCTTTTGCGCGGCCAGAACAAATCATTACAATGTGCCCAGCTTCTTTTGCATTTTGGATTGCTTGTAAGTTCTCTTTGGAGATTTCAAGATTAGATGACAGTAGTGTACCATCCATATCTAATGCGATTAATTTCAAAATGACCACCTCTTTGTTTTTATTATACATAGTTATATAGAGGAAACATATAAACTTATCTTGGAAAGATGGTATTTTATCTCGTAGCAACTGTTAGTGAAAAATTCAATAGGTTCACCGTTATTTAGTAGGGTTTTCCTTTGATTTGTAACAGAAGTAGGTAGGGAGAGGATTATATTTCGTTTTATGACTGTAATATTACATGAATGTTACAAACATGAATCTAGTAGAAAGTGCATTAAAACAGGGTTTTTTGAGGATGTTATAAAAAAACGTAAAAAAAGTGTAATAAAATTTACGTAATTATATTGCAACGTAATAATAGTTATGTTACATTAATGTTACAAACGTTACGTTATTAAATTCAATGTAACGTTAATATAAAAACTATGAAATAAACATTTCTTAGGAATTACATATAGATAACTTATTAAAAGGGAGGATACATGATATGAAAGAGCAAGTATTACAAGTAACAAAAGGTGACTTCGTAGGATCAGCAAGCGGAGCAGTAGTATTAACGGCATTAATCGTATTTCTATCAAGTGTATTAGTATAATAGAAGCTTTGTAACAAAAACAAAGGAAGGGAGAATGAAAGATATGAAAGAGCAAGTATTACAAGTAACAAAAGGTGACTTCGTAGGATCAGCAAGTGGAGCAGTAGTATTAACAGCATTAATCGTGTTTCTATCAAGCGTATTAGTATAATAGAGGTTTTGTAACAAAAACAAAGGAAGGGAGAATGGAAGATATGAAAGAGCAAGTATTACAAGTAACAAAAGGTGACTTCGTAGGATCAGCAAGTGGAGCAGTAGTATTAACAGCATTAATCGTATTTCTATCAAGTGTATTAGTATAATAGAAGTTTTGTAACAAAAACAAAGGAAGGGAGAATGGAAGATATGAAAGAGCAAGTATTACAAGTAACAAAAGGTGATTTCGTAGGATCAGCAAGTGGAGCAGTAGTATTAACAGCATTAATCGTATTTTTATCAAGCGTATTAGTATAATAGAAGTTTTGTTTTGTAACACAAGATAAACGAAGGGAGAATGAGGAATATGAACAGTGAACAAATGTTACAAGTAACAAAAACAGATTTATTAGGATCATTAGGTGGAGCGGTAGTATTAACATCATTTATTCTATTCCTTGCAAATATATTAGTATGAGATATATAAATACAATCATTCAAAAAAAATAAAGACTCTAACGTATTAGTAAATAGTTAATATGTTGGGGTCTTTTTTATTTTCCTCGTACATACCCTCAAGTATTCATGTTATCCCATTATCCCGTAAATCCCCAATGAGTAAAGTTTTACTTTAAAAAGAAAAAAGTCGAATTTTATCTGGAAGAAAAAAGAGGAATTTGACAGAAAAGATAGAAAATTTTAAAGGTCATAATTTGTTAGCTTGCTAACTAATTTTATTAATGAATGTTGGAAGCGTTTTCTGGTTGGTTTAAGTATGAATCATTTAATCTATTTACAGGGGGATGAGTATTTTATGAAACAAAAATCTATGGATACGCTAGCTGCACAAATGGAGGATTTTTTCCCGGTACGTGATGTAGATCATTTGGAATTTTACGTAGGAAATGCAAAGCAATCAAGCTATTATCTTGCTAGAGCTTTCGGATTCAAAATTGTGGCTTATTCTGGATTAGAGACTGGAAACCGTGAAAAGGTATCCTATGTTCTTGTGCAAAAAAATATGCGTTTCGTTGTGTCTGGAGCTCTAGGTAGCGATAATCGTATCGCAGAGTTTGTAAAGACTCATGGTGACGGAGTGAAAGACGTGGCTTTACTTGTTGATGACGTTGATAAAGCATACTCGGAGGCAGTGAAACGTGGTGCTGTCGCGATTGCTCCACCTGAGGAGTTAACAGATGAGAACGGTACATTGAAAAAAGCAGTTATTGGTACGTATGGTGATACAATTCATACGCTTGTAGAGCGTAAAAATTATAAAGGGACATTTATGCCAGGATTCCAAAAGGTGGAGTTTAATATTCCGTTTGAGGAGTCTGGGTTAATTGCTGTAGACCATGTAGTTGGTAATGTTGAGAAAATGGAGGAATGGGTTAGTTATTATGAGAACGTTATGGGCTTTAAACAAATGATCCATTTCGATGATGATGATATTAGTACAGAGTACTCAGCGTTAATGTCGAAAGTTATGACGAATGGAAGTCGTATTAAGTTTCCTATTAACGAACCGGCAGATGGAAAGAGAAAATCGCAAATTCAAGAATATCTAGAATTCTATAATGGAGCAGGTGTGCAACATCTGGCGTTATTAACAAATGATATTGTGAAAACAGTCGAAGCGCTTCGCGCAAATGGTGTGGAGTTTTTAGATACACCAGATACGTATTATGATGAGTTAACTGCACGAGTTGGAAAAATTGATGAAGAAATTGATAGGCTAAAAGAATTGAAAATTTTAGTGGATCGTGATGATGAAGGTTATTTACTACAAATCTTTACGAAACCAATTGTAGACCGTCCGACTTTATTTATTGAAATTATCCAACGTAAAGGTTCTCGTGGATTCGGTGAAGGTAATTTTAAAGCATTGTTTGAATCAATTGAAAGAGAACAAGAGCGTCGCGGAAACTTATAAGGTTTGTATCCACCAGCAAAATTCCTATTGCTGGTGGAAATTTCATTTTCATAGGGAGGAATCATGATGAAATTTGTTACATTTCGTCTCCCTTCAAAAGAAATGCGAGCTGGGTGGATTGAAGGTGACAAAGTAATCGATATGAATCTCGCGAGTGATGGGAAATTACCTTCTTCTATGTTCGCCTTTTTAGAGAAAGCAGATGAGTATGTAGAAGTAGTGCGTAATATTACGAATCCAAACAAGGGTATATATTCTTTAGAGGAAGTACAGTTGACGGCTGCTCTTCCTAATCCAAGCAGCATTCGAGATTTTTATGCGTTTGAACAGCATGTAAAAACAGCGCGCGGGCGAAGAGGGTTAGATGTGGTACCTGAATGGTATGATATCCCGGTTTTTTATTTTACTAACCATCGTGCTGTTATTGGACCAAATGATTTTGTAATGGGTCCGGATAAGTCTAAAAAGCTTGATTATGAGTTAGAGATTGCTTGTGTAATTGGAAAAGAAGGACGGAATATTTCTCGTGAGCAAGCAGAGGAATATATTTTTGGTTATTGTATTATGAACGACTGGAGTGCAAGGGATTTACAAGCAACTGAAATGAAAGTTGGGCTTGGTCCAGCGAAGGGAAAAGACTTTGCAACTTCATTAGGAGCATATCTCGTTACGAAAGAAGAATTAGACGTGTATCGTAATGGAAATCGGTATGATTTAGAGATGACTGCTCATGTAAATGGAAAGCTATTATCGAAGGGTAATTTTCAAGATATTTACTATACATTCGCAGAGATGATTGAACGAGCTTCGGAGGATGTTACGTTATATCCTGGTGATGTGATTGGGTCTGGAACAGTAGGGACAGGTTGTGTTTTAGAACTTGGCACGGAAGAGTGGCTACAAGATGGTGATGTTGTAGAACTTGCGATTACTGGTTTAGGTACATTATGTAATACGGTCAAAAAAGAAAGGAAAGCAGGTGATGGGCATGTTTTATCGTCACATGGGGGAGCTACCTCATAAACGACATGTACAATTCCGTAAGAAAGATGGATCGCTTTATCGTGAACAGGTAATGGGAACAAAAGGTTTCTCTGGTACGCAGTCTATTTTGTACCATCATTATATGCCAACAGAAGTAGGTCATGCGGCATTATCTCATTCTTGTCAGTTGCAGTATGAAGAAGATGTAGCTCTTGCTCATCGTCATTTTCGTACGAAGGAAAACAAAAAAACTGGCGATGCAGTAAGTGGGAGAAACTTCATACTTGGAAATGAAGATGTATTAATTGGAGTAGTGAGCCCAACAGAAAAAATGGATTATTTCTACCGTAATGGTGATGGCGATGAAATGCTATTTGTTCATTATGGAACAGGGAAAATTGAAACGATGTTTGGAACGATTCACTATAGAAAAGGTGACTATGTAACGATCCCAATTGGAACGATTTATCGTGTTATTCCAGGTGCAGGAGAGACAAAGTTTCTTGTTGTAGAGGCTAATAGCCAAATTACAACGCCACGTCGTTATCGTAATGAGTATGGACAATTGTTAGAACATAGTCCGTTTTGTGAAAGAGATATTCGTGGTCCAGAAAAATTAGAGACGTATGATGAAAAAGGTGAGTTTGTCGTAATGACAAAGTCGAGAGGGTATATGCATAAACATGTTCTAGGACATCATCCATTAGATGTTGTTGGATGGGATGGTTATTTATATCCTTGGGTGTTTAATGTAGAGGATTTTGAACCAATTACAGGTCGTATTCATCAGCCGCCGCCAGTACATCAAACGTTCGAGGGACACAATTTCGTCATCTGTTCTTTCGTACCACGTTTATACGATTATCATCCAGAATCTATTCCGGCACCATATTATCATAGTAACGTGAATAGTGATGAAGTACTGTACTATGTAGAAGGAAACTTTATGAGCCGAAAAGGTGTGGAGGAAGGGTCTATTACACTTCATCCGAGCGGTATTCCGCATGGACCACATCCTGGGAAAACAGAGGCAAGTATAGGAAAGAAAGAAACGCTCGAATTAGCTGTTATGATAGATACATTCCGTCCGCTACGTATTGTAAAACAAGCACATGAAACAGAAGATGAAAAGTATATGTATAGCTGGATTGAAGAGGGCTCATATACTGTAAAATAAGTGAAAAGAGGCATACTCACTAAGTGAGTATGCCTCTTTTATGGAATCGACATGTATAATAATACCAAAAAAACATATAGAAAGATATATAGAATGAACGATAAAAATAGTGAATATTCAGAAGAATTTCTACTTATTTCGACAAAAGTATTGACTGACAAAAGTGTTATGAGTAAAATGAAAAAGCAAATTAAAAATTTTCAGAAAATTTAAAACTTGGAGGAGCAAGCTATGAAGCAAATATTTCAAAAGAAGCCTATTGAAAAGTTAATGCAAGAAAGCAAGCAAAAGACATTAGCAAGAACATTGGGCGCATTAGATTTAACTATGCTTGGAATTGGGGCAATTGTTGGAACAGGCATTTTTGTTCTAACGGGCGTGGTAGCAGCAAAACATTCTGGACCAGCTATTATATTATCATTTGCAATAGCCGCGTTAGCTTGTGCCTTTGCTGCATTT
This sequence comes from Bacillus luti, assembly GCF_009739945.1. Taxonomy (NCBI): domain Bacteria; kingdom Bacillati; phylum Bacillota; class Bacilli; order Caryophanales; family Bacillaceae; genus Bacillus; species Bacillus luti. The sequence goes on along the minus strand of NZ_CP040336.1, from coordinate 4,890,679 downwards.
TGTTATGCTGAATTCGCTTCTTCAGTTCCTGTCTCTGGTAGTGTGTATACGTACACATATGCGACGATGGGAGAGGTATTTGCATTTTTAATTGGATGGGATTTGATGCTTGAATATTTACTTGCCACATCTGCTGTGGCGAATGGATGGTCCGCGTATTTTCAATCTTTATTAAAAGGATTCGGGATTCATATTCCGACCATTCTCTCCTCGGCACCCGGTACAGGAAAGGGTGGAATAATTGATTTACCTGCTGTTCTCATTATTTTATTGATGACAGTTCTTTTATCTAGAGGTGTTCGTGAAAGTGCACGCATAAATAATATTATGGTATTTATTAAAATAGCAGTTGTTCTTATTTTTATTTTTGCTGGTTTTAATTATGTGAAACCTGAAAACTGGACGCCTTTTATGCCATTTGGTTTAGATGGTGTAATGGCTGGGGCGGCTACAGTATTTTTCGCATTTATAGGGTTTGATGCAGTTTCAACAGCTGCAGAAGAAGTGAAGCGCCCGCAACGTGATTTACCAATCGGTATTATTGCATCATTATTAATTTGTACGATACTTTATATCGTTGTTTCGCTTATTTTGACAGGAATAGTTCCATACGGACAGCTAAATATATCAGATCCGGTTGCTTTTGCACTTCAATTTATTGGACAAGATAGTTTAGCGGGGGTAATTTCAGTAGGGGCGATCACAGGAATTACAACTGTAATGCTAGTTATGATGTACGGGCAAGTTCGCGTTTCCTATGCGATGAGCCGTGATGGGTTATTGCCGAAGCGTCTTGCTAAAGTTCATCCGAAGTTTAAAACACCGTTTTTAAATACATGGACAACGGGAATTATTGCAGCACTTATTTCAGGATTAATAGATTTAAATGTGTTAGCACATCTTGTAAATATGGGGACTTTATCAGCTTTTGCACTTGTAGCTGTTGCTGTTATTGTAATGAGAAGAACTCATCCTGATTTACCAAGAGCATTTAAGGCGCCACTTGTACCAGTTTTGCCAGCATTAACAGTAATTTTTTGTTTATACTTAATGCTTCAATTATCAGGGACAGCGTGGATTAGTTTTGGAGTGTGGATGGTTATCGGTATAGCAGTTTACTTCCTATATAGCCGAAAGCATAGCGCTTTAAATAATAGTAAAGAAGAAGATGATGTAGCGAATTTATAAGAGGGAAAATCCATTCTAATTATTTTAGGATGGATTTTTTATTCTGAAAATTTACATTGTTCTGAAATTGTTATAAGATAATTGTTGGTTAAATAAAGGGGTGGGATTATGAAAAGTACGTGGCATGAGTTAAGGGCGATGGATCGTAACGTATGGATTCGATTTGTCGGCGAGACGTTGAATGGAATTGCAATGATGATGTTAATGCCCTTTTTCGCATTATATTTAAAAGATAAGGTAGATTCATTATTACAGGTCGGAGTTATTATGGCGCTTTCTCCAATTGCTGCAAGCTTTGGAGCTATTATAGGCGGGAGAATTGCTGATATATATGGAAGAAAGCCAATTATGATATTTTCGATGGTGAGTAATGCATTATTGATGCTCGGTTTTTTATTTATAGAAGGATTTATTCCGTATGCGATTTTATCTGTTTTTTTAGGATTAAGTAATTCGCTATTTCATCCAGCTGCATCAGCGATGGTTGCGGATGTAACGGCACCAGAAAAAAGAACAGAAGCATATGGTTTATTGCGAATGGGACACAATATAGGTGCTGCGATTGGTCCGATAATGGGAGCATCAGTAGTTGTGTTGTCAAAGAACCTTGTGTTTATTATTGCCTCTTCTACGATGCTTTTTTATGCATTACTAGTATTACTTCTTATTCAAGAGACAATGCCGAAGGATACAAATAAAGAAGAGAATATAGAAAAGGAATCTGGGGCAGTTTGGAAAATTGTAATGCGAGATAAGGCATTAATGATTTACTTATTGGCAGGTATCGTTATTTCGATGGGTTTTTCTCAAACAGAAGGTATGTTGCCGCTACACTTTGATAATGAAATGAATGGTATTTTTGGGGTTAACAATCCATACCCATATTTAATGGCTCTAAATGGACTGTTAGTTGTGTTGTTCCAATTTCAAATTTCAAAATGGGCCGCAGATAAACCTGTCGGAAAAACGATGTTATATGGTGCATGTTTATTCGGCATTGGATTATTTTTTATAGGGTGGTTACCAAAGTGGTTTGGAGAATTCGATACAAATGCTACAGTTATTTTAATAACGTTGCTGTTCGTTTATGCCATATATACGTTAGGTGAGATGATTATGTCGCCTGTCCAGATGACGTTTGTAGCGAATTTGGCCCCTGAACATTTGAGAGGGACTTATATGGGAGCTGCCAGTTTGCAGTGGATTACAGGAAGTGCATTCGGCCCACTTTTAGGAGGGTTTTTATTAGATCGATTACTTGGTCACTTTCTATTTACAATTTTAGCTGTAGGGTGTGTAGTTGCGGGTATTGTATATGTTTCTTTAGATCGTCTCGTTGAACAAAGGCAAAAAGACACACTAACCAAACAGTCTTCTTAATGAGTAGATGACATACACAAAAAGGGGATTTCTACATATTTTAGGTACATAACTAGATTGGATTATGATTTTATTTTAAAATTCACTTCTGTATAGTTATGAAGAAAGTGAAATAGAAAAAGTGTAGAAAACCAATAAGTGGTGTCATTTAATTATTTGTGGAAGTTGCATTTTATTTCAAATAGGAACTACCTATTTTTATAAAAAGTGCTAAAATAGAAAAATGAAAACAATTGGTTAGGGTGATTTCAGTGACAAAAATTAAATTAGGTTTATTATATGGTGGAAAATCAGCTGAGCATCAAGTTTCGCTACAAACGGCTCTTGCTGCTATTAAAGCATTAAATCAAGATAAATTCGAGATTCATCCAATTTATATTACAGAGCAAGGTCAATGGGTACGCGGTGAGCGTATTGAAGGTGAAGTAACAGAGGTAGAAGCTTTAAAAATGAGCGGTGCAGAACATGCGATTTCTCCGTTATCATTAAGCACAGAAATTATTCCATCTGCAACTTCTGAGGAAAATGCTATCGACGTTATTTTCCCATTACTACATGGACCAAACGGTGAAGATGGAACGGTTCAAGGATTATTAGAATTAATGAACATTCCTTATGTAGGAAATGGTGTGCTAGCATCAGCTGCTGGTATGGATAAAGTTGTTATGAAAAATATCTTTGCAGAAGCTGGATTGAAACAAGCGAAATATGCATCTTTCATTCGTAGCGCATGGGAAAAAGAGCGTGAAACAGCATATGAAAAAGTAGAAGAAGTATTAGGATATCCTTGCTTCGTAAAACCAGCAAACCTTGGTTCAAGTGTTGGTATTAATAAGTGTAAAGATCGTGAAGAACTTGAGAACGCATTTGAAGAGGCATTCCAATTTGACCGCAAAATTATTGTAGAAGAAAATATTGTTGGACGTGAAGTAGAAGTTGGTGTATTAGGTAATGATGAACCAAAATGTTCAGTTGTAGGTGAAATTGTACCGAAAAAAGATTTCTATGATTACAAGTCAAAATACATCGATGGCGATACAGCATTAATTATTCCAGCTGAAATGACAGAAGAAGAGTCTAATGTCATTAAGCGAGATGCGATCATTGCGTTCCAATCTTTAGACGGTGCTGGTTTAACGCGAGCTGATTTCTTCTTAACGAAAGATGGCGAAGTATATATTAACGAAGTAAATACGATGCCAGGATTTACGCCGTTTAGTATGTTCCCTCTATTATGGCAACATACTGGATTACCGTATCCTCAATTAATTGAAGAGCTAATTCGTTTCGCGATTGAACGTCACGAAGAAAAACAAAAAATTAAATATACAATCTAACAATAAAGGAGGAGGCACTATTCATAGGAATAGTGCTTCCTCTATGTAAGGAGTGTTTTCATGATAAATCGAACGTTAAAACAAGTAGAACAGATGATAAATGGTACGGGATTAGCAGAGCAATATGAGGGAATTATTATACAAGGGGTGTCTATTGATACGAGAAAAATTGAAAAAGGAAATTTATATGTTCCGATTCAAGGGGAACGTTTCGATGGACATGCTTTTGTAGATAAAGCTGTTGAAAGTGGAGCTGTTGCTACATTATGGATGAAAGATGTAGCAAATCCGCCTGAGAATCTTCCAGTTATCTTTGTAGAAGATACGCTATCGGCATTACAAATGTTAGCGAAAAGCTATCGTGATCAATTGGATGTTAAAGTTGTAGGTGTGACAGGTAGTAACGGTAAAACATCTACGAAAGATATTGTAACGAGTCTTCTTGCAACTAAATTTAAAGTTCAAAAAACAGAAGGAAACTTCAATAACCATATTGGCTTACCTCTTACGATTTTAAACCTAGAAGAAAATACAGAAGTAGCGGTATTAGAAATGGGTATGTCAAGCCGAGGGGAAATTGAATTCTTATCTAAGTTAGCTCGTCCTAATGCAGCTATCATTACGAATATTGGTGAAGCACATTTAATGGATTTAGGTTCTCGTGAGGCAATTGCTGAAGCGAAGTTAGAGATTGTGACAGGATTACAGGAAGGTGGAGTATTCGTATATAACGGAGATGAGCCATTATTAACAAATCGTGTTCCTGAAATGAATTTAATGGCTGAAACAGTTACTTTCGGTGATGCTAGAGCAAATGATTATTATCCAACGACTGTAACATTACAGGCGACTGGGACACACTTTAAGATGAATAAAGATGAAAATATTTCATTCTACCTACCGGTGTTAGGGAAACATAATGTGTATAATACACTTGCTTCAATGGCAATTGCGAAACATTTTGGTGTAACGTGGGAAGAAATGAAACAAGGATTAGTAACACTTCAAATGACGGGCATGCGTATGGAAATTGTAAAAACAGATAGTGGATTAACTATTATCAATGATGCGTACAATGCAAGTCCGACAGCTATGGAAGCAGCATTCCATTTAATGAATGGTTTAGATGGATTCGCTAAAAAAATCGTTGTACTTGGAGATATGTTAGAACTTGGAGATCAAGAAGTGCAATTTCATTATGAGGTAGGGAAATTAATCGATCCAGCAAAAATCGCATTTGTATTCACATATGGTAGATTAGGGGCTCAAATTGCTGAAGGAGCGAAAATTAACTTCCCTAGCGAACGTGTAAAGGCGTATGATAATAAAGAAGCGCTAGTAAAGGATTTACAAGCAGTAGTTGATGTGAAAGATGTTGTATTAGTAAAAGCATCTCGTGGCATGAAATTAGAGGAAGTAATTACGATGTTGAAATAATTGGCGTATATAAATAGGGATGATAGTTACGAAAATGGAAGAAACTTATAATAAGCGCTTACAGTAAATGATAAAAAAATAAAAGTAAAGAAAAAGGCCCTGAATATGAAATAAGGTAACAGTTGGGTTTGCTTTTTGCACATACAAAACTTATAATTGATAAAGTGTAATAACGTTTAGAAGTATTTTCGTGAAGAATATACGCCCGGTTATATACGTGAGTATTCAGGAAAAGGGCTTTTCCGCAAATTCGGAAAACGCCTTTTTTTAAATGATAAGTATAGGATAGAAAAGGAGAAGTAACATTGACAACATTTCGAGAATTAGGATTAAGTGAGTCTTTACTGCAATCAGTTGAAAGTATGGGCTTTGAAGAGGCTACGCCGATTCAAGCTGAAACAATTCCACATGCATTGCAAGGTAAAGATATTATTGGGCAAGCACAAACAGGTACAGGGAAAACGGCAGCATTCGGATTACCACTATTAGATAAAGTGGATACAAATAAAGAAGCAGTTCAAGGTATTGTTATCGCGCCAACGCGTGAATTAGCAATTCAAGTTGGAGAAGAGCTATACAAAATTGGTAAACATAAACGTGTTCGTATTTTACCAATCTATGGTGGTCAAGATATTAACCGCCAAATTCGTGCTCTAAAAAAACACCCACACATTATTGTTGGTACGCCGGGTCGTATTTTAGATCATATTAACCGTAAAACACTTCGCCTACAAAACGTAGAGACAGTTGTTCTTGACGAAGCGGATGAAATGTTAAACATGGGCTTCATTGAAGATATTGAAGCAATTTTAACAGATGTGCCAGAAACACATCAAACATTACTATTCTCAGCGACAATGCCAGATCCAATCCGTCGTATTGCTGAGCGTTTCATGACTGAGCCTCAACACATTAAAGTAAAAGCAAAAGAAGTAACAATGCCAAACATTCAGCAGTTCTATTTAGAAGTGCAAGAAAAGAAAAAGTTTGACGTGTTAACACGCTTACTAGATATTCAATCTCCAGAGCTTGCAATCGTATTCGGTCGTACAAAGCGTCGTGTTGATGAATTATCAGAAGCATTAAACTTACGTGGTTATGCAGCAGAAGGTATCCATGGTGATTTAACGCAGGCGAAACGTATGTCTGTATTACGTAAATTTAAAGAAGGTGCTATCGAAGTTCTTGTTGCAACAGACGTTGCTGCACGTGGTCTTGATATTTCAGGCGTAACTCACGTATACAACTTCGATATTCCTCAAGATCCAGAATCATACGTTCACCGTATCGGCCGTACTGGTCGTGCAGGTAAAAAAGGTATTGCAATGCTATTTGTAACACCACGTGAATCAGGACAATTGAAAAATATCGAGCGTACAACAAAACGTAAAGTTGATCGTATGGAAGCACCGACACTTGACGAGGCACTAGAAGGTCAACAACGTTTAATCGCTGAAAAACTTCAAAGCACAATTGAAAGTGATAACTTATCATACTACAAGCGTATTGCAGAAGAAATGTTAGAAGAGAATGACTCTGTAACAGTAGTAGCTGCTGCTTTAAAAATGATGACAAAAGAGCCGGATACAACTCCAATCGCTTTAACATCAGAACCACCAGTTGTTTCAAGAGGTGGCGGTTCTAAAAAACGCGGTGGTAACGGAGGCGGATACCGTGATGGTAACCGTAATCGTAGTCGTGACGGACGCAGTGGCGATGGTCGTAACCGTGACCGTAATCGTGATGGCCGTAATCGTGACGGTAACCGTGATCGCAATCGCGAGGGTAGCCGTGATGGTAACCGTGGTCGCAGAGGCGAAGGTCAAGGTCGCCCAGGTTCTTCAACTGGACGCGGCGAAAGAAAACATCATAGCCGTAAGCCACAAGCTTAATAGCAAAAAAAGAGAATGCCCTTTTCCGGCATTCTCTTTTTTTATTTCTGTAATTGTACATACTACATAATAACTTGTGTAGAAATGAGGTGTTACATGCTTGTAAGACTTGGGTATGTTGCGATGAGTGTACATTTGAAAAATGCATCTCCATCTCAAACGATGACGTACGCGCAGTTTCAAAAAATAGATGATCGGGAAGCGGCGATTCGTAAACTTGAAAGGATTGCTAATTCGAATTTGGAAAATTGCTTACGGTTATTAAAACATAATAAAGGCCATGATATATCCTTTTTTCGACTTAGTTCTAAGCTGATTCCTTTAGCGAATCATGAGGAGTTGTTAGAGTGGAACTACATTCGTCCCTTAAAAGAAAATTTAAAAGCGCTAGGTGATTACGCCATTCGAATGAATATGCGTATTGATTTTCATCCAGATCATTTTGTTGTACTCAATTCGGCTGAGGAGAATATTTTTAAACAATCTGTAAAGACATTACAAATGCATAGAAAATTATTAAAAGGTATGGGGATTGAACATAAGCAACGATGTGTAATGCATGTTGGGGGTGGATATAAAGATAAAGAGCTCGCATTAGAGCGTTTTATAGAGAATTGGTCTAATGTACCAAGAGGTATTCAGGAAATGATTATGTTAGAAAATGATGATACAACTTTTACGCTCGAGGAAACATTATATTTAGGAGAAAAATTGGACATTCCCGTTGTATTTGATTTACATCACCATATGATGAATAATGATCGAGAAGATTGGCATGAAGATTGGGCGCGTGTTGTACATACGTGGGAATCGTCTTTGTTACCAGTGAAAATGCACATTTCTAGCCCTAGGGACGAGAAAGATCCAAGAGCGCATGCTGATTTTATTGATGTTGAGGCATTTGTATCTTTTTTAAGAAGGATAAAGGGTAGTGTTGGACAAATTGATTGTATGATTGAGGCGAAGAAGAAGGATGAGTCTTTATTCCAACTCATGAGAGATTTAAGTAAACAAACAGATGTAGAAATTGTCGATGGTGCGAGCTTTTATATTAAATGAGCTCTGCACCATCGAATTTTTTTGTTAATAAAGGGGTGCAAATACCACCAATGATCAATCCTGTTAAGTGGCTTATAGGATTGGCAGAGGGATTAAAGAAAGTAAATAGTAGTAATATAAATATCATGATTGAAAAAATAGCGATGTCTCTTGGGTTGGAAGAACGATATCGACTATACAATAGGAATAATTGTGCACCTAGCAATCCAAAAATACCGCCGGATGCTCCGGCGTGAATATATTCAAGAGGCATAATAATATAAGTAGAAATATTTCCGAGAATGCCAGAAAGGAAAAAAATAATGATGAAGGAAAAATGTCCTAGCTGCCTTTCAATAGAAGAACCAAGTACAAATAAACAAATACTATTAGAAAGAAAATGTTGTAAGTCTACATGTACAAGTAGGGAAGTTATGAGACGCCACCATTCTCCTTTAGAGATATATTCATTATAGGCTGCCAGAGGAAATAGAGAAAAGTCGCTTAACATAAACATGACTAACTGTATAAGAAGTAAAGAGATGATAATTGGTTGTAAGGGAATGCGTGCAAATCGTAATAGCATGTTGTTAGTATCACTCCTTTTGCATCATAAAGAATCTCTGTTATTCTTACAGTATGAAAGAGTAAAGCTAAATAGAAGAAGGGGATTTCGAAATGATTGTAGGGATTGGAATCGATATTATTGAATTGAATAGAATTGAAAAAATGCTAGATGGAAAGCTTAAATTTATGGAACGTATTTTAACTGAAAGTGAACGTAATGTTGCTAAGGAAATGAAAGGAAGTCGCCTTACGGAATTTGTAGCTGGAAGATTTGCAGCGAAAGAGGCGTATTCAAAAGCGGTAGGGACTGGTATCGGGAAAGAAGTGAGTTTTTTAGATGTTGAAGTAAGAAATGATGATAGAGGTAAGCCGATTCTTATTGCAAATACAGAGCATATTGTTCATTTATCAATTAGTCATAGTAAGGAATTTGCTGTCGCTCAAGTTGTTTTAGAAAGCTCGTCACGCTAGTCTGCATATTTTATATCTTTGTCTCATATATTTGAGGTAGCGATAAGGAAGGCATATCTTCCATTCATTTATAGGGGCAAAGGGGCTGAAGTGATGAAAAGGCGTCTGTTTTTAGTTCTTGTCGGTTTATTAACCGTTTTTGTGTTGGCGGGTTGTATGGAGAAGAAACAGGATGATGTCGTGAGAGATTTAGAGGCGAAAGTGAAAGGGATGAAAAGTTATCAAGCTGAAGCGAAATTGTCTATTAAAACAGGGAATGAGCCTCAGGAGTATAAAGTGGAAATTTGGCATAAAGAACCTTCTTTTTATCGTGTGAATTTACAGAATGCGAAAAAAGATCAAAGTCAAATTATTTTAAGAAATGAAGAAGGTGTATTTGTATTAACGCCGGCGCTTAATAAGAGTTTCCGTTTTCAAAGTGATTGGCCGCAAAATAGTAGCCAGGCTTATTTATATGAATCGCTTGTGAGAGATATTTTGCAGGATAAGAAAAATCTTACTTTCGAGAAAACAGATAAGTATTATATTTTTAAGACCAAAACAAACTATCAACATCAAAATATGTTACCGAAGCAAGAGATTACATTGAAGAAGAGTGATCTAACACCGGTTTCGGTGAAGTTAATGGATAATGATCAAAACGTTCTTGTAAAAGTAGATTTCTCTAAAGTGAAGTTCGATGCAAAATTTGATAAAGGTGCATTTGATACAAAGCAAAATATGTCTAGAGCGCAAGTGGATGTACCAACAACAGCAAAAGAAGACAAACCATTTGCTATTTTGTATCCAAGAGATACGCCACAAGGTGTGACATTGAAAGACGAAAAAGAGTTGCAGACAGACAGTGGCAAGCGTGCGATACTCACATACACTGGAAATAAGAAATCCTTTACTTTAATACAAGAAAAGGCAAAAGTTGCAGAGGCTTCGTCGGCGATAAGTGTAAGTGGGGAATTGGTTGATCTTGGTTTCACGATTGGCGCATTGACGAAAGATTCTCTAACGTGGTCGCATAACGGAGTAGAATATATGCTCGTGTCTAAAGGTTTAGAGCCGAAGGAGCTGTTAATGGTTGCTCGTTCAGTTACAGCGAAGCAGGTGAAGTAAACTTTTTAGACGTGGTGCTATATATGCACCACGTCTTTTCTTAGTTTGAAGGCTGGATTTCATAAAAGAAGCATATAAAAGAATAAGCTTCGCATATCGTGTATAAGGAAGTGTATTTATGGAAGAAGCACCATTTTACCGTGACACTTGGGTAGAAGTAGATTTAGACGCGATTTATAACAATATTACGCACATTAAAGAATTTATTCCAAGTGATGTAGAGATTTTTGCTGTAGTTAAAGCGAATGCATATGGACACGATTATGTACCGGTGGCTAAAACTGCATTAGAAGCAGGAGCGACAAGGTTAGCAGTTGCTTTTTTAGATGAAGCATTAGTGCTTCGGAGAGCTGGTATTACTGCTCCGATTTTAGTGTTAGGCCCTTCTCCGCCCCGTGATGTAAATGTAGCCGCTGAAAATGATGTAGCACTAACTGTTTTTCAAAAAGAATGGGTGGACGAAGCAATAAAACTTTGGGACGGTTCATCTATAATGAAATTCCACATTAATTTTGATAGTGGTATGGGAAGAATCGGAATACGAGAACGCAAAGAATTAAAAGGATTCTTGAAGAGTTTAGAAGGTGCACCGTTTTTAGAGTTAGAAGGGGTTTATACACATTTTGCAACAGCAGATGAAGTGGAGACTTCTTACTTTGATAAGCAATATAACACATTCTTAGAGCAGTTAAGTTGGTTGAAAGAATTCGGAGTGGATCCTAAATTTGTCCACACGGCTAATAGTGCTGCAACGTTACGTTTTCAAGGAATTACATTTAATGCGGTGCGAGTTGGTATTGCGATGTATGGGTTATCCCCTTCTGTAGAAATACGTCCTTTTTTACCGTTTGAATTAGAACCAGCGTTGTCGCTTCATACGAAGGTTGCTCATATTAAACAGGTGATTAAAGGGGATGGGATTAGTTATAACGTCACGTACCGAACAAAAACTGAAGAATGGATTGCGACTGTTGCAATTGGCTATGCAGATGGCTGGCTTAGAAGATTACAAGGATTTGAAGTGCTTGTAAATGGTAAAAGAGTACCGATTGTAGGGCGAGTAACGATGGATCAATTTATGATACATCTTCCTTGTGAAGTGCCGCTTGGTACGAGAGTTACACTCATCGGAAGACAAGGTGATGAGTATATTAGCGCTACTGAGGTTGCTGAATACTCCGGGACTATTAATTATGAAATTATCGCAACGATAAGTTTCCGTGTACCGAGAATATTTATACGGCATGGAAAGGTTGTAGAGGTAATTAATTATTTAAATAGTATATAGAAGGTAGTGTGATTTGCTTTTTGTCATTTGAGGGGGTTTTTCATTGTTGGAGAATAAGCTCTTTTTTGACGAAAAGCTTTTTACTTATAATCGCTTTTCATATAAGTTTTGCAGAGGAATTCTTTTGATTCTTGTTTAAAATGAGATAAAAAATAATGGAAGATGAATGTTTTGCTTGTGAATTGGAAAACATAAGCAAGGAATAAGGAAGTCTTTGCAACAGGCTCCATACAATGGTATTATTACAATAGGTGTCATATATATATTTGGGTGTGTAGTTGACGGTGGAGGTGTATTTTTGTGTCCGAATCAAGTGTAACTACTGAAATCGTGGTTCGGTTGCCAAAGCAAATGGTAACGGAATTGGACGGAATTGGAAAACAAGAGAATAAGAATCGCCATGAACTAATTTGCCAGGCAACACAACTGTTATTGCGTCAACATAAGACGAAGAAACGCTACCAACATGAATCAATGCGACGTGGGTACATTGAAATGGGAAAAATTAATCTTGGTATTGCATCTGAAGCTTTCTTAGCAGAGTATGAAGCAGCTCATACAGTAGAACGCTTAGTTAGCGGGGGGTAATATTTTGATTGTAAAACGCGGCGACGTGTATTTTGCAGACCTTTCCCCAGTTGTTGGTTCTGAGCAAGGAGGCGTTCGTCCGGTTCTTGTCATTCAAAATGACATCGGAAATCGTTTTAGTCCAACGGTGATTGTAGCGGCTATTACTGCACAGATTCAAAAAGCGAAATTACCCACTCATGTGGAAATTGATGCGAAAAAGTACGGTTTTGAGAGAGATTCTGTTATTTTACTTGAGCAGATTCGAACAATCGATAAGCAACGCTTAACGGACAAAATCACTCATTTGGATGAAGTGATGATGAGTCGTGTAGATGAAGCGTTACAAATTAGTTTAGGACTAATAGATTTTTAAATCGGCAGTTTAAGTTGCTCTCTTTGCAGGGCAACTTTTTTTATTATAGAGGAGGTTACGGTTGTATATGGAAATGGTAGATAATCGACAAGCGTTAATGAAAATGTTAGTGAAAGAATTAGGCTTTACCGAAAAGCAGGTTCGTCATGTTATTCAATTAACAGAAGAAGGTAACACAGTTCCATTTATTGCTCGTTACCGAAAAGAATGGACAGGCTCTTTAGATGAAGTGCAAATTCGTGCGATTTTAGAGAGATGGCAATATATGCTGCAACTTGAAGGTAGGAAGGAAGAGGTTCTTCGTCTTATTGATGAGAAGGGGAAACTGACAGAAGAGTTACGTCAGCAAATTGTTAAAGCTACAAAGTTGCAAGAAGTAGAAGATTTATATCGTCCATATAAAGAAAAAAGAAGAACGAAAGCGACGATTGCAAAAGAAAAAGGATTAGAACCGTTAGCTGAATGGTTATTGTTATATAAAAAAGAAGATCCAAATAAAAAGGCGATAGAATTTATTGATGTCGAGAAAGAAGTACAAACTGCAGAAGAGGCATTACAAGGTGCTCAAGACATTATCGCAGAAATCGTTTCAGATGAAGCTGCATATCGTAGTTGGATTCGGAATGTTACGTTTAGAAAAGGCATTATGTCTTCGGCTGTAAAAGATGAAGAAAAAGATGAAAAGAATATATATGAAATGTATTACAGTTATGAAGAACCGTTGCAGAAAGTAGTGCCGCATCGTGTACTAGCGATGAATCGTGGTGAGAAAGAAGATATATTGAGAATTGCTGTTGTTCCGCCAGTAGATGAGATATTAAGTTTCTTATATAAGAAAGTAATTCGTGATAACGAGTCTAAAAGTGCACATTATGTACAATTAGCGATTGAAGATAGCTATAAACGATTAATTCAATCTTCAATTGAAAGAGAGATTCGAAAAGAATTAACAGAAACAGCTGAGGAACAAGCGATACATATTTTCTCTGAGAATTTACGTAACTTACTATTACAACCTCCTATGAAAGGGAAAGTGGTGTTAGCTGTAGACCCTGCATATAGAACGGGTTGTAAATTAGCTGTAGTAGATGATACAGGGAAGGTTCTACATATTGGTGTTATTTATCCCCATCCGCCAGTTCGTAAATATGAAGCTGCAAAAGCGGAAGTTCTTTCTATTATAGATAAATATGAAGTTGAAATGATTGCGATTGGGAATGGTACAGCTTCTAGAGAATCAGAAGAATTTATAGTTGATGTATTACAAAATGTGAAACGAGAAGTCTTCTATATTATTGTGAACGAAGCTGGTGCGAGTGTGTATTCGGCTTCTGATTTAGCCCGTGAGGAATTCCCGGATTTACAGGTTGAAGAAAGAAGTGCGGTTTCTATCGGTAGACGTCTGCAAGATCCGCTTGCTGAACTTGTGAAGATTGATCCTAAATCAGTTGGGGTTGGACAGTACCAACATGATGTATCTCAAAAGAGATTGAATGAATCATTAACATTTGTAGTTGAGACGGCAGTTAACCAAGTTGGTGTTAATGTAAATACGGCTTCAGTTGCATTATTACAATATGTTTCTGGTTTATCGAAAACTGTTGCGAAAAATATTGTGGCAAAGAGAGAAGAAGATGGGAAATTTACGAAACGCACGGAATTAAAGAAAATCCCGCGCTTAGGTGCAAAGACGTACGAACAATGTATAGGTTTCTTACGTATATTAGAAGGGGCGAATCCATTAGATCGAACAGGAATTCATCCAGAACAATATAAAAATGTTGAATTGTTATTGAAGAGTTTAGGTTTATCAAAAGATGATGTAGGACAATTGCATTTACAAAAGAGCTTAGAAGAAGTAGAGATTTCTAAGTTGTCTCAAGAAACGGGAGTTGGGGAACCGACATTAGTGGATATTATAGATGCGCTTATTAGTCCAGAGCGAGACATGAGAGATGAGTTGCCTAAACCACTTCTGAAAAAAGGGATTTTGAAATTAGAAGATTTAAAACGTGGTATGGAACTAGAAGGAACCGTTCGTAACGTTGTTGATTTTGGTGCTTTTGTTGATGTTGGTGTAAAGCAAGATGGTTTAGTACATATTTCTAAGCTAAGTACACAATATGTGAAGCATCCGTTAGATATTGTATCTGTCGGGCAAATTGTAAAGGTATGGGTCGATGATATTGATACAAAAAAAGGTCGTGTCGCATTATCCATGTTGCCGATTGAATAATAAGAGAAGAGAGCAGATGAAACTGCTCTTTTTTTTATTGGGTAAGAAGTATAATGGATTATTAGCTTTGATGGATTTTGCTATAATAAAACCAGCATTCATTTAGTAATTTAATTTGATACCGGTTTTTTTCGAAATATGCACGTTGCATCTGTTTTTTTAGCCATGTGGGCATAGGAATCCCTCCTTGTTTAATCCTACTCTCAAAAATCTTCCCTTTTCGCTAAGGTACTATTGATGAGAGGTTGGTGAGTGGATTTCTATTCATATTGTATTGTTAGAAACCACGCTTCTTGAATGAGGATGGGTATATGTACTATTTAATATATGTATAAGAAGGGAGAAAAGTGTAAAAATATTTTTTTGTTTAGGAGGAATGAGAATGGATGAGCGAGAAATCCAACAGCTAGTAGAGGAAGTGTCGTTAAGATACTTTGGTATGCCGTTCTTACATAAAGCGATGTTTAATAATAGATTACGTACAACTGGTGGGCGTTATCTGTTGAAGAGCCACAATATCGAACTGAATTATCAATATTATAAAATGTATGGTAAAGAAGAGTTAGTCGGGATTGTTAAACATGAACTTTGTCATTATCACTTACATATTGCAGGAAGAGGGTATAAGCACCGGGATAGAGATTTTCGTGAATTGTTAAAAGAAGTCGGTGCACCACGTTTTTGTAAACGAATGATTAATGAAGAGAAGGAACAGAAGGTTTATGTGTATGAATGTGTGGAGTGCTCATTTCAATATGTAAGGAGACGTCAAATAAATACAAAAAGATATGTCTGTGGAAAATGTAAAGGGAAACTAATTCTGATAAAGAAAACATCTTGACAGTGAAAACGCAATCCAGTATATTATAAACATGTCACGTTTGTACAAGATGTTGTGAAAAAACTTCTTGACTTACGATGATAAGTTTTATAAGATACAAATTGTCTTTATTATTCCGCAGTAGCTCAGTGGTAGAGCTATCGGCTGTTAACCGATCGGTCGTAGGTTCGAGTCCTACCTGCGGAGCCATACAGAGAAGTACCCAAGTGGCTCAAGGGGCTCCCCTGCTAAGGGAGTAGATCGCTAACGCGGTGCGAGGGTTCGAATCCCTTCTTCTCTGCCATTCATATTGGCCCGTTGGTCAAGTGGTTAAGACACCGCCCTTTCACGGCGGTAACACGGGTTCGAATCCCGTACGGGTCACCACTTCGGAGGATTAGCTCAGCTGGGAGAGCACCTGCCTTACAAGCAGGGGGTCGGCGGTTCGATCCCGTCATCCTCCACCATATAAAATATATAAGTGATATCATCGCGGGGTGGAGCAGCACGGTAGCTCGTCGGGCTCATAACCCGAAGGTCGCAGGTTCAAATCCTGTCCCCGCAACCAATGGTCCCGTGGTGTAGTGGTTAACATGCCTGCCTGTCACGCAGGAGATCGCCGGTTCGACCCCGGTCGGGACCGCCATTTTAACTTCTGCTAATTGGCAGTTGTTTTTTATTGGTCATTATGGTACAATAACATTTGTCTTTGAAAAGAAGATAATTATTTCGATGGGCTATAGCCAAGCGGTAAGGCAACGGACTTTGACTCCGTCATGCGCTGGTTCGAATCCAGCTAGCCCAGCCATTTACGAGCCATTAGCTCAGTTGGTAGAGCATCTGACTTTTAATCAGAGGGTCGAAGGTTCGAGTCCTTCATGGCTCACTTTTGTTTTTTCCGCGCGGTCGTGGCGGAACGGCAGACGCGCTAGGTTGAGGGCCTAGTGGGGGAAACCCCGTGGAGGTTCAAGTCCTCTCGGCCGCATCAAAAAATCTTTTTAAAAAAGTACTTGCATTTAAAAATGTAGTATGATAAGATAATTGAGTCGCCAAAATACAACGACGAAAAAACATCATGAATAAGCGCCCGTAGCTCAATTGGATAGAGCGTTTGACTACGGATCAAGAGGTTAGGGGTTCGACTCCTCTCGGGCGCGCCAATTACGGGAAGTGGCTCAGCTTGGTAGAGCACCTGGTTTGGGACCAGGGGGTCGCAGGTTCAAATCCTGTCTTCCCGACCACGCGGGTGTAGTTTAGTGGTAAAACAAGAGCCTTCCAAGCTCTGGTCGAGAGTTCGATTCTCTTCACCCGCTTTTAGTTCTTTGAAAACTGAACGAAACAAACAACGTGAAACGTCAATTTTTATTTTTAGATGCTAGACAAACTAACTTTATTGGAGAGTTTGATCCTGGCTCAGGATGAACGCTGGCGGCGTGCCTAATACATGCAAGTCGAGCGAATGGATTAAGAGCTTGCTCTTATGAAGTTAGCGGCGGACGGGTGAGTAACACGTGGGTAACCTGCCCATAAGACTGGGATAACTCCGGGAAACCGGGGCTAATACCGGATAACATTTTGAACTGCATGGTTCGAAATTGAAAGGCGGCTTCGGCTGTCACTTATGGATGGACCCGCGTCGCATTAGCTAGTTGGTGAGGTAACGGCTCACCAAGGCAACGATGCGTAGCCGACCTGAGAGGGTGATCGGCCACACTGGGACTGAGACACGGCCCAGACTCCTACGGGAGGCAGCAGTAGGGAATCTTCCGCAATGGACGAAAGTCTGACGGAGCAACGCCGCGTGAGTGATGAAGGCTTTCGGGTCGTAAAACTCTGTTGTTAGGGAAGAACAAGTGCTAGTTGAATAAGCTGGCACCTTGACGGTACCTAACCAGAAAGCCACGGCTAACTACGTGCCAGCAGCCGCGGTAATACGTAGGTGGCAAGCGTTATCCGGAATTATTGGGCGTAAAGCGCGCGCAGGTGGTTTCTTAAGTCTGATGTGAAAGCCCACGGCTCAACCGTGGAGGGTCATTGGAAACTGGGAGACTTGAGTGCAGAAGAGGAAAGTGGAATTCCATGTGTAGCGGTGAAATGCGTAGAGATATGGAGGAACACCAGTGGCGAAGGCGACTTTCTGGTCTGTAACTGACACTGAGGCGCGAAAGCGTGGGGAGCAAACAGGATTAGATACCCTGGTAGTCCACGCCGTAAACGATGAGTGCTAAGTGTTAGAGGGTTTCCGCCCTTTAGTGCTGAAGTTAACGCATTAAGCACTCCGCCTGGGGAGTACGGCCGCAAGGCTGAAACTCAAAGGAATTGACGGGGGCCCGCACAAGCGGTGGAGCATGTGGTTTAATTCGAAGCAACGCGAAGAACCTTACCAGGTCTTGACATCCTCTGAAAACCCTAGAGATAGGGCTTCTCCTTCGGGAGCAGAGTGACAGGTGGTGCATGGTTGTCGTCAGCTCGTGTCGTGAGATGTTGGGTTAAGTCCCGCAACGAGCGCAACCCTTGATCTTAGTTGCCATCATTAAGTTGGGCACTCTAAGGTGACTGCCGGTGACAAACCGGAGGAAGGTGGGGATGACGTCAAATCATCATGCCCCTTATGACCTGGGCTACACACGTGCTACAATGGACGGTACAAAGAGCTGCAAGACCGCGAGGTGGAGCTAATCTCATAAAACCGTTCTCAGTTCGGATTGTAGGCTGCAACTCGCCTACATGAAGCTGGAATCGCTAGTAATCGCGGATCAGCATGCCGCGGTGAATACGTTCCCGGGCCTTGTACACACCGCCCGTCACACCACGAGAGTTTGTAACACCCGAAGTCGGTGGGGTAACCTTTTTGGAGCCAGCCGCCTAAGGTGGGACAGATGATTGGGGTGAAGTCGTAACAAGGTAGCCGTATCGGAAGGTGCGGCTGGATCACCTCCTTTCTATGGAGAATTGATGAACGCTGTTCATCAATATAAGTTTCCGTGTTTCGTTTTGTTCAGTTTTGAGAGAACTATCTCTCATATATAAATGTATGTTCTTTGAAAACTAGATAACAGTGTAGCTCATATTTTTTAATTTTTAGTTTGGTTAAGTTAGAAAGGGCGCACGGTGGATGCCTTGACACTAGGAGTCGATGAAGGACGGGACTAACGCCGATATGCTTCGGGGAGCTGTAAGTAAGCTTTGATCCGAAGATTTCCGAATGGGGAAACCCACCATACGTAATGGTATGGTATCCTTATCTGAATACATAGGGTAAGGAAGACAGACCCAGGGAACTGAAACATCTAAGTACCTGGAGGAAGAGAAAGCAAATGCGATTTCCTGAGTAGCGGCGAGCGAAACGGAACATAGCCCAAACCAAGAGGCTTGCCTCTTGGGGTTGTAGGACATTCTATACGGAGTTACAAAGGAATGAGGTAGACGAAGCGACCTGGAAAGGTCCGTCGTAGAGGGTAACAACCCCGTAGTCGAAACTTCATTCTCTCTTGAATGTATCCTGAGTACGGCGGAACACGTGAAATTCCGTCGGAATCTGGGAGGACCATCTCCCAAGGCTAAATACTCCCTAGTGATCGATAGTGAACCAGTACCGTGAGGGAAAGGTGAAAAGCACCCCGGAAGGGGAGTGAAAGAGATCCTGAAACCGTGTGCCTACAAATAGTCAGAGCCCGTTAATGGGTGATGGCGTGCCTTTTGTAGAATGAACCGGCGAGTTACGATCCCGTGCAAGGTTAAGCTGAAGAGGCGGAGCCGCAGCGAAAGCGAGTCTGAATAGGGCGTTTAGTACGTGGTCGTAGACCCGAAACCAGGTGATCTACCCATGTCCAGGGTGAAGTTCAGGTAACACTGAATGGAGGCCCGAACCCACGCACGTTGAAAAGTGCGGGGATGAGGTGTGGGTAGCGGAGAAATTCCAATCGAACCTGGAGATAGCTGGTTCTCCCCGAAATAGCTTTAGGGCTAGCCTTAAGTTTAAGAGTCTTGGAGGTAGAGCACTGATTGGACTAGGGGTCCTCATCGGATTACCGAATTCAGTCAAACTCCGAATGCCAACGACTTATACTTAGGAGTCAGACTGCGAGTGATAAGATCCGTAGTCAAAAGGGAAACAGCCCAGACCGCCAGCTAAGGTCCCAAAGTGTGTATTAAGTGGAAAAGGATGTGGAGTTGCTTAGACAACTAGGATGTTGGCTTAGAAGCAGCCACCATTTAAAGAGTGCGTAATAGCTCACTAGTCGAGTGACTCTGCGCCGAAAATGTACCGGGGCTAAATACACCACCGAAGCTGCGGATTGATACCAATGGTATCAGTGGTAGGGGAGCGTTCTAAGGACAGTGAAGTCAGACCGTAAGGACTGGTGGAGTGCTTAGAAGTGAGAATGCCGGTATGAGTAGCGAAAGACGGGTGAGAATCCCGTCCACCGAATGCCTAAGGTTTCCTGAGGAAGGCTCGTCCGCTCAGGGTTAGTCAGGACCTAAGCCGAGGCCGACAGGCGTAGGCGATGGACAACAGGTTGATATTCCTGTACCACCTCTTTATCGTTTGAGCAATGGAGGGACGCAGAAGGATAGAAGAAGCGTGCGATTGGTTGTGCACGTCCAAGCAGTTAGGCTGATAAGTAGGCAAATCCGCTTATCGTGAAGGCTGAGCTGTGATGGGGAAGCTCCTCATGGAGCGAAGTCTTTGATTCCCCGCTGCCAAGAAAAGCTTCTAGCGAGATAAAAGGTGCCTGTACCGCAAACCGACACAGGTAGGCGAGGAGAGAATCCTAAGGTGTGCGAGAGAACTCTGGTTAAGGAACTCGGCAAAATGACCCCGTAACTTCGGGAGAAGGGGTGCTTTCTTAACGGAAAGCCGCAGTGAATAGGCCCAAGCGACTGTTTAGCAAAAACACAGCTCTCTGCGAAGCCGTAAGGCGAAGTATAGGGGGTGACACCTGCCCGGTGCTGGAAGGTTAAGGAGAGGGGTTAGCGTAAGCGAAGCTCTGAACTGAAGCCCCAGTAAACGGCGGCCGTAACTATAACGGTCCTAAGGTAGCGAAATTCCTTGTCGGGTAAGTTCCGACCCGCACGAAAGGTGTAACGATTTGGGCACTGTCTCAACCAGAGACTCGGTGAAATTATAGTACCTGTGAAGATGCAGGTTACCCGCGACAGGACGGAAAGACCCCGTGGAGCTTTACTGTAGCCTGATATTGAATTTTGGTACAGTTTGTACAGGATAGGCGGGAGCCATTGAAACCGGAGCGCTAGCTTCGGTGGAGGCGCTGGTGGGATACCGCCCTGACTGTATTGAAATTCTAACCTACGGGTCTTATCGACCCGGGAGACAGTGTCAGGTGGGCAGTTTGACTGGGGCGGTCGCCTCCTAAAGTGTAACGGAGGCGCCCAAAGGTTCCCTCAGAATGGTTGGAAATCATTCGTAGAGTGCAAAGGCATAAGGGAGCTTGACTGCGAGACCTACAAGTCGAGCAGGGACGAAAGTCGGGCTTAGTGATCCGGTGGTTCCGCATGGAAGGGCCATCGCTCAACGGATAAAAGCTACCCCGGGGATAACAGGCTTATCTCCCCCAAGAGTCCACATCGACGGGGAGGTTTGGCACCTCGATGTCGGCTCATCGCATCCTGGGGCTGTAGTCGGTCCCAAGGGTTGGGCTGTTCGCCCATTAAAGCGGTACGCGAGCTGGGTTCAGAACGTCGTGAGACAGTTCGGTCCCTATCCGTCGTGGGCGTAGGAAATTTGAGAGGAGCTGTCCTTAGTACGAGAGGACCGGGATGGACGCACCGCTGGTGTACCAGTTGTTCTGCCAAGGGCATAGCTGGGTAGCTATGTGCGGAAGGGATAAGTGCTGAAAGCATCTAAGCATGAAGCCCCCCTCAAGATGAGATTTCCCATAGCGTAAGCTAGTAAGATCCCTGAAAGATGATCAGGTTGATAGGTTCGAGGTGGAAGCATGGTGACATGTGGAGCTGACGAATACTAATAGATCGAGGACTTAACCATATAATATGTAGCAAATGTTATCTAGTTTTGAAGGAATATGCCTTCAATAGTTTGGTGATGATGGCAGAGAGGTCACACCCGTTCCCATACCGAACACGGAAGTTAAGCTCTCTAGCGCCGATGGTAGTTGGGACCTTGTCCCTGTGAGAGTAGGACGTCGCCAAGCTATTTATATCATCGCGGGGTGGAGCAGCACGGTAGCTCGTCGGGCTCATAACCCGAAGGTCGCAGGTTCAAATCCTGTCCCCGCAACCAATGGTCCCGTGGTGTAGTGGTTAACATGCCTGCCTGTCACGCAGGAGATCGCCGGTTCGACCCCGGTCGGGACCGCCATTTTATATAAAGAAAAGAACGAAACAAGTTGTTTCGTATTTTTTTATTTGTTTTAACAAAAAACTAATAAAGACAGTCAAACTATCCTTAGGACTACTCCTAAGGACTTTTTTATATATTTAAAACCTGTATAATAAAGAGCAGAGAACATTGTGAATAAAGTAGGTGAAGTCTGTGAGTAAATATGAAGTAAAAACAAAATCTTCTGAGGAAACACAAAGATTATCAGAAAGATTAGGTGAACTTGTAAAGGCACAAGATGTAATTATTTTAGAAGGAGATCTTGGAGCTGGCAAGACGACCTTTACAAAAGGGTTAGCAAAAGGTCTTGGAGTGAAAAGAGTTGTAAATAGTCCTACCTTTAATATTATTAAAGAATATAGAGGAAGATTACCGTTATATCATATGGACGTGTATCGTTTAGCGGAAAGTGAAGAGGACTTAGGTTTTGATGAGTATTTCTATGGTGAAGGAATCACAGTAGTAGAATGGGCTCATTTAATAGAAGCATATTTACCAAATGAAAAGTTACAAATTAGTTTATTCCATGCTGGAGATGACACGAGAAAAATTGTACTCGAGCCAATTGGAGATCGCTATATTAGATTATGTGAGGAGCTATTACAAGATGAAAGTACTAGCAATTGATACTTCAAATTACGTAATGGGTGTATCCCTTATTGAGGAAGGAAACGTGATTGGGGAAATCATTACAAATTTAACAAAAAACCATTCTGTACGTCTTATGCCAGCTGTGGAGCAACTATTAAAAGAATGTGGTGTAAAACCGAAAGAATTAACTAAAATTGTTGTAGCCGCCGGACCTGGTTCATATACAGGTGTTCGCATAGGGGTCACAGCCGCAAAAACATTAGCGTGGTCTCTTCAAATACCAATTGTAGGTGTATCAAGCTTAGAAGTAGTCGCTGCAAATGGAGCCAATTTTAATGGGTTAATCTGTCCTTTATTCGATGGAAGACGTGGACAAATTTATACGGGTTTATATACATATGAAGGAGAGAATTTGACTTCTATAGAAGAAGACCGAATCATCCTTATTGTAGACTGGTTGCAAATGTTAAAAGATACAGGAAAGCGTGTTTTATTTATTGGTAATGATGTTAAGTTGCATAAAGAAACCATCATAGAACATTTAGGTGATCAAGCTGTATTTGCTCCTTTCACTAAAAATAACCCAAGACCGAGTGAGCTAGCGTTCTTAGGATTACAAAAAGAAGAACAAGATGTACATTCATTTGTTCCTAGTTATCTTCGTTTAGCTGAAGCTGAAACAAAGTGGTTAGAAAGTCAAAATAAGTAGGAGCCTGCAGAGGATGGATATGATACTTAGAAAGATGAAACTCGATGATATCGCTCAAATTGTAGCTATTGAAGAAGCATCTTTTGCAACTCCTTGGACTGCAGATGCCTTTCGCCGTGAGTTAACGATGAATGAACATGCACATTATGTTGTGTTAGAAAAAGATGGTCGTGTAATTGGTTATTGTGGATTGTGGATAATTATTGATGAATCACATATAACAAACATAGCTATTTTGCCAGAATACAGAGGTCAAAAGCTAGGGGATGCTTTATTGAAAGAAGTTATTTCTGAAGCGAAAGATCTAGGGGTAAAAACGATGACACTTGAAGTACGTGTATCAAATGAAGTAGCAAAACAGTTATACAGAAAATACGGATTTCAAAATGGTGGAATTCGTAAACGATACTATGCAGACAATCAGGAAGATGGTCTCGTAATGTG
The DNA here is from genome assembly GCF_009739945.1 of Bacillus luti. Lineage (NCBI taxonomy): Bacteria > Bacillati > Bacillota > Bacilli > Caryophanales > Bacillaceae > Bacillus > Bacillus luti. The sequence continues at coordinate 4,866,867 of NZ_CP040336.1, read as the reverse complement.
GGTGAATATATAATGGAAAAAAATACGATTATACTTGGTATTGAAACAAGTTGTGATGAAACAGCAGTAGCGGTTGTTAAAAATGGAACGGAAATTATTGCGAATGTCGTTGCATCACAAATTGAAAGTCATAAACGTTTTGGCGGGGTTGTACCAGAGATTGCATCTCGTCATCATGTAGAAGAAATTACAGTTGTATTAGAAGAAGCTTTAAAAGAAGCAAATATCACATTTGATGATATTGATGCAATTGCTGTAACTGAAGGGCCTGGTTTAGTTGGAGCACTTCTAATTGGAGTAAATGCAGCGAAGGCGGTGGCCTTTGCGCATGATATTCCTCTAGTTGGTGTCCATCATATAGCTGGCCATATTTATGCGAATCGTTTAGTAAAAGAAGTTCAATTCCCTCTACTATCACTTGTTGTATCTGGTGGGCATACAGAGCTTGTTTATATGAAAGAACACGGTTCATTTGAAGTAATTGGTGAAACACGAGATGATGCAGCAGGAGAAGCATATGATAAAGTAGCTCGTACGTTATCTATGCCTTATCCAGGGGGGCCTCATATTGATCGTCTTGCACATGAAGGAGAGCCAACCATTGATTTACCACGTGCATGGCTAGAACCTGATTCATATGATTTCAGCTTTAGTGGATTGAAATCAGCAGTTATCAACACTGTGCATAACGCAAAACAACGCGGTATAGAAATTGCACCAGAAGATTTAGCAGCAAGTTTTCAGGAGAGTGTAATTGACGTACTAGTAACGAAAGCGTCTCGTGCAGCGGATGCATATAACGTAAAGCAAGTGCTTCTTGCTGGTGGAGTGGCCGCAAATAAAGGGCTTCGTGCACGTTTAGAAGCAGAATTTGCACAAAAAGAAAACATTGAGCTAATTATTCCGCCATTATTCTTATGCACAGATAATGCAGCAATGATTGCAGCGGCAGGTACAATTGCATATGAACAAGGAAAACGTGCGACATTAGCTTTAAATGCAAATCCAGGATTAGATATTGAAGCATAGTTATACACAAAATTAACCACAGCTTGTGGATAAAAGCCATATTATCTGTTGATAATGTGGCTTTTACTGTGTATATAAAATGTTAATAACTTTTTCTTGGGTTGTGGATAATGTGGAAAAGTTGTTTCTATGTTTATATATTAAAGGTGGATATGTGTATAACATTGTGGATAAACGGAATGAAGTCTGACCTTTGAATATATCCTTTTTCGGGAAATAAAATGATGGTGAATATCTGAAAAGATATTTCGAGATAATCTTCTTTTAATTTGCGAATTGGTACGGATGTCAAACTTTGTCGGTAAATCGATACTTGGTGTCGAATCGTTGATATAGTTCAAGTTACGATAGACATATTCAAAAAAATGTTTATGTACGATGAAGTTGATTTCTGCTAGAAAACAAAAAGGATGTCGCATAGTCAAAAATCTCGACTTATGAGACACCCTTCTTATTGAAATGCTTTTATAAATGTAGTTCTTCCCATTCTGCCATACAAGCTTCAAGTTGTTCTTGTAGTGTTTGTTTTTTAGTTGTAATTTCACTAGCCTTTTCATAATCAGCATATATTTCTGGTAAGCAAAGCTGATCTTCTAACGTAGCAATTTCTTCTTCAAATTCTACGATACTTTGTTCCAGTTCTTCAATTTTTCTAGTGCGTTGACGCTCTAGTTTTTTACGTTCTTTTTCTTCTAGATAATTTAACTTTTCTTGTGCAACGACCTTTTGAACAGGTACGTCATTTTCTTCCTGTTCAAGCTCTGCACGTTCAATCATTTCATTTTTCTTTTCAACGTAGTAATCGTAATCCCCTAAATACTCCTGTGCACCTTCTGTTGATAACTCAACAACAGTTGTTGTTACGCGATTAATAAAGTAGCGGTCATGTGAAACGAATAGAAGAGTTCCAGGGTAATCAATTAAAGCATTCTCCAAAATCTCTTTACTATTTAAATCAAGATGGTTTGTCGGCTCATCGAGAATTAATAAATTGGATTTTTGCATCATAAGTTTTGCGAGAGCTAATCGAGCCTTTTGTCCACCACTAAGAGAAGATACTGGCTTCAGTACATCATCCCCTGTGAATAAAAAGTTGCCTAGTATTGTGCGAATTTCTTTTTCAGGTTGCAGTGGATATTCATCCCATAGTTCATTTAACACGCGCTTAGAAGATGTCAAATTGGCTTGTTCTTGATCGTAATAACCAACAGATACATTAGATCCGAAAGAAACATCACCATTTAATAATGGTAACTTATTCACAATGGACTTTAACAATGTGGATTTCCCAATTCCGTTTGGTCCAACTAAAGCAACGCTATCCCCGCGTGTTAAGCGCATAGTTACATGTTCAATGATCGGATCTGCATCATAGCCAATAGTTGCATCTTTTACTTGTAAAACATCATTCCCACTTTGTTTTTCGATGTCGAAGTGGAATGATGCTGACTTAGAATCACCTAATGGTCTTGTTAATAATTCCATTCGATCCAATTGTTTACGGCGGCTTTGTGCGCGCTTCGTCGTAGATGCACGAGCTATATTCTTTTGGACGAAGTCTTCAAGCTTAGCGATTTCATCTTGTTGTTTTTCGTAACGCTTCATTTCTTGCTCGTATAAAGCTGATTTTAAGTCTAAATATTTACTGTAGTTCCCAACAAATCGTCTGCTTTCTTTATTCGAAATTTCATATACTTGTGTAACGAGTTTGTCTAAGAAATAACGGTCATGTGAAACGATTAGTATCGCGCCAGGATAGCCTTGTAAATATTGTTCAAGCCATGTTAATGTTTCGATGTCTAAATGGTTTGTAGGCTCGTCCAAAATAAGTAAGTCTGGTTTCGTTAATAATAGTTTACCGAGAGCTAATCGTGTTTTTTGTCCACCGCTTAAAGTAGAGATTGTCGTCTGATGTGTTTCAACTGGGAAGCCAAGACCGCTTAAAATCGAGCGAATGTCTGCTTCGTACTGATAACCACCTTTGTCTTTATAGTCTAATTGCAATTGATCATAATCAGCTAATAATTTTTCGTATATAGCTGCGTTTGAAAAGTTTTCTTCTTTTCCCATCTCTTGCTCAAGCCTTCGAAGTTTTGTCTCCATTTGCTGCAAGTGCGTAAAGACGGTTAACATTTCATCCCAAATTGTTAACGACGTTTCTAATCCGGTATTTTGAGCTAAATATCCCATTGAGACATCTTTCGGTTTTATAATTTCACCGCCATCATGAGATAACTCCCCAGCAATTATTTTTAATAATGTAGATTTCCCGGCTCCATTTCGTCCGACTAATGCGATACGATCTTTCGTTTGCACTTCCAATTTTATGTTTGCAAGAATCGTTTCTGCACCGTATAATTTCGAAAGTCCATTTACTTGTAATAAAATCAATGTTTTCACCTCAAATAATTTCTTAACTTTGCCATGTTTATATTTCTCAATCATACTAAAAATAGTGTATAGTTTAAAATACAGAGAGAATACTTCTTCTTTCTATTATACAAGGAATTTAATGAGTGCTAAACTTCTGTATTTGATTAAAGTATATGAATCAAGATAGGAAGAGAGGAGAGGTTATATGGATCAGCAGAAAATTCCACAAGCCACTGCTAAGCGATTGCCTCTATACTATCGATTTATCCAAAACTTATCTCTTTCTGGTAAGCAACGTGTTTCATCAGCCGAATTGAGTGAAGCGGTAAAGGTTGATTCCGCAACGATTCGAAGAGATTTCTCGTATTTTGGAGCGTTAGGGAAAAAAGGATATGGATATAATGTAAATTATTTATTATCATTTTTCCGGGAAACACTCGATCAAGATGATATAACACGTGTAGCGCTTATTGGAGTAGGTAATTTAGGGACCGCTTTCTTACATTATAATTTCACGAAAAACAATAATACAAAGATTGAAATGGCATTTGATGTTAGTGAAGAGAAAGTTGGAACAGAAATCGGAGGCATTCCTGTATATCATTTAGATGAATTAGAAGAACGTTTATCAACTGATATACAAGTGGCGATATTAACAGTACCCGCTACAGTAGCGCAATCTGTAGCAGATAGATTGGCAGAAACAAACGTGCACGGTATTTTAAATTTTACACCAGCACGCTTAAATGTGTCAGAGAATATAAGAATTCATCATATTGATTTAGCTGTAGAGTTACAAACACTCGTTTACTTTTTGAAAAATTATCCACAATAAAACGCAGAGGAAGCGACCTCTGCGTTTTATTATTTCTTCTGTGTGAATTTAACTAATATAAGGCGAAGCGCCAAATTAAAATCAATTGTCGCCATAACTGCAAATAGTATTGTCCACATATTCCAGATTGTATCTGTTACGTTCGTAATGGCGAAACGTGTAAAGATACATCCGAGAAGGAAGTACAATGCAGCCATGAACAATGGTGAGTTTCTCATACTAAAAATCCTCCGATAAAGCCTTGCATTTTTTCAGCTTCTTTAATCATTTCTTGAATTTGCTCATTGCTTACTGCAATTTGAGCGAGTGCGACGAATGTATTCATCGCAACATGAGCTGCAATTGGAACGATAATACGTTTCGTTTTTACATATAAAAAGGCGAATACGAGTCCCATAGCAGTGTATACCAATAAGTGAGTAAAATCAAAATGAATCGCCGCAAATACAAGAGAACTAATGATAGCGGCAATAAAGAAGTTAAACTTCTTATAAAGTGTACCAAATAAAATTTTTCTAAATACGATTTCTTCTAAAATTGGTCCTATAATAGATACAACAATAAGGAACCAAGGTGTTGTTCTTGCGATGTCCATAAGCCTTGCTGTATTTTCAGATCCAGGTTTAATACCTAGTAAATACATTTCAATCATACCAGCGATACTTTGTGAGAAAAAGGCTAAGAAGAACCCGATGAAAATCCATCCAACTGTAGCTGGAACAGAAGAGCGCATCGTATCTAAATGCCTGTCGCGAATGTCTGTTCTAAGTAACCAAAGTACGATACATAATGCAATAAAGAAGCTAATGATTGCCCAGTGGCCAGTTATGAGCTGGAATTTCTCCTCTCTAGTAAATCCCCTGTTATCATAAAGTCCAGTTTTTAGGAGAAGTGGTAATCCAGCAATTGATGATAACTGCATTAAAATGTATGTAACGATAATCCACCAATATTGTTTCTTCAAATGGTTTAACCATCCTTTCTAACTCTAGTGTATGAGATAAGGCAGGATAACATGTAATATGCTACCTACGATATAAACTTTCATTTGAATTATGATTTTTTTGTAAATTTGTATTGGAAATTAAAGTAGAAGACAGGAAAAAGTTGTGTGTATAGCGAAAACAACTTAGGGTGTCTTTCATATTGTAACATACGAGGAGTAGAAACAACGATTCATATGATAAAGCTAGTAGAAGAAGGATTTTATATAGAAAAGTATATATAGTAATTTGCGAAAAAATTATGATTTTTTTACTTGCAAAAGAAATTGAGATTATTTATTATTATAAGTGTGTTAGCACTCGGGTGACTTGAGTGCTAATAAATAAAATTTACATAACACAATGAGGAGGTTATTGTTCATGCTAAAGCCATTAGGTGATCGCGTTGTAATTGAGCTTGTTCAAGCAGAAGAAAAAACAGCAAGTGGTATTGTATTACCAGACACTGCAAAGGAAAAACCACAAGAGGGTAAAGTTGTTGCAGCAGGTACTGGTCGAGTGCTTGAAAATGGTGAGCGTGTTGCTTTAGAGGTAGCAGCAGGTGATCTTATCATCTTCTCAAAATATGCAGGTACTGAAGTGAAATACGAAGGTAAAGAGTACTTGATTTTACGTGAAAGTGACATTTTAGCGGTTATCGGTTAATTATATAAATCTTAAACAATCCAAGGGGGTCAATTATTATGGCAAAAGATATTAAATTTAGTGAAGAAGCACGTCGTTCGATGCTTCGCGGTGTCGACACTCTTGCAAACGCAGTAAAAGTAACGCTTGGACCAAAAGGTCGTAACGTTGTACTTGAAAAAAAATTCGGTTCACCACTTATTACTAATGATGGTGTAACGATCGCAAAAGAAATCGAATTAGAAGATGCATTCGAAAACATGGGTGCAAAATTAGTAGCAGAAGTTGCTAGCAAAACAAACGATGTAGCTGGTGACGGAACAACAACTGCAACTGTATTAGCACAAGCTATGATTCGTGAAGGTCTTAAAAACGTAACAGCTGGCGCTAATCCAATGGGTCTTCGTAAAGGGATCGAAAAAGCTGTTACTGCTGCAATTGAAGAATTAAAAACGATTTCTAAACCAATCGAAGGTAAATCTTCAATCGCACAAGTAGCTGCTATTTCTGCTGCTGACGAAGAAGTAGGTGAATTAATTGCTGAAGCAATGGAGCGCGTTGGTAACGACGGCGTTATTACTTTAGAAGAATCTAAAGGATTCACAACAGAGCTAGATGTAGTAGAAGGTATGCAATTTGACCGTGGATATGCATCTCCTTACATGATTACTGATTCTGACAAAATGGAAGCAGTTCTTGATAACCCATACATCTTAATTACTGACAAAAAGATTTCTAACATCCAAGAAATCTTACCAGTATTAGAGCAAGTGGTACAACAAGGTAAACCACTTCTTATCATTGCTGAAGATGTAGAAGGCGAAGCTTTAGCTACATTAGTAGTGAACAAACTTCGTGGTACATTCAATGTAGTAGCTGTTAAAGCTCCTGGATTTGGTGACCGTCGTAAAGCAATGCTAGAAGATATCGCAATCTTAACTGGTGGCGAAGTAATCACTGAAGAATTAGGCCGTGACTTAAAATCTGCTACAGTTGAATCTTTAGGACGCGCTGGTAAAATCGTTGTAACGAAAGAAAACACAACTGTAGTTGAAGGTATTGGAAATACACAACAAATCGAAGCTCGCATCGGTCAAATCCGTGCGCAATTAGAAGAAACAACTTCTGAATTCGATCGTGAAAAATTACAAGAGCGTCTTGCAAAACTTGCAGGTGGCGTAGCAGTAATTAAAGTAGGTGCAGCAACTGAAACTGAGTTAAAAGAGCGCAAACTTCGCATTGAAGATGCACTTAACTCAACTCGTGCAGCAGTAGAAGAAGGTATCGTTGCAGGTGGTGGTACTTCACTTATGAACGTATACACGAAAGTAGCTTCTATCGTAGCTGAAGGCGACGAAGCAACAGGTATCAACATCGTACTTCGTGCACTAGAAGAGCCAGTTCGTCAAATCGCAATCAACGCTGGTCTAGAAGGATCTGTAGTTGTAGAGCGTCTAAAAGGCGAAAAAGTAGGCGTTGGTTTCAACGCAGCTACTGGCGAGTGGGTTAACATGCTTGAAACTGGTATCGTAGATCCAGCTAAAGTAACTCGCTCTGCACTTCAAAACGCAGCATCTGTTGCAGCTATGTTCTTAACAACTGAAGCTGTAGTAGCTGACAAGCCAGAACCAGCTGGTGCTGCTGGAATGCCTGACATGGGCGGCATGGGCATGGGCGGTATGGGCGGAATGATGTAATTCCGTTTGCTCGAAAAAACATCCATTTCTATATAGAAATGGATGTTTTTTTATGTTTTTGAGGGAAGGAAATTAATTTCTGTAGAATTTTGTCGCTTTCTCTCTTGACCATACCGACAATTCATTGTTAGAATCTAGGAAGATAATATAAAACGATCCTTCATATATCCTCAATGATATGGTTTGAGAGTCTCTACCGGGTTACCGTAAACAACCTGACTATGAAGGCAGTGTGTCTTATATTTATAAAGAGCGGAGACTATCTTTCTTTATAAAGCCAGACCCCTGCCTTTTCTTTGTTATGAGACTAGAGGCGGAGGACTGGCTTTTTTTATTATATTAGTAATGCTTTTTGCCAAATTGGTGAAAATATTTATATACGAGAACTAACGTTGGGGTGATTATTTTGAAGAAGCAGCATGATACAATTATCGTTTTAGATTTTGGGAGTCAGTACAATCAGTTAATAGCACGTCGAATTCGTGAGTTCGGTGTATACAGTGAACTTCATCCACATACAATTACTGCAGAAGAAATTAAAGCAATGAATCCAAAAGGGATTATTTTCTCTGGTGGACCAAATAGTGTATACGGTGAAGGTGCATTACATTGTGATGAAAAAATCTTTGACCTAGGATTACCGATTTTCGGTATTTGTTACGGTATGCAGCTTATGACACAACAATTCGGTGGTAAAGTAGAACGTGCAAACCACCGTGAGTACGGAAAAGCTGTTCTTAAAGTAGAGAACGAATCAAAATTATATGCGAACCTTCCAGAAGAGCAAGTTGTATGGATGAGCCATGGCGACTTAGTAACTGGTTTACCTGAAGGATTCGTAGTAGATGCAACAAGTGAGTCTTGCCCAATTGCTGGTATGAGCAATGAAGCGAAAAACTTATACGGTGTACAATTCCACCCAGAAGTACGTCACTCTGAGCATGGTAACGATTTAATTAAAAACTTCGTATTCGGCGTATGTGGTTGTTCTGAAGGATGGAACATGGAGAACTTTATCGAAGTAGAATTAGAGAAAATCCGTGAAACTGTTGGAGACAAAAAAGTACTATGCGCACTTAGTGGCGGTGTAGACTCTTCTGTTGTAGCGGTATTAATTCATAAAGCAATCGGCGACCAGTTAACATGTATTTTCGTTGATCACGGTTTACTTCGTAAAGGCGAAGCAGAAGGCGTTATGAAAACATTTAGCGAAGGCTTCCACATGAACGTTATTAAAGTGGATGCACAAGAACGCTTCATGAACAAGTTAAAAGGTGTAGAAGATCCAGAACAAAAACGTAAAATCATCGGTAACGAATTTATTTACGTATTCGATGATGAAGCGTCTAAATTACAAGGAATGGACTTCCTAGCACAAGGTACACTTTACACGGACATCGTTGAGAGTGGTACAGCAACTGCACAAACAATTAAATCTCACCATAATGTTGGTGGACTTCCAGAAGACATGCAGTTCAAATTAATTGAGCCTTTAAACACGTTATTTAAAGATGAAGTACGTGTATTAGGATCTGAACTAGGAATTCCTGATGAAATCGTATGGCGTCAACCATTCCCAGGCCCTGGTCTTGGTATTCGTGTATTAGGTGAAATCACAGAAGAGAAATTAGAAATCGTTCGTGAATCTGATGCGATTTTACGTGAAGAAATTATTAAAGCGGGCTTAGACCGCGAAGTTTGGCAATACTTCACTGCGCTTCCTGGTATGCGTAGCGTAGGTGTTATGGGTGACGAGCGTACTTACGATTACACAGTAGGTATCCGCGCGGTAACATCTATCGACGGTATGACAGCTGACTGGGCACGTATCCCTTGGGACGTATTAGAGAAAATCTCTGTACGTATCGTAAACGAAGTAAAACACGTTAACCGTATCGTGTATGATATAACAAGTAAGCCACCAGCAACGATTGAGTGGGAATAGTATTGTGAAAAATATCCATCTATTGCTTATGCATAGATGGATATTTTTTAATTCCAACCTTAATACGAACGAAAATATATATTTTTATAAAAATGTTCGTTTTTAAATTGACAAAACTACTTCATCGAGTTAATATGAGTATGTAATTCAAACGAAAAGTGAATATTATGCCGTCGTATAATATCGGGAATATGGCCCGAAAGTTTCTACCTAGCTACCGTAAATGGCTTGACTACGAGGCGTTTGTATAAAGATGAGGGGAAACTTGTCTTTATTTATAGAACGCTTCCATGTATATGTAATGGAAGCCTTTTTTATTTTTATAGATAAAAGAGGGCTAGGGGAAATACGGCGAGTAATCATATAACGGGGGAAACGTAAGATGAAACGCTATTTTCAGTTTGATGAACTCGGTACAAATTATAAAACAGAGTTCATAGCAGGGTTAACGACATTTCTATCTATGGCTTACGTACTATTTGTCAATCCTGCTACGCTGTCGCTTGGTAATGTTAAAGGGTTACCGGCAGGTACAGGAATGGATCCAGGCGCAGTATTCGTTGCTACAGCATTAGCAGCAGCAATTGGTTCGTTAATTATGGGGATTTTCGCAAAGTATCCAATTGCTTTAGCACCAGGTATGGGGATTAACGCGTTCTTTGCTTATACAGCAGTGTTAACGATGGGTATTCCGTGGCAAACAGCGATTGCTGGAACATTAATGTCAGGTATTATCTTTATCATTCTTACAGCTTCAGGTATTCGTGAAAAAATCATTAATGCAATTCCATCGGAGTTAAAGTTTGCAGTAGCGGCAGGTATCGGATTATTCATTGCTTTCCTTGGATTCCAAAATGCCGGAATTATCGTGAAAAATGATGCTGTTCTTGTTGGGTTGGGGGATTTAACAAAGGGCACAACGTTACTAGCGATTTTCGGAGTTGTTACTACAATTATCTTCATGATTAAGAAAATCAACGGTGCAGTATTTTACGGTATGATTCTTACAGCAATCTTAGGAGTGGCAACAGGATTAATTGATACTCCGAAAGCTGTAGTGGGAGCAATTCCTAGTCTAGAACCAACGTTCGGGGTGGCGTTAACTCACTTCGGAGACATTTTCACTATTGAAATGGGTATTGTTATTATAACGTTCTTCTTTATTGATTTCTTTGATACAGCAGGTACGCTTGTGGCGGTTGCGAATCAAGCAGGATTAATGAAGAACAATAAATTACCACGTGCAGGGAAAGCGTTATTTGCGGATGCGATTGCAACTGTAATCGGTGCGATCTTAGGTACATCAACAACAACGTCTTACATTGAGTCGTCTGCAGGGGTAGCAGCGGGAGGACGTTCTGGATTTACAGCAGTTGTAACAGCAGGATTCTTCTTACTGGCACTATTCTTCTCGCCATTACTAAGTGTTGTTACACCAGCAGTAACGGCGCCAGCTTTAATTATTGTAGGGATTTTGATGGTTTCTTCTTTAGGAGAGATTGATTGGAAGAAATTTGAGATTGCAGTACCAGCATTCTTTACTATCATTTCAATGCCACTTACGTATAGTATCGCAACAGGAATTGCAATCGGATTTATCTTCTATCCAATTACAATGGTTGTGAGTGGTCGTCGTAAAGAGATTCATCCAGTTATGTATGTTATGGGAGTTTTATTCGTACTATATTTCATCTACGTTCGTAAATAAAAGGGGTTTTTGAAAGGTCTAGACTTAAGGGGAGTCTAGACCTTTTTTGCGTCTTCAGAAAATCTTAAGGATTTCCGAACGTTTTTCTTCAGAAGTTTTCCTATAATAGAAGTTAGGGATTAAAAAAGTGATGGGGGAGATATTGTGTCACGTGAAACAATACTAGTCGTAGATGATGAAAAAGAAATTCGAAATTTAATTACAATCTATTTAAAGAATGAAGGATATACAGTATTGCAAGCAGGAGACGGAGAAGAAGGGTTACGTCTATTAGAAGAAAATGAAGTGCACTTAGTCGTATTAGATATTATGATGCCGAAAGTAGATGGTATTCATATGTGTATGAAAGTAAGAGAATCGAAAGAAATGCCAATTATTATGCTTTCGGCAAAAACGCAAGATATGGATAAAATTTTAGGATTAACAACAGGTGCAGATGATTACGTAACGAAACCATTTAATCCGTTAGAGTTAATCGCAAGAATTAAATCCCAGTTACGTCGTTATATGAAAATGAATGGTTTCGCTATTCAAAATGAGGACGAGTTAGAAATTGGAGAGATGAAAATAAACATCTCAACCCATAAAGTTATTGTGGATGGGGAAGAAGTGAAATTGACCCCGAGAGAATTTTCAATTTTAGAGTTACTAG
>NZ_CP040336.1:4845000-4850000 GCF_009739945.1 Bacillus luti | reverse complement strand
TGAGAATCCCGTCCACCGAATGCCTAAGGTTTCCTGAGGAAGGCTCGTCCGCTCAGGGTTAGTCAGGACCTAAGCCGAGGCCGACAGGCGTAGGCGATGGACAACAGGTTGATATTCCTGTACCACCTCTTTATCGTTTGAGCAATGGAGGGACGCAGAAGGATAGAAGAAGCGTGCGATTGGTTGTGCACGTCCAAGCAGTTAGGCTGATAAGTAGGCAAATCCGCTTATCGTGAAGGCTGAGCTGTGATGGGGAAGCTCCTTATGGAGCGAAGTCTTTGATTCCCCGCTGCCAAGAAAAGCTTCTAGCGAGATAAAAGGTGCCTGTACCGCAAACCGACACAGGTAGGCGAGGAGAGAATCCTAAGGTGTGCGAGAGAACTCTGGTTAAGGAACTCGGCAAAATGACCCCGTAACTTCGGGAGAAGGGGTGCTTTCTTAACGGAAAGCCGCAGTGAATAGGCCCAAGCGACTGTTTAGCAAAAACACAGCTCTCTGCGAAGCCGTAAGGCGAAGTATAGGGGGTGACACCTGCCCGGTGCTGGAAGGTTAAGGAGAGGGGTTAGCGTAAGCGAAGCTCTGAACTGAAGCCCCAGTAAACGGCGGCCGTAACTATAACGGTCCTAAGGTAGCGAAATTCCTTGTCGGGTAAGTTCCGACCCGCACGAAAGGTGTAACGATTTGGGCACTGTCTCAACCAGAGACTCGGTGAAATTATAGTACCTGTGAAGATGCAGGTTACCCGCGACAGGACGGAAAGACCCCGTGGAGCTTTACTGTAGCCTGATATTGAATTTTGGTACAGTTTGTACAGGATAGGCGGGAGCCATTGAAACCGGAGCGCTAGCTTCGGTGGAGGCGCTGGTGGGATACCGCCCTGACTGTATTGAAATTCTAACCTACGGGTCTTATCGACCCGGGAGACAGTGTCAGGTGGGCAGTTTGACTGGGGCGGTCGCCTCCTAAAGTGTAACGGAGGCGCCCAAAGGTTCCCTCAGAATGGTTGGAAATCATTCGTAGAGTGCAAAGGCATAAGGGAGCTTGACTGCGAGACCTACAAGTCGAGCAGGGACGAAAGTCGGGCTTAGTGATCCGGTGGTTCCGCATGGAAGGGCCATCGCTCAACGGATAAAAGCTACCCCGGGGATAACAGGCTTATCTCCCCCAAGAGTCCACATCGACGGGGAGGTTTGGCACCTCGATGTCGGCTCATCGCATCCTGGGGCTGTAGTCGGTCCCAAGGGTTGGGCTGTTCGCCCATTAAAGCGGTACGCGAGCTGGGTTCAGAACGTCGTGAGACAGTTCGGTCCCTATCCGTCGTGGGCGTAGGAAATTTGAGAGGAGCTGTCCTTAGTACGAGAGGACCGGGATGGACGCACCGCTGGTGTACCAGTTGTTCTGCCAAGGGCATAGCTGGGTAGCTATGTGCGGAAGGGATAAGTGCTGAAAGCATCTAAGCATGAAGCCCCCCTCAAGATGAGATTTCCCATAGCGTAAGCTAGTAAGATCCCTGAAAGATGATCAGGTTGATAGGTTCGAGGTGGAAGCATGGTGACATGTGGAGCTGACGAATACTAATAGATCGAGGACTTAACCATATAATATGTAGCAAATGTTATCTAGTTTTGAAGGAATATGCCTTCATAGTTTGGTGATGATGGCAGAGAGGTCACACCCGTTCCCATACCGAACACGGAAGTTAAGCTCTCTAGCGCCGATGGTAGTTGGGACCTTGTCCCTGTGAGAGTAGGACGTCGCCAAGCAACTTTAAGACGAGTCAGAATGACTCGTCTTTTTTGTGTTTTTAACTTCTTATCAGCCTCAAGTTATCCTTTTATATTCAATTTCTTTCATCATTTTCGATGTTTAGTTTAAGATTTTCTATTTTATTTTTTGTGGAAGCAATCTATCGGTGTGTTAAAATAGTACAGTTGTTTTTTTGAAGTACTTTAATATAGGGAGATTTAATTTTTTAAAAGGAGATAATATGAAAAAGATAGGTATAATTACTATAGTAGTCTTAGTCCTTCTAGCGATTGTGTATATATTAGTCGGGAATTATTTTTATAACTATGCGTTAAATGCGAAACAAGAAAAAGAATTTTTGCAAGATAATCCTCATTTAGTAGAAACGGTAAATGCATCGGGAGATGTATTTGCTACAAATGAAGAGAAGAATGCGAACTTCGTATCAAAGTATAAGCCTAACACATTAACTATACGTTCTTTCGATAAACTGAATTTAAAAGGTTATGAATATATGAATGAACAATCTAGTCATAAATGGGCAATTGTAGTTCATGGATACAATGGTAGGGCATCAGAAATGACGAAATATATTCGTAACTTTTATGAAGAAGGCTATAATGTCATAGCACCAGATCTTCGTGGGCACGGAAATAGTGAAGGAGATTATGTTGGTATGGGCTGGCATGATCGTAAAGATATTTTGATTTGGATTCAACAAATTGTAAAGAAAGACCCTAATGCTGAAATAGCACTATTTGGTGTTTCGATGGGTGGAGCAACTGTAATGATGACTTCAGGTGAAGATTTACCTTCTAACGTTAAAGTTATTATTGAAGATTGTGGGTACTCAACTGTTATTGATGAATTTACTTATCAATTAAAGGATTTATTCCACTTGCCGAAGTTCCCTGTGATGAATGCGGCAAATACAGTTACAAAATTAAGAGCTGGATATGATTTAGAGGAAGCTTCAGCTGTAAAACAAGTAGCGAAAAGTAAAACACCTATGCTGTTTATTCACGGGGACGCTGATACATTCGTTCCTTTTGAAATGTTAGATGAAGTATATAATGCTGCAAAAGTAGAAAAAGAGAAATTAATTGTTCCAGGTGCTGGACATGGAGAAGCTGAGAAAATAGATTCGAATAAATATTGGAATACGGTATGGAAGTTCGTGGAGAGATATATTTCAGCGTAATTAAATTATTTTAGATTTGTATATGCGATAATCAGAAGGTAATGTTTTTATACTTTTGATTATCGTTTTTTCTATTTATAAATTCATTTTAGGTTGTAGTATATAAGGTTTGAAGCATAAATTTTTGAATTCCTTATTTCCAGTGCTACAATGATTGAAAACTACATGTTAATGAGGTGTTTCTATGAAAATTGAAGTATGGTCAGATTTTGTATGCCCATTTTGCTACATTGGGAAGCGTAGATTAGAAATGGCTTTAGAGCAATTCCCGCATAGGGATAATGTTGAAGTTGAGTTTAAAAGTTTTGAATTAGATCCGAATACTCCCGTTTACTCTGGAACGAGTATTAATGAAGTACTTGCATCAAAGTATGGGATTAGTATTGAAGAAGCTAAGCGTAATAATGTACAGCTAGGTAATCATGCAGCTAGTATGGGGTTGAGTTTTAATTTTGATGAGATGAAGCCGACGAATACTTTTGATGCGCATCGTCTTGCGAAGTTCGCTAAGGATCAAGGGAAAGAAAAAGAGATTACAGAAAATCTTCTTTTTGCATATTTTACTGAATCACAAAACTTAAGTGATGTGGAAGTGCTTGCTGCCATTGCTGAAAAATCGGGATTAGATAAGCAAGAAGCTTTAAATGTTATCAATAATAAAAGTGCTTATGCGAATGATGTTCGGGTTGATGAAGCGATTGCTCAGCAATATCAAATTTCGGGAGTACCTTATTTTATTGTTAATCAGAAATATGCTATTTCAGGTGCGCAACCACTTGAAACTTTTATTGGTGCACTTCAGCAAGTATGGGAAGAAGAGAATCCTGCTCCTAAGTTACAAGAGTTTTCATCAGACGAAGGAAGCGATATGTCTTGTACTGATGGAAGTTGTTCAGTTCCATCAAAAGAACAATAGGTTTTTTAATGGGATAGCAACCCATAGAGTGTTTTATGGGTTGCTTATATATTCTTATAGAAGAGATATGTAAATAGATAATTTGATAACGTACAATGAGATTTATAAAAAATGAAGTTTTTTATAAAAACATATTGACGATTAGGATATAGAGGTGTAATATAGAACAAGTCGCCGATGGCATTAACGTCGAAAGCGACAAACGAAATAAAAAACTTAGTTGACATTAACTAACGGAGATGTTAACATAAGGGAGTCGCAAATGAGCGACCAAGTAGTTCTTTGAAAACTGAACGAAACAAACAACGTGAAACGTCAATTTTTATTTTTAGATGCTAGACAAACTAACTTTATTGGAGAGTTTGATCCTGGCTCAGGATGAACGCTGGCGGCGTGCCTAATACATGCAAGTCGAGCGAATGGATTAAGAGCTTGCTCTTATGAAGTTAGCGGCGGACGGGTGAGTAACACGTGGGTAACCTGCCCATAAGACTGGGATAACTCCGGGAAACCGGGGCTAATACCGGATAACATTTTGAACCGCATGGTTCGAAATTGAAAGGCGGCTTCGGCTGTCACTTATGGATGGACCCGCGTCGCATTAGCTAGTTGGTGAGGTAATGGCTCACCAAGGCAACGATGCGTAGCCGACCTGAGAGGGTGATCGGCCACACTGGGACTGAGACACGGCCCAGACTCCTACGGGAGGCAGCAGTAGGGAATCTTCCGCAATGGACGAAAGTCTGACGGAGCAACGCCGCGTGAGTGATGAAGGCTTTCGGGTCGTAAAACTCTGTTGTTAGGGAAGAACAAGTGCTAGTTGAATAAGCTGGCACCTTGACGGTACCTAACCAGAAAGCCACGGCTAACTACGTGCCAGCAGCCGCGGTAATACGTAGGTGGCAAGCGTTATCCGGAATTATTGGGCGTAAAGCGCGCGCAGGTGGTTTCTTAAGTCTGATGTGAAAGCCCACGGCTCAACCGTGGAGGGTCATTGGAAACTGGGAGACTTGAGTGCAGAAGAGGAAAGTGGAATTCCATGTGTAGCGGTGAAATGCGTAGAGATATGGAGGAACACCAGTGGCGAAGGCGACTTTCTGGTCTGTAACTGACACTGAGGCGCGAAAGCGTGGGGAG
>NZ_CP040336.1:4837500-4842500 GCF_009739945.1 Bacillus luti | reverse complement strand
TGGAGCGAAGTCTTTGATTCCCCGCTGCCAAGAAAAGCTTCTAGCGAGATAAAAGGTGCCTGTACCGCAAACCGACACAGGTAGGCGAGGAGAGAATCCTAAGGTGTGCGAGAGAACTCTGGTTAAGGAACTCGGCAAAATGACCCCGTAACTTCGGGAGAAGGGGTGCTTTCTTAACGGAAAGCCGCAGTGAATAGGCCCAAGCGACTGTTTAGCAAAAACACAGCTCTCTGCGAAGCCGTAAGGCGAAGTATAGGGGGTGACACCTGCCCGGTGCTGGAAGGTTAAGGAGAGGGGTTAGCGTAAGCGAAGCTCTGAACTGAAGCCCCAGTAAACGGCGGCCGTAACTATAACGGTCCTAAGGTAGCGAAATTCCTTGTCGGGTAAGTTCCGACCCGCACGAAAGGTGTAACGATTTGGGCACTGTCTCAACCAGAGACTCGGTGAAATTATAGTACCTGTGAAGATGCAGGTTACCCGCGACAGGACGGAAAGACCCCGTGGAGCTTTACTGTAGCCTGATATTGAATTTTGGTACAGTTTGTACAGGATAGGCGGGAGCCATTGAAACCGGAGTGCTAGCTTCGGTGGAGGCGCTGGTGGGATACCGCCCTGACTGTATTGAAATTCTAACCTACGGGTCTTATCGACCCGGGAGACAGTGTCAGGTGGGCAGTTTGACTGGGGCGGTCGCCTCCTAAAGTGTAACGGAGGCGCCCAAAGGTTCCCTCAGAATGGTTGGAAATCATTCGTAGAGTGCAAAGGCATAAGGGAGCTTGACTGCGAGACCTACAAGTCGAGCAGGGACGAAAGTCGGGCTTAGTGATCCGGTGGTTCCGCATGGAAGGGCCATCGCTCAACGGATAAAAGCTACCCCGGGGATAACAGGCTTATCTCCCCCAAGAGTCCACATCGACGGGGAGGTTTGGCACCTCGATGTCGGCTCATCGCATCCTGGGGCTGTAGTCGGTCCCAAGGGTTGGGCTGTTCGCCCATTAAAGCGGTACGCGAGCTGGGTTCAGAACGTCGTGAGACAGTTCGGTCCCTATCCGTCGTGGGCGTAGGAAATTTGAGAGGAGCTGTCCTTAGTACGAGAGGACCGGGATGGACGCACCGCTGGTGTACCAGTTGTTCTGCCAAGGGCATAGCTGGGTAGCTATGTGCGGAAGGGATAAGTGCTGAAAGCATCTAAGCATGAAGCCCCCCTCAAGATGAGATTTCCCATAGCGTAAGCTAGTAAGATCCCTGAAAGATGATCAGGTTGATAGGTTCGAGGTGGAAGCATGGTGACATGTGGAGCTGACGAATACTAATAGATCGAGGACTTAACCATATAATATGTAGCAAATGTTATCTAGTTTTGAAGGAATATGCCTTCATAGTTTGGTGATGATGGCAGAGAGGTCACACCCGTTCCCATACCGAACACGGAAGTTAAGCTCTCTAGCGCCGATGGTAGTTGGGACCTTGTCCCTGTGAGAGTAGGACGTCGCCAAGCAACTTTAAGACGAGTCAGAATGACTCGTCTTTTTTGTATGCTTTCATACCTCTAGCAATTGCTTTTTGAACGGCTTCTAAATAGGAAAATCCATATTTTTGATCTGGTTCTAAGTAGGTTCCTTCTGCCCATTCATTCCATGCATTAATAAATAGAAATTCGCTGTTATAAAGAGCGTATGTACGGTGAATTTGCTTGCTTAAATATATTGTGAACTTTTCAGGTGTAGAACCTATAAAAATGCTGCTATTTGAATTTTTGCGTCGTGCAGTGTTATCCCAATCAACGAACGCTCCAGGGAATGTTTTTTTCTTTGGAGGGGATCGTTTTAATATATACATCCATACTTTATCGTAGTCCCAAGCATTTAATAGCATACCTGATTCATGTATTGTTTTATTTATGTCGGAAGAGCTATCATGGGCGATTGTATAAAATGGTTCAAATTGAATACTAGCATCGAATCTATTTATATGTGGAATTGGAAAGCTATTTAGTGTTTCTACAAAGAATATACCTTTTAAACCATTTTCTTGTGCTAGTGTATCCCAGTAATTAAGCATCTTCTCACAATTAGGAATATGTCCGGGACGATAAATAATGAATAGGGGCTTACCATCTATCCGAATATATCTTTTATCTTTGAATGCTTGTAATAAGTATTCAAAGTGCTCTTTCCAATCTGATACACCACCATAATCTTGAGGCATTAATATATGCTTATCGAGACCATCCCAAGTTTTTGTCCATGGTTCATTTGCCCAAGAAAGGCAAAATGGAAAATCTGGTTCACCCGTCTTAAGTACTTCATTAAAAGGTGTTTCTAATAACCTCTTACCTTTGAACCAGTAGTGATAATAACAAAAACCATATATGCCGTATGCTTTGGCGATTTCAACTTGCCATTTTCTTACGGAGGGAATTGTTAAGTCGTAATAAAAATCTTGATAAGGTTCTCTTGGCTGATAATGCCCTGGAAATAAAGGGCGTGCACTTTTAGTATTGGTCCATTCTGTAAACCCCTTACCCCACCACTGATTATTTTCTTTTATTTGGTGAAATTGAGGTAAGTAAAAGGCAATGATTTTCAAGTTTTATCGCTCCTTTATTGTCTCTTCTTCATATATGGAGAGATGATACTAAGAAGGATGTATAGATTTAAAATATTCCTCTCATGTATGGATATGTTTCAAAATTTTTTTGCATATATTTCTGTAACTAAACCCATTGTTTCTTTGGAGTAAAAGCTTTCATATGTTGAAAAACGGGGAAAGGCTTCATCTTTCATACTAAGTTCTATATAGCTTGCTGTTTAAAGCATCTTATGAGTGCGAAAAGTTCTTTTTTATTAATACACTATATTCTTGGTGATGAGTAAATAGTATGAGTGTTTTTTCAGACAGCTTATATAAGATAGCGATTCTAAAATAAAGATAATGAAAATTTATACAGGGCATACAATTACAAGAGGGTAAATAATAGGAATGATCAAGTTGGTGTGGCGGATAAAAATTTTATTATTAGAGAGAGGATATTATGAGGAAGAATAACTATTTAATAGTAGGTGGAAATAGTTTCATTGGCATCAACCTCACATTGGGCTTATTAGAACGGGGGCAAAATGTAAAAGTATTTTCCAGGCGTATAAATAATTTTCCTCAAAATATTACAAATGAAATTGAATTCATTAAGGGTGATTTAGAAAATGTTGAAGACATATGTAAAGCTTTAGTGGATGTAGATATCATTATTTATTTAGCTGCGACGTCTAATGTAGCAACTTCAATTGAAGATATTTTCGGAGATATTAAAAGTAGCTTTTTTTTTCTTAATTTCATGGAAAGTGTGAAAGATTTTCGTATTAAAAAAATTGTATTTGCATCTTCTGGAGGCACGGTTTATGGTGAACCTGAATATGTGCCTATTGATGAGGAGCACCCATTAAAACCACTTTCTCCATATGGAATAACGAAAGTTTCGCTTGAAAATTATTTGTATTTTTATAAGAAAAAATATGGGATAGAATATGTTGTATGTAGATATTCTAATCCATATGGAAAATATCAGAATCCTTTAAAGAAAGTTGGAGCAATAAATTGTTTTTTGTACCAACATCTTAGTAATGAAAGGATTAATATATATGGGAATCCACAAGAGATTATTAGAGACTATATTTATATTGATGATTTAGTTGAAATTACTATACAACTATCACAATTAAATCGATTGAAATCTTATGTATATAATATAGGAAGTGGAAAAGGTCTTTCTTTAAAACGAATTATAGTGGAATTGGAGAAAATAACAGAAAGAAAAGTAGACTTTATCTGTTATAAACCAAAACAAGAAAATGTTCAAAAAATCATTTTAAATATAGATAAGGTGAAACAAGAATTTAATTGGGAACCCAAAATAGATTTCAAAAATGGAATTAGGTTAAATAAACTATGGATTGAAGAGTTCTTATGTAGTAAAAAATAATAAACCGTGCTCTACTTATGTATAAGTAGAGCACGGTTTATTATTTTTCTTCTTTTTTTATTACCCATAGGTCCTGATGTTCCCACCAAAAGCCTTCAGTGAATCTTTTAATAATAGGGTTATAGGGTAATAATTTAATTTTGCTACATACGTAAGAGGGACTAACTATCATTTGCCCGTATTGATTAACATCTAAATCAAATTGTTCACTAGAAGAGAGAAACCAATATCCCTGTTCGTTTAAGTTTGGAAAGCCGAAGTATTTTTTACTTTGATATCCATGAGTTGTAAAAATGAATAAACCACCAGGTGAAACAGCACTATACAATGTTTGAAGCCAACGAAACCAAGTTGTATCGGGCATGTGAGAAAAAAAGGATAGACAAAAAACAATATCATACGTAGAAGCTGCCAATTTTAAATGTTCAGGTTCAGGATGAGATAATATAGAAGAATGATTTAATGTGTTTTCAATGAAAGTAATAGCTTTTTCGTGTATATCACAAGCAGTTATATTCAAGTTCGCTTGTAGATTTAATAAATGGCGTGTTACGCAACCATATCCAGATGCGAACTCTAATAATTTAATTGGATTGTCTGTAGGAGGATAAAAGGAAGTAATTAAGTCTAAGAGTATTTGTGCTGAGTTTTGCCCATCGTTAAAATAATAATCTATCGCTTCTTTTTTAGAAGGAAAGACGGGATTAGTAACAAGGAACTGAAAAATGTGATCCTCAGGATGGATATTTGCATTTACATTGTAGTTGTGTGCAATTTGAGAAATTAAGTTTTTATTTTCCTCTATAAATTCTTTCAAAGAGTATTCCCCCTAAATAATAGTAACGCCTTATGAGAACTGCGAATAGTGAAGAAAGTTCAAGGCTAAATTTCCAAGTATGTTTTCAGGTATTTTCTATATGTATACATCTTCATTTTAGAAATATCGTCAATAGTGAAGTTCTCTTTAATAAAATTCTGCATTTGTACAACTTCATTGTAATGAGAATATGAATCTTCTGTT
>NZ_CP040336.1:4820000-4832500 GCF_009739945.1 Bacillus luti | reverse complement strand
CTTAGGAGTCAGACTGCGAGTGATAAGATCCGTAGTCAAAAGGGAAACAGCCCAGACCGCCAGCTAAGGTCCCAAAGTGTGTATTAAGTGGAAAAGGATGTGGAGTTGCTTAGACAACTAGGATGTTGGCTTAGAAGCAGCCACCATTTAAAGAGTGCGTAATAGCTCACTAGTCGAGTGACTCTGCGCCGAAAATGTACCGGGGCTAAATACACCACCGAAGCTGCGGATTGATACCAATGGTATCAGTGGTAGGGGAGCGTTCTAAGGACAGTGAAGTCAGACCGTAAGGACTGGTGGAGTGCTTAGAAGTGAGAATGCCGGTATGAGTAGCGAAAGACGGGTGAGAATCCCGTCCACCGAATGCCTAAGGTTTCCTGAGGAAGGCTCGTCCGCTCAGGGTTAGTCAGGACCTAAGCCGAGGCCGACAGGCGTAGGCGATGGACAACAGGTTGATATTCCTGTACCACCTCTTTATCGTTTGAGCAATGGAGGGACGCAGAAGGATAGAAGAAGCGTGCGATTGGTTGTGCACGTCCAAGCAGTTAGGCTGATAAGTAGGCAAATCCGCTTATCGTGAAGGCTGAGCTGTGATGGGGAAGCTCCTTATGGAGCGAAGTCTTTGATTCCCCGCTGCCAAGAAAAGCTTCTAGCGAGATAAAAGGTGCCTGTACCGCAAACCGACACAGGTAGGCGAGGAGAGAATCCTAAGGTGTGCGAGAGAACTCTGGTTAAGGAACTCGGCAAAATGACCCCGTAACTTCGGGAGAAGGGGTGCTTTCTTAACGGAAAGCCGCAGTGAATAGGCCCAAGCGACTGTTTAGCAAAAACACAGCTCTCTGCGAAGCCGTAAGGCGAAGTATAGGGGGTGACACCTGCCCGGTGCTGGAAGGTTAAGGAGAGGGGTTAGCGTAAGCGAAGCTCTGAACTGAAGCCCCAGTAAACGGCGGCCGTAACTATAACGGTCCTAAGGTAGCGAAATTCCTTGTCGGGTAAGTTCCGACCCGCACGAAAGGTGTAACGATTTGGGCACTGTCTCAACCAGAGACTCGGTGAAATTATAGTACCTGTGAAGATGCAGGTTACCCGCGACAGGACGGAAAGACCCCGTGGAGCTTTACTGTAGCCTGATATTGAATTTTGGTACAGTTTGTACAGGATAGGCGGGAGCCATTGAAACCGGAGCGCTAGCTTCGGTGGAGGCGCTGGTGGGATACCGCCCTGACTGTATTGAAATTCTAACCTACGGGTCTTATCGACCCGGGAGACAGTGTCAGGTGGGCAGTTTGACTGGGGCGGTCGCCTCCTAAAGTGTAACGGAGGCGCCCAAAGGTTCCCTCAGAATGGTTGGAAATCATTCGTAGAGTGCAAAGGCATAAGGGAGCTTGACTGCGAGACCTACAAGTCGAGCAGGGACGAAAGTCGGGCTTAGTGATCCGGTGGTTCCGCATGGAAGGGCCATCGCTCAACGGATAAAAGCTACCCCGGGGATAACAGGCTTATCTCCCCCAAGAGTCCACATCGACGGGGAGGTTTGGCACCTCGATGTCGGCTCATCGCATCCTGGGGCTGTAGTCGGTCCCAAGGGTTGGGCTGTTCGCCCATTAAAGCGGTACGCGAGCTGGGTTCAGAACGTCGTGAGACAGTTCGGTCCCTATCCGTCGTGGGCGTAGGAAATTTGAGAGGAGCTGTCCTTAGTACGAGAGGACCGGGATGGACGCACCGCTGGTGTACCAGTTGTTCTGCCAAGGGCATAGCTGGGTAGCTATGTGCGGAAGGGATAAGTGCTGAAAGCATCTAAGCATGAAGCCCCCCTCAAGATGAGATTTCCCATAGCGTAAGCTAGTAAGATCCCTGAAAGATGATCAGGTTGATAGGTTCGAGGTGGAAGCATGGTGACATGTGGAGCTGACGAATACTAATAGATCGAGGACTTAACCATATAATATGTAGCAAATGTTATCTAGTTTTGAAGGAATATGCCTTCATAGTTTGGTGATGATGGCAGAGAGGTCACACCCGTTCCCATACCGAACACGGAAGTTAAGCTCTCTAGCGCCGATGGTAGTTGGGACCTTGTCCCTGTGAGAGTAGGACGTCGCCAAGCAACTTTAAGACGAGTCAGAATGACTCGTCTTTTTTGTGTTTTATAAAATAAGCTCGTGATTAATATAGTATTCTATGAGTACATTCATCTAGCAGGAAACAGCTTTATGGGCACTTTCTCCCAGTAATCGCATATTTGTCTGCGATGCTCTGTATGAACACGAGGTGTACTGTAATCTTCTTTTAGAGCAATTCAGTGAGAATATCGCTACATCTAATGTACTGCATAGTTGAGTGAGAGTGGCAAGATGCGACGTCTCGAATAAGCCAGGCAGATAGTGAGACAATGAAATATCTTTTCCGAACTTATGAGGGATTTTAAGAGATAAATTACGGTACAATCCTTGAGCAAAGAGTTGCAATTGCTCGTATAATAAAACATCCCCCAAAACGCCTCCTTATCAATGATTTTACTAAAAGGATAGCGTTTTTTTCGTTATATAGGAGATGTGTATTCAAATTAACCTGATAGGCATGTGAAAGGATTCCTTGAATCGAATTCGTGTTCCTAAGACAACAGGACCTTGGCATTTTTCGTATTACCAAGATGTACTTTATAGTCATGAACAGACGCGGTAAATGAGTCGATTACAGTTTTTTGTATATTAGTTAGAATCGAATTTAATAATTTTAATACTGGACCAGGCCGAAGGGGCGATTTGCCTGTAACCCACCAATCAGAATTAGATGAAGTTCTTTTTGGCTGTACGTATCGATAAGCTTTCTACTCGTATACCAGTTATTAACCAGCGTATATACTGGCCCATTACTTGTTAGATATTAAAATTCTTTTATATATTAGTTATCAATACATATTTTCTATTGTTGTATAGATTCCTTCTATAATTCATCTCTTAAAAAAGAACTTATAATGAAGTCAATCATTCAAAATATGTTTAAAAGTGGTGAATAAAATGCAAAGAGTTGTTGGGATTATTGGGGGCATGGGGCCTTTGGCGACTGTTGATTTAATGAATAAAATTATTTCTTACACCCCTGCAATGAAAGACCAAGACCATATCCATATCATTGCAGACAACTATTCTCAAATACCTGATCGGACAACGGCTATTTTGGGAAAGGGAATAGATCCGACCCCTTACATTGTACAATCAGCGCAGCGACTGCAAAACGCTGGTGCAGATTTTCTTGTTATTGCGTGTAATACCGCTCATTTTTTCTATAAAGCAGTTAAAAGGTCTGTTAATATTCCAATCTTGCATATGCCTTTAGAAACGGCTCGTTTTGTGCAAGAAAATAATTTTAGAAAAGTAGGTTTGTTGGCTACGGATGGGACGGTTAAGACAGAACTATACCAAAACAGTTGTCAAAATTACAGGATTGATGTCATTGAGCCTGATAAAGAAATGCAAAAAAAAGTGATGGAAGGAATATATGCTATTAAAAGTGGGGATTTAAAAACAGGGTGTTTACATCTTTCGATGGTTGCTGATAAATTGAAAGAGAGCGGGGCTGAGGCTATTATAGCAGGTTGTACAGAGGTTCCTCTTGTATTGAAATCATCCAAAAATATTTGTGTCATTGATCCAACAGAAATTGTGGCAAAAGTGGTTATTAAAATAGCTAATAAAACAGAGAAAGAACTAATAAAAGTGTAATTTAGAAGTTAAGAATGTGGCAGAAGTGTTGCATTCTTATTTTATTGATGTTTGATGCATATGATTTCACGTGTACATGTTATGGTTAATTATAATAGGGAGCTAAAGTAAGGAGTGTTTAGACATGAATATCGAAAATATTGAAGCTTTTATATATGTTTGTCAACTTGGTAGTTTCAATAAAGCTGCCGAAGCTCTTTATTTAACCCAACCCTCTGTAACAGCACGTATCCAATCACTTGAACGTGAAATTAATATAAAGCTTTTTCATCGAAATGGTAATAAGATTTCTTTAACTGAAAAAGGAGAGTATTTTTTCCCGCATGCACAAAAAATTTTGCAATCTTACCAGGAAGCTAAGTATGGTTTGCAACAAGTAACAATTCCATATGACTTGGTAATTGGGAGTGCTTTATCAATATCTAATAATATCCTCCCTGAAATTTTACCTGGTTTTAAATCTGAATTTAAGGATGTTAGAATAAAAATTGTAACTGGTCATTCACAAGACATCCTACAGAAGGTTATTAATAAAGAAGTTGACTTTGGCATCGTACGAACAGAAACACATCCTCAAGTAGAATCAATTCGTCTTTATAATGACCCTATCGGCCTTTTTGTACCTCGAAATCATATATTTTTAAAAGAAGAAAAAGTAACCATAGAACATGTAAGTAAACAACCTCTTATCTTCTTTGATTATGGATCAATGGATTGGCTCATGATTCATCGGCTATTTTCAAGTAATGATGTAAGCCCGAATATATCTTTAGAAGTAGATAATATGGAAACAGCGAAAAATTTAGTGATACAAGGGATGGGCATTAGCTTCTTACCTGAACATTGTGTCAAACAAGAATTAGAAAATGGAGAATTGATCCGAGTGGAAATGACGCCTCCAGTGAAAATTAATATTAGTATTGATTTTATCTATTTAAAAGGCAGACCAAAATCTGTTTTTATTGACTTTTTAAAAGAGAAGATGTGTAAATAAAACAAACTGATTGGTATATCAATCAGTTTGTTTTTGTTATGGAGTTGATAGGTAGAGGATGTTTTATGTGTATTGGTTTCTTATTATTATGTATTCTTAGGTTCTTAGATAGAAAAAATTAATTTATGATTTTGTATATATGTCAAAACGGAAGATATATAAATTAATTAAAATATGTAGTAGTACTAGAAACAATGTTTGTTAGTAACTTAATTCCCTCTTCTAGCTATAAAATGTGAATATAGATATAGGATAAACATTCTTAAATGCTATGAGAAGTGATACAACGCGAGAAGAGAACAAGTGTTCCGTGCGGGTACGTTAAGTACACTCAATCGATTGAGGTACGTATTTTTAATCCGGTATATGTGTTTAAAAAAGCAATACTATTACTCGGTTTAGATTTCGGAGTATAACTTATTTGTACATCTTAAGTGTTTGTTGAGAGGGTATAGTGGCTATTATCAGAGGTTTATTAACACTCAGTAATACCGAATGGATGATACTAAAGGTGAAAGAGATATAAGTTCTATATTTCGATTTGAATATCGGTTTAATAGTATGTGGTTTATAGGAATCTATAGAGAGATTCCTGCTGCTAGCATTGCCACTATAAAGAGAGGATGAATTTTATCGTAAACATAGAAATATCATCGATGCTTAAATATCTTTAACCTTTTCACAAGCTTAAGGCTATAACTCCAGTTCAAGCTATTACAGGAAGAATAATGAAAAAAGAGAAATCAGACGCAGTTTTATAATTTACTTTCATTAATAAGGACACAAGAACAGTAGGATTAGCTCTAGAGGAGTCAGGATATATTGCTAAGCATTGAAATAATCCAATTGTTAATGCTAGACGGGGATTGTCTCTATTCTTTTTACTTCTGCAAAGATTATAAGAATTGTTCCAGCTACAAGTTTAATCATGATAGTATATGTCTGAAATAAGTATGTTTTATTAACATCATGTAGTAGTAAATGAGTGTTGGTGGCCTGAATAATAATTACTTATAATAAAGCCAATGCGTGATACAGGCGTATTTAGTAGATGTATTAGTGTGTTTCTATATATTTACGAGTAAACAGATAAACAACTATTACTTCATATGGGGAGAACTCTATAACTAGAGTAGTACATGAGTTTATTATGGATTTTTGTATCGTTGTCTGTTATAAGAATATGTATATCTTCAATTGCTTTTAATAGAGTGCGTGATAAACAAAGAGGTACTACGGAGTGTAGTAACTTTTTAATTACATACTAGTAGTTATTAAAATAAAGTTGTTAGTTTCGCTGGGGACAACGTCCGTATAAATTAAATCTAGGGTTAAGCTAACTTGAATATATTTTGGAAGTAGAAACTAAGAAGGAGTAGAAGAGAGTTTTCTGGTAATGTAATCTTTATAGGTTCTTATCTAGATTAGAGAGTGTAAAAATATTAACTTAAATATCTTTATAAAAAGGTATTGACGATTGTACTTTAGAGGTGTAATATAGAACAAGTCGCCGATGCAATAACGCAAAGCGCGATAAACGAAATGAAAAACTTAGTTGACATTAACTAACGAAGATGTTAACATAAGGAAGTCGCAAATGAGCGACCAAGTAGTTCTTTGAAAACTGAACGAAACAAACAACGTGAAACGTCAATTTTTATTTTTAGATGCTAGACAAACTAACTTTATTGGAGAGTTTGATCCTGGCTCAGGATGAACGCTGGCGGCGTGCCTAATACATGCAAGTCGAGCGAATGGATTAAGAGCTTGCTCTTATGAAGTTAGCGGCGGACGGGTGAGTAACACGTGGGTAACCTGCCCATAAGACTGGGATAACTCCGGGAAACCGGGGCTAATACCGGATAATATTTTGAACTGCATGGTTCGAAATTGAAAGGCGGCTTCGGCTGTCACTTATGGATGGACCCGCGTCGCATTAGCTAGTTGGTGAGGTAACGGCTCACCAAGGCAACGATGCGTAGCCGACCTGAGAGGGTGATCGGCCACACTGGGACTGAGACACGGCCCAGACTCCTACGGGAGGCAGCAGTAGGGAATCTTCCGCAATGGACGAAAGTCTGACGGAGCAACGCCGCGTGAGTGATGAAGGCTTTCGGGTCGTAAAACTCTGTTGTTAGGGAAGAACAAGTGCTAGTTGAATAAGCTGGCACCTTGACGGTACCTAACCAGAAAGCCACGGCTAACTACGTGCCAGCAGCCGCGGTAATACGTAGGTGGCAAGCGTTATCCGGAATTATTGGGCGTAAAGCGCGCGCAGGTGGTTTCTTAAGTCTGATGTAAAAGCCCACGGCTCAACCGTGGAGGGTCATTGGAAACTGGGAGACTTGAGTGCAGAAGAGGAAAGTGGAATTCCATGTGTAGCGGTGAAATGCGTAGAGATATGGAGGAACACCAGTGGCGAAGGCGACTTTCTGGTCTGTAACTGACACTGAGGCGCGAAAGCGTGGGGAGCAAACAGGATTAGATACCCTGGTAGTCCACGCCGTAAACGATGAGTGCTAAGTGTTAGAGGGTTTCCGCCCTTTAGTGCTGAAGTTAACGCATTAAGCACTCCGCCTGGGGAGTACGGCCGCAAGGCTGAAACTCAAAGGAATTGACGGGGGCCCGCACAAGCGGTGGAGCATGTGGTTTAATTCGAAGCAACGCGAAGAACCTTACCAGGTCTTGACATCCTCTGAAAACCCTAGAGATAGGGCTTCTCCTTCGGGAGCAGAGTGACAGGTGGTGCATGGTTGTCGTCAGCTCGTGTCGTGAGATGTTGGGTTAAGTCCCGCAACGAGCGCAACCCTTGATCTTAGTTGCCATCATTAAGTTGGGCACTCTAAGGTGACTGCCGGTGACAAACCGGAGGAAGGTGGGGATGACGTCAAATCATCATGCCCCTTATGACCTGGGCTACACACGTGCTACAATGGACGGTACAAAGAGCTGCAAGACCGCGAGGTGGAGCTAATCTCATAAAACCGTTCTCAGTTCGGATTGTAGGCTGCAACTCGCCTACATGAAGCTGGAATCGCTAGTAATCGCGGATCAGCATGCCGCGGTGAATACGTTCCCGGGCCTTGTACACACCGCCCGTCACACCACGAGAGTTTGTAACACCCGAAGTCGGTGGGGTAACCTTTTTGGAGCCAGCCGCCTAAGGTGGGACAGATGATTGGGGTGAAGTCGTAACAAGGTAGCCGTATCGGAAGGTGCGGCTGGATCACCTCCTTTCTATGGAGAATTGATGAACGCTGTTCATCAATATAAGTTTCCGTGTTTCGTTTTGTTCAGTTTTGAGAGAACTATCTCTCATATATAAATGTATGTTCTTTGAAAACTAGATAACAGTGTAGCTCATATTTTTTAATTTTTAGTTTGGTTAAGTTAGAAAGGGCGCACGGTGGATGCCTTGACACTAGGAGTCGATGAAGGACGGGACTAACGCCGATATGCTTCGGGGAGCTGTAAGTAAGCTTTGATCCGAAGATTTCCGAATGGGGAAACCCACCATACGTAATGGTATGGTATCCTTATCTGAATACATAGGGTAAGGAAGACAGACCCAGGGAACTGAAACATCTAAGTACCTGGAGGAAGAGAAAGCAAATGCGATTTCCTGAGTAGCGGCGAGCGAAACGGAACATAGCCCAAACCAAGAGGCTTGCCTCTTGGGGTTGTAGGACATTCTATACGGAGTTACAAAGGAACGAGGTAGACGAAGCGACCTGGAAAGGTCCGTCGTAGAGGGTAACAACCCCGTAGTCGAAACTTCGTTCTCTCTTGAATGTATCCTGAGTACGGCGGAACACGTGAAATTCCGTCGGAATCTGGGAGGACCATCTCCCAAGGCTAAATACTCCCTAGTGATCGATAGTGAACCAGTACCGTGAGGGAAAGGTGAAAAGCACCCCGGAAGGGGAGTGAAAGAGATCCTGAAACCGTGTGCCTACAAATAGTCAGAGCCCGTTAATGGGTGATGGCGTGCCTTTTGTAGAATGAACCGGCGAGTTACGATCCCGTGCGAGGTTAAGCTGAAGAGGCGGAGCCGCAGCGAAAGCGAGTCTGAATAGGGCGTTTAGTACGTGGTCGTAGACCCGAAACCAGGTGATCTACCCATGTCCAGGGTGAAGTTCAGGTAACACTGAATGGAGGCCCGAACCCACGCACGTTGAAAAGTGCGGGGATGAGGTGTGGGTAGCGGAGAAATTCCAATCGAACCTGGAGATAGCTGGTTCTCCCCGAAATAGCTTTAGGGCTAGCCTTAAGTGTAAGAGTCTTGGAGGTAGAGCACTGATTGGACTAGGGGTCCTCATCGGATTACCGAATTCAGTCAAACTCCGAATGCCAATGACTTATCCTTAGGAGTCAGACTGCGAGTGATAAGATCCGTAGTCAAAAGGGAAACAGCCCAGACCGCCAGCTAAGGTCCCAAAGTGTGTATTAAGTGGAAAAGGATGTGGAGTTGCTTAGACAACTAGGATGTTGGCTTAGAAGCAGCCACCATTTAAAGAGTGCGTAATAGCTCACTAGTCGAGTGACTCTGCGCCGAAAATGTACCGGGGCTAAATACACCACCGAAGCTGCGGATTGATACCAATGGTATCAGTGGTAGGGGAGCGTTCTAAGGACAGTGAAGTCAGACCGTAAGGACTGGTGGAGTGCTTAGAAGTGAGAATGCCGGTATGAGTAGCGAAAGACGGGTGAGAATCCCGTCCACCGAATGCCTAAGGTTTCCTGAGGAAGGCTCGTCCGCTCAGGGTTAGTCAGGACCTAAGCCGAGGCCGACAGGCGTAGGCGATGGACAACAGGTTGATATTCCTGTACCACCTCTTTATCGTTTGAGCAATGGAGGGACGCAGAAGGATAGAAGAAGCGTGCGATTGGTTGTGCACGTCCAAGCAGTTAGGCTGATAAGTAGGCAAATCCGCTTATCGTGAAGGCTGAGCTGTGATGGGGAAGCTCCTTATGGAGCGAAGTCTTTGATTCCCCGCTGCCAAGAAAAGCTTCTAGCGAGATAAAAGGTGCCTGTACCGCAAACCGACACAGGTAGGCGAGGAGAGAATCCTAAGGTGTGCGAGAGAACTCTGGTTAAGGAACTCGGCAAAATGACCCCGTAACTTCGGGAGAAGGGGTGCTTTCTTAACGGAAAGCCGCAGTGAATAGGCCCAAGCGACTGTTTAGCAAAAACACAGCTCTCTGCGAAGCCGTAAGGCGAAGTATAGGGGGTGACACCTGCCCGGTGCTGGAAGGTTAAGGAGAGGGGTTAGCGTAAGCGAAGCTCTGAACTGAAGCCCCAGTAAACGGCGGCCGTAACTATAACGGTCCTAAGGTAGCGAAATTCCTTGTCGGGTAAGTTCCGACCCGCACGAAAGGTGTAACGATTTGGGCACTGTCTCAACCAGAGACTCGGTGAAATTATAGTACCTGTGAAGATGCAGGTTACCCGCGACAGGACGGAAAGACCCCGTGGAGCTTTACTGTAGCCTGATATTGAATTTTGGTACAGTTTGTACAGGATAGGCGGGAGCCATTGAAACCGGAGCGCTAGCTTCGGTGGAGGCGCTGGTGGGATACCGCCCTGACTGTATTGAAATTCTAACCTACGGGTCTTATCGACCCGGGAGACAGTGTCAGGTGGGCAGTTTGACTGGGGCGGTCGCCTCCTAAAGTGTAACGGAGGCGCCCAAAGGTTCCCTCAGAATGGTTGGAAATCATTCGTAGAGTGCAAAGGCATAAGGGAGCTTGACTGCGAGACCTACAAGTCGAGCAGGGACGAAAGTCGGGCTTAGTGATCCGGTGGTTCCGCATGGAAGGGCCATCGCTCAACGGATAAAAGCTACCCCGGGGATAACAGGCTTATCTCCCCCAAGAGTCCACATCGACGGGGAGGTTTGGCACCTCGATGTCGGCTCATCGCATCCTGGGGCTGTAGTCGGTCCCAAGGGTTGGGCTGTTCGCCCATTAAAGCGGTACGCGAGCTGGGTTCAGAACGTCGTGAGACAGTTCGGTCCCTATCCGTCGTGGGCGTAGGAAATTTGAGAGGAGCTGTCCTTAGTACGAGAGGACCGGGATGGACGCACCGCTGGTGTACCAGTTGTTCTGCCAAGGGCATAGCTGGGTAGCTATGTGCGGAAGGGATAAGTGCTGAAAGCATCTAAGCATGAAGCCCCCCTCAAGATGAGATTTCCCATAGCGTAAGCTAGTAAGATCCCTGAAAGATGATCAGGTTGATAGGTTCGAGGTGGAAGCATGGTGACATGTGGAGCTGACGAATACTAATAGATCGAGGACTTAACCATATAATATGTAGCAAATGTTATCTAGTTTTGAAGGAATATGCCTTCATAGTTTGGTGATGATGGCAGAGAGGTCACACCCGTTCCCATACCGAACACGGAAGTTAAGCTCTCTAGCGCCGATGGTAGTTGGGACCTTGTCCCTGTGAGAGTAGGACGTCGCCAAGCAAAAACCTAAGTCGATTCGACTTAGGTTTTTTTGTGTTTATTTTTATTTGCTAAATGTCATAACCCATAGATTTAGTAATCTTAAAGAGGGGAAAGGATGGAATAGAGACTGTTTACAATAAATTTGAAGCGATAATGCGGTAAAAGGTTATAAAGTAATACGTTTAAATGTTGGTTGAAGGTAAGAATTACCTTTTTGTGTTAATTTATTTGTAGAATGACTAAAAAAATTTTACTTTTTATATGAAAACGTTATGTGAAAAATAGCTATTCAGCTGTTTTTCACATAACGTTTTTTCATTTTCAAAGGATTTCATGCAAGAAAAAATCTATAATTAAGATAGTTAATATATATTTTTTGATGGGTGTGGGGGATTATGAAAGAAATATGCATGTTATTAATGGCTGTTATATTATGGGGGACAGCCATTGCACCAACAAAGTGGGCACTAGAATCTATTCAGCCATTTACTTTGTTGTTCATTCGCCTTTTGTTCGCTGGTGGAATCTGTTTACTATTCTCATTTAAGCAATTAAAAAGATCGGTTGTACATAAACAAGTGCCATGGAAAAGAATGAGTTTACTATCTTTTACTGGTGTAGCTGGTTACTTTATGTTCACATCCTACGGTATTTCTTTAACAAGTGGATTGCATGTTAGTATTATTGATGCTGCTTTACCTTTAGTTACAATTCTTTTTTCAGCGTTCTTTTTGAAAGAAACAATTCAGCTTAATTATTGGATTGGTATTGTACTTGGGGTTGCTGGAGTACTTCTTATTACAATCCCATCTAGTAAAGTCGATCAAGAAGTATCTTTAATAGGAGATATCCTTATTTTATTAAGTACTTTCTTATTTGCTTTCTATACAGTGTTGCTGAAAAGGCCAAAACAAGAACAGTATCTATCAAACAAGGTTTTTACAACATTAACTTTAATTATTGGAGCTGTTATTCTATTACCATTTGCAATGGTAGAAACTTTTTATTACGGTTTTCCAACAGTTGAAACATGGAAGGGTGGACTAAGTGTAATATACCTTGTTATTGGGGCAACAATTTTAGCGTATTGGTTTTGGAATAGAGCATTAGAGACAGTCTCGGCATCAGTAAGTGGATTATACTTAAATGCCTTACCGTTAATAAGTATTGTTGCTTCAATTGTTCTATTAAATGAATCTTTAACGTGGAGAATAGTAATAGGAGGTAGTTTAGTTTTATTTGGAGTGATATGGGCGGATAAACGTAAATTAATTGATTTATTTATGTCAGGCGATCGAAATGTTAAAGAGAATGAAGAATGTTAAAGTT
>NZ_CP040336.1:4390000-4817500 GCF_009739945.1 Bacillus luti | reverse complement strand
ATTCCGTCGGAATCTGGGAGGACCATCTCCCAAGGCTAAATACTCCCTAGTGATCGATAGTGAACCAGTACCGTGAGGGAAAGGTGAAAAGCACCCCGGAAGGGGAGTGAAAGAGATCCTGAAACCGTGTGCCTACAAATAGTCAGAGCCCGTTAATGGGTGATGGCGTGCCTTTTGTAGAATGAACCGGCGAGTTACGATCCCGTGCGAGGTTAAGCTGAAGAGGCGGAGCCGCAGCGAAAGCGAGTCTGAATAGGGCGTTTAGTACGTGGTCGTAGACCCGAAACCAGGTGATCTACCCATGTCCAGGGTGAAGTTCAGGTAACACTGAATGGAGGCCCGAACCCACGCACGTTGAAAAGTGCGGGGATGAGGTGTGGGTAGCGGAGAAATTCCAATCGAACCTGGAGATAGCTGGTTCTCCCCGAAATAGCTTTAGGGCTAGCCTTAAGTGTAAGAGTCTTGGAGGTAGAGCACTGATTGGACTAGGGGTCCTCATCGGATTACCGAATTCAGTCAAACTCCGAATGCCAATGACTTATCCTTAGGAGTCAGACTGCGAGTGATAAGATCCGTAGTCAAAAGGGAAACAGCCCAGACCGCCAGCTAAGGTCCCAAAGTGTGTATTAAGTGGAAAAGGATGTGGAGTTGCTTAGACAACTAGGATGTTGGCTTAGAAGCAGCCACCATTTAAAGAGTGCGTAATAGCTCACTAGTCGAGTGACTCTGCGCCGAAAATGTACCGGGGCTAAATACACCACCGAAGCTGCGGATTGATACCAATGGTATCAGTGGTAGGGGAGCGTTCTAAGGACAGTGAAGTCAGACCGTAAGGACTGGTGGAGTGCTTAGAAGTGAGAATGCCGGTATGAGTAGCGAAAGACGGGTGAGAATCCCGTCCACCGAATGCCTAAGGTTTCCTGAGGAAGGCTCGTCCGCTCAGGGTTAGTCAGGACCTAAGCCGAGGCCGACAGGCGTAGGCGATGGACAACAGGTTGATATTCCTGTACCACCTCTTTATCGTTTGAGCAATGGAGGGACGCAGAAGGATAGAAGAAGCGTGCGATTGGTTGTGCACGTCCAAGCAGTTAGGCTGATAAGTAGGCAAATCCGCTTATCGTGAAGGCTGAGCTGTGATGGGGAAGCTCCTTATGGAGCGAAGTCTTTGATTCCCCGCTGCCAAGAAAAGCTTCTAGCGAGATAAAAGGTGCCTGTACCGCAAACCGACACAGGTAGGCGAGGAGAGAATCCTAAGGTGTGCGAGAGAACTCTGGTTAAGGAACTCGGCAAAATGACCCCGTAACTTCGGGAGAAGGGGTGCTTTCTTAACGGAAAGCCGCAGTGAATAGGCCCAAGCGACTGTTTAGCAAAAACACAGCTCTCTGCGAAGCCGTAAGGCGAAGTATAGGGGGTGACACCTGCCCGGTGCTGGAAGGTTAAGGAGAGGGGTTAGCGTAAGCGAAGCTCTGAACTGAAGCCCCAGTAAACGGCGGCCGTAACTATAACGGTCCTAAGGTAGCGAAATTCCTTGTCGGGTAAGTTCCGACCCGCACGAAAGGTGTAACGATTTGGGCACTGTCTCAACCAGAGACTCGGTGAAATTATAGTACCTGTGAAGATGCAGGTTACCCGCGACAGGACGGAAAGACCCCGTGGAGCTTTACTGTAGCCTGATATTGAATTTTGGTACAGTTTGTACAGGATAGGCGGGAGCCATTGAAACCGGAGCGCTAGCTTCGGTGGAGGCGCTGGTGGGATACCGCCCTGACTGTATTGAAATTCTAACCTACGGGTCTTATCGACCCGGGAGACAGTGTCAGGTGGGCAGTTTGACTGGGGCGGTCGCCTCCTAAAGTGTAACGGAGGCGCCCAAAGGTTCCCTCAGAATGGTTGGAAATCATTCGTAGAGTGCAAAGGCATAAGGGAGCTTGACTGCGAGACCTACAAGTCGAGCAGGGACGAAAGTCGGGCTTAGTGATCCGGTGGTTCCGCATGGAAGGGCCATCGCTCAACGGATAAAAGCTACCCCGGGGATAACAGGCTTATCTCCCCCAAGAGTCCACATCGACGGGGAGGTTTGGCACCTCGATGTCGGCTCATCGCATCCTGGGGCTGTAGTCGGTCCCAAGGGTTGGGCTGTTCGCCCATTAAAGCGGTACGCGAGCTGGGTTCAGAACGTCGTGAGACAGTTCGGTCCCTATCCGTCGTGGGCGTAGGAAATTTGAGAGGAGCTGTCCTTAGTACGAGAGGACCGGGATGGACGCACCGCTGGTGTACCAGTTGTTCTGCCAAGGGCATAGCTGGGTAGCTATGTGCGGAAGGGATAAGTGCTGAAAGCATCTAAGCATGAAGCCCCCCTCAAGATGAGATTTCCCATAGCGTAAGCTAGTAAGATCCCTGAAAGATGATCAGGTTGATAGGTTCGAGGTGGAAGCATGGTGACATGTGGAGCTGACGAATACTAATAGATCGAGGACTTAACCATATAATATGTAGCAAATGTTATCTAGTTTTGAAGGAATATGCCTTCATAGTTTGGTGATGATGGCAGAGAGGTCACACCCGTTCCCATACCGAACACGGAAGTTAAGCTCTCTAGCGCCGATGGTAGTTGGGACCTTGTCCCTGTGAGAGTAGGACGTCGCCAAGCAAAAACCTAAGTCGATTCGACTTAGGTTTTTTTGTGTTTATTTTTATTTGCCAAATGTCATAATCCATAGATTTAATAATCCTAAAGAAGAAAAAAGAATGAAAACGAGGCTATTCAAAGTAATAGCAATGATTTTTTGTTTTCCGGATTCTCCGAGTGCTCCTAAAATCATCCCTATGATAGGAAATGTTATTTCTACTACAAGTATGTATTTTAAATAATGAGAGTAAAAAAAGTGGGATGATATAAATAAGTATTCAATTATAACAGCAATGATTGCAATGCAAAGAAATAAATATGAAAAGAATGTAGTTATTTTTTTCATTATTGTTCTCCTTATAAATAAAATGAATATAAACGATATGCTTTATATGAAAACATGCGGAATTAGTATACAAACCGTTATGTGTACGATAGATCTCTAGAAATATATATTCTAATTACTTATCCTTCTTGCATATAGTTACAATTATTCTTTTGAATATAACTAAAACACGAACGTTACGAGTTGCTAATAAAAAAACATTCGATTATTTGTTGACATTGTTTATGAAATATTGTTAATATAGCCATAGAAACAATAATATATAAGACCTCATATAATCGCGGGGATATGGCCTGCAAGTCTCTACCTAACGACCGTTATTCGTTAGACTATGAGGGAAAGTCACTCGGTATTTTTCTATTCACAAGGGATACTTATGCCTGAGTAGAGCACTTTCTCTCATAGTAAAAGAGAAACTGTTCTATTTCAGGCTTTTTTTATTTGAATCGGGGGGATTCTAATATGAAATCACTAGTTGGAGTCATAATGGGAAGCACGTCAGACTGGGAAACAATGAAATATGCTTGTGACATTTTAGATGAATTAAATATACCGTATGAGAAAAAAGTTGTATCCGCTCATCGGACTCCGGATTATATGTTTGAATATGCAGAGACGGCTCGTGAACGTGGATTGAAAGTTATTATTGCTGGAGCTGGTGGAGCAGCGCATTTACCAGGAATGGTTGCAGCGAAGACGAATCTTCCTGTAATCGGAGTTCCAGTTCAATCAAAAGCGTTAAACGGCTTAGATTCATTATTATCCATCGTCCAAATGCCAGGAGGGGTTCCAGTTGCAACTGTTGCAATTGGTAAGGCTGGTTCAACAAATGCTGGTTTACTTGCTGCACAAATACTTGGATCATTCCATGATGACATACATGATGCATTAGAATTGAGAAGAGAAGCAATTGAAAAAGATGTGCGCGAAGGTAGTGAGCTAGTATGACGAGAATCATTTTACCTGGAAAAACAATCGGTATTATTGGAGGCGGCCAGCTAGGAAGAATGATGGCATTGGCAGCTAAAGAGATGGGATATAAAATTGCTGTTTTAGATCCTACAAAAAACTCACCATGTGCACAAGTTGCTGATATTGAAATTGTTGCACCGTATGACGATTTAAAAGCAATTCAGCATTTAGCAGAGATTAGTGATGTTGTCACATATGAATTTGAGAATATTGATTATAGATGTTTACAATGGCTTGAAAAACATGCTTACTTACCGCAAGGCAGTCAGTTGTTAAGTAAAACACAAAATCGTTTTACTGAAAAGAATGCAATTGAAAAAGCGGGGTTACCAGTAGCAACGTATAGATTGGTTCAAACGCAAGAGCAGCTTACTGAAGCAATCGCTGAGCTATCATATCCTTCCGTCTTAAAAACAACGACAGGTGGATATGATGGGAAAGGGCAAGTTGTTTTAAGAAGTGAGGCTGACGTTGATAAAGCGCAAAAGCTTGCGAATGCAGCAGAGTGTATTTTAGAGAAATGGGTGCCTTTTGAAAAAGAAGTATCAGTTATTGTAATTCGTAGTGTAAGTGGTGAAACGAAAGTATTTCCGGTAGCGGAAAATATCCATGTAAATAACATTTTGCATGAATCCATCGTTCCGGCTCGCATTACAGAAGAACTTTCTCAAAAAGCAATTGCTTATGCAAAAGTGCTTGCGGATGAACTGGAACTTGTGGGAACACTAGCGGTAGAGATGTTTGCTACAGCTGATGGTGAGATTTATATTAATGAATTAGCACCAAGACCTCACAATTCAGGACACTATACACAGGATGCATGTGAAACGAGTCAATTCGGTCAACATATTCGAGCAATCTGTAATTTACCTCTTGGAGAAACAAATTTGTTAAAACCAGTTGTCATGGTAAACATTTTAGGCGAACATATAGAAGGGGTCCTAAGACAAGTGAATAGATTAACCGGGTGCTATTTACATTTGTATGGAAAAGAAGAAGCAAAAGCGCAGCGGAAAATGGGGCATGTTAATATTTTAAATGATAATATTGAAGTCGCTCTAGAAAAAGCGAAGAGTTTGCATATTTGGGACCATCAAGAACAACTGTTGGAGGGAAAAAGATGATTAGTCGTTATACACGCCCAGAAATGGGTGCCATTTGGACGGAAGAGAACAAATTTAAAGCGTGGTTAGAAGTTGAGATTTTAGCTTGTGAAGCATGGGCTGAGCTTGGCGATATTCCAAAAGAAGATGTTAAAAAAATTCGTGAGCATGCATCATTTGATATTGATCGTATTTATGAAATTGAAAAAGAAACACGTCATGACGTAGTTGCATTCACTCGTGCTGTATCAGAAACACCAGCATTAGGCGAAGAACGTAAATGGGTTCATTACGGTTTAACATCTACAGACGTAGTAGATACAGCGTTATCTTACATCTTAAAACAAGCGAATGAAATCATATTAAAAGACTTAGAAAACTTTGTAAGCATTTTAGCTAACAAAGCAAAAGAGCATAAATACACGATCATGATGGGAAGAACACACGGTGTTCATGCAGAACCAACAACATTTGGTTTAAAACTTGGTCTTTGGTATGAAGAAATGAAACGTAACGTAGAGCGCTTCAAACAAGCTGCTGATACAGTTCGCGTTGGTAAATTATCTGGTGCGGTTGGTACATACGCAAATATCGATCCATTCGTAGAAAAATATGTTTGTGAAAACTTAGGATTAGAAGCAGCACCAATTTCAACACAAACATTGCAACGTGATCGCCATGCTCATTACATGTCAACACTTGCATTAATCGCAACATCTATCGAAAAGATGGCAGTTGAGATTCGTGGTTTACAAAAGAGTGAAACACGTGAAGTTGAAGAAGCTTTCGCAAAGGGTCAAAAAGGTTCTTCTGCAATGCCGCATAAGCGTAATCCAATTGGGTCTGAAAACATGACTGGTTTAGCTCGTGTTATCCGCGGTTATATGATGACAGCTTATGAGAATGTTCCATTATGGCATGAGCGTGATATTTCTCACTCTTCAGCAGAACGCGTAATTTTACCAGATGCAACAATCGCGTTAAATTACATGTTAAATCGCTTTGGTAATATCGTTAAAAACTTAACTGTATACCCAGAGAATATGAAACGCAATATGACAAGAACATACGGCTTAATTTATTCTCAGCGCGTAATGCTTACGTTAATCGACAAAGGTATGGTACGTGAAGAAGCTTACGATATCGTACAGCCTAAAGCGATGGAAGCTTGGGAAACACAAGTACAATTTAAAGAACTTGTAGAAGCTGATGAGCGTATTACAAGCAAATTAACACAAGAAGAAATTAATGAATGCTTCAACTATGAGCATCATATGCAACACGTTGATACGATCTTTGAACGCCTTGGATTAAACGAAGCGTAAAATTTCATATGGCACAGAATAGAGTCATTCTGTGCCATTCTTTATAAAAACATTATTCACATTTTTCAAACTACAGGGGGCTTGCGAAATGCAAAAGCTAGAATTGCTGTATGAAGGTAAGGCAAAAAGAATTTATCGTACAGAATCAGCAGATATGGTTTGGGTAGAGTACAAAGATAGTGCGACTGCTTTCAATGGGGAGAAAAAAGAGACGATTACAGGAAAAGGTCGTTTGAACAATGAGATTACAACTTTATTGTTCAGAAAGTTACAAGAAGTAGGAATTAAAACACACTTTGTTGAGAAGCTATCTGAAACAGAACAACTTGTTAAAAAAGTGAGTATTATTCCTTTAGAAGTTGTCACAAGAAATGTAATTGCAGGAAGTCTTTCAAAAAGATTAGGAATGGAAGAGGGAACTGTACTTGCAGAACCAATCGTAGAATTTTACTTCAAAGATGATGATTTAGGAGATCCGCTTGTAACGGAAGATCATATTCGTGTATTAAACGTTGCATCGCCAGAGCAAGTAAGCGTATTACGAGATATGGCTCTACAAATCAATCAAGTGTTGATTGATCATTTCGCAAGCTGTCGTGTAAGATTAGTAGATTTCAAATTAGAGTTTGGTGTAACTGAAGAGGGAGAAATCATTTTAGCAGATGAAATTTCACCAGATACTTGCCGTTTATGGGATGAAACGAGCAATGAAAAGTTTGATAAAGACGTATTCCGTCGTGATCTTGGAAATTTAACAGATGCTTATGAAGAGATTTTAAAACGTTTAGGGGGAATTTCACATGTATAAAGTTAAGGTATATGTAACGTTAAGAGAAAGTGTATTAGATCCACAAGGAACAGCAGTAAAAGGAGCACTTCATAGTCTTTCGTTCACAGAAGTACAAGATGTTCGAATTGGAAAGTATATGGAATTAACAATTGATAAATCAGTATCTGATCTAGATAGCAAGGTAAAAGAAATGTGTGAAAAGTTACTAGCAAACGTTGTAATGGAAGACTTCCGTTATGAAGTTGAGGAGGTTGTCGCACAGTGAAATTTGCAGTAATAGTATTTCCAGGTTCGAACTGTGATGTCGATATGTTCCATGCAATTAAAGATGAGCTTGGCGAAGAAGTAGATTACGTTTGGCACGATACAGAGAATTTAGATGAATATGATGCAATTCTATTACCAGGTGGATTCTCTTACGGTGACTACTTACGCTGCGGTGCTATTTCTCGCTTCGCGAATGCAATGAAAGCAGTGCAAAAAGCTGCTGAGCAAGGAAAGCCAATTTTAGGTGTATGTAATGGATTCCAGATTCTTGTTGAGTCAGGGTTACTACCAGGAGCATTAATGAGAAACGAAAACTTAAAATTTATGTGTCGCACTGTTCAGTTGCGCGTTGAAAATAATGAAACGATGTTTACATCACAATATGAAAAAGATGAAGTAATCAATATTCCAATCGCACATGGTGAAGGGAATTACTATTGTGATGAAGAGACTCTTCAAAGATTAGAAGAGAATAATCAAATCGCATTCCGTTACGTAGAAAACCCGAATGGAAGCGTTTCAGATATTGCTGGTATTGTAAATGAAAAAGGAAATGTACTTGGTATGATGCCACATCCAGAGCGTGCTGTAGATGAATTACTTGGCGGTGCTGAAGGGTTAAAAGTCTTTCAATCTATCTTAAAACAGTGGAGGGAAACATATGTCGTTAATGCTTGAACCAAATCCAACACAAATTAAAGAAGAGCGCATATATGCGGAAATGGGGCTAACAGACGAAGAGTTTGCCATGGTTGAAAAGATTTTGGGCCGTCTGCCAAATTATACAGAAACAGGATTATTCTCTGTAATGTGGTCTGAACATTGTAGTTATAAAAATTCAAAACCAGTTCTTCGTAAGTTTCCAACGACAGGTGAACGCGTCTTGCAAGGGCCTGGGGAAGGTGCTGGAATTGTAGATATCGGTGATAATCAAGCGGTTGTATTTAAAATGGAAAGCCATAACCATCCTTCAGCTATTGAACCATATCAAGGAGCAGCAACAGGCGTTGGTGGTATTATCCGTGACGTATTCTCTATGGGAGCACGTCCAGTAGCTCTATTAAACTCACTTCGTTTCGGCGAATTACAATCACCACGTGTGAAATATTTATTCGAAGAAGTAGTAGCAGGGATTGCTGGATACGGTAACTGTATCGGTATTCCGACTGTTGGTGGCGAAGTACAGTTTGATCCATGTTATGAAGGAAATCCACTTGTAAATGCAATGTGCGTAGGCTTAATTAACCACGAAGACATTAAAAAAGGGCAAGCGCACGGTGCTGGAAATACAGTAATGTACGTAGGAGCATCAACTGGTCGTGATGGTATTCACGGTGCAACATTCGCATCTGAAGAGTTATCTGAAAGCTCAGAAGCGAAGCGTCCAGCAGTTCAAGTAGGAGATCCATTTATGGAGAAACTTCTTATTGAAGCTTGCTTAGAACTTATTCAGTCGGATGCACTTGTTGGAATTCAAGATATGGGTGCAGCTGGTTTAACATCATCTTCTGCAGAAATGGCAAGTAAAGCAGGAATGGGTATTGAAATGTACTTAGATGATGTACCACAGCGCGAAACAGGAATGACACCATATGAAATGATGCTATCTGAATCACAAGAGCGTATGTTAATTGTTGTGAAAAAAGGTAGAGAGCAAGAAATAGTAGATTTATTTGAGAAGTATGGTCTTGCAGCCGTTACGATGGGGAAAGTAACAGAAGATAAAATGCTTCGTTTATTCCATAAAGGCGAGAAGGTGGCGGAAGTTCCAGCGGATGCTTTAGCAGAAGAAGCTCCAATTTACCATAAGCCATCAAAAGAAGCAGCATACTTTGCTGAATTCCAAGCAATGAAAATGGAAACGCCAAAAGTAGAAAATTATAAAGAAACGTTATTCGCTTTATTACAACAACCGACGATTGCAAGTAAAGAGTGGGTTTATGATCAATATGATTACCAAGTGCGCACAAGCACAGTTGTTACACCAGGTTCAGATGCAGCAGTTGTACGTGTACGCGGTACAGAAAAAGGATTAGCAATGACGACAGATTGTAACTCTCGCTACATTTATTTAGATCCAGAAGTGGGCGGTAAAATTGCAGTAGCAGAGGCAGCACGTAATATTGTATGTTCTGGAGGAGAGCCACTTGCAATTACAGATTGCTTAAACTTCGGTAATCCAGAAAAACCAGAGATCTTCTGGCAAATTGAAAAATCAGTAGACGGTATGAGTGAAGCTTGTCGCACATTACAAACGCCAGTTATCGGCGGAAACGTATCAATGTATAACGAACGTAGTGGCGAAGCTGTATATCCAACACCGACAGTTGGGATGGTCGGTCTTGTACACGATTTAAAACATGTAACAACACAAGAATTTAAGCAAGCTGGCGATTTAGTTTATGTCATCGGAGAGACGAAAGCTGAGTTTGGCGGAAGTGAATTGCAAAAAATGATTCACGGCAAAATTTTCGGCCAATCACCAAGTATCGATCTAGACGTAGAATTAAAACGTCAAAAACAAGTATTAGCAGCAATTCAAGCTGGCCTTATTCAATCTGCACATGACGTTGCTGAAGGTGGATTAGCAGTTGCAGTTTCAGAAAGTGCAATTGGTGCTAAAGGTTTAGGTGCTACTGTGAAATTAGACGGTGAAGCAACAGCCGCATTATTTGCAGAATCACAATCTCGTTTCGTGATAACTGTAAAACGTGAAAATAAAGAAGCATTC
The DNA here is from genome assembly GCF_009739945.1 of Bacillus luti. NCBI lineage: Bacteria > Bacillati > Bacillota > Bacilli > Caryophanales > Bacillaceae > Bacillus > Bacillus luti. The sequence goes on along the minus strand of NZ_CP040336.1, from coordinate 4,807,337 downwards.
GAGAAAATGGTTGAAGCAACTCAAGTTGGAGAAGTAACAAATACAAATGAAGTAACAATTCATAATGAAGAAAATGAAGTATTGCTTACAGCAAATGTAGATGAAATGAGAAAGGCTTGGAAAGGGGCAATCCCATGCTTGCTGAAATAAAGGGGTTAAATGAAGAATGTGGCGTTTTTGGAATTTGGGGGCATGAAAATGCAGCACAAGTTTCGTACTACGGATTGCACAGTTTACAGCACCGTGGACAAGAGGGCGCAGGCATTGTTGTAAATAATGGGGAAAAAATCATCGGTCACAAGGGGTTAGGTTTAATATCAGAAGTGTTTTCAAGAGGTGAGCTAGAAGGATTGAACGGAAAATCAGCAATCGGGCATGTACGATACGCGACGGCTGGTGGAAGTGAAGTTGCTAACGTTCAACCATTACTATTCCGTTTTTCTGATCATAGTATGGCATTAGCTCATAACGGGAATTTAATTAATGCAAAAATGCTTCGCCGCGAATTAGAGGCAGAGGGAAGTATTTTTCAAACAAGTTCAGATACAGAAGTGCTTTTACATCTTATTAAACGTAGTACGAAAGATTCGTTAATTGAAAGTGTAAAAGAGGCTCTAAATAAAGTGAAAGGTGCGTTTGCATACCTTTTACTAACTGGAAATGAAATGATTGTTGCATTAGATCCGAATGGATTCCGTCCTCTGTCAATTGGAAAGATGGGTGATGCTTACGTTGTAGCATCTGAAACATGTGCTTTTGATGTAGTAGGTGCGACATATATTCGTGATGTAGAACCTGGTGAACTACTTATCATTAATGATGAAGGAATTCACGTAGATCGTTTCACAAACGACGTAGAACATGCAATTTGTAGTATGGAGTACATTTACTTTGCACGACCAGATTCTAACATCGCTGGTGTTAACGTTCATGCAGCGCGTAAAAATATGGGAAAACGTTTGGCGGCGGAAGCTCCTATTGAAGCTGATGTTGTTACTGGTGTGCCAGACTCGAGTATTTCAGCAGCAATTGGTTATGCGGAGGCAACGGGCATTCCATATGAGTTAGGATTAATTAAAAATCGTTACGTTGGCCGTACGTTTATTCAACCTTCTCAAGAACTACGAGAGCAAGGGGTTAAGATGAAACTTTCAGCAGTAAGAGGTGTAGTTGAAGGGAAACGAGTGGTTATGATTGACGATTCTATCGTAAGAGGAACAACGAGCAAACGAATTGTTCGCATGCTTCGTGAGGCTGGAGCGACAGAAGTTCACGTAAGAATTGCTTCACCACCTCTTAAGTATCCATGCTTCTATGGCATTGATATTCAAACGAGAAAAGAATTGATTGCGGCAAATAATACAGTAGAAGAAATCCGTGAAATGATCGGTGCGGATTCACTAACATTTTTAAGTGAAGATGGATTAGTAGATGCAATTGGACGTCCATATGAAGGGAAATATGGAGGTCTATGCATGGCTTACTTTAATGGGGACTATCCGACAGCTCTTTATGATTATGAGCAAGAGCTTTTAGAAAGTATGAAATAAGAAGGAAAAGCTTCTACATGATTTGGTGTAGAAGCTGGCTTCTTTCTTAAAATAGCCCGTCCTGGATGGGGAGAAATTAAAAGACGAGGTGTAAATAACGATGGCGAATGCATATAAGCAAGCAGGAGTAGATATTGAAGCTGGATATGAAGCGGTATCTCGCATGAAAAAACACGTACAAACAACTATGAGAAAAGAAGTACTAGGCGGTTTAGGCGGTTTTGGGGGTATGTTTGATCTATCAAAATTTGCATTAGAAGAACCTGTATTAGTATCTGGAACAGATGGCGTGGGAACGAAATTAATGCTCGCTTTTATGGCAGATAAACATGACACAATTGGTATTGATGCGGTAGCAATGTGTGTAAATGATATTGTTGTCCAAGGAGCAGAACCGCTTTTCTTCCTTGATTATATTGCTTGTGGTAAAGCTGAACCTAGTAAAATTGAAAACATCGTCAAAGGTATATCAGAGGGTTGTCGCCAAGCCGGTTGTGCATTAATTGGTGGAGAAACAGCTGAAATGCCAGGAATGTATTCTACGGAGGAATACGATTTAGCGGGCTTTACAGTTGGAATTGTTGATAAAAAGAAAATTGTAACAGGTGAAAAAATTGAAGCGGGTCACGTATTAATTGGCTTAGCATCTAGCGGTATTCATAGTAACGGTTATTCTTTAGTACGAAAAGTGTTACTAGAAGATGGAGAACTATCTTTAGATCGTATTTACGGACGCTTAGAACTACCTCTTGGTGCAGAATTATTAAAACCAACGAAAATTTATGTCAAACCTATTTTAGAACTATTGAAGAAATATGAAGTATACGGAATGGCACACATTACAGGTGGCGGGTTCATTGAAAATATTCCACGTATGTTGCCAGAAGGAATCGGTGCAGAAATTGAATTAGGATCTTGGAAAATTCAACCGATCTTCAGTTTGCTTCAAGAAGTTGGAAAACTAGAAGAGAAAGAAATGTTCAATATTTTTAACATGGGTATTGGTATGGTAGTAGCAGTGAAGGAAGAAGAGGCAAAAGATATCGTTCGTCTTCTTGAAGAGCAAGGAGAAATAGCTAGTATTATTGGACGTACTGTACAAGGGACTGGCGTTACCTTTAATGGGGGAGCGGCACTATGAGTAGATTAGCAGTTTTTGCTTCTGGGAGTGGCTCTAACTTTCAATCTCTTATCAATGCGGTAGAAGAAAAAAGATTAGACGCCGATATTAGTTTATTAGTATGTGATAAACCAGAAGCACGTGCTGTTGGACGGGCACATTATCATCATATTCCATGTTTCGCTTTTTCAGCGAAAGCATATGAGTCAAAAGAAGCGTTTGAAAAAGAGATATTAAAGAAGCTAGAAGAATATGAGATTGATTATGTTATTTTAGCTGGCTATATGCGTTTAATCGGGCCGACGTTACTAGAAGCATACGGTGGGAAGATTATTAATATTCATCCATCATTACTGCCGAGTTTTCCAGGAAAAGATGCTGTCGGTCAAGCGTTAGAAGCAGGTGTGAAAGTTACTGGAGTAACGATTCATTATGTAGATGCAGGTATGGATACAGGTCCAATTATTGCGCAAGAAGCAGTAGTTGTTTCTGAAGGGGATACGAGAGAAAGCTTACAAAAGAAAATTCAACAAGTTGAACATAAATTATACGTAAATACAGTGAATCAAATTGTTCAGTCTGTGAAAGAACCAACTGTTAACTAACATACAACTAGGGGTGAAGGGTCAATGAAAAAGCGTGCATTAGTAAGTGTTTCAGATAAAACAGGAGTAGTAGAATTTGTTAAAGGATTACTTGAACAAGGGATCGAAGTTATTTCAACAGGCGGTACGAAAAAATTACTAGAAGAGAACGGTTTACAAGTAATTGGTATTTCTGAAGTAACGGGTTTCCCCGAAATTATGGATGGCCGTGTAAAAACATTACACCCAAATATTCATGGTGGTCTATTAGCAGTTCGTGATAATGAAACGCATGTAGCGCAAATGAATGAATTAGGTATTCAAGCAATTGATTTTGTTGTTGTAAACTTATATCCATTTAAAGAAACAATCGCTAAGCCTGATGTAACATTTGCTGATGCAATTGAAAATATTGATATAGGTGGCCCGACAATGATTCGCTCTGCTGCGAAAAATCATAAATTTGTTTCTGTCATTGTAGATCCAGTAGATTATGATGTTGTGTTAGCAGAATTGAAAGAGAACGGCGAAGTAAAAGAAGAAACGAAACGTAAATTAGCAGCGAAAGTATTCCGTCATACAGCAGCTTATGATGCGCTAATTTCTAACTATTTAACAGAGCAAATGGGTGAAGAAAGTCCAGAAACATTAACTGTGACATTTGAGAAAAAACAAGACTTACGTTATGGCGAGAACCCGCATCAAAAGGCAACTTTCTATAAAGCACCATTCGCAGCAACTTCTTCAGTTGCATATGCAGAACAATTGCACGGAAAAGAATTATCTTACAACAATATCAATGATGCAGACGCAGCACTTAGCATCGTAAAAGAATTTACAGAACCAGCAGTAGTAGCGGTAAAACATATGAATCCATGTGGTGTTGGAGTAGGAACTGATATTCATGAAGCTTACACACGCGCTTATGAGGCAGATCCAGTATCAATCTTTGGTGGTATTATTGCAGCAAATCGTGAAATTGATAAAGCTACAGCTGAAAAGTTACATGAAATTTTCTTAGAAATTGTTATCGCTCCTTCGTTCTCACAAGAAGCTTTAGAAGTATTGCAAAGTAAGAAGAACTTACGCTTACTAACTGTAAATATTGAAAAAGCAACAAGTGCAAGTAAAAAACTAACTTCTGTACAAGGAGGACTTCTTGTTCAAGAAGAAGATACGTTATCATTAGATGAAAGTACAATTTCAATTCCAACGAAACGTGAACCGTCAGAGCAAGAGTGGAAAGATTTAAAACTAGCTTGGAAAGTTGTAAAACATGTGAAATCAAATGCAATTGTTTTAGCAAAAGATGATATGACAATTGGGGTAGGTGCAGGGCAAATGAATCGCGTAGGTTCTGCGAAAATTGCAATCACACAAGCTAGTGAAAAAGCGCAAGGTAGCGCACTTGCATCTGATGCTTTCTTCCCAATGCCAGATACAGTAGAAGAAGCAGCAAAAGCGGGAATTACAGCAATCATCCAACCAGGTGGATCAATCCGTGATGAAGATTCTATTAAAATGGCAGATGAGTATGGGATTGCGATGGTGTTCACTGGCGTACGTCATTTCAAACACTAATAGAGTAATTTTAGAAAAAACAAACTAGGAGCATAGCTTCTAGTTTGTACTTATTTAATTATTGGGGGATGAAATATGAATGTTTTAGTAATTGGCCGCGGTGGGCGTGAGCATGCATTAGCTTGGAAGTTTGCACAATCCGAAAAGGTAGAAAAAGTGTATGTAGCACCAGGTAATGAAGGTATGCGAGATGTTGCAACACCAGTTGATATTGATGAAAATGATTTTGATGCATTAGTCTTATTTGCTAAAGAGAATAATGTGGAATTAACTTTCGTTGGACCAGAAATTCCACTTATGAATGGAATCGTTGATCGTTTTAAAGAAGAGGGACTTCGTGTATTTGGTCCAAATAAAGCGGCTGCTGTTATTGAGGGTAGTAAAGCTTTTACAAAAGAGCTTATGAAAAAGTATGATATTCCAACTGCAGCATATGAAACTTTTACAGATTATGAAGAAGCAGTACAGTACATTCAAAAGGTTGGTGCGCCAATCGTTATTAAAGCTGATGGCTTAGCTGCTGGTAAAGGTGTAACAGTAGCAATGACGCTTGAAGAGGCATTACAGGCTGTGAAAGAAATGCTACAAGATGTAAAATTTGGTGAAGCAAGTAAGAAGGTCGTTATCGAAGAATTTTTAGATGGACAAGAATTTTCATTAATGGCATTCGTGAATGGAACAACTGTACATCCGATGGTAATTGCTCAAGATCATAAACGAGCTTTTGATGGCGATAAAGGTCCAAATACGGGTGGAATGGGTGCATATTCTCCAGTACCACAAATTCCAGAATCAGCAGTTCAAGAAGCAATTGAAACAGTATTACATCCAACTGCTAAAGCGATGATTGCAGAAAATCGTTCATTTACAGGGATTTTATATGCGGGGCTTATTTTAACAAATGATGGTCCAAAGGTAATTGAATTTAATGCGCGCTTTGGTGATCCTGAAACGGAAGTAGTCTTACCTCGTTTAGAAAATGATTTAGTTGATGTATGTAACGCTGTATTAGATGAAAGTGAACTAACGTTACAATGGTCAGAAGAAGCAGTAATTGGTGTTGTACTGGCTTCTAAAGGATATCCAGAAGCGTATAAAAAAGGTGACATTATTAACGGATTAGATGCGCTGCAAGATGTGATTGTTTTCCATGCGGGTACAGCAATGAAACATGGTGACTTTGTGACAAACGGTGGTCGTGTCCTATTTGTTGCTTGTAAGGCGAATAGTTTACAAGAAGCAAAAGATACAGTATATAAAGAAATCGGTAAAATTGAGAGTGATGGCCTATTTTATCGAAGTGATATAGGATATCGTGCAATTGGGCATGAGATGACGAAAAATTAATATGTGAAAAATCCCGCTGATTTCTCAGCGGGATTTTTATGCATCTTTATCTTTTTTCAATTTACCTTTTTGCTTTGCCATTTCTCGAAGTAAATACTCGATGTGTGCATTGACGCTACGAAACTCATCATTTGCCCATTTTTCGATGACTGCGTGTAATTCAGGATCAATCCGTAATGGAAAGCTTTTCTTTTTCGCCATAATTGCTTATAGCCCTTAGTATAGGCTTCCTGTATTAATGACTGGTTGCGCACCTTTATCTGAAACGATGGCAACTAATAAGTTGTTTACCATATTTGCTTTACGCTCGTCATCTAATTCAAGTACGCCTTCCTCATCTAACATATGGATTGAATCTTTCGCCATCTTAACAGCACCTTCAACAATCTCTTTTCTAGCAGCTAATACTGCTTTCGCTTGTTGACGTTGTAGCATTGCATGGGCAATTTCTGTTGCGTAGGCTAAGTGTGTTAAACGAGTTTCTAATACTTCTACACCAGCAATTTCAAGACGTGCTTCTAACTCACGTTTTAACTCCTCAGAGACTTCTTCAGTATTTCCGCGTAATGTAACGCTGGTTTCATCTTGGAAATTGTCATAAGGATATTTCGTTGCAACGTGGCGGATTGCCGTTTCACTTTGAATTTCTACAAATCGATCATAATGTTCAACGCCGAACATTGCTTTTGCAGAATCAACAACTTTATATACGATAACGGCTGCAATTTCAATTGGATTTCCGTCAACATCATTTACTTTTAATTTCTTACTGTTAAAGTTTTCAACACGTAAAGATACAGTTTGACGGAATGCGAATGGAATCGTTAAAAATAAACCGTTTTGACGAATTGTTCCTAAATAATTACCGAAGAACGTAATGACTTTCGCTTGGTTCGGCTGAACGATACCGATACCTGTAGCGAGAACCGCGGCTAAAATAATCGTTAATGCTGCTCCTATGAAAATTTCTTGTACAAGGAAAAATACACCGATAGCAGCTAAAATTAAAATCCCGATAATACCGAGAAAACCATTTACATAAAATACTTGTTTTTCTTTCATATGATCGCCTCCTTGATATAAAAATGATATCACTTTTATATCATTTTATGCAAGAGGGATACACCTAATTTTCTGAATTTTATTAATCGACATCTGTTATGTATATTTCAAGGGCACGGAACAGAATATACGTTCTATTTTGTGTTAAAATAAAGAAGACTTAACCGCCCACTGCAGCAGCTAAGTCCCTTTGAGAGCATCTTGCATCGTGACAAATGATTCAAAGCGGTTTTGCCAGGATTATATTTTCAATCGCTGACTCAATCTCTTTGTCAGAAGCGTCATAACTTCCATTTGACTGTGGTTTGTCATGATTGGAAGTTTGACTCACTTCTTCTTTAGCATGTCCTTTTTCAGCAAAATTCATGCTAGGTATTTTAAATGCGCCCATACTCATATATTTTCCAAGCTTACATACTTCAGCAATAGGGCAGAAACGAACAATTCCCTCAGCAACTTTCATTGCACCAATCCATAGTAAAACTTTAGACCAAGTGCACCACGGTTTGCGTACGAGTTTAGCGGTACTACAACCGAAGAGGATAAGTCCGAGTGTAATTCGAATTAGAGCATTGATTGTACCGATGTTTTGCTTCATTAGAAACACACTCCTTTTTGATGAACTTCGAAATAGTAAATACTATTTCTCTTATTAGTATCCCGTGTGATTTTGCTGATATGTAATCCAACATTTGACGTTGAAAAAGATGTTGGAATGAGCGTGTGTGTAAGTAGCTTTTTTTGTTATAATGAAAGAATGCGTAAAAGGAAGTTCAAAATTAAACCCTCTCGTTTAGAAAAATAAGGAAGAGGAAATCGCGAAATTAAATCTCCGTTTTAAATAAATATTTAAGATGAAGTTACAAAAATCCAGATGAAAATTAACTGTTATTTTGAACAGGAATATATAACTTGAAAAAAGAAAGGGTGTTTTCATGTACGATATTTCCGGGTGGAAACATGTATTTAAGCTTGACCCAAACAAGGAGTTAAGCGATGAACATTTAGAAATGATTTGTGAGTCTGGAACGGACGCTGTTATTGTAGGCGGCAGTGACGGTATAACAATTGATAATGTATTGCACATGCTAGTTAGCATTCGTAGATATGCAGTTCCTTGTGTGTTAGAGGTTTCTGATGTGGAAGCAATTACACCGGGATTTGATTTTTATTACATCCCAAGCGTTTTAAATAGCCGAAAAGTGGAGTGGGTAACAGGGGTTCATCATGAGGCGTTGAAAGAATTTGGGGATATTATGGACTGGGACGAGATTTTCATGGAAGGGTATTGTGTTTTAAATCCAGAAGCGAAAGTAGCCCAGCTTACAGATGCAAAATGTGATTTAACAGAAGATGATGTTATCGCATATGCGCGTTTAGCAGACAAGCTATTACATTTACCGATATTCTATTTAGAATATAGCGGTACGTATGGTGATATTGAACTTGTTAAAAATGTAAAAGAAGAATTGAAACAAGCTAAGCTATATTATGGCGGTGGTATTTCTAATGCAGAACAAGCGAAAGAAATGGCGCAGTATGCTGATACAGTAGTTGTTGGAAATGTTATTTATGATGATATAAAAGCTGCGTTAAAAACAGTTAAAGCAGTAAAAGGAGAGTAGGTGCAGGCGTATATGAGTATGACAGATAAGTTATTAAACGGTTTAAATCCACAGCAACAAAAAGCAGTACAAACAACGAATGGCCCACTTCTATTAATGGCAGGCGCAGGTAGTGGTAAAACACGTGTACTAACACATCGTATTGCGTATTTACTTGGTGAAAAAGGTGTGGCGCCATGGAATGTGCTAGCAATTACCTTCACAAATAAAGCTGCTCGTGAAATGCGCGAGCGTATTGATACACTTGTCGGACCAGAAGCAGAAGATATTTGGATTTCTACGTTCCACTCTATGTGTGTACGTATTTTACGACGTGATATTGACCGCATTGGAATTAATCGTAACTTTACGATTTTAGATGCAGGTGATCAGTTAACTGTGGTCAAAAAAATTATGAAAGAGCGCAATATTGATCCGAAGAAGTTTGAGCCGCGCTCTATTTTAGCAGGTATTAGTAATGCAAAAAATGAACTATTGTCTGCAGATAAATATGCAAAAAAAATTACAATCGCTGATCCATATGAAAAATTAACGAGTGATGTATATACAGAATATCAAAAACGTCTTCTGAAAAATAACTCATTAGACTTTGATGATTTAATTATGACGACGATTCAACTATTTGAACGTGTTCCAGAAGTACTAGAGTTTTATCAGCGTAAGTTCCAATATATTCACGTTGATGAGTATCAAGATACGAACAAAGCGCAGTACCTTCTTGTTAAACACTTAGCAGCACGTTTTAAAAATTTATGCGTTGTAGGTGACTCAGATCAGTCTATTTATCGCTGGCGTGGTGCGGACATTTCTAACATTTTGTCATTCGAAAAAGACTATGAGAATGCGCAAGTTATTCTGTTAGAACAAAACTATCGTTCGTCCCAAAATATTTTAAATGCAGCAAATGCTGTAATTGAAAAAAATACGAATCGTAAACCGAAGAAATTATGGACAGACAATCAAGTTGGAAGCAAAATTTCGTATTATCGTGCTGCAACGGAAAAAGACGAAGCATACTTTGTTGCGAAAAAAATTCGTGACGATATTCAAATGGGGAAACGAAAATATACTGATTTTGCAGTGTTATATCGTACGAATGCCCAGTCTCGTATGGTCGAGGAGATTTTCCTGAAATCTAATATTCCTTACAAAATTGTCGGCGGTACGAAGTTCTACGATCGTAAAGAGATTAAAGACATTTTGGCGTATTTGCGTTTAATTGGGAATCCAGATGATGAGATTAGCTTCGCACGTATTATTAACGTGCCAAAGCGCGGAATTGGTGCGACTTCTATAGATAAAATTATTAATTACGGTGTACAAAATGGAATTTCATTAACGGCTGTATTCGATGAGATTGAGCATGTTGGAGTAAGTGCAAAGGTTACAAAGGCAGTGAAAGAATTCGCAGGTTTATTACACAACTGGGTAAATATGCAAGAGTATTTATCTGTTACAGAATTAGTAGAAGAAGTTATTGAAAAAACAGGCTATCGCGATATGTTGAAAAACGAGCGTACTTTAGAAGCGGAAGGTCGTCTAGAAAACTTAGATGAGTTTTTATCTGTTACGCAAACATTTGAATCTCAAAGCGAAGATAAGAGCCTAGTTGCATTCTTAACAGACTTAGCACTTGTTGCTGATATTGATCGTGTAGATGAGGATCCAACTGCAGGTGAGGAAGTTATTTTAATGACGATGCACTCAGCAAAAGGGCTAGAGTTCCCTGTTGTCTTTATCGTTGGTCTAGAGGAAGGAATATTCCCGCATACTCGTTCCCTTATGGAAGAAGATGAAATGCAGGAAGAGCGTCGCCTTGCTTATGTAGGTATTACTCGTGCAGAAGAAGAGTTGTACTTATCTAATGCACAAATGCGTACTTTATTCGGTAGAACAAGTATGAATGCAGCATCTCGATTTATTACTGAAATCCCAGCAGAGCTAGTGGAACCATTAAATGAAACAGCGCCGAAGCGTGAGACGTCGTTTGGGGCAAAGGCAAAAGGAAGAACGACAGGTGCAATGGCGACAAGCACTGGAACGACACGTTCTCGTTCGGCTTTCGTACGTCCGGCTGTTAAGACAACAGGTGGCGAGCAAATTGGTTGGGCAGTAGGAGATAAAGCTTCTCATCAGAAATGGGGAGTCGGTACAGTTGTCAGTGTAAAAGGTGAAGGTGATGCAAAAGAATTAGATATTGCGTTCCCAAGCCCAATTGGTGTTAAACGTTTATTAGCAAAATTTGCACCTGTGACGAAACAATAGGAAAGGAATGAGGGTATGTCAAAAGAGATAGCAAAAAAACGTATAGAAGAACTGCGTGATTTGTTAAACACATTTAATTATCAATATCACGTATTAGACAATCCTTCGGTTTCTGATGCGGAGTATGACCGTAATATGCAGGAGCTTATAAAATTAGAAGCAGAGAATCCAGAGTTTATGAGTGAAGACTCTCCCTCCATTCGTGTTGGGGGGACGGTTCTTGATATATTTGAAAAAGTAACACATAAGTCACCGATGTTAAGTTTAGGAAATGCATTTAACGAAGGAGATTTACGTGATTTCGACCGAAGAGTACGTCAAGGAATTGATGATGCGAATGTAAGATATATATGCGAATTGAAAATTGACGGACTTGCCGTTTCACTTCATTATGAAAAAGGACGCTTTATTCAAGGTGCAACGCGTGGTGATGGTATAACGGGTGAAGATATTACCCAAAACTTAAAAACGATTAAAGCTATCCCGCTTCGTTTAAATGAAGAAGTAACGTTAGAAGCAAGAGGCGAAGCTTATATGCCGAAGCGTTCATTTGTTAAATTAAATGAAGAAAAAGAGCAAAATGGTGAAGATGTATTTGCGAATCCGCGTAATGCAGCAGCAGGTTCAATACGTCAACTGGATCCGAAAATTGCAGCAAAGCGTAACCTATCTATGTTTGTGTACGGTCTTGCGAATGTAGAAGAAAAAACGATCCCATCGCATAGTGAATCACTTGATTTCTTAGGTGAACTTGGATTTAAGACAAATCCAAATCGCCGCACATGTGAAACAATTGAAGAGGTTATAGCTTATGTAGAAGAATGGCAAGAAAAACGTCCGCACCTTGATTATGAGATCGATGGAATCGTTATAAAAGTAGACGATGTTGCTCTTCAAGAAAATTTAGGAACTACAGCAAAGAGTCCGAGATGGGCGATTGCTTATAAGTTCCCGGCTGAAGAAGTTGTAACGAGATTAACAGGGATTGAATTAAGTGTGGGCCGCACAGGAGTTGTAACGCCGACTGCAGAGCTAGAGCCAGTACGAGTGGCTGGTACGATCGTTCGTCGTGCCTCTTTACATAACGAGGATTTAATTCGCGAAAAAGACATTCGAATTGGTGATTACGTTGTTGTGAAAAAGGCTGGAGATATTATTCCTGAAGTTGTGAACGTTATTTTTGATAAGCGTACTGGTGAGGAAGATGAATACCATATGCCGACGCATTGCCCAGCATGTGAGAGTGAACTAGTTCGTTTAGAAGAAGAAGTAGCACTTCGCTGTATAAATCCAACTTGTCCAGCTCAGATTCGCGAGGGATTAATTCATTTCGTTTCAAGAAATGCAATGAATATTGACGGACTTGGAGAGCGTGTTATCACACAGCTCTTTGATGCAGATTATATTCGTACGTTTGCAGATTTATATGCATTGACGAAAGAACAATTATTACAGCTAGAACGATTCGGTGAAAAATCAGCAACGAATTTAGTACAAGCAATTGAGAATTCTAAAGAAAACTCGTTAGAGCGATTATTATTTGGTCTTGGAATTCGCCACGTTGGAGCGAAAGCAGCACGTACATTTGCGGAGCATTTCGAAACAATGGATGGGCTTGTGAAAGCAACGGAAGAAGAACTAAAAGCAATTAATGAAATTGGTGAAAAAATGGCTCAATCTGTTGTGACATATTTTGATAATGAAGACGTATTAGAGTTATTGCAACAGTTTAAAGAGTATGGCGTGAACATGACATACAAAGGTATAAAGAGTGCGGATTTACAAAATGTTGAATCTTATTTCGCAGGAAAAACGGTTGTCTTAACAGGTAAGTTAGAAATTATGGGACGAAGTGAAGCGAAGAAGAAGATTGAAGCATTAGGTGGAAAAGTAACGGGAAGTGTTAGTAAAAGTACAGATTTAGTCGTTGCAGGTGAAGCAGCAGGTTCGAAATTAGCACAAGCGGAGAAACATAATGTTGAGGTTTGGAATGAAGAGAGGTTCTTACAAGAGCTAAATAAGTAAGAGGTGCAAACTTACCATGAAAAAAATAGCATTAGCGGTATTAAGCCTTAGCCTACTTGTAAGTGGGTGTAGTATAGGTGCCGACAAAGATGAAAAAGTGGTTGAGAAATCGGGGAAAGCAAAAGAGCAAGCGATCGTCCCAAAATACTCTATTTCGGATGAATATTATAAGACGACTGTTCCATTTGATGCAGGATCTGCACGTGGTTTAGTTGTACAAGGATTAAATAGTCGCCTTGATGTAGATGAATTTGAAACAGGATTAATGCGTATTGCGAAAGATTCCTTTAGTACGAAAGATTATTTCTTTAAAGGTGGAAGTGCTCTAGATACCCAAACTGTACAAATGCTTGTTAAAAGAAAGCGTACAGATGCTCAGCAAAAGGAACTAGAGACAAAATTAAAAAAAGATGCGGTTAAATTTCCGAACATAGGATTAAATCCAGCGTTAGGTGAAGGATCCGAATCACTAGAAGTAAAAAACAAAAAAAATCCAATATATATTTCAAATATTTTAGAGCATGATTATTATGTGAAAAAAGGCGAGAAAGATGTTGAACTTGGTGGAATTGTAGTTGGTTTAGCGATGAATTCGGTTCATTATTACGAGGAAGAGCACGGTTATCCACGTGAAGCTAAAATCGAGGACGAAAAATTGTTAGCTGAAGGGAAAAAAATGGCGCAAGAAATCTTGAAAGTTATGCACCAAAAAAAGCCCGAAATAAAAAATGTTCCGATTACATTTGCGATTTATCGTCAATCTCCAAAATCTTCACTTGTGCCAGGTAATTTTGTTTCTTATGCGAATGTGGAAAAAGGTAGTGAAACGGTTGAAGATTGGAAACAAATTAATGAGAAATATTATTTATTCCCATCTGAACAAGCGAAAACAGATAATAAACGTGAAGATCTTGCAAGGGTATCAAACTTTAAAGCAAAACTAAGCGATTATTTCCAAGGCGACTATACAGCTGTTATCGGTACTGGTATGTATAAAGATGATGAATTAAAAGAAATGAAGCTGGACATTCCTGTCCAATTTAATGGGAAAGCTGACATAATTGCTTTTACACAATATGTTGCAGGGCTTGTTACGGAATACTTCCCGAATTATATGAAAGTACAAGTAACGATTAAATCTGTAGAACGTCCAGAAGCTATAATTATACGTGAAGCGAAGCAAGATGAACCATTTGTGAAAATTTTAGATTAAATAGGAGAGCTGTTCCCTTGGGGAACAGCTTTTTTTCTTGAGGAATTTTGTTATAATTTAAAATGTTAAAAATAAGGGGGAAGGTCATGGATGAGTTAAGCTTTCAAGTCATTATTTTATTAATTGCATTTGGTTTTTTAGCAGCTTTTATTGATTCAGTTGTTGGAGGGGGAGGGTTAATTTCACTTCCCGCACTTATGTTTGTTGGTTTGCCGCCAGCTTCTGCGATTGCAACGAATAAATTAGCTGCAACGATGGGGACGTTTACGAGTACAATTTATTTTATTCGATCAGGAAAGGTAGATTTTAAAATTGTAGGAAAGTTAATCCCGTTAACTATTATTGGAGCAGTTGCAGGTGCTTTAGTAGTAAAATTTATTCCACCAGATATTTTACGTCCATTAGTACTTGTGATGTTGGTATTTATTGCTATTTATATTATTGCGAAAAAGGATTGGGGAAGTGTATCTACCTATAAAAAGATGACGAAAAGGAAAACATTAATATTTTTCTTTGTTATTTTAATGATAGGGTTTTATGATGGATTTTTTGGACCAGGAACAGGCTCCTTTTTAATTTTTGCATTTTTATTAATCGGTTTGGATTTTATTCAAGCGGCAGCATCTGGAAAACCTTTGAACTTTGTTAGTAACATCGTATCTTTAATTACTTTTTTATTTTTAGACATAATTCATTTTGAATACGGTATTATCATGGGATTATCGATGATTTTTGGCGCTTATTTTGGATCGAAGTTTGCCGTTCAAAAAGGTGTTGGATATGTGAGGACTTTATTCTTATTAGTAACTATTTTATTGATTGGAAAAAACATTTTGGAATATACTCATATTTTGTAGAGTTATACGTATGTATAACTCTATTTTTTTATTATATTTTAAAAATTAATTAATTTTTAAAATATAAGTCTAGGAATATTTGAATAAATCTAAATTATCGTGTAGAATAATGTTGTAAAATGTAAACGTTTTTCTAAGGGGAGGCTAAAAGGATGGTAGTAGCATACAAACATGAGCCATTTACAGATTTTTCAGTAGAGGCGAACAAATTAGCGTTTGAAGAAGGTTTAAAGAAAGTAGAATCTTATCTTGGACAAGACTATCCATTAATTATTGGGGGAGAAAAAATCACTACAGAAGACAAGATTGTTTCTGTAAACCCTGCAAATAAAGAGGAACTTGTTGGTCGCGTTTCAAAAGCAAGCCGTGAGTTAGCTGAAAAAGCAATGCAAGTAGCGGATGAAACATTCCAAACTTGGAGAAAGTCAAAACCAGAAATGCGTGCAGACATTTTATTCCGTGCTGCAGCAATCGTTCGTCGTAGAAAACATGAATTCTCTGCTATTCTTGTAAAAGAAGCAGGTAAACCATGGAATGAAGCAGATGCTGATACAGCAGAAGCAATCGACTTTATGGAATATTATGCTCGTCAAATGTTGAAATTAAAAGACGGTATTCCAGTAGAAAGCCGTCCAATTGAATATAATCGTTTCTCTTACATTCCATTAGGAGTAGGTGTTATCATTTCTCCTTGGAACTTCCCATTCGCAATTATGGCAGGTATGACAACAGCTGCTTTAGTTTCTGGGAACACAGTATTACTAAAACCAGCTAGTACAACTCCTGTAGTAGCAGCGAAATTCATGGAAGTATTAGAAGAAGCTGGTTTACCAGCTGGCGTAGTAAACTTCGTTCCAGGTAACGGTTCTGAAGTTGGTGACTACTTAGTAGATCATCCTCGTACACGCTTCATTAGTTTCACTGGATCTCGCGATGTAGGTATCCGTATTTATGAGCGTGCAGCGAAAGTAAACCCAGGACAAATCTGGTTAAAACGTGTTATCGCTGAAATGGGCGGTAAAGATACAATCGTTGTTGATAAAGAAGCTGATCTTGAATTAGCTGCTAAATCTATCGTTGCATCAGCATTCGGATTCTCAGGACAAAAATGTTCTGCATGTTCTCGTGCAGTAATCCACGAAGATGTATACGATCACGTATTAAATCGTGCAGTTGAATTAACAAAAGAATTAACAGTTGATAACCCAGCTGTATTAGGTACAAACATGGGTCCTGTTAATGACCAAGCTGCATTTGATAAAGTAATGAGCTATGTTGCAATTGGTAAAGAAGAAGGTAGAATCTTAACAGGTGGCGAAGGAGACGATTCTAAAGGCTGGTTCATCCAACCAACAATCGTTGCTGACGTTGCAGAAGATGCTCGCTTAATGAAAGAAGAAATCTTCGGACCAGTAGTAGCATTCTGTAAAGCAAAAGACTTTGATCATGCACTTGCAATTGCAAACAATACAGAATACGGTTTAACAGGTGCTGTTGTTACTAACAACCGTGACCATATTGAAAAAGCACGTGAAGACTTCCACGTAGGTAACTTATACTTCAACCGTGGATGTACTGGTGCAATCGTAGGTTACCAACCATTCGGTGGCTTTAATATGTCTGGTACAGACTCTAAAGCTGGTGGCCCTGACTACTTAGCACTTCACATGCAAGCAAAAACTACTTCTGAAACTTTATAAGAAATAGTAGAAGAGATCTTCGCAGTCTGCGAAGATCTCTTTTTTTTGAAAAACTTTTTATATGTGGATTAAGATAGATATCAGTAGAAAAACTAATTAAGTAATAAGGTTTATTTCAGTAAAATAAGGTATATTATATTTGTTGAATAGATTCTCTTTAAAGAGAAGAAAAGTAGGTGAACAAAGTGGGAAAATATCAATTAGATTACAAAGGCCAGGTAGCTGTTGCAAAGTTTCATGAAAAACAGACGCCTGTCAAATTTGATAAAAAGCAGCAAATTGAAAAATTGCGTGCGGAGTATTTGAAAAAGAAACAAGAACAAACAGATAAGTAATAGGAAAGACTAGTCAATTTGAATCAGAATCAATTACCACATATTACCGTTTGTTAAGTGGAACTAGCTAAACCCTATTAATAGCGGGATAAACATGTAAATAGAAACAAAACAACGAGAAAAGTTGACTCATTAGTCACATTTTTTAGTATTCATTTTAAGGATTTCCTGTATAATACAATTTGAAAGAAAATCTATGGTTTGACAAGAAACACTCTTTTCGGTTTTGCTCACTGAAGAGAGTGTTTTTTTGTAGCTAAAAACTCCTCTGTACTCATTACATTTGCATATACGCCATTTAAACTAGCTAAAATTGTATTATGAATATAAACGGCTGGTATAGTAGCGTTTTTAAAAGAAAGATCTTTTGTAGCACAAGCATCATGTATAACAGTACATTGCAAGCCGAAATCAAAGGCAGCCCTTACGGTAGCATCAATACACATATGGGTCATCATCCCACATATGACGACGTGTTTAATGTCTAAACGTTGTAATTGCTCTAGAAGATTCGTTTCTCGAAAGCTATTTGGATAGTGCTTGAGTATAACCGTTTCTTCTCTAAGCGGACGAACATTTTCGTGAATATGTACACCTTCTGTATTTGGTAGAAAAAAAGTAGCGTCATCTTTTATAGCTACATGTTGGATATGAAAAATAGGTTTGTTGTCCTTTCTAAAGTACTGGAGCAGTTGACTAGCATATTCACTTGCTTCTACTGGATTACGCAATTCCATCTTTCCATGTGGAAAATAATCATTTTGAATATCAACGAGTAAAAGAGCTGTTTTCATATATTTATCTTCCTCCAAGTTTCATATTCAAATAATGTTATTCAATTCGTAGAGAAGATTATCCTTTTTAAAAATATGCGAAGAGGGAATTTTACATAACTTTTAAAATTGATATTTTATAATCTAAAAATTTTAATAAAGAAATAATTAATATTTTTCTAAAAAATATGTTGACTCCCATTATTCTGAGTTCTATAATGAGAATTAATTAAACGACAATTAAATCGATACATTCTTATCCAGAGAGGTGGAGGGACTGGCCCTACGATACCTCAGCAACGGGTTTTTAAATACCGTGCTAACTCCAGCAAGCCTTTATAGGCTTGGAAGATGAGAAGATGTGACCGAGTACATATAAGTGCTCTCCTTCTTATCTTTATGGTTGATAAGAAGGAGAGCACTTTTTATTTTACCTCGAAAGCTCTACTTCAAGTTTTTACAGCATATAGGAGGGAAGAAAATGATTTCTTTTAACAACGTAAGTAAAGTGTATGAATCAGGTGGGCAATCTGTTCATGCGGTGGAGGATGTAACGTTATCCGTTGAGAAAGGTGAAATTTTTGGCATTATCGGTTTTAGTGGCGCTGGAAAGAGTACATTGTTACGCTTAGTAAATATGTTAGAGAGACCGACGGCAGGAACGATTTCGATAGATGATAAAGATATTACATCATTATCGACGAAAGATTTACGGAAGCTAAGACAGAGAATCGGAATGATTTTTCAAAGTTTTAATTTATTTAATTCAAGAACAGTGTTTGGGAACATTGCTTACCCATTAAAGTTAGCGAAAGTACCAAAGAATGAAATAAAAGAAAGAGTAAATGAACTGTTGAAGTTTGTAGGATTAGAAGATAAAGCAAACTATTATCCAGAGCAATTATCGGGTGGACAAAAGCAACGTGTTGGGATTGCAAGAGCGCTGGCGACATCACCAGATATCCTTATATGTGATGAGGCAACATCAGCTTTAGACCCAGAAACAACGACAGAGATTTTGAACTTATTAAAGAAGGTAAATAGAGAGTACAATTTAACAATTCTTCTTATTACACATGAAATGCACGTTGTGAAAGAAATTTGTCACCGTGTAGCTGTGATGGAAAAAGGAAAAGTAATTGAAGAAGGAAAACTGTTTGACGTGTTCACACAACCAAAAACAAAAACGACTCAAAACTTTGTACGTTCTGTTATTAATGATCATTTACCAGAAAGTGTTCTAGCGAAAATTCAAAATGGTGGACAGATTTACCGCTTAACTTTTACTGGTGAGGAGACAGGACAGCCTGTACTATCTTATATCGCAAAAAACTATAACGTTGATGTAAATGTACTGTACGGAAATATTATTGAACTTCAAAATGTGCTATTTGGAAATCTTCTTGTAGAGCTGCAAGGTGAGCAGAAGGAAATCCAAAAAGCATTACAACATCTAAGACTGCAAGTGCAGCTTAAGGAGGTAGAAGCTCATGCGAGTTGATTGGAGTATATTTTGGCCTCGTATATTAGATGCGACGGGGGATACCCTCTTAATGGTAATTGTAACCCTTATATTCGCTACAATTCTCGGTATACCTCTAGGTTTACTTTTATATGTAACGCGTAAAGGAAACTTTTTAGAGAATAAATGGGTCTTTTCAATTCTTAATGTCATTATTAATACAATTCGTCCAGTTCCATTTATTATCTTTTTAGTAGCTTTAAGTCCGCTAACAAGAAGTGTTATCGGAACGACAATTGGAACAGCAGCAGCGATCTTTCCAATGACGTTAGTTGCATCAATTGGTATTGCTAGAATGGTTGAAACAAACCTTGTTTCTGTTCCGAAAGGGGTAATTGAAGCAGCGCAAGCGATGGGTGCTTCACCACTTAGAATTGTTTTTGAAATTCTCGTGCCAGAAGCGTTAGCACCATTAATCTTAGGTGTCACGTTTATGACAGTTGGTCTAATTGAATTTTCAGCAGTTGCTGGGCTTGTCGGCGGTGGTGGCCTTGGCGACTTAGCAATGACATACGGTTATCAACGCTTTGATACATCAGTTATGTTCGTAACGGTTGTTCTACTTATTATTCTCGTACAGATAGCTCAAAATTTAGGAAACTACTTTGCGAAAGTCTTTTTACGCAGATCATAAAAAGGAAGAGGGGAAAAGAAAATGAAGAAAATTTTAGCATTTGCATTATCAGCGATTGTAGGGATTTCAGCGTTAAGCGGCTGCTCGGATGCAGGAGCAAAAGAGAAAACAGTTCGCATTGGTGTAACTGGAACGGATGGAAACGCTTGGGAAATTGTAAAGGGAAAAGCTGAAAAAGAAGGGATTAAAGTTAAACTGATTGAGTTCTCTGATTACACGACGCCAAACAAAGCGTTAGCTGATGGAGATATTGAACTAAACTCATTCCAGCATATTGCGTTCTTAGAACAATTTAAGAAGGAGCATAAGTTAGATATTACAGCTGTTGGTACAACGCAAATTGCACCAATGGGTTTATACTCTGAAAAACATAAGAAAGCAAATGAAATTCCAGATGGTTCAGAAATTGCGATTCCAAATGATCCAACGAACCAAGCACGTGCATTAAAACTTCTTGATGCAGCTGGGTTATTAAAGCTTAAAAAAGACTTTGGTCTATTTGGAGATCCAAGTGGTATCGCTGAAAATCCGAAGAAATTAAAAATTACACCGGTTATCGCACAGCAAACACCTCGTGTATTAAAAGATGTAGCAGCTTCAGTTATTAATAACGGTGTTGCTGGTCAAGCTGGATTAGATCCAGCGAAGGATCCAATTTTCTTAGAAGACCCAAAGAATGAAAATGCGAAGCCATATATTAATATTTTCGCAGCTCGTACGAAAGATAAAGATGATCCAACACTGAAAAAAGTAATTGAACTATATCATTCAAAAGAAGTAACAGATGCAATTAAGAAAGAAACAAATGATGGTTCTATTTCAGTAGATCTTTCACTCGATGAGCTTGAAAAAATCGTAAAATAATGATTGAGTTTAACGGACTGGCAGAAGGAACCCCTCCGCTGTTAGTTCGTTCAACATATAATCTACTTAACAAACAAAACAAACCCTAATTCTGTACCTTCCAATTTTGTATAACGTAGAATCCAATGTTTGTTAAGTAGAGTGATAGACCAGGAGTTTTCCTGGTCTTTTTTTATGAATGAAAGTAGCTAGCGAATAGTAAGGTAATCCAAATTATAACAGGATAAGAAAATAAACTGAAAGTGAGTGTAATTACGAATTTCTTTTTATGAATTAAGTAGTTTTGGGATAAAAAAAAGAAAATAGAAAAGATGACAATGAAAGCTGCGGATATTACGCCAGGGTTATAGGAACGGTAAATGAAAAACAAAATAATATGTTGAACAGAGTTGAAGAAAATTGCTCCTTGTATAAAAATAATCCAGTATATAGAAGACAAGAAGTTTAGTTGATATAGAAAGACGATAAGTAAAACAAAGATTGTTAATGCGGAAATGGCAATGAAAAATTGTTGGGTTGTTATAAAATGAATTGAAAATTGATTAGCGAGATATTGAGGCATTTGGAAAGATTCTTCAAGGTTATGAATGAAAAATAACAAGGGAATAATCCAAAGCATAATAGTTTGATTTTTTTTCAACAACTTACATCACTCCAATATGGAGATAGAAAGCCTAGAAAGGCCCTCTATCCAGAGATGTTCATTCAATTATAATACTTTTTAAATTATCTTCATGATGCCCTTGTTCTGTCGGATAAGCAGCAAGCTCCTCTTGTAAAATACTTAGTATTTGCTTAGCTGATTGTTGGATTGGGGCAGGTAACTCTTCTAATATATGCATACTGAATTTTATTTTTGTACGGATTATCTTCCTTAGTAGTTCCTCATGCATGCACTACACCTCCAAACCGAATGTTAAGTACATCATCTTCAAACTTCGCTCCTTGGATAGAAAGGTGGGTTAATGTTTTGGGTAATGTGATATTTCGTTTCACAGAACCAGCCCGAATAATAAGCTCATCACCTTTTTGATTTAATGCAAGCCCACTTTTGTTTGAGAAGGGAATGGACAGAACGAAAATATACTCATCGCCATCCTTTTTTACATATTGTGTGCGGCCGTTAAATTTTACTTCCGTAGGAGAAGAATCTGATTTGAATAAAGCGCCTCCTACACGTTCTAACATAGACAAACCGACAACTTCTTGTTCAAACATTGGAGCTTCGTAAATAGGAAGTGGATCAAAACTATCTTGAATTAATGTTTTATATTTCTTTTGCGTATCTTTCCATGCTTGAAAATAAGGATCGGTGACAGTGTTAGGGATGACGCGGTTAATCATAATGGCATCTACGTTATAATCGTATAAATTTAAATACGTAAAGCTGCGCTGTGCTTCTTTAATGACCATTTTTTCAGGATTTACAACGATGCGGATACTTGTTACTTCTCGGTTTGATAAAATATCTCTCATTTCTCCGAGCTGTTCAAGTGTATTTGTTAATTCGTCCATAATATCATCGGTTGGAAGGGGGACACCAAGAAGTGGTTGGGCTACAGGGCGAACAACTTTTAAAACTTTTCTTTTAATAGGAAAGAGTTTTTCCATCCACCAGCCAAGCATGTCTGGAAAGCTGAGCATTGCTAATGTTTCTCCTGTTGGAGCACAATCAATGATAATAACATCATATGTGTTTTGTTTATAATAATCGAGTACTCGGAGTAGGCTAATTAAATCTTCCATACCAGGAAACATCGTTAACTCTTCTGTTGTAATATCATCAGCTGCTTTGGAAG
Organism: Bacillus luti; assembly: GCF_009739945.1. NCBI lineage: Bacteria > Bacillati > Bacillota > Bacilli > Caryophanales > Bacillaceae > Bacillus > Bacillus luti. The sequence goes on along the minus strand of NZ_CP040336.1, from coordinate 4,784,481 downwards.
TGAAGAGTAGTGTAATATATTTCTGTAATTTCCCCCAGCCTTTTTCCATCTCATAAATTGTATTAATTTCTTGTGCCCACAAATTTTTACGAATTTCTAGTGGCTCAGAAGATAACTTTATACCAAATGAATCTCCTAAACTATGGGCTGGGTCTGTGCTCATTACTAATGTTTTTAATCCCTGTTTTGCGCTTTGAAGTGCTGTTGCTGCTGAAATGCTAGTTTTTCCTACGCCGCCTTTACCTGTATACAAAATAATCCTCATCATTCTATCCCCTTTATTTCGAGTGTCGGATATTACGAGTTACGAAATATTTTTTTGAATAAAAACCCTAGTAGGGTTTTTATTCAATCGGAATGTTTTTCATTTTAGGTGTAAAAACCTTTTCTTCTGTTTTTTGCTGTGACGTAGCAATGTGGTTCATAATCTTTTGGAAGATTTGTAGTAAGAATGCTTTTTCCTCTTCTGATAATGCTTCTGTCACTAGGCTAAAGTAATGGGCTGCATTTTGTTTTACTTCTTGAACGAGCATTACGCCGTTTTCTGTTAAACGAATTAATACAATGCGTCGGTCGTTTTCATCACGGTACCTTTCAATATATCCCTTTTTTACAAGGCGATTTACAACACCTGTCGTTGTACTCATTGGTATATCAAGAAGGTCAGCAATTTTTGTCATTGTAATATCTGTATTTCGCTCCATCCAAAGTAAACAAAATACTTCTGTTTTAGAAAGTGTTAAATCTAGGCTTACCCATTCTTCAGGATAGAAAAGTTTCTTGGCGTTATCTAGCAGTAAGTCTAAAAAATGTTCATATTGCAACAATTATTTCCACTCCCGTATATTTCGAGGTTCGTAATATTTGTTTTTATCTTATGCTTAATTGAAATAAATGTCAATAATTTTAACTGTTTTTTCAGATTAGACAGAAAACTAACTTTAAAATAGTATTCTTTTATGGTAGATTTATAAATATAAAACTAGAATTTACATAAAAATCCATTGTGGTAAATATACTTATCAATAATGGATGTACAGCTAACGAGGGGGAGAACGATGAGACGACGTAATACGCAAGCGTTCACGTTTTTAGCATGGACTTCATTTGTTTGCGCGCTTTCAGGTATGCTAATTGGAATTTATACGTTAGATGAAACGCTTAGTGTAAAAGGGTATTATTTAATTGGAACATTATTTTTAACGATGTCTTGTTTTGTATTACAGAAAACAATTCGTGATAATGAAGAGGATAATGAAAGATTTCCAAAAAATGAACCGCTAGATAAAGATTAATTTGTAAAGAAAGGCGTTTGCCTTTCTTTTTTTATGTAAAAATGCAGTAAGTGCCGTGTGTTGACTTGCTTGAAGTACTGAAAATTTGGTATCATCAATAGTATTGTAGATTGAACGATATATTATGGAGGTGGCCTAGCCGTGTCAAGAATTTCCGTTGAGAATGTAAAGCACGTTGCACATTTAGCACGTCTTGCAATTACTGATCAAGAAGCAGAAAAATTTCAAAAACAACTAGATGCAATTGTTACATTTGCAGAACAGTTAAATGAATTAGATACAACAGATGTAAAACCAACAACTCATGTATTAACTATGAAAAATGTTATGCGTGAAGATGTACCAGAAAAAGGTTTACCAGTAGAAGAAGTATTAAAAAATGCACCGGATCACAAAGATAATCAAATCCGTGTTCCAGCAGTATTAGAATAGAGGAGGGAATTTCGATGTCATTATTTGATCATTCGGTATCAGAGTTACATAAGAAGTTAAACAACAAAGAAATTTCCGTTACGGATTTAGTAGAAGAATCTTACAAACGTATTGCGGATGTTGAAGATAACGTAAAAGCTTTTCTTACATTAGATGAAGAAAACGCACGCGCGAAAGCGAAAGAATTAGACGCTAAGATTGGTGCTGAAGATAATGGTTTATTATTCGGTATGCCAATCGGTGTAAAAGATAACATTGTAACTAACGGTCTTCGTACTACTTGTGCGAGCAAAATGTTAGCAAACTTCGATCCAATTTATGATGCGACAGTTGTGCAAAAGCTAAAAGCTGCTGACACAATTACAATCGGTAAATTAAACATGGACGAGTTCGCAATGGGTTCTTCAAATGAAAACTCAGGTTTCTACGCTACGAAAAACCCATGGAACTTAGATTATGTTCCAGGCGGATCTAGTGGTGGTTCTGCAGCAGCTGTAGCAGCAGGAGAAGTATTATTCTCTCTAGGTTCTGATACGGGTGGTTCTATCCGTCAGCCAGCTGCATATTGCGGCGTTGTAGGTTTAAAACCAACTTACGGACGCGTATCTCGTTACGGATTAGTAGCATTCGCATCTTCACTTGACCAAATCGGACCGATTACACGTACAGTAGAAGATAATGCATACTTATTACAAGCTATTTCAGGTATTGACCGTATGGATGCAACTTCTGCAAACGTTGAAGTAGGAAACTACTTAGCTGGTTTAACAGGCGACGTTAAAGGTTTACGCATTGCTGTACCGAAAGAATACTTAGGCGAAGGTGTTGGCGAAGAAGCTCGTGAGTCAGTACTAGCTGCTTTAAAAGTATTAGAAGGTATGGGCGCAACGTGGGAAGAAGTATCTCTTCCACACTCTAAATACGCTCTAGCAACGTATTACTTATTATCTTCTTCTGAAGCATCTGCTAACCTTTCACGCTTCGATGGCGTACGTTACGGTGTTCGTTCTGATAATGTAAATAATTTATTAGATCTATACAAAAACACACGTAGTGAAGGTTTCGGTGATGAAGTAAAACGTCGTATTATGCTTGGTACATTTGCACTTAGCTCTGGTTACTATGATGCATATTACAAAAAAGCACAACAAGTACGTACATTAATTAAAAACGACTTTGAAAATGTATTTGCGAACTACGATGTTATTATTGGACCAACAACACCAACTCCTGCATTTAAAGTGGGCGAAAAAGTTGATGATCCAATGACAATGTATGCAAATGACATTTTAACAATCCCAGTAAACTTAGCGGGTGTTCCAGCGATTTCTGTTCCATGTGGATTCGGTGCTAACAACATGCCACTTGGTCTACAAATCATTGGTAAACACTTCGATGAAGCGACAATTTACCGCGTTGCACATGCGTTTGAGCAAGCAACAGACTATCATACAAAAAAAGCAAGTCTGTAAGGAGGCGAGCATAGATGAATTTAGAAACAATTATTGGTTTAGAGGTTCACGTTGAGTTAAAAACAAATTCGAAAATTTTCTCTGCGAGTCCAACAGAATTCGGAGCGGAGCCAAATACACAAACAAGTGTAATTGACTTAGGATACCCAGGGGTACTTCCTACTTTAAATAAAGAAGCAGTTAACTTTGCAATGAAAGCTGCAATGGCATTAAACTGTGAAATCGCAACGGAAACGAAGTTCGACCGTAAAAACTATTTCTATCCAGATAATCCGAAAGCTTACCAAATCTCTCAATTTGATAAGCCAATCGGTGAAAATGGTTGGATTGAAATCGAAGTAGACGGTAAAAAGAAACGTATCGGTATTACACGTCTTCATTTAGAAGAAGATGCTGGTAAATCAACGCATACAGCTGATGGTTCATTAGTAGACTATAACCGTCAAGGTATGCCTTTAATCGAGATCGTATCTGAGCCAGATATGCGTACGCCAGAAGAAGCATATGCATATTTAGAGAAGTTAAAATCAATCATTCAATACACTGGTGTATCTGATTGTAAGATGGAAGAAGGTTCTCTACGTTGTGATGCGAACATTTCCCTTCGTCCTGTTGGACAAGAGAAGTTCGGTACAAAAGCGGAACTGAAAAACTTAAACTCATTCACTTACGTACAAAAAGGTCTTGAGCACGAGCAAGTGCGTCAAGAAAAAGAATTATTATCTGGTGGTATCATCCAACAAGAAACACGCCGTTATGATGAAGCAACAAAGAAAACAATCTTAATGCGTGTGAAAGAAGGATCTGACGATTACCGTTACTTCCCAGAGCCAGACTTAGTTGAACTTTACATCGATGATGCGTGGAAAGAAGAAGTTCGTGCTTCTATTCCGGAACTTCCAGATGCACGTAAAGCTCGCTACGTTGCAGAAATTGGCTTACCAGCTTATGACGCACACGTATTAACATTAACGAAAGAGATGTCTGATTTCTTCGAAGCAACTGTTGCAGACGGTGCTGATGCGAAATTAACATCAAACTGGTTAATGGGTGAAGTGCTTGCATACTTAAACAAACAACAAAAAGAATTAAAAGACGTTGCATTAACGCCTGCTGGTTTATCTAAAATGGTTCAATTAATTGAAAAAGGTACAATTTCTTCGAAAATCGCGAAGAAAGTATTTAATGAATTAATTGAAAAAGGTGGAGACCCAGAAGAAATCGTTAAAGCGAAAGGTCTTGTTCAAATTTCTGACGAGGGTACACTTCGTAAAGTTGTAACAGAAATTCTTGATAATAATGAGCAATCTATCGAAGACTTTAAAAACGGTAAAGACCGTGCAATTGGCTTCTTAGTTGGTCAAATTATGAAAGCTACAAAAGGACAAGCAAATCCACCGCTTGTTAATAAAATCTTACTTGAAGAGATTAATAAGCGATAATAGTAGTAACTTTTAAAGATTAAGCAGAAAAACACCCGCACATGGGTGTTTTTCTAGGTTAATCAAACGTTTGTTTAAATGAGGGGAAATCGTTTAAACAAACGTTTGATTAACTGTCAAAAGTGAAAAAATGTTTGTATAGTGACTATGGTATGATAGTTGCAAAAAGGTGGGAATAATGATAAATCTAGACATAGAGGTTTTTTTTCATCTCATGAAATAATAGATAATTATTATTCGTTATATGTAAATTGTTGTGAGGAAATAGATGGGCATAACTTTTTTTGCCAAATAAAACAAAACCATCGAAATGAATATTTACTTTTGATGGGCTACACGAATCGGGTTCTTACTGCCTGTTTGAGAGGGATAAAAGTAGGATAGGAAGATGAGAGGAGGTAGGCATAGGAATACTGAAAGGAGTTTCGGTATGTTCTTTTTCAATGAATAAAGAAATTTCCTGTGCTAATAAATGATGAAGCGAGCAAGAATTATTTATAATCCTACTTCTGGGCGTGAGCTATTTAAGAAGAGCTTACCAGAAGTATTACAAAAATTAGAACAAGCTGGATATGAAGCATCTTGTCATGCGACAACGGGTCCTGGGGACGCGACTGTGGCAGCGAGGCAAGCTGCGGATCGTAAGTTTGATGTTGTTATCGCAGCTGGTGGCGACGGCACGTTAAATGAAGTAGTGAACGGTTTAGTGGGACATGAGCACCGTCCAAAGTTTGGAATTATTCCAGTTGGAACGACAAATGATTTTGCGCGTGCAATCGGTGTACCTCGTGTTATTGAAGAGGCTGCGGATATTATTTGTGAAGGAAAAACAGTTCCTTTAGATCTAGGTAGAGCAAATGATACATATTTCATTAATATTGCTGGTGGCGGTCGTATTACCGAATTAACATATGAAGTACCAAGTAAGTTAAAAACGGTATTAGGTCAGCTTGCTTACTATTTAAAAGGAATCGAAATGTTACCGTCATTACATCCGACATACGTTGAAATCGAGTATGATGGGAAGTTACTACAAGAAGAAATTACGATGTTTTTAATTACAAATACTCGTTCAGTTGGTGGATTTGAAAAGGTAGCACCATATGCATCTATTAACGATGGGTTATTTGATTTATTAGTACTGAAAAAGGGGTCTATCGCAGATCTAATTAAAGCAGCAACGCAAGCACAACGCGGTGAACATATTAATAATCCGAAAGTATTATATACACAAGCGAATCGAATTAAAGTCCATTCACCAGATAAACTAATGATTAATTTAGACGGTGAATATGGTGGGGATGCCCCAATGGAATTTGAAAATATGTACCATTGTCTCGAATTATTCGTTCCTGAACATCAAGAGGATGTCCTGTAAAGGCATCCTTTTTCTTTGTATAGAGGAATTGTAAATTGGAAGTTGGTTTGATTTTTATGGTATTTTTACAATTCGTTTATTTTATATCCATACTTTGTTGATACACTGGAGGAGATAAGAGACGAGAGGTAGGGTGTGCTATGGAGAAGGTAAAAGCAATACTATTTGATAAAGATGGGACATTAATGGATTTTCATTCAATTTGGATAAAAGTAGCTGAAGAACTTGTAGCGGACTGTATAAAATTATATCAACTCCCAGAGTCAATGCAGCAGGCTTTACTAAAGGAGATCGGTGTGGAGGGGACATTTGTCCATCCGAGTAGCGCATTAGCGGCTGGAACAAGCCTTGATGTAGCAAAGGGGCTTTGTAAGCATATTGCGTCTTCTAAGGAAGAGGAGATGCATGAGTGGGTAAGTGAAAAATTGTTTTCGCTTATGTATGAGCACCGCTCCTATATGAAAATGACAGCAGATTTACCGAGGATTTTACAAGGTTTAAAGGATAGAGGATTTATTTTAGGTGTTGTTACAGCTGATGATTTCGCACCGACAGAATTATTTTTAAAACAGTATCAATTAGAGTCCTTTTTTGATTATGTTGTAGCTTCAGATACATTTCCGGCACAAAAACCAGATAAAAGAATTGTAGAATCCTTTTGTGAAAAATTTCATTTAGAGACATGTGAAATAGCAATCGTTGGGGATACGCCGACGGATTTACATTTAGCTAAAAACGGTGGCGATTGCTACGGAATCGGAGTGCTATCTGGTACAGGGGATCGCCAAACATTAGAACCACTTGCGGATTTAGTAGTACAATCTGTTGAGGATTTGATTTCTCATGCAGGTGAGTTTATTTGGGAGCAAGAAAAGTCTAACGTGTAAGAAAAATAAGTCTATAAAGACTCTCTATGAGTCTTTATAGACTTATTTTTTATGCCTAGATACAAAGAATATAGGATGAATGCTAGAAAAGAAAGTTGGCATATATTTTGCAATAAAAAGAGAAAACAATGTAAAGAAAAGGATGGGGTATGCAATGAACACAAAACAATTTGCTAAAGTAAATGAACAAATTCCAGGACCAAAAGCAGCGTCTTTATTAGAACGCCGCCAAAATATAGTACCAAAAGGAGTAAGTAACGGCATCCCAACGTTTGTACAATCTGCAAATGGTGCTCTTGTAACAGATGTTGATGGCAATCAGTACATTGATTTCGCAGGAGCAATCGGAACAATTAACGTAGGACATTGTCATCCAGTCGTTAAAGAGGCGCTCCATAAACAAGTAGATCAATACATTCATACTGGATTTAATGTCATGATGTATGAGCCATATATTGAATTAGCAGAAAAACTTGCTGCGTTAGCACCAGGGAATTTTGATAAGCAAGTACTATTTTTAAATAGTGGTGCAGAAGCAGTTGAAAATGCGGTGAAAATCGCTCGTAAATACACGAAAAGACCTGGTATTATTGCGTTTTCAAAAGGCTTCCACGGACGTACATTAATGACAATGACGATGACAAGTAAAGTAAAACCATATAAATTTGGATTCGGTCCATTTGCTCCAGAAGTATATAAAGCGCCATTCCCATATGAATACCGTCGTCCAGAAGGATTAACGGAAGAGCAGTATGATGATTTTATCATTGAAGAGTTTAAGAACTTCTTCATATCAGAAGTAGCACCAGAAGCAATTGCAGCCGTTGTAATGGAACCTGTCCAAGGAGAAGGTGGGTTCATCGTGCCAAGTAAGAAATTTGTTCAAGAAGTACGAAGCATCTGTTCAGAGCATGGCATCTTATTTGTAGCAGATGAAATTCAAACAGGCTTTAGCCGTACAGGAAAATACTTTGCGATTGACCATTATGATGTCGTGCCAGATTTAATTACAGTGTCTAAATCGTTAGGTGCTGGTGTACCGATAAGTGGTGTCATTGGTCGTAAAGAAATTATGAATGAGTCTGCACCGGGAGAGCTTGGTGGAACGTATGCAGGAAGTCCACTGGGATGTGCGGCTGCATTAGCTGTACTTGATGTAATAGAAAAAGAGAAATTAAATGATAGAGCGATAGAATTAGGCAAAGTCGTCATGAACCGATTCCAAGAGATGAAAAATAAATATAATTGTATCGGTGATGTACGTGGGTTAGGAGCGATGTGTGCATTTGAACTCGTTCAAGATCGCAAAACGAAAGTACCAGATAAAGTATTAACAGCTAATTTATGTACAGAAGCAAATAAGCGCGGGTTACTTTTATTATCTGCTGGAACGTATGGAAATGTTATTCGTGTGTTAATGCCATTAGTTATTACAGATGAGCAACTTGAAGAAGGATTAACAATCATTGAAGAATCATTGCAAGTCTGTTATGAGAAAGCAAATACTGCACATGTTTAAAAGCTAAATAATAAATCGCAAACATTCTAGCTGACTCTATATAAAATGCAGAAAATTCACTTTATAATAAAGATAGTGAAGTGAATCGATGGATTGGAAGTTAGGGGTGGCTAGGATGGTTGCAGAAAAGGAACGAATGTTAATGGATTTACAAGATGTATTTGAATATGCGTTTGACGAAATTTTTGTAACTGACGAAAAGGGAATCGTTGTGCGTGTAAATAGTACATGTGAAAGGCACTATCAATTAGCTGCTAAAGAGTTAGTAGGTAAGCATGTGAAAGAATTGCAAAAGGATGAGATCTTTTATCCGTCAGCAACATTAGAAGTAATAGAAAAGAAGAGACCGATTGAACTTGTTCAAACGACAAAATCAGGAGAGTATTTGCACGTTCGTACAAGGCCCGTTTTTGATGATGAAGGAAATTTAAGAAGAGTGATTAGTTATTCTCGAGACCTTACTGAACTCTATCAATTACGTCAAAAGGTCGAGGAAATGGATAATCAATTAAAAACATATAAAAAAGAATTAAGAGAAACATATGAACATGAAGGACTTATTTTTAAAAGTATCGCTATGCAAAAAATAGTCGAGACAATCAAGAAAGTATCCGTGGTAGATAGTACAGTTCTCGTTTTAGGTGAGACAGGAGTAGGGAAGAGTCGATTAGTACGTCATTTACATGAAGTGAGTAACCGGAAGAATGAAAGTTTCTATGAAATTAACTGTGCGGCATTGCCAACGAATTTAATTGAATCAGAGCTTTTTGGATACTCAGGTGGATCTTTTACAGGTGCGAATCGTGAAGGGAAAAAGGGATTATTAGAGGTAGCGCATAGAGGAACTCTTTTCTTAGATGAAATTGGCGAAATGCCGCTTGAAATTCAAGCGAAGCTTTTGCAAGTGTTGCAAGAAAAAACGTTTCGCCCTATTGGCGGAAGAGAATTAAAAAAAGTGGATGTTAGAATTGTAGCGGCAACAAATCGAGATTTAAGTATGATGGTGAAACAAGGAACATTCCGGAAAGATTTATATTATCGTCTGAATGTCATTCCAATTTTAATTCCGCCACTCCGGGAAAGAACCGAAGACATTTTGCCACTCATTTATCATTATTTACAACACTTTAACGAGAAATATGGCCGGAATGTAAAATTAGCACCTAGCACATTGCAAATGTTTGTTGGTTACCCTTGGGAAGGAAATAATAGAGAAATTGAAAATGTGATTGAGCGAATTGTTATAACTGCTGACGATATCGTTACGATAGAAGATCTGCCAATAGCGATGCAAGAATCAACGGTTGAACAGTCCGGTCAAAGTCTCTATAAAATGTTAGAAGAAGTAGAACGGAATATTATTTTGAAAGCATATAAAACATATGGATCGAGTTATAAAGTAGCGGAGTTTTTAAAAATAAGTCAATCTGCTGCCACTAGGAAAATAAAGAAACTTATAGAGGAGGAAGAAAATATTGGATAAAAAAGCGACGTTCGTAAATGTAGAGAAAAAGGCGATGTATATAAATGGTGAGTGGATTACACTACAAGAGCAAATCGAAGTAAATAATCCAGCGACGAAGGAAATATTTGCAACTGTACCAAAGGGCGGCGTAACAGAGGCAAAGCAAGCTGTTGATGCTGCGCATGAGGCTTTTAAATCATGGTCAAAATTAACAGCAGCAGATCGAGCAGTGAAATTAAAAAAGTGGTTCACGCTTATTGATGAAAATAAAGAAGAAATCGCAGCGATTATGACGAAGGAGCAAGGAAAGCCATTTGCAGAAGCACTTGGTGAAGTGAATTATGCAAATAGCTTCGTTGAATGGTACGCAGAAGAAGGAAAGCGCGTATATGGTGAAATGATTCCTGCTTCTCATCCGAATAAACGTATTTTAGTTATGAAGCAACCAGTTGGCGTTATGGCAGCAATTACACCTTGGAACTTCCCAGCTGCTATGATTACGAGAAAGGTAGCCCCAGCGCTTGCAGCAGGCTGTACGGCAGTTGTGAAGCCTGCAAGTCAAACGCCGTTAACTGCATTGAAATTAGCTGAATTAGCTCATGAAGCAGACATTCCAAAAGGTGTAATAAATATTGTAACAGGTAGTGCGAAAGCAATTGCTGATACGTGGATGGAAGATGGACGCGTTCGAAAAGTGTCCTTTACAGGATCAACGGAAATCGGGAAAGAATTAATGGCTAGTGCTGCACAAACGATGAAAAAAGTTTCGCTTGAGTTAGGTGGTCATGCTCCATTTATCGTAATGAATGATGCAGATTTAGATAAAGCGGTAGAAGCGGTAATTGGTTCAAAATTCCGTAACGCAGGACAAACGTGTATATGTACAAACCGAGTATTCGTTCAAGAAGACGTATACGAAGTATTTGTAGAGAAGTTCCAAAAGGCAGTAGGGCAGCTGAAAGTAGGAGACGGCTTCGGTGATGGAACGACTGTAGGGCCGCTTATTGATGAGAATGCAGTTTCGAAAGTACAAGAACATATCGAAGATGCAGTTCAAAAAGGTGGAGAACTCTTATATGGAGGCCAACAGATTGTAGAATTAGATGGACATTTCATGCAACCGACTGTAATTGGGTTGGCAAATGATACGATGCTTTGTATGACTGAAGAAACATTTGGACCAGTCGCACCAGTTGCGAAATTTAAAACAGTTGAAGAAGTAATCGAAAGAGCAAATAATACACCATACGGCTTGGCTGCGTATATTTTCACGAAAGATATTAGTCAAGCATTCCAAATTAGTGAAGCGTTAGAATACGGTATTATCGGATTAAATGATGGACTTCCATCAGTTGCACAAGCACCGTTCGGTGGCTTTAAAGAGAGTGGCATTGGCCGTGAAGGAGGCCATTTCGGTATCGAGGAATATTTAGAAATTAAATATATTTCATTAGGACTATAAGTAGTATACTAGAATCTCTATAAGGTAACAGAGAAGGAGATTCTAGTATGATATATTGGCTATTATTACTTGTAACAATTATTTTTGAAGTAGCTGGAACGATTGCGATGAAACTATCAAATGGTTTAACAAAGCCCGTTCCAAGTGTACTTATTTTCGTATTTTATGGTATTTGTTTTAGTGTGTTCGCCATCGTTGTGAAAAAGATTCATTTAAGCATTGCTTATGCGATTTGGTCTGGTGTGGGAACATTGCTTATTACAATTATTAGTGTGTACTTTTTTAAAGAGCATATTAGCTTATTCCAAGCATTTTGTATTCTTTTTATTGTTTTGGGTGTCATTGGGCTTAAGGTTTCATCGGCATCATAAAAGGCTATCTTCCGGTGTGGAAGATAGCCTTTTATTTGTATTAAAACGCCCAGTTACCTTTACGGAAGATAGGCTCATGTCTGCCATCAGCAGTAATACCATCGATATCAAGTTCAGCTGATCCAATCATGAAATCTTCATGTGTAATACTAGCGTTTGCACCATTTTCAGCAAGTTCTTCTTTAGACATTGTTTTACCGCCATCTAAGTTAAATGCATAAGCATTTCCGATTGCAAGGTGGCAAGATGCGTTTTCATCAAATAGCGTATTGTAGAATAAAATATTTGTGTTTGAAATTGGTGAGTCATGAGGTACTAAAGCTACTTCTCCTAAGAAGTGAGAACCTTCATCTGTTTCTACTAAATGTTTTAAAGCTTCCTCACCAGCTTCAGCTTTATAGTCTACGATACGTCCATTTTCAAATGTTAACGTGAAGTTATCAATAATATTACCTGCAAATGCTAACGGTTTTGTGCTAGATACTTGACCGTTTACACCTGTTTTAAGTGGCATTGTAAATACTTCTTCAGTTGGAATGTTAGCCATAAATGGTACGTTCTTTTCATTTAAGCTACCTGCACCAGCCCATACATGTTTTTCTGGAAGTTCAATTGTTAAGTCTGTCCCAGGACCTGTATAGTGAAGAGCTGTATAGTGCTTTTCGTTTAAGTAATCAACTTTTGTATGTAGTGTTTCATCATGTTCTTTCCATGCTTCTACAGGGTTTTCTAAATCAGCGCGAGTAGCTTTGAAAATAGCATCCCATAGTTTTGCTTCTTGTTCTTCTGGTGCTACGTCAGGGAAAACTTTCGCAGCCCATTCTTTCGTAGGAACAGAAATGACACACCAGCTTACTTTATCTGCTTGTACGTAATCACGGTATACTTTCATTGCTTCACCAGCTACTTTATGAGCTGTCGCGATACGTGTTGGTTCTACACCTTTTAATAAATCAGGGTTTTCTGCATAAATAGACATAAATGCAGCACCTTCTTTTGCTAATTCTTCACGAGCATGTGCTTTCCAAGATGGAAATTCAGCGAATGCTTCCTCAGGAGCTAGATCGAACTTTAAGCGTGTTAACGTCTCATCATTCCAATCCACATATACGTGTTTTGCACCAGATTTATATGCTTTTTCTGTAACGAGGCGTACAAATTGTACAGCTTCAAGAGGTGCACTAATTGATAAAGTTTGTCCTGGTTGAATATTAACACCAACATTAACTGCAAGAGCAGCATATTTCTCTAACGTTTGTTCAAATGACATATGTATAATCTCCTTTAGTTTGAAAGATTTCTTACTTTATATAATACAAGAAAATTCTAAAAATATATATAAATATAAACTAAAAAGAGAGCTCAACATGCATTGAGCTCCCACACTTATTTAATGGAAGAGGCGAATTGCTCCACAGTAGTTGCATGGTGTATACGAACACGTTTCATCTTTAGCAATTCATCGGGTTCACCTTTTGTAATGAATTGTCCAGGCTTCGTTGTCGTTGCAAATTGATAATATTTCTTCGTTTCTGCGACGACTTTATCATCGACATGACCGAACGGATAAGCAATAGCGATAACTGGCTTACCTGTTACTTTTTCTAGCTTTTCTTTCGATCTTTTTAATTCTTCTTCATAGTTTGTAATTTTCGGTAAATCAGCATGCGTTGCTGTGTGAGATTGCACTGAGAAAATACCGGAATCAACCATTTCTTTTATTTCAGATGTAGAAAGAGAGCTTTCTGCATCAACGTTATCAACAATCATATATTCTGTTGCTGTTGGTTTAAACGTATCATCTTTTAGCTTTTGTAAAATGCGAAATGCATTCATATTATTTTTCATACCATCATCAAATGTAACGAAAATAGGTTTATTTACTTTATTTATATCGCCCCAATGTTCAAAAGTTAGTAATGTATAACCATTGTCCTTTAAATGCTTCATTTGGGCTTCAAAATTGGCTGGTGATACGAATAGGTCTTTAATGCCTTGACCATGATAATCATCAATTGCATGGTACATGAGAACAGGAACTTTTTGCTCGAAAGTAATAGTAGATTTTGTGAGTGGAATTGTTTTCCCATCTTCTTTTATTCCTGCTGCTTCAATTTGAAACTCACCGCGTTTTCCTTCAAACTCTTTTATATCAAAAGGAAGGGGAAATTGTTTTTCCTTTTCTTTAGAAGAAAAGGATTTAGCATGTTCCTTTCCATCAGCAGTGCGCCAAATTGTATATTGTACCTCGGTTAAAGAATCCTTAATGTCTGTAATATGAATACTTGTGTTTGTAGATTCGTGTGTAATTGGATTATAAGAAATTTTACCTTGTTCTTGCATAGTCTCTTCTTGCTTCTTAACTTCTTGAACCTTTTTCTCTTTTTTAGGTTCTTGACTTACATTGCTAGTATTACAGCCTGCTAGAATGGCAGATGTACATAAAGCAATTGCTGCGTATTTCCTCATAAAATCACCTTCTATTGTGTATTATGTTGCATATTTACATTAAAATCCCCACCGCTGTAAGAGTGGTGGGGATATACCCTTGTTCATCATATCATTTGAAGAAAATGAGGGGAATATGATTTTTAGGGGGATTAGGGTGATAGATTAGTGGCTTTGAATAGATGTATTCTTTCGTTTTTTATTCAAATTGATAATAATATAACCAACTACAAAGATAAGAGGAATAATGAAGACATAGATAGGCATTCCCCATACATAATAGCTTTTCATGCTCAAGACTAGTAAGTGTAAAAAATCGAAAAGGGCGTGAATTTTCATAAGGTCCTCCAACATACTTTTTTACAAATTATAACATTTTAATTTTTTATTTGTATATTTTGGTAAATGTTTTAAGCTAATTTTAAAGTAAAGGAAGGGCTTATTAATATGCAATTTTGCATATAGATGCTATTTTTATTAAAATATAAGGATTTTAGATTATAATAAGAACCGCTATAAATGTAAGTAAGAATGATGTACGGAATGGAGAACAGAAATGAAATATAAAAAAATAGTATATATCCTTCTCATATCGCTATTTGTAGTTGGTTGTCAAAGTGAAGTGAGTAAGGTGAATAGTGTGGAAGAGTATATTCCAGCACATCTTATGAACGCGGAAGTTACGGCGGATATTATGACGTTAGAGATGGATCCAGATACTCTTAAAAAAGTAGGGAATATTGGTCAAAGAATGAGAGAGCATCTAGCGAATAATATGGAATGGTATTTAAAATACGTAGAAGAGCATGCTGAGAAAAAAAGTCTTCCATATCATCTTAATTTTGGTGTTACAAAAGAAGAGTATGAGTTTGTACTAAATGCAATTGATCAAAGTAAATTGGTGAATACAAAGGATGGAAAGCTTAAATTTAAGAAAAAAAGTGATCATGAAGTAGAGATTTTTTCAAGTGAAAGTATAAAGCTTCTTAAATATATAGTTATTGATACGGAGAAGAATACAGTAAAAACATCTCTAGGAGAATGTGAATATTTTGGAGAAATACTGGCATCGCCAGAGCAGAAGTTAACTGGTCCTTGGCACGGAAAACAATGGATGTTAAAAAAAGATGACTTAATATATATGTTTTCTTTAGGGAAAATGGAAACAGGAAATAAATCAATTATTGATATTTCGGTGAAAGGTAAATATAAGGGAGAAATTATTAATAAGGAAGAGGCATTAGAGTTTTCCTCAGTTTCTTAAATGATAATAAAAAAATCACCTTGCTGTGTAAGCAAAGGTGATTTTCTTTGTTAAATAAACAATCCAGCGATTGTCGCAGATAAAATAGAAGCAAGTGTTGATGCAAATAGCATTTTCCAACCGAATTTAGATACGATACTTCCTTGTTTTTCAGAAAGAGCACGAATTGTACCAACGATCGCACCAATTTGGCTAATACTTGCGAAACTAATTAAGAATACTGTAACGATTCCAACTGTACGTGGAGATAATGTTGCAGCTGCACCTTTTAAATCAAGGATTGCTACAAACTCGTTTAATACAATTTTCGTACCCATAATACCACCAGCCGGGATAATATCTTGAGCTGGAATACCCATTAAGAATGCGAATGGAGCAAGTATATAACCGAAGATTTGTTGTAATGTAATAGCATGTCCCATTGCACCTGAAGCTGCGCTAATTACGTAGTTTACAACTTCCATCACACCGATGAAGGCAATCATTAACGCCGCAACGATACCAGCTACTTTTAAACCATCAAGCGCACCGTTAATCATTGCACCGATAAAGCTGTCTCCGAATAGAGTTCTATCAAATTTTTGAATTACTTCGTCTTCTTTTTTCGTATCAACTGGTGTTAATAACGAACAAACGATTAAGCTTGAGAATAAGTTTAGCGGAAGAGCTGCAAGTACGTATTTTGCATCTAACATCATTACGTATGATGCTGTAACAGAAGCAGAAACTGAGCTCATCGCAGAACAACAAATGATAAACATACGGTTTTTATTGAAATGTTGTAAATCATTTTTAATAACGATTAACGCTTCACTTGAACCGAAGAATACAGAGTTTACTGCGTGGAATGATTCGACGCGTGGTAAACCAGTAATTTTTGAAATGGCACCGCCGACAATGCGAACGATGAATGGTAAAACACCTAAATAACTAAAGATTGAAAGTAGTGCTGAGAAAAATACGATAATTAATAATACATTTAAGAAAAAGACAAAATCTCTTTGAATTCCATTAAAGAGAAAATCGACACCTGTCGTACCAAGTTTAATTAGTTTGTTGAAAACTTTACTAATGAAAATAATGATTTGTTGACCAATCTTTGTGCCAAACATAAACCAACCGATTAAAATTTGGAAACCAATCATAATAGCAATTGCACGGAAGTTGATTTTACTTTTGTTGTTTGACAAAGCAAAACATAAACCTAAAACGACAAGAATACCGATAATGCTCATTACATATTGCATGTAGTTGCCCCTTTCAGAAGTTCGTATAAAGTTTGTACATAAAACGCTTGTTATATTACTAAAAATAAAACGGAAAGGTTTTATGTCATACGTAAGATGTCTGACCTTTTAGAAAAATAAAAATAAAAAAAGACCCATATGGATTCACTTTCATCTATGAGAGAAAGCTAATCAATATGAGTCCTTTTTTGCACATAGGCTAATATTCATTAGTTTTCCCCATAGTCCAGCAATTTAAGGTTGCCGGGTAGAAACTCTCGATCCATATTATCAAGTATATATGAGGTAACATCGTCCGTATTAAATTAGTAGTAGCGTAACATTACTAGAGAACTATCGTCAATAGCTTTTTTTCTTCCAATAGAAATAGACCATATAAGTATGATAAAATGTAACGCAGTGTTATGAAAAAGAGAGGTCGGAAAATGAGTACAAAAATGACGCCACCAGTTGAAAAAAACGAGTTTATAGGTGTAGTATTTGAAGATTTAACACATGATGGTGCCGGTGTTGCGAAAGTAAAAGGTTATCCTATTTTCGTTAAAAACGGCTTACCAGGTGAAGAGGCTCAAATTAAAATTATTAAAGTGAAGAAAAACTTCGCATTTGGTCGTTTAATGAAGCTTCATACAGAAAGTCCATATCGTAAAGATGCAGAGTGCCCAGTATATAACCAGTGCGGCGGTTGTCAGCTTCAGCACTTAACATATGAAGGACAATTACAAGCGAAGGAAAAACAAGTACGTGACGTGATGCAGCGTATTGGCGGACTAGGCGATGTTCCTGTTCACCCTGTACTTGGCATGAAAAACCCGTGGGTATACCGTAATAAAGCACAAGTACCAATCGGAGAACGTGAAGGCGGACTTGTAGCAGGTTTCTATCGTCAAGGAACACATGACATCATTAATATGGAATCGTGTTTAATTCAGGCGGAAGAAAACGATACATTAATTCAAGAAGTAAAACGTATTTGTGAAAAGCACGGTATTTCGGCATATAACGAAGAGCGAAACAAAGGAACACTTCGCCACGTAATGGCTCGCTATGGACAAGTAACAGGGGAAATTATGCTTGTCTTCATTACGCGTACTGCAGAATTGCCAAACAAACAAGCGATTATTGAAGAAATCACAGCGAAATTCCCAGAAGTAAAATCGATTGTTCAAAACGTAAATCCGAAACGTACAAACGTAATCTTCGGAGACAAAACGACAGTATTGTACGGATCAGAATATATTTATGACTTTATCGGTGACATTAAATTTGCGATTTCAGCACGTTCATTCTATCAAGTAAACCCAGAACAAACGAAAGTGCTATACGATAAAACGTTAGAATACGCAAAATTAGACGGTAACGAAACAGTAATTGATGCATATTGCGGAATCGGATCAATCTCCTTATTCCTAGCGCAAAAAGCGAAAAAAGTGTACGGTGTTGAAATCGTTCCAGAAGCAATCGAAGACGCAAACCGAAACGCAGCACTAAACAATATGACAAACGCTGAGTTTGGAGTAGGAGAAGCAGAAGTAGTCATTCCAAAATGGTACAAAGAAGGCGTAATTGCTGACACAATGGTCGTAGATCCACCGCGTAAAGGTTGTGACGAAGCATTACTAAACACAATCATTGACATGAAGCCAAAACGCGTCGTATACGTATCATGCAACCCTGCGACATTAGCACGTGACTTAAAAGTATTAGAAGAAGGCGGATATAAAACGCAGGAAGTACAACCTGTTGATATGTTCCCGCATACGACTCATGTGGAGTGTGTGGCTTGGCTTAAGTTGGTATAATAAAAAAGCAGTTGATATAGAAAAAGTCTATACCACCTGCTTTTTGGTTTATCCCGCTTTAATGGGCAGTAAGACCCCCACCTCAAAATTCAGCGGAAGCAAAGAAGTTAGGTGGGGACCACTGATTAAAGTTTCACTTTATAAAAATACTATTCAGCAACGATTTTAGTTAAAATAACTATTGCTGATTTTTACAAATAATAAATGTCCAGTTGTTATTTGGCCATATATTTTAAAATTGAGAGTTTGAAATTGCATTCATAGTGAGAGGATTTGAATTTAAAATGATAGATAATTTTTGGCGTGATTTACCGCGACCATTTTTCGTACTTGCACCAATGGAAGATGTGACAGACGTTGTGTTCCGTCACGTAGTAAGTGAAGCAGGTCGACCAGATGTATTCTTCACAGAGTTTACAAACTCGGATAGCTATTGTCATCCAGAAGGTATGAAAAGTGTGCGTGGCCGTTTGATTTTTACAGAAGATGAACAGCCGATGGTGGCGCATATATGGGGAGACAATCCTGAATATTTCCGTCAAATGAGTATTGGCATGGCAGAGCTCGGATTTAAAGGAATCGATATTAATATGGGCTGCCCAGTACCGAATGTAGCGTCGAGAGGAAAAGGGAGTGGCCTTATTCTACGTCCAGACGTTGCAGCAGAACTTATTCAAGCAGCGAAAGCGGGCGGACTACCTGTCAGCGTAAAAACGCGACTTGGCTTTAAAGAGTTAAGTGAGTGGGAAGATTGGTTAACGCATATTTTCAAACAAGATATTGCAAACCTTTCTATTCATTTACGTACAAGAGAAGAAATGAGCCAAGTAGATGCGCATTGGGAACTAATTCCGGAAATCAAAAAATTACGTGACCGTATTGCACCAAATACGTTAATAACAATCAACGGAGACATCCCTGACCGCAAAACTGGGCTGGAACTTGCTGAAAAATACGGCATTGATGGCGTAATGATCGGACGAGGCATTTTCAAGAATCCATTTGCGTTTGAAAAAGAGCCAAGAGAGCATAGCAGTAAAGAACATCTAGACCTTTTAAGACTACAGCTTGATCTTCAAGATCAATATGCAGAAGTACTACCACGTTCAATCACAGGGCTTCATCGCTTTTTCAAAATTTATGTAAAAGGATTCCCTGGAGCTGCTGAACTAAGAAATCAATTGATGAGCACGAAATCAACAGATGAAGTGCGTGTATTGCTGGATAAGTTTGAGGCTAGTGTTGATAAGGCTGGCGATAGTGAAACGGTATAACTTTTGAAAGTTAGAGGGGATGCTTTATTAAGTTGAACCGTATCATAGGTAAGCGAGGTATTCTGTGTAAAACAAGGGGAAGAAAAGAATACAGGAGAAAATCTGAAATGACAGGTTGGTCTTGATTTTCACTGATATTATCATGTTTATTTTATTGTGCCTATAATTGGAGGCTATGTAAATGTTAAGTGATCAGACGAGATATTCTAGGCTCGCGAATATAACGAAAATAATAAATACAAAATTAGAACTACGTGAAGTATTGCAGCGTGTAACAGTAGCGATATCAGAGGAGATTGTTAAGTGCAACGCTGTTGGAATTTATTTACCACAGGAAGATGGAACGTTTAGAGGGTTTGCAGGAAAACCAGAGACTATAAATGGCGTAACGCTTGATACTCAGGTCATTGATCCTGAAATAGACTTACTGGCAAAAGAAGTTATTGAAACAAAAAAAACCATCTATATCCCTGACACCTCAAAGGACCATCGGCCGGATCCGAGACCGGTTGATGCGTTCAAAATTAAGTCCTTATTAGCTCTGCCTATTTCATTTGAGCAAGAGTTATTTGGTCTGGTTTTTCTATTTGATTATGGAACTCCAATGAACTTAACAGATTCAGAAATTCAAAGTGTTGAAGCTTATGTAAATATGGCTGCGGTCGCAATTCAAAACGCAAATAATTTAAAACAAAAAGAAAACCTTATTGCCGAGAAGCAGCTGTTACTAAATGTTACCCGTGATTTATCAATGTGTTCCTCGATACAGGAAAGTTTTGATAAATGTTTTTTTTACTTAGGACAGGTTTTAGAGAGCAAAAACATGGCTGCCCACCTTTTAGACCCGCTAGACAAAACAACGATTAAGACAACGAAGTTAAGCTCGGACTGTGATTGGACAGAAGCAGATTGGATGGAGAAAAGCTATGAAGCCAAAATCCAAGAGGTTATTCAAACAAAAAATATAGATAGTAAGGGTTTACTGATGATTCCATTAGTTTCAATGGGAGAAGTATTAGGGGCGATCGTCGTTGGCGAAGAGGGAAAAGCTCACAATTACGATAATTCACAAATTCAACTGGCAAAATCTATCGTTGATGCCACAGCTCCTACGTTTTCAAACTTGTTATATATGGATCAACTTGAAAGCATGGTGGCAGAACGAACGAGAGAACTAGCAAATGCTAATGAAAAAGTTACAAGTGTGATTGAAAGTATTACGGATGGACTCTTTACTTTGAATAATAAATGGGAATTTACGTACGTAAATAAGCATCAATATTTTCCGCAAAGAAAAACAGCAAAAGATGTATTAGGCAAGAATGTATGGGAGATTTTCCGGAGTAGCGTCGACACAGTTATGTATAAGGAATTTCATCGTGCAATGTCAGAGCGAACTACAGTGCACTTCGAAGTTCTTTCTACCTCTGATGAATATTGGCACGAAGTGATTGCCTACCCGTATGATGATGGTATTTGTTGTATTTTTAAAAATATAACGGAAAAAAAGCAATATGAGCAGGAATTGAAAAGGTTATCCAACATAGAGTTAATAGGGCAAATGGCAGCAGGTATCAGTCATGAGATTAGAAATCCAATGACAGCAGTACGGGGGTTTTTGCAATTATTAAAAGAAGAGAACACTTATGAGAAACATAATCAGTACTTTAAATTAATGATTGAAGAACTTGACCGTGCCAATTCTATTATTACTGAATTTCTATCAATGGGTAATACAAGGAAATCAGATTTGCAGATGTTAGATTTAAATGCAATTATTCACGACATTATCCCTTTAATAAAGGTTGATACGTATAATCAAAATAAATATATTCAAGTCGATACAAATGACATTCCGGAATTACTTTTAAATCGCAATGAGATACGGCAATTATTAATAAACTTATACCGTAATGGCTTAGAAGCGATGAGCGAAAGGAAAGTACTAGCCATTAGCACCTACAAGGAAGGTCAAAATTGCGTGGTGCTTGCAGTGCGAGATCAAGGAAAAGGTATTAAGCCTGAAGTATTAGAAAAACTGGGTACTCCATTTTACACGACCAAAGATAATGGAACTGGATTGGGGTTAGGCATATGTTATGCCATTGCTGCCCGTCATAATGCAAAAATAGAAATTCAAACAGGATCGGAAGGCACTACTTTTTTAGTTAAATTTAATTATGAAAATAATGAAAAATAACCTTATTTAAGTAAAGCCTAAGTAAACATAATCAACATTTCAGGAGGAAAAACAATGGCAATGAGCAATAACGATATATTAAAAAGAGTAAGGTACGCTTTAGATATAAAAGATATCGATATGGTGGAAATCTTTAAACTTGGCGGAATGGAAGTAACGAAAGAAGACGTAGTTGATATGCTTACAAAAATAAAGAGAGCGCCTCAGCATGAATCTGAAAATGACGATGTAATCGAAGATGAGTACGTACTAACATGCGATATGATGATGTTAGAGTCATTTTTAAACGGATTTATTACTTTAAAAAGAGGAAAGCAAGATCCAAAACCAGGACAATCTGCACCTGTACAAAGCAAAGAGAGTGCTAATAACCTTCTTCTAAAGAAAATGAAAATCGCACTATCTTTAACAAGTGAAGATGTACTTGATATATTAGATAGCGTAGGCGTTACGGTAACAAAAGGAGAGTTAGGCGCTCTATTAAGAAAAAAAGGTCATAAAAATTACAAAGAGTGCGGCGATAGATACGCAAGGAATTTCATTAAGGGATTAGGTGTAAAGTATAGAGGGTAATGAGTTCGTTAAAGCAGTAAATGATATAATAGGTAGAGTAGGACGTTTGTATCCTACTCTTTTTTATTTGTAAAATAATACGTTAGGTGATGAAATGGTACATACATATTTAGGTGAGACAATTAATTTTCATATAACTTATAAGAAGAAAAAGTCGGTGCGTCTTTTTGTAGATTCATACGGCAATGTGGAAGTTCAAGCTCCGAAGGGAACACCTGTTGAATACTTAGTCCAGTTGCTAGAGGAGAAATGGGATTGGATTCAGAAAACACGTAAGGAAATGCAAGAGCGAGCGCTTGGACCACAGGAAAAGGATTATGATCAAGGAGAGGGCTTTTTGTATTTAGGAAATACGTATCCGATACAAATTTCTCAGGATGCAAGTATTACGCAAGATAATGCAGTGTTTGAAGGAGAGAAGTTACATATTTATGTGAAAGAGCTTAAGGATGAGAAAATCCAGCAGGCTTTAAAACGATTTTACTATAAGCAGTGCAAGGCATTAGTAGAGAAGAGCATTAAAGCGCATCAAAGTAACTTCAAAACAAAACCGCGTTCTATTCGTATTACAGACAGTAGTCGTACGTGGGGTACTTGTGATTCAAATTTACAGTTAACATTCAATTGGAAGTTAGCGATGGCACCACAGCGAGTAATTGATTATGTAGTTGTTCATGAGATGTGCCATATGGTTCATTTAAATCATGATCGTTCTTTTTGGCGTCTTGTCGGGAAGATAATGCCTGATTATAAGGAAATGGAGAACTGGTTAGCGTTATCGAGTTGGAAGATGACGGTGTAATTATTATTTTAGGATGAAATAAAGTAGAACCCTAATAAATTAGGGTTCTCTTTGTACATAGATTATCGTCCGAACTTCACAATGAAAGTATCGTCTGTTTTCTCCATCTTATACCCACGATACCCCTCTGAAAGCAACGTCTGCTGTCCACTAGCATCACTCATCGGAATACTCTTAACATCGGACCAATCTCTTTCTATATCCTTACGCAATTCCTTCACAAAAACATACCGCATACTACCACTATACTTCTCTTTCAGTGCAGCAACCTCCATCCCTTGCGCAAACTTATCCTTCAAACTCGGAATGTTAAAAGGGGCTACGGTGCAGCAAACATAGTCGTACTTTCCATCTTCTTTTTGTAGTTCGTCCATGATGACTTCCGCTAATATTTTTTGCATACCATTTCCGCGGCAGTTCGGATGAACGTTTGAGATTTCTTGATAGATGACGCGGTGTAGTTCACCTTCTGATAGGCCAATATCAAGTCCTAAATGCTCGTCGTCGATAGGAGGGACGAGTAGGGCACGAAATGCGATGAGTTCGTTTTCGATAAAGGCACCGATCATCATGCCGTTTCCTTCTAGAATGTATTGAAATTCTTCTTGTGAGAGTGGTTGTAAACGACCTTTATCTTCTAGTGCTTCAACTACAACGTTTTGTAGTGATAAAATTTGTTCGATATGCTTACTTGATAGTAATGTAACGTGAAATGACTCGTTATTTTGTTTTAATGCACCTTCATATAGAACTGTCATGTATGAGTCCTCCTTTAGCGTACAACGTCTTGAAAGACGGTTAGTTCTTGCATGGTATCTTCATTTATTTCAATACCTAGTCCTGGCTTTTCGTTTAAACGAATGAATGGCACGTCGTAATGTAAGTTACCAATGTCTTTCGTGAATTTTAATGGCCCTGTTAGCTCAACGCTCGTAATGATTTTCTTTGAGAAAGCGACATGGAATCCTGCGGAAGAGGCAACGGATGATTCGACCATTGATCCCACTTGGCATTCAATGCCGGCCATTTCAGCTTGATGAGCAAGTTTTACGGCAGGATATATGCCGCCGCATTTCATTAGTTTTATATTCACTTTATCAGCTGCGTCTAATTTAATGATTTGGCGCATTTCACGAGAACCTTTTAACCCTTCATCAACCATAAGTGGAAGGTCTGTTTTAGAACGAATATGAGCCATTGCATCAATATCGTCGGCGATAACAGGTTGCTCAATCCAGTCAATGTTTAAATGTCCTAATGAACGAAGTGCCGTTAATGTGTTGGCGCTATTTTTCCAACCTTGGTTTACATCAACGCGAATCGCGATGTCATTTCCTACACGTTCACGCACCGCTTCAATTCGTTTTACATCTTCTTTTACATTTGTACCGACTTTCATTTTGAAAGATTGGTAACCTTTTTGAATCATAGAAGCAGCTTCTTCAGCCATATTTTCTGGAGCAGCGATGCTTAAGACGTGAGTAACGGGGAACTCATCATGGTAGCGCCCGCCAATTAATTGATATACAGGTTGATTTAATTTTTTGCCCATTATATCAAAACAAGCAATATCAATTGCAGCTTTCGCTGTTGGAACACCGTAAATTGTATTGTCCATCATATCGTGTATTTTTTCGATATTCATTGGATTTTGTCCGATAAGAGCAGGAGCTAGCGTATGTTTTAAAGTATGGAAAGTACTTTCCCATGATTCACCTGTAACGTGATCATCAGCGACGCCTTCACCGTAACCGATAATGCCTTCATCAGTTTCCATTTTGACGATAATAGAAGGCATATCAGAATAAGAACCATAACTAATAACAAACGGATCGCGAAGTGGTAAACGAATTGCGTAAAGATGAATAGCTGTAATTTTCATTGAATAAAGACCCCTTCCTGTTTACAATAGTTTTGTACATTTGATATAGTTGACGTTAAATAGTCGTTAATTAATGATAAGGAGTTAGAGAAAATGATAATAAAAATTGCAGTTGTCGGTTCAAAGGAGTTTATGGAGAATCTTTTACCTATTGCTCATAAATTAGAAGAAATAGAGATTGATCCATATATTTACCTTCATCCGGCTGAATCTTCTGAAATATTAAAGCGTTTAAAACCTTGTGATGTTATCTTTTTCTCGGGTGCCCTACCTTATTATATGGCAAAAGAAATAAGAGAACAATTACGAATTCCAAGTACGTACTTACAACAAGACGAGACAACGGTTGCATCTTCACTCCTTTCTATAATATATCATCAAAGCATTCAACCTCATAAAATTTCAATTGATTTAGTAGATCGTTCGTTTATTACAAATGTATTCCACGATATTGGTTTGAAAGAAAAGCCACAAGTGATGGATTATGAAAATATGTTGTGGAGTAAAGACGAAATAAATAGAGTCATCGATTTCCATGTAGCTAAGTATCAATCAGGAGATTCGGATCTAGCTTTAACTAGTATTCACGCTGTTTATGATGAGCTTCAAAAAATAGGTATCCCTTCAGAGCGTATGATAGATCCGACGCAATCCATTATACATGGGTTAAAAGATGCAAAAATAAAAGCCGAGTTAGCAAAAAGCCATTCAGCAACTGTTGGTGCTTGTATTATATCCTTTATGGAGATACAAGAAAGCTCGCTTGAACAATTAAATGTAGTTTCAAAAGAATTACGTGGTTCATTTAAACAAGTTGATGAAATGACATTTATTTTGTATACGACTCGTGGTGATATTGAATCGAGTATAAAAACAAATATGATAGATAACATATTTATGAGTATAGAAGGTAGGATAGCTATTGGGTTTGGTTACGGGAAAACTGTGAAAGAAGCGGAGCAAAATGCTAAAATCGCTCAAGATTTTGCGAAGAATAATCCAATAGATCATTGTTTTTATATACTAACTAGTGAGAAGGAACTATTTGGTCCATTTCCGAAAGAGCAGAGAGTACAAAGTTTGAAAAATGCTAACCCAGAATTAATGAAAATAGCGAAGGAAACGAAGCTTAGTCCAGCAAACTTGTCAAAAATTATTCAGTTTAGTCAATCACACCCATCATTGAAATTTACCGCAGCAGATCTTTCTGAGTACTTACAAGTGACGCGGCGATCAACAGAAAGGTTGTTAAAGAAATTAGTTGATTATGGGTATGCCCATATTTGCGGCGAGGAAATGCCCTATCAACAAGGGCGTCCTCGCGCAATATATGAACTGAATTTACCGCTATTTTTAAGCTTCTAGTTGAGCTTTTTGTTTCTTTATTAGTTCTGCTTTTTCAATGTCTGATAGTTTCGTAATTGTAAGACCAGTTATGCCGTAAATAATGGAGATAACAGGTACGATGAAATTCAATATAGCATAAGGAGCATATTCGAATGCGCCTACTCCAAGTGTTGCGAGTATAAATACACCGCACGTATTCCAAGGAACGAAAACAGAAGTTAATGTTCCGCCATCTTCTAATGCTCTGGATAAATTTTTAGAATGTAGTCCTTTTTCAGTGTATGCATTTGCGTACATTCTTGAAGGAACAAC
This sequence comes from Bacillus luti, assembly GCF_009739945.1. Lineage (NCBI taxonomy): Bacteria > Bacillati > Bacillota > Bacilli > Caryophanales > Bacillaceae > Bacillus > Bacillus luti. The sequence goes on along the minus strand of NZ_CP040336.1, from coordinate 4,757,607 downwards.
AATCGAAATATATTGTTCAGAGCAAGTAAGGTTCGTTGCAAAGCAAGATGCGATAGTAGAAGCGATAAGTCCCTTTGCTGATGTCGCTAATTTTAAAATTTGATTTACAATTGAGCGAAGAATTCCGGTATGTTCTAATACTCCGCCGAAAGTCATAGCGACAATTGTCATAGAAACTGTATTCATCATCGAATCTAAGCCACCGCGGTTAAATAGTTCGTCTACTAGCTTGTTTCCAGTGTCTATGACAAATCCAGCTTGGAGTGCACCGACAGAGGCTGAGACCGAACCACCTTGAATAAAGACTTGTGATAGAAATCCTAAAATAATACCTACGAGAATAGCTGGTATAGCTGGTACTTTTTTAGCGACCAATACCATAACGACTACGGGTATGATTAATAGGAAAGGTGAGATAACAAAGTTTTGTTGCAAGACTTGTAACGTTTGATCGATGCTTTTTGCATCAATATTATTCTCGCCGAAGCTTCTTCCTAAGAACGCATAGACGATAAGAGTAATAATTAAACCTGGGATTGTAGTAAATAACATATGACGAATATGCGCGAATAAATCTGTATTTGTTAATCCTGCGGCTAAGTTTGTTGTGTCTGAAAGCGGTGACATTTTATCGCCAAAATAAGAGCCTGAAATAATGGCACCAGCAACCATTGGAGCTGGGATTCCCATACTTAGGCCAATACCCATTCCAGCAACGCCGATTGTTCCCATTGTAGACCAGGAGCTACCGATTGCTAACGCAACGATAGAACAAATCACGGTAATTGAAACTAAAAATAGTGATGGAGTTAAAAGTTTTAAACCGTAATAAATCATTGTTGCGACGATTCCACCGCCAATCCAAGCACCAATCGTTAAACCTACAAGAATAATGATAACGATAGCGGGTAATGCAAGACGAATTCCTTTATACATTGCTTCTTCAAGATCGTTCCATTTGTAGCCATAGCGCCAAGCGACGATAGAAGCAACGGTTGTACCGATAATAAGTGGGACGTGAGGGCTTTGTTTTAATACAACAATTGTAACCATCATAACTGCAACTGTAATGATAATAGGGATTATTGCTACTCCAAAAGGTATTTCTTTTTTCATAAACTGCCTCCTCATTATGTATGTTTTGTATTTTTTAGAATTGTCGCAAAATAGACGTTATTAAATTATAATAACTAAAAATTGATGTAAGCGTCAATAAAAAACAGAAAATAACGAATGTTCTTTCTGTATAAATTGAGTGGAAATGAGTTATTAATAGTAACTGAAAATAAACAATTGACTTTTTTCTTAAAATTCAATATGTTCATAAAAACATCTGTTTTTCATAAGTATAATTAACCTGATTGCTTTGGAATTTGGGAAGGAGAATGTAGCTTTGAAAACATTAGAACTACAAGAGCGTTTAACGGAAATTTTTCAGCATTTACATGAAAACCCTGAAGTGAGTTGGAAAGAGTATGAAACGACAGCGTATATTACTAACTTTTTAAAAGAAGAAGGAATTTCATATAAAATATTTGATGATTGCCCAGGTGTAATCGCTGAGATTGGTACTGGGAATCCAGTTATCGCAATTCGTGCTGATATGGATGCACTTTGGCAAGAAGTGAATGGAGAATTTAAGGCGAATCATTCGTGTGGTCACGATGCTCATATGACAATTGTAATGGGGCTTATTTTACAATTAAAGAATATGAGATGGAAAAGCGGTACGGTTAGATTTATTTTTCAGCCGGCAGAGGAAAAAGGAAATGGCTCTTTAAAGATGGTAGAGAAAGGCGCTGTGGATGATGCTGATTTCTTATTTGGTGTTCATTTAAGGCCGATTGAAGAACTACCTTTGAAACAAGCTGCCCCATCTATTCGTCACGGAGCAGCAGGGTTTTTAGAGGGGACAATTCATGGGGAAGACGCACATGGAGCAAGACCTCACCAAGGTGTGAATGCGATTGATGTCATTTCTATGATTAATATCGGTTTGAAAAATATATGGTTACCACCGCAAAGTTCATATTCGGTGAAAATGACGAGGTGCCAAGCTGGTGGTGATAATCTAAATATCATTCCAGGTAACGGTCATTTCAGTTTAGATGTCAGAGCAGAGAGTAATGTGCTATTACAAGAATTAAAGAAAAAGATAGAGTGTATAATAGAATCTGCTGCATCGATGGGATCAAAAACTTCATACGAATGGATTGATCTTGCCCCAGGAGCAGAAGTATCAGAAGAAGCAGAGCGTTATATGCGCAAAGGTATTATCGAAGTGTATGGGGAAGAGAGATGTACAGGACCACTCTATACGACAGGAAGCGATGATTTCCATTACTACACAGTGAAGAGACCGCATTTAAAAGCAGTTATGCTTGGACTAGGGGCAAACTTACAACCTGGATTACACCATCCGTATATGAAGTTTGATCATAGTTGTATTATGGATGGGGTAGAAATATTGAAACAAACGGTATTGAAAGTGTTAGAGGACAGGGGCTAGAGAGCTCCTGTTTTTTGTTGTGAATTGTCGAAACGTCGATATATTGAAAAAATCACCTATATAATTTCACGTACCAATTAAGTCGATAAAAAATTGCTCTCTAGCTCATGGTGTATAATAATAAGTACCATTTCTTAATAGGAGAAAATCAATGAACGAACAATATTATGATGCAGTTTTAAATATAAAAACAGTCGGTGAGCAAAAAGGATTTAACAAGTCTATGCACTATCACCGATATGAACCGACGCCATATAGCGGATTAGATGAGTTATTGAATCAATATGAAATAAGAAGTAGCGACCGAATTGTAGACTTTGGATGCGGGAAAGGTAGATTAAACTTTTACATGCACCATAAGTGTGGTGCTTCAGCCGTTGGAATTGAAATGAATGAAGAGTTTTATAACGAAGCGATGGTTAATCGTGATCGGTATGCGCGAAAGGCACGAAACAGTAAAGATAAAATTGGGTTTGAATGCTGTTTAGCACAGGAATATGAAATTGATCCACGTGATAACCGATTTTATTTCTTTAATCCGTTTTCAGTACAAGTGTTTATGAACGTAGTAAATAACATTTTGCTTTCGGTAGAAGAAACGGGGAGAGAAGTGGATATTATTTTATACTACCCTTCTGAAGATTATATTTTCTTCTTGGAGAATCAGACTGCGTTTGAATTGAAGAAGGAAGTAAGGTTGCCAGGTGCTTATGAGAAGAATGGGAATGAGCGGTTTTTAGTTTATAGATTGGAGTGCTAATGTATGGGGGCTTGGGGAGTAGCGATATTATCAGAGGATATTGCCAAAGATATTCAGTTGATTTATAAGGATTTGTTAGGAAATGAATATTCAAATGAAGAAGCAAGTAGGATTGTAATTGAGGAATATCAGACTGAACTAGATGATGAAGAAATACTGGTTTTTTGGTTAGCATTTGCTTACATACAATGGAAGTTAGGAAGGCTTCAAGAGAATGTTAAACAGGAGGCATTGCAAATAATAGAGGGTGGTGAAGATTTAGCCCGGTGGAAGGCTGAACCTAAATTGCAGAGAAAACGTGAAGTAGTCTTAAATAAACTTAGGGAACAGTTGCACTCTCCGCAGCCACAAGCTAAAAAAGTACCGAAGAGATTTATAGCAAATACTTCTTTAAAAGCAGGTGATGCTGTTAGTTACCAATTAGTATCGGGGAAGTATATTATTCTGAAAGTCATTGAGATTATTGAACAGTGGTATGGGGATCGATATCCTCTATTTGAAATATGTGATTGGGAAGGGGAAGTGATTCCGTCAAAAGAACAAATTGACCAATTAGACTTAAAGAAAAGGATTTATGAAGATGGAGAGCAGGAAATAATTAAGCTTGCTATTTATCCTTCAGGAAAAAGAGATAACCCAGAAAAAAGAATACAATTAGTAGCAGAAGATGTAAATGTAGTATTAGATATAGAACCACCGTATGATTTAATATGCTGGAAGGAATTTGACGACCATTTGCATACAATGTAATAAAAAAGACGCGCTACCTATTGGTAGCGCGTCTTTTTTATTAGTTACGGATTAAGTAATCAAATGCACCTAAAGCTGCGTTTGCACCTGAACCCATAGAGATGATGATTTGTTTGTACGGATTATTTGTACAGTCACCTGCAGCAAACACTCCTGGTACGTTTGTAGCGCCGTGCTTGTCTGTTACGATTTCGCCGCGAGCGCGTTCAACTGTTTCGCCTAACCAGTCTGTGTTTGGCACAAGACCGATTTGTACGAATACACCTTGTAATTCAACGTGATGAACTTCTTCAGTTTCACGATCGATGTAAGAAATACCGTTTACTTTGTCAGTACCAGTAATTTCTTTCGTTTGAACGTTTTTCAGAACAGTTACGTTTGGTAAGCTGTTAAGACGCTCTTGTAATACAGCATCAGCTTTTAATTCTGGCATGAACTCAAGAACAGTTACGTGCTTAACGATACCCGCTAAGTCGATAGCTGCTTCGATACCAGAGTTACCGCCACCGATAACTGCTACGTCTTTTCCAATGAATAATGGACCGTCACAGTGTGGGCAGTATGCTACACCTTTATTTTTGAACTCAGCTTCACCTGGTACGCCAACGTTACGCCAGCGAGCACCTGTTGAAACGATTACGCTCTTACTTTTCAGAATAGCGCCGTTTTCAAGTTCCACTTCAATAAGTTCTTTTTTCTCTAAACGTTTCGCACGTTGTAGATTCATTACATCGATGTCGTATTCTTTTACGTGCTCTTCAAGACTTGCTACTAGCTTAGGACCTTCAGTGCGTTTTACGCTGATGAAGTTCTCAATGCCCATAGTATCCATTACTTGACCACCGAAGCGCTCAGCAACGATACCAGTGCGGATGCCTTTACGTGCTGCATAAATTGCTGCACTAGCACCAGCAGGGCCGCCACCAACAACAAGAACATCGTATGGATCTTTATCAGAAAGCTCTGATGCATCTGGACCGTTACCCATTTTAGCTAAAATTTCTTCAAGTGTCATACGACCGCTTCCGAAAGATTCGCCGTTTAGATAAACAGTTGGTACTGCCATGATGTCTTTGCTTTCTACTTCCTCTTTGAATGCAGCGCCATCAATCATAGTATGTGTAATACCAGAGTTAAGAACGCTCATTACGTTAAGAGCTTGTACAACATCAGGACAGTTATGACAACTTAGGCTGATATAAGATTCAAAATGATATTCGCCTTGAATGTTTTTAATTTGATCGATTAATTTTTGTTCAACTTTTGGAGCGCGTCCACTTACTTGTAGTAAAGCTAACACTAATGAAGTAAATTCGTGTCCTAATGGAATACCAGCGAATACGACACCAGTGTCTTCACCAGGGCGGTTTACGCTAAAGCTTGGTGTTCTCTCTAATTCAACTTTTTCTACTGTAATCTTAGATGACATAGTAGCTAATTCGTCTACTAGAGCTAACATATCTTTAGATACGTTGTCGTCTCCTGCGCTTACTTTAAGTAAAATATCGTTCTCCATTAACTGAAGGTATTGGGATAGTTGTGTTTTTATATCTGCATCTAGTATCATTTTGATCGAACTCCTTAGATTTTGCCTACAAGGTCAAGGCTTGGTTTAAGTGTAGCAGAACCCTCTTGCCATTTAGCTGGGCAAACTTCACCTGGGTTGTTACGTACGTATTGAGCTGCTTTAATTTTGTTAACAAGAATGCTTGCGTCACGGCCGATACCGTCAGCATTGATTTCCATAGATTGGATAACGCCGTCTGGATCAATGATGAATGTACCACGAGCAGCAAGACCTTCTTCTTCCATTAAAACGTTGAAGTTTGTAGTGATTGTGCGAGTTGGGTCACCAATCATGATGTACTCGATTTTTCCGATAGTTTCTGAGCTATCATGCCATGCTTTGTGAGTGAAGTGAGTGTCTGTAGATACAGAGTATACTTCAACGCCTAAATCTTTAAGAGTTGCGTATTGGTTTTGTAAGTCTTCAAGTTCAGTTGGACAAACGAATGTGAAGTCAGCTGGGTAGAAACAAACTACACTCCATTTTCCTTTTAAACTTTCGTCAGTAACTTGGATAAATTCTCCATTATGGTAAGCATTAGCTTTAAACGGTTTTACTTCTGTGCCGATTAATAACATATTAAAATTCCTCCTAAATGTTGGTTGTGAGCATCAAAAAATAGTGTGCTCATAAAATATATTTTTTAATTAACTATAATAATTCTAATTCGATATTAATTATCATATAGAATTGGTTATTTTGTCAAGAGAATAAACCAACTTTATACCAATTTAATTAATATTTATTCTCAATTAAGGGTGTTAGGGAATAAAAAGGTAATTTACATGCCATAAATTTTCGATGAGTGTTTGAAAGAGTAGTGTGTATGTTAGAGATATGGTGTAAGTATAAGTTCTTCGGAAGGAAATATTTCTTAGAAGTTTTGGATTTGAAAGGAACTGCTTATTTCTATTTTACAAAGAATTGTGCGATAAATAAAATAAAATGAATCGGAATCTTTGTGAACAATTTTTGTCATCCAAAATATATAATTAAGAAGTATATTGTAAGGATAATTAGAAACATTGACTCAAAGTACTAACAAGATATAATAAAACCTAGATATACATTTCAAAAAGAAGAATATATATTATAGGATAAAACATTTCATCTACTATTTTTTACGGCTTTTAGAAAACGCTTACAATTAGTGTGGAGGGGAAACCATGTCTAAGTTCACGAAGTATTTTTTAATGGAAGCTAAAGATGTGATTGCATATGTGAAAGAGAAAGTGCCTAAGTTTGAACAGGCAAAGGGGTTACAGTGTAAAGAAATAGGTGATGGCAATTTAAATTATGTGTTCCGCGTTTGGGATGAAAAGGAGAACATTTCTATCATCGTAAAGCAGGCTGGGGATACAGCTCGTATTTCAGATGAGTTTAAGTTGTCGACGAATCGAATCCGTATAGAATCGGATGTTTTACGATTAGAGGGTGAGTTAGCACCTGGACTGGTGCCAGATGTATATTTGTTTGATAGTTTGATGAATTGTTGCGTGATGGAAGACTTATCAAATCATACGATATTGCGCACAGCGCTTATAAATCATCAAATGTTTCCAAAGCTTGCAGATGATTTAACTACTTTTATGGTAAATACTCTGCTATTAACATCAGATGTTGTAATGAATCATAAAGAGAAGAAGGAACTTGTGAAGAGTTATATAAATCCTGAATTATGTGAGATTACAGAGGATCTCGTATATTCAGAGCCATTTACAAACCATAATAAACGTAACGAGTTGTTTCAATTAAATGAAGGATGGATTAGGGAGCATATTTATAGTGATAAAGAGCTTCGTATGGAAGTAGCGAAGCTTAAATTTTCTTTTATGACGAATGCGCAGGCGTTGCTCCACGGTGATTTACATACCGGTTCTGTTTTTGTGAAAGGTGATTCTACAAAGGTTATTGATCCTGAGTTTGCTTTTTATGGGCCTATGGGATATGACATTGGGAATGTAATGGCGAATTTAATGTTCGCTTGGGTGAATGCAGATGCAACGATGCCGCTTGGTGCTGAGAAAGATACGTATATGGATTGGCTACAAACTACAATGGTAGAGGTAATTGATTTATTTAAGAAGAAGTTTTTAGATGCTTGGGATATTCATGTGACAGAGATTATGGCGAAGGAAGAAGGCTTTAACGAAGTTTATTTACAATCTGTATTAGAGGATACAGCGGCAGTGACAGGTCTTGAGTTAATTCGTCGTATTGTTGGATTAGCGAAAGTAAAGGATATTACTTATATTGGGAATGATGAAGCACGTGCTAGAGCAGAGCGAATTTGTCTTCAGGCCGCGAAGAAATTTATTCTAGAAGCAAATCAATATAAAACAGGTAGCAGTTTTGTAGAAACGTTAAAACAACAAATGCATAGCACGAAGTAAGGGGAGAAGATGATGGCAGAGCAATTAATACCCATTCAGTGGAAAGAGGATGCTTTAGTATTATTAGATCAAACAGTATTACCGAACGAAGTAGTCTATGAATCTTTTAAAACGGCTGAGGGTGTTTGGGATGCGATTCAAGTAATGAAAGTACGAGGAGCACCGGCAATAGGTGTTTCAGCAGCCTATGGTGTGTATCTAGGGGTAAAGGAATTTGCTGAAAGTACGGTAGAAAGATTTATGGCTGAAGTAAAAAAAGTATGTGCATACTTAGCGACATCAAGACCGACGGCAGTAAATCTATTTTGGGCGCTTGAAAGAATGGAGAATATAGCGACGGCGAATACTCACTTATCAATCTCGCAGTTGAAAGATAGATTACTAGAAGAGGCAAAAGAGATTCATAGAGAAGATGAAGAAATTAACCGTCAAATTGGAGAACATGCATTAACATTATTCCATGATGGAATGGGAGTATTAACACATTGTAATGCAGGTGCGTTAGCGACGACTAAGTATGGTACTGCGACAGCTCCAATGTACTTAGCGAAAGAAAAAGGATGGGACTTAAAAATCTATTCTGATGAAACGCGCCCTAGATTACAAGGTTCAACGTTAACAGCATTAGAACTACAGCGAGCGGGAATTGACGTCACTGTCATTACGGATAATATGGCAGCTATGGTCATGTCACAAGGGAAGATTGATGCGGTAATCGTTGGATGTGACCGTGTAGCAGCAAACGGTGATGTAGCAAATAAAATTGGAACATTAGGTGTATCTATTTTAGCTAAATACTACAACATTCCATTTTATGTAGCGGCACCAACACCAACGATTGATTTAAAAACACAAACAGGAAAAGGAATTCCAATCGAAGAAAGGGATGCCTCTGAAGTAATTAATCGCTTCGGACAATATTCTGCTCCGAAAGAAAGCAAAGTATATAATCCAGCATTTGATGTTACGCCACATGAAAATGTAACAGCGATTATTACGGAAAAAGGGATTGTAAAAGCACCGTTTACGGAGAATTTAAAAAAGCTATTTCAATAAGTAGATAAATCTAAAGTCAGTCATCACAAGCTTCATACTTAGGGGGATATATATGTTATTACAAAAAGAAAGAGAAGAGATTGTAGCGTACGGAAAGAAAATGATTTCTAGCGGTTTAACAAAGGGGACAGGCGGTAACATTAGTATTTTCAATCGTGAACAAGGTCTTGTTGCGATTAGCCCAAGTGGTTTAGAGTATTATGAAACAAAGCCTGAAGATGTAGTTATATTAAACTTAGATGGTGAAGTAGTAGAGGGAGAGAGAAAACCATCAAGTGAACTAGATATGCATCTTATTTATTATCGAAATCGTGAAGACATAAATGCGCTTGTGCATACACACTCTCCTTACGCAAAGACGATCGCATCATTGGGCTGGGAGCTTCCTGCTGTATCATATTTAATTGCTTTTGCAGGCCCAAATGTTCGCTGTGCGCCATATGAAACATTCGGTACGAAGCAATTAGCAGAGGCTGCTTTTGAAGGGATGATTGATCGACGTGCCGTGTTACTTGCCAATCACGGTTTAATTGCTGGTGCAAATAATATAAAAATGGCGTTTACTGTTGCGGAAGAGATTGAGTTCTGTGCGCAAATTTATTATCAAACGAAAAGCGTCGGAGAACCGAAGTTATTGCCAGAAGATGAGATGGAGAATTTGGCGAAGAAGTTTGAAGGATATGGACAGCAGTAGAATAAAAACACCCTCAAGAAAAGTTCTTGAGGGTGTTTCTTTACGCTTTTTTAAGCAACAAATACATAAAGTAAGGTGCACCAATTAAAGCGACGACAATACCTGCTGGGATGCCATTAGGATCAACGATATTTCGTCCAATTGTGTCTGCTAATAGCAATAGCCATCCGCCAATTAAAAGGGCGATAGGCATGAAGATTTGATGCCTTGGTCCAACTAAGGATTTTGCGATGTGAGGAGCCATCAGCCCGATAAAGCTAATTCCTCCTGTTACGGAAACAGCTGCAGCGGCAAGTGCAACGGCTGCAACTAATAGGTATCTGCGTTCTTTTTCAATTTCAATTCCAACACCGATTGCGACTGGTTCGTTTAATGCTAAAATGTTTAATCGATTCGCTTTATAGAAAACGAACGGAATTAATATGATTAACCATGGGAGCATTGCTAGAACGAAGATCCAGTCATCTCCCCAAATATTTCCGGCAATCCATTTTGAAATAAAGTCTACCTTCATACGATCTGCGGATGAAATAAGGACAATCATCGTTCCAGATAGTGCAAATGCAAAACCGATACCAGTTAATGTTAATCGCACCGGCTGAAGCCCAGTTGATTTACTATATGAAAATACGTAAATTAGAACAGCTGTTAGAAATGCCCCGATAAATCCAACGACAGGTAGTAAGTAAAGAAATGAACCTACATCTATTGGAAAGTATAAAAAGAAAATAGCAACAGCAACACCGGCCCCAGAGTTGATACCGAGAATACCAGGTTCAGCTAAATCATTTCGGGTAATTCCTTGTAGAATAGCCCCTGATAAAGCGAGAGCCATACCAGCTAATAATGTAATGACAATTCTAGGTAGTCTTAAAGAGTATAAAACGAACTCCTCTTTAAAAGTCCCTTGTCCCATTAACGTTGGGAGTAGTCGATCATAAGATAAAGATGCTGAACCGAGCCCCATTCCAATTACAATGGTTGTGATGGTCACTATAAGTAAAGCGAGTATAATAAGACGTTGTTTTCTTAGAATAGATGGCATCATGAGAATGTTTTTCCTCCTTTACGTACAATGAATAGGAAGAATGGTAACCCTACAATTGCGACAATAGCGGCAACTGGTGTTTCGTACGGAGCGTTAATGGTACGTCCGATTGTATCTGCAAGTAGCATAAAGGAAGCTCCAGCAATTGCTGACATCGGTATAACAAATCGGTAATCAGGTCCAACAATTGGACGTACCATGTGAGGTACCATTAAACCGATAAATGCCATATTTCCGACAAGGGCTACAGAAGCACCAGCAAGTAAGATAATAATGATAAATAAAATGGTTTTAATGAAGATAATTTTTTGACCTAGTCCAATAGCTACTTCTTCACTGAAACTAAGAACTGTCAATTTTTTTGCTAGTAAGATAGCGATAAAGATACTAATTGAAATGACTGGAATAATAACTTTTAATTGGCTCCAAGTTGTTCCAATTACGCCCCCAGCAGTCCAAAGTGATACATCTTGTGAAATTTTGAAGTAAATGCCAACTCCTTCTGAAATTGCGAGTAGAAATGCCGAAACGGCAGCACCAGCTAATACAATTCGAAGAGGGGAGAGCCCGCCTTTTTTCACCATACCAATTCCAAATACCATAATTGCGCCAACTGCAGCACCGATAAAGCAAGCTAATGTTAAGTAAAGATAGCTGATGGAAGGGTTGAAAGCAAGTGTTAGTGCAAGCGCAGCATTTGCTCCACCAGATAGCCCTAATAATCCAGGATCTGCAAGTGGGTTTCGTGTTAATCCTTGCATAATTGCTCCAGAAACAGCAAGTCCAGCTCCTACAAAAATAGCAGCAACTTCACGTGGCAAACGTATTTCGCGAATAATAGATATTTTGTCTCCTTTAGCGGAGGAAGTGAGTGCTAACCATACGTCTTTTATTGAAGTATCTGCAGCACCTAATACCATTGCAACCATAAAAATAAGAAAGAATGCAATTATGCTTAAAATTAATTTGTATGTAAAAGCTATAGAACGTGTATTGTCATGTTCTTTTGTCATTCGTTTCACATCTTTTCTGTTCATAGAATAAAGGAAGAGGAATTCTTAAATTAAGAATTCCTCATGTTTGTATTATTTACCAAGAAAGCTCTTCTTGAAGAAGTCTAGTTGGAAATCTAATGTAAGTGGATCATTGAAATAGAATTCCATCATGTTTGCTTCGTATACGCGATTATTTTTTACTGCTGGGATGTTTTTGTATGATTCTGTCTCTTGGAATGAGTTATCAGTATCTTTGTTTTTACTTACGATTAAGTAATCACCAGCAAACTCAGGTAATACCTCAGTAGATAATGCGTAGTAACCTTCTTTTAATGCTTTTTCTTTTACTTTTTCAGGCATTTTTAATTTCATTTCTTGGTATAGAATTTCTGTTCCACGGCCCCAGTTCTCGCCGTATACATAAAGCTGTTTGTTGAAGTTTTCTACAACAGAAACTGTTGCATCTTCACCGATTTTTGTTTTAATTTCTTTACCAGCGTCTTGTGCACGTTTCTTGAAGTCATCAACCCAAGTTTTTGCTTCTTTTTCTTTGTTTAATAACTTACCGATCTCTAAATGTTGTGTTAAGTAATCAACTTTTCCGTAAGTGTATGTTACAGTAGGAGCGATTTTCTTTAACTTATCAACATTTTTAATATTTGATAAACCAATGATTAAATCTGGATTTAGTTCAGCGATTTTTTCAACATTTTCATCTGATACTTCAGCAACATCTTTAAGTTTGCTATCAAAGCGTGGGTTTTGTTTAGACCATGAATCTACCCCAACAAGATTTACACCTAATGACATTACGTTACCAGCGAATGATGATAAAACTACAACGCGTTTTGGATTTGCAGGAACTTCTACTTTACCATTCTCAGATTGGTATGTAATTGTTTCTGATTTACTACCTTTTGCATCGTTCTTTTTGTCTGTAGAGCCATTGCTACAAGCACTCATAACAAGAACGAAAAGAACTGTTAGTGAAATAAATAACTTTTTCATCGTCTTTCTCCTTTAACATAGATGATATGTGTATACAATAATTTGTTTAACTGTAATCTGTTTGAAAGAGTAGTGGTAATGCAAAATGTGTATTAAAAATCTTGAATATGAGATTTTACAATATAGTATTAACCATATTAGTGAAAGAAGATGTAATCTCAAATTTGCTAATTATTAACAAACTGATAATGATTATCACTATTGATTCTTTAAATAATATAATTTTATATAGGTGTATTGTCAATAGTAATTTTGATTGTAAATTTTGAAGAAACAGGTTATATTTTATTGAGAATGATAATCAATGATTAGTAGCTGAGGAGTGAGCACGAATGAATCGAGAAGAATTGTTTGATGTAACTGTGATAGGCGGAGGACCTGCAGGGCTTTATTCAGCTTTTTATAGTGGACTCAGAGAGATGAAAACGAAAATAATAGAATTTCAACCACAGCTAGGTGGAAAAATACATGTTTATCCAGAGAAGATGATTTGGGATGTAGGTGGACTATTGCCAGTTACAGGTGATAAATTAATTGAACAACTTGTACAGCAAGGGCAAACATTTAAGCCAGAGGTTGTATTAAATACAAAAGTAGAATCGATTATTCGTAATGAAGATGGCACTTTTACATTAAAAGCAAGCGATGGAAAAGAACATTATTCAAGAACAGTTATTGTCGCAACTGGCAGTGGTATATTGAAACCACAAAAGCTATCAATCGAAGGTGCTGAGCGATTTGAAGTATCGAATTTAAATTATACAGTTAAATCTTTAAAACGTTTCAAAGATAAAACAATCATTATTTCCGGCGGCGGAAATTCTGCCGTTGATTGGGCAAATGAATTAGAACCAATCGCGAAAAAAGTGTATTTAACATATAGAAAAGAAGAATTATCTGGTCATGAAGCGCAAGTGAAACAACTAATGAACAGCTCAGCGGAGTGTTTCTTTAATACATCGATTACAAAATTAATTGCTGGTGATAATCATGAAGCGATTGAATATGTAGAATTAACGAATCACGAGACAGGTGAAGTTTCTCATTTACCTATTGATGAAGTTATTATTAATCATGGATATGAACGTGACATTACATTATTAGAAAATAGTGAGTTAGACGTTGCGATTATAGATAATTTTTATATTGCAGGGAATGCAAATAGTGAATCCTCAGTAGATGGATTATATGCAGCTGGAGATATATTAAAGCATGATGGGAAATTACATTTAATTGCAGGAGCGTTCCAAGATGCTGGAAATGCTGTGAATAAAGCGAAACAATTTATTCAACCAGATGCAAGCGAGTACGGGATGGTTTCTTCTCATAATGAAGTATTTAAGAAGAGAAATCGAGAATTAATAAAGCAAATGATGAAATAATTTGTAATAGTAAATAAAACAGAGGGATCTTCTTAGATTCCTCTGTTTTATTTACATAGACTAATATCATTCGATTATTTTTAAACTCAATGTGTCTAATTCAGTGTTCGTTGTAATTAAATCAAGTTTCTTTTCTAAACAATGGGTAATACTACCATCACGTGTATCTCTAAAATATAATGTGCAGTTTAAAAGAGTGGGGTTACAATTATTTTAATGGTGTAGTAGTAAAAGGAACTAACGCTAAAAAGATAACGTCTTGGCTTTTTAATATTGGAAATATAATAGTGATGTGTCTTTCATCAGAAAGAAATTGTTCCATATTTTGATTATACAAATAAAATGATGAAGGAGTGTATGATATATGTTTAATAAGAAAAATAATAAAGGCGCACTTGATAGTAAAAAAATTGAAAAAGAAAATAAAAAGTATCAAAATCGGGCTAGTGCATACTTAGAAGATGAAAGTAAAATACAAACTTTAATACAAAAAGGGATGAAAATATCTCAAAATAATAAAGGGGCTTTAACTGATGTTTGGGATAATCTTCAAGTGTTATTTGAAATGATGAATTGTTGGAGAAAAGGGGAGTATCGGGAAATTCCGAAGAAATCACTTCTTGCTATTGTAGGTGCAATTTTATATTTTGTATCACCAATAGATTTAATCCCAGATTTCATTTTAGGATTAGGGCTAATAGATGATGTAGCGATAATTAGTTTAGCCATTAAACAAGTGAGCAGTGACATTGAAAAATTTAAAGAGTGGAAAAATGAATTGGGTAATGAGGATAATGTTAGTAATTTCGAATGAAATGTTTAGGACCCCCACTTACTTCTCTATTCGAATGACGAGAGATGTAAGTGGGGGTTTTCCTGTTTACTATATTTTCAATCATTATAATAACACCGGTTTCATCAGTTCATAGGACATGAACGTTTTATTTGAAAATCTTCCTAGAAAACAATGAATTTATGTTTTGTTTGCGCGGAACAGGATTCAATTATGCTGTCCCTTTAGCTCTTTCACTAGGAAATGGCATATTTAATGTAGACGCGATATATTGTTTTCCATGTTTTCGAGCTAATGATTCTAATATTTGGCGGACGCGTTTTGTAAGATGTCCTTGTTTTTTGATAGCCTCACAATATGCGTCATAGAAAGCGTATTTAGCCCAAAGGAAATCATCTTGTTGGAATAAGAAATGATTTTTGTACCATTCACTAATTGTACGGTAACAATTGCTTTCGTGTATTGCTGCGCTTTGAGAAAGAATACGATCAGATAAAGATGTAGTTAAATGAGAAATTGTGTTTTCTGTTTCAACTTGTAATGTTTTTTCTAACATTGTAATGATGTGACGAGTAGCCATGTGTTAACTCTCCTTTGTGTAAATGGGTAATACCATTCTATATTTTAAAAAATTCTTACTATTATTAGTATACAATATATGGAATGCATCTACCTGCTTTTTAAATTGTATTTACAAAATCTTTTTTATTTGTTTACAAAAATAAGGTAAAGTAAGATACAGTATATATGAAAAAATAATAAAGGAATGAACGCATTGTATATAACAGTAGAAGAGGCTGCGGAGTATTTGAATTTACCAAAATCGTATATTGAAGAGTTAATTCAGCAAAAGAAAATTCGTGCGCTATTCGATGGGGAACAATATTTATTAAATAAAGAACAATTCAATACACATTTAGAACAAATGGAGAAATATAAACAATTAGTGGAAGAAATATTAAACGAACCAATTCCAGAAGATATGGATGTTAAAGACGAGGACTAAAGTTTTGGAAATCCCGTATGAAGATAGGCAGAAATGCACCTTCATACGGGATTTTTTTATTTAAAGATAGCAAGATTCTAAGGATCTCCAGAATTTCTTAAAATTTTGATAGGTAGTAGTCTACCATGTTAAAAGCATATTTTTTTCTAGCTAGGACAAACATAGAGAACGTAACCTGTACAGATACATATACTATCAGTGCAAAAGCTTATAAATTAATGGAAGGGGTTTTCTCGTGAGTTTATTTCATTGTGATTTTTTGAAAGACTTAATTGGATCTTATGTGAGAGTAAACAGGGGTGGTCCAGAATCTCAAAAAGGAACAATAATATCAGTATGTCCGGACTACTTCGTATTACAGAATGAAAAAGGTGAGCTTTATTACTATCAACTTAATCATCTAAAAAGTATTACAAAAAATGCGAAAGAATGTGGATCAAGTGATTGCGAGTGGGAAGATTGCGCATGTGCAGAAGACTTTGAAGCGCTACTTCAAAGCTTCAAATATTGCTGGGTGAAAATTAATCGCGGTGGTCCAGAGAAAGTGGAAGGCATTTTACAAGATGTTTCTTGTGATTTCGTGACATTAATTGTAAAAGAAGAAGTTATATTAATTGCAGTAAAGCATATTAAAAGTGTTAACTATAATGCTTTAGCATGCGGAGAGAGCGACGAGAGCGAAGATAGTGGCAGTAAGGAAAGTAGTAGCAACTCTTCAGGTCGAGCTCGTGCACAAAGACAATCAAGAAGATAATACGAAAGGGGGATACGAAATTGGAGAACGTATTATGCTGTGAGCAAATTAAATGTTTAGTTGGTGAGAATGTAAAAGTAAACCTTCGCGGACCAGAAAGTCGCGTTGGAACACTTATATCATTCGGAAAAGACTACCTTACATTGCAACTACCTAAGGGAGAACTAGTATACTACCAGTTGAAACATGTAAAGAGTCTAGTTAAGAAAGTGAAAGAAAGTAAATGCGGTGATTGCTATAGTTCATGTTTCTGCTCTGATGAGGATACTTTTGTCGATGTATTACGCGACTTGAAATATAAGTGGATAAAGATTAATCGTGGTGGCCCAGAATGTGTGGAAGGTTTGTTAAGTGAAGTACACCATGATTGTATTACACTAGTAAACTGCGATGAAGTTATTTATATAATTAATTGCCATATTAAGAGCGTGAGTCAAGTAGTGAAATGTAAAAAGAATGAAGATGAATAATGTTTAATAAATAAGAGGGGCATTATGAGGGAAAGAGAAGAACAATTTCTTATTTCGATAGTATGAAAAGGAATTCCTTACTATTAAACAGAACATTGCCCTGATTATTTTTTAGAAATTCATAGGAAGGAGGATATAGATGAATGAGTTAAACAAAAGTATTGGAGAAAATATATATGTTAAATTAATCGGTGAACAGAGATTTAAAGGAGTATTAATTGATGTAGGGAATGATATCGTTGTTCTTTACAATGGACAAGACTACGTATATATATCTTTGTACCATGTCCAATATTATAAATTTTTAAGGGGACACAATGAAGAAATATTAAAGCCTGATGTGGACTCTGTAATTAAGAGAGAATCTCCTTCAATTTCTTTGAGAAAAGTATTAAGCACTTCTAAAGGAATTTTTACAGAAATTTATGTAGCAGGAAATGCCCCAATACATGGGTATGTAACAAGTGTAATGAACGATTATATTGTTTTTTATAGTCCAGTTTATAAAACTGTATATATATCTTTAAAACACTTGAAGTGGTTAATTCCGTATAAAGAAAACCAAGTTCCTTATTCCCTCAATAAAAATGAACTCCCTGTAAATCCGTTAAATATTACGTTAGCTCGAACGTTTGAAGAACAACTTATTAAAATGGCTGGGAAAATTATGGTATTCGATTTAGGTGAGGAATCTAATAAAATTGGAAAAATGGCGAAGATTGATGAAGGGCATATTGAAATATTAAAAGCTCGTGATGCAAAACTATATGTAAATATGCAACATGTAAAATCTGTCCATTGTCCGTAGGCTAGTTGAAAGGGCTGGCTTTTTCTTTTATATGCAGAAGAAAAGGTCGAGCCTATTTGTTTAGTTAGACTTGAATATGAGGGAGAAAATGAATTGAATATAAATATGTTAGTGTGATTTTTGAAGAGGAACTCTTGTGCTACATCATAAAAACTATGTACGAGCTACCTTTTGATGTATTCAATTTATTTTTTGAGGAAGAACTGCTCAACTAATTTACTAAAGGGGTTTTGTTTGTGGAGCAGTTTCCAAATATTACATTGCTTGGTAGTGCTGGTGGAGCAGCAAAGGCAGTTTTATCCATTTTAAATCAAGCGATAGTAAATGAAAAAGATCCAATTCATGAAGCGATAAAAAAGGTTACATTTCATTTGGTTGATATAAAACAAAAAGATAGGACTTATTATGATGAATTGTTTCCGAATTTAAAAAATCAATTGTTTTTATACGAAATAGACCTTCAGGATGTAGTGAAATTTAAGCAACATTTAAAAGAAAAAAGAACAGGTGTTGTTATTGATGTTTCGGGTGCAGATACGATTAGGGTATTGAGCTGTTGTAATGAACTTGGAATCTTTTATATAAATTCAGCTTTGGAAAATGAGGCAGTAGATCAGGACGATAGTTTACTTGGATTTCAGCTTACAGAAAGATATACGAGGTTTGAGAAGGAGAAAGAAAAATTTACAAATACAAAAGCGATTATAGGATCAGGTATGAATCCAGGTGTTGTGCAATGGATGGTTGTTGAACTCATGAAGGAACGGCCAAATGAAAAGCCGCGTGCATGCTATATTGTAGAACATGATACTTCGTTTTTGAATGATACAGCACTTATAAAGCCGCATACACTCTATGCTTCATGGGCGGTAGAGCGATTTCTAGACGAAGCGATTTGGAGCTATCCAATGTATATGAGTCATCATCGTCCTCTTTACTTTTATGAGGATGTATATGCTTCAGAGTATAAAGTGAAATTAGGAGAAAAAGAATTCTATGGTTGTTTAATGCCGCATGAGGAAGTATTAATTTTAGGGAAAAATTTCAACATGGAAGTGGGTTTTCTGTACCGAATTAATGAGTATACAACAAATGTAATTAGAAAGAACTTAGATAAAGTAGAAGATTTATGGAACTGGAATCGTAAAGTATTTAATCCAGCGGAAGAAGAGGTTGCGGGAGAGGATCTAGTCGGTGTGTTACTCGTTTATGAAAATAGCGAGACATATATGTATAACGTGATGAATAGCAGCCAAGTTTTTCATAAATATAAAACGAATGCAACTTACTTTCAAGTAGGATGCGGAATTTATGCGGGTTTGTGCAGCTTACTTTTAGATCACTTTGGGCAGGGTGCTTATTATGTCGAGGAGTTATTATTAAATACAGAAAGTAAGTACGGTGAATATTTAAATTTATATATGAAAGATTTTATCATAGGGCATAATAATTTTACGGATGGACTGCTACATGATAGGGTAAGGTGGATATAAGTTATAATAGTAAAAAGGAAGGAGGAAATCCCCTTCCTTTTTACTATTATAAGGTTACATATTGCCCTGAAAGCAATTTCATACGTATAATCTAAGGGGTTAGCATGTACAATGTTATTTTTGCATTGATCACAAGGAGTATTTATATGAATAAAATTAAAAGCTTGATTTATGAAGAAAGAGAAGCTTTAAAAGTATTTTTATTATTATTTTATATTATATTTTTTTTATATGACGTTATATATTACTTTGTGTATCCGGCTATGAACATTAATGAAGCAAGGATAGGATGGCCAGAAGGTGGTATGGGAATAGGTGTGTATATATTAGTAGTATCTTTATTTCCTATTTCGATCTATCTTCAAAAAAAAGGTTACGTATATTTTGTGAAATATTTGTTTTTAATTGGATATATGCTCATTGATCTTATTAATAATTTAATGATTTATTTAAATAGCGATCGTGTGTTTGAAAATGGAAATATGGTTGAAATATTTTTAATTTTATTTGCACCGATATTTGTGAATAGAAAATATTTTTATGTAGTTTCCTTTAGTGTAATTGGAAAGTATGTATTTTTCACTTTGATATTACAAGATATTAAAGTTGTGATTCCACTTGTTTTATGTTCATTCTTTTTTATTATCTCGCATTCTTTATTAAAACGATTTCAATCTTATGTAAGTACAGTGGTTGAAATGATGAACAATATGAAAGAGGCGGAAAATTTAGCTGTAATTGGGACTATGTCTACAACAATTGCGCATGAAATTCGAAATCCATTAACAGCTTTAAAAGGGTTTACGCAAATGCAAAAAGAAAGAAATCCTGCAGATACGATGAGCTACGACATTATGTTACAAGAGATTGAAAGGATTAACGGATTTGTTAGTGAGTTGATGCTATTAGGAAAACCGAAACCAACAAATTATGAATGGTGTAATATACGAGAAATCCTTCTATATGTTGTGCAGTTAATGGAAAGTTATGCAACGCAGTATAGAGTAAAATTTCATTTGCAAGTAGAGGGAAATTTACCGGCTATAAACGGTGATGATAAACAATTAAAACAGGTGTTATTAAATATCATGAAAAATGGAATAGAATCAATGCCAGAAGGTGGAGACATTCATATCCGTGTATATCAAAAAGCGAAAGGATATTTGTGTATTTCTGTTGAAGATCAAGGATTTGGTATAGCGAAAGAGAAGTTAGAGAAAATCGGCAAAGCTTTTTACACAACAAAGGAGAATGGTACAGGACTTGGATTAATGATTACATATAAAATTATTAAGGAACATCAAGGGAGTATCGCGATTCAAAGTAGTATGGGAGTAGGAACGAAAGTAGAAATTTCTTTACCGACAATTTAACGTGTTTGGAGAAAGGATTTTTCAGAAAAGTGTTCTTGTTGTGTAAATATAAACATTTTATAAAATGTTTCAAGAAGGGTTTTTTTTATAAAATACTTCGTTTATAATGGAGGAAAATATCGACATGAGATGGATTGCTCATGTAACGGTTTAGTGGTGTTATGAAAAGATAAGAAGGGGTGCACGCGCATCCTTTTTTCTATGCAGATATTATGAAAGGGGTGGTATGATGGAATTAACATTAAATTCGACTGTATGTTTGCACACGATTCAATTTCGAAAAGAACAAAAGAATTATATTGTAAAAGATACAATTACAGGAGAAAAATATGAAATGCCGCCACTTTGGATTGATGCACTAGCAATGATGCGTGACGGTTTTTTATTGGGAGAAATTGAGGAGAAATTGAAAGAAGAGTATCCGGCTGAAGACATAAATATGCTAGCATTCACGAGGCAACTGTTAGAGCTAGAACTTGTCGGAATGGTAGATGGGGAAGAGATAGCTTGTACAAAGAAGAAAGAAAAGGATTATTTAGCTTGGGTACGTCCTAAGGTAGGACAATTTTTTCTTAATTTAAATAAAAAATATAGAAGCAAAGGTCAGTAATGACCTTTGCTTTATTTGTGTAATACAAAATAGGTACTCACCCAAATAAAGTTGCTCGCATATTGTAGCTTATGTAAATAGAATGCTGCGAAGGAGTGAGTGCAGTGACAGGGAATGTATTGAATTATTATGCTGGTGGAAATACAGCTAGAGGATTTCATAATTTATACGAAGAGAATTTAAAAGGGCTAGATAGGTTATTTATTTTAAAGGGTGGTCCAGGAACGGGGAAATCTTCTTTAATAAAGGCAATAGGTCGTGAATGGGTTGAAAAAGGCTATGATATTGAACTTTTACATTGTTCTTCTGATAATAAGTCAGTTGATGGTGTGATTATCCCACAGTTAAAAGTAGGAATTGTTGATGGGACATCGCCGCATGTTATTGAGCCAAAGATGCCAGGAGTCGTCGAAGAATATATAAATTTAGGAGTGGCTTGGGACTCAGATAAATTAAGAAAGCAGAAGCTAGAAATTGAACGATTTGTTTCAGAAGCAAGTAAGGCTTTTCAATCAGCTTACGCATGTTTTAAAGAAGCACTAGTTATACATGATGAGTGGGAGAAAATATATATTAATAATATTGATTTTAATAAAGCAAATGAACTAACAGATGAGCTGATTCAGAAGTTATTTACGAATGAAGGCGGGAAACAATCGACTGTGAAGCATCGTTTTTTAGGAGCTGCAACACCAAAAGGAGCAGTTGATTTTGTTCCTAATTTAACAGAAGGATTACCACAACGTTATTTTATAAAAGGACGCCCGGGTTCTGGAAAATCAACAATGCTCAAAAAGTTAGCTAAGGTAGCGGAGGAAAAAGGGTTTGATGTTGAAGTGTACCATTGTGGATTTGACCCAAATAGTCTTGATATGGTTATTGTAAGAGAATTAGGGTTTGCAATTTTTGATAGTACTGCACCACATGAATATTTTCCAAGTCGCGGAGGTGATGAGATTATTGATATGTATGATCTCATTGTTGCTCCAGGAACGGATGAGAAATATGCGACAGAAATTCGTGATGTGTCCATTCAATATAAAACAAAAATGAGTGAAGCAATGTCTTTCTTAGCGAAAGCAAAATCAGTTCGTGATAAGTTAGAACGAATTTATATTGCTGCTATGGATTTTTCAAAAGTTGATGCATATAAAGAGGAGATTCAAAAAGAGTTTGAACGTATTGCGGCTATTGTAATTGAAAAGAAAAAATAAGCGTTTTGTTAAGCTGTCAGAAAAATTCTGACAGCTATTTTAGTATGTAGTAAAATGGCCGTATACTTGTCGAATTTCCAGGGAAATGATCAAAAAATGGGGAGGATATGAAATGAGAGAGAAAATAGAATTGGAATTAGAAAGAATTGAAAAAGAGAATGATGTGAAAATCTTATTTGCAGTGGAATCAGGGAGTCGAGCTTGGGGATTTCCATCGAAAGACAGTGATTATGATGTTAGGTTTGTGTATATACACCCTGTAGAATGGTATTTATCGATTCATGATAAGCGTGATGTAATTGAATATCCGATTAGTGATGATTTAGATATAAGTGGTTGGGATATTAAAAAGGCGTTGCAACTATTTGCAAAGTCGAATCCAGCTTTACTCGAGTGGATCCGATCACCAATTTTTTATTCGAAAAACTCTAATTTTCCAGAGAAGCTGCAGCAAATGAGTGAAAAGGGTTTTGATCCAAAAGCAACGATATATCATTACTTACATATGGCGTCGAAAAATTATCGTGAATTTTTGCAAGGTGAGAATGTAAAGTTGAAAAAGTACTTTTATGTATTACGTCCTATTTTAGCTTGTAAATGGTTAGAAGAGAAAGCGACTTTGCCACCTGTAGAATTTGATCGGTTGATTACAGAATTATCATTAGAACGTAGCGTATTAGATGAAATTGAACAGTTGTTAATAAAGAAAAAAGCAGGTACTGAATTAGATGTTGGATTGAAAATTAAGGTGCTGAATCAATTTTTAGAAGAACAAATTCATTACTATCAGCAATACGTAAAAGGAATTGAAAAGGGATTAGGGATTGATATTGAAATTTTGAATACAGTATTTCGAGATATGTTGTTTGAAGTATACAAAAAAGAGCACAAGTAAGTTTGTGCTCTTTTTTCGTTTGTAGGAATTAAGAAAATACATATAGCTACGATAAGGTCTACAAATGATAACGAATAAATCATATTGTATGTTTTATTCGTTATCAACTCGTTTTAATGGTTGATCTGCTGGGCCTTCCATAACATCCCCGTCAATTGAAAAACGAGAACCATGGCAAGGACAATCCCAAGTACAATCACCGTTATTCCATTCAACTTCGCAGCCAAGGTGTGTACAAGTCGTATCGACGATATGTAATTTTCCTTCTTTATCTTTATAGGCACCTGCTCGTTTACCATTGACATGTACAACAGATCCTTCTCCAACCTCAAGATCTTCTGGTGTACGTAATGCGGTTTCAATTTTTCCTTCAATTAAATGTTTAGCAACATCAATGTTCTGAGAGAGGAATGTTTTTATATCTGGGGTTGCATGAAAGCGTGATGGTGCAAACAGCTCTTTATATGGACTGTGGACTTTTAGAATGGAGTCCTTGAGTAAATGAGCGGCAGCAGTTCCAGTTGTCATTCCCCATTTCCGATACCCGGTTGCAACAAATATATTTGGATTCCGTTCGTTAATATGCCCGATGTAAGGGAGCTTGTCCAGAGTAATCAAATCTTGTGCTGACCATCGATAGGGAACTTCATCTACTCCAAAAGTTGCTTCAGCAAAAGAATAGAGTGCTTCATAATGAAGCATTGTATTTATTCCTTGCCCTGTTTTATGACTCTCTCCACCAATCAAAATTAATTTTTCTCCATTGTTTGTTATATAGCGTAAGGAGCGTTTTGGATCATCGATACTTAAATACATGCCACCTGGATAATCCGTTTTTGCTTTTATTGCAAGAGCATAGGAGCGTTCTGCATACATTCGGGTAAAGAAAAAGCTACTAGCATCATAAAAAGGAAAATGTGAACAAGAGACAACATATTCGCAAGTAATACGATGACCAGCTTTTGTAATGACTTGTGGAGAATCTCCTTTCTCCACATCCATAGCTGTTGTTTGTTCATAAACTTTGCCACCCATCTCCACAAACTTTTCTAAAAGTGTTTTCAAATAAAGGAGGGGATGGAATTGCGCCTGATTTTTCATTACAAGTGCAGATTGTACTGGAATCGGAATCGACAGAGATTGAACATAGTCACAAGGAATATTTAGTTTTTGATAGGCTTCATATTCTTTCGATAAATTTCTTAATCCATTATCAGCAGTTGTATATAAATATGAATCTTCATTTGAGAAATTACAGTCGATTTTATATGTTTGCACGATTTCATTTATGAATTGTAGAGCGTGATTATTTGATTCATAGTAAAGTCCGGCCTTTTCCAGACCGAAATGATTTATTAATTCAGCATAAATAAGATCATGTTGCGCTGTTACTTTCGCCGTTGTATGCCCAGTAGTTCCGTTTAAAATAAGACCGGAATCAATTAACACAACATCGATGCCTTCTTTCGCTAGTAAATAGGCAGTGGTTATACCTGTAATACCAGCACCGATAACAGCAACTTTCGTTTTTATATTTTCGGATAAATGGGGGAAAGTAGGAAACTGAGTAGATTCAATCCAATAAGATAACGGCAATTGTGGGAATGTATCACTTGTCATTATGGAAACCTCCTGATTTAGAGCAATTTTCCTTTTAATATTTCCATATTATATGGAATTCATGTGTGTTGTTTTAGTAGGATTCTATTTTATTAACAAAAAAGATAAAATTATTTCAATATAATTATTTTCGGTGGTGGTATGACGGGAGGTATTTATGGAAAACTAAATTCAGAGGATATTAGTTCTTAACTATACAGTGAATTATTGAATAAGATAGAGTCTTTGTTACTGAAATGTATTTGGATATATATTGGATAAAACCTTATAAAATCTATGCTTTTTCTTTAGTGGAATAAAGTATAATTATAAAAATATAACCAACTTTTATTACTAGGTCATAAAAGTTGTTGACAATATAGAAATTCTATTGTTATGATTCATCATGTGGAAAGGTTGATAGAGAGTAAAAAGAGAAATGTTTTTCATTGATAATAAAAGCGAAAAATAAGTGACGATAGAGTGAGTATATTTTCCTTATAATAGATGCTTTTTGATCATCTAGTAAAATCAATCTGGAAGCAAGAATTGATATATGTAAGTTGCGCAAGGCGCGGCAACAGAAAGGGGCAAAAGGATGAAGGAGCTTCATACGTTTGGGTGGTATGCAGCGCGTGTATCACCACATTTGCCGAAAAAAGCATTTAAACCAGTTCCTACTCGTTTATTTGGTGGACTGGCTTATTTACTTGTGGCATTGTCGGGATTAATAACGATTGGTGTATTTGAATTGAATGTGTGGGCAAATCTAGGAATTGCGATTGTTCTCGGATTATGTTTTGCTTCACTTGGATTTTTAGGGCATGAAATTTTACATGGAACAGTTGTAAGAAAGGCATGGCTTCGTGATTTCTTAGGTGCGATTGCATTTATGCCGTTATCAACTGGACCAAAACTTTGGAGAAAGTGGCATAACGCAACGCATCATGTTCATACACAGCATGAAGAGAATGATCCTGATGCATGGCCAACGCTTGAGAAGCTTAAAAAGAGTAAGTTTTTGAGTTGGGTATATCGCATGCCTCTACATGTACGTTCATTCTTTAGTTTTCTGTCACTAACAATTCAATTTACATTGCATTCGACTCGAATGTTCTTTCATTTTATAAAAGAATTTAAGTCATCCAATCAAAAATCTGTATGGCTTCAACTTCTTTTGCCTTGGACTGTTTGGATTAGTTTATTGTTTATTATGGGACCAGCAAAATGGTTATTTGCATATGTGATTCCGCTGTTAATTGCTAACTTTATTGTAATGGCATATATTGCAACGAATCATCGCTTAAATCCAATTGTTCCAGTAAACGATCCGTTAGCAAACTGTTTATCAGTAACAGTGCCGCGCTGGGTAGACGTTTTACATTTCAATTTCTCATATCATACAGAACATCATCTGTTCCCTGCTATGAGCTCTAAATACTATCCGTTAGTAAAAGAGAAAATTAAAGAAATGTGGCCGGAACGCTATCACGAAATGCCGATGACAAAAGCTTTGGCAGCACTATGGAATACACCACGTGTGTATTATCAAGGAAGTGAATTAGTTGATCCGCATAGAGAGCATTTCTATGGCTCTTTAGGAAATGGATTAGACCCTCATAATATTTCATATCGTGAGGATCATATAGAGGAAAAAGAGAGTATTAAAAAAGTAAATCAGTAAAAGTTGATATATTTTTGCAGTGAAAAAGCAAGCCATCTCAGGCTTGCTTTTTCTTATAAAGAAACTTCTTTTTTGTTCTTTGCACTAACTTGGACTGAATTTGTTTCTTTTCTTTGTAGTCGTTTCTCTAAAAGATTAACAAAGTAAGTAAATAGAAGAACAAGTACGAGATAGTATAAACCAACGATTATATATGTATCTAATTGTTGGAAGTTACCGGCAGCAATTGATAAACCTGATCCCCATAATTCGGATAGTCCTACGTAAGCAACGAGTGAAGAATCTTTCAATCCGATAATAAATTGATTACCAAGAGGAGGGAGAGATAGACGAAATGCTTGTGGTAATATAATTCGGCGCATAGCTAAAGGATAAGGCATACCTAAAGAGCGAGCAGCTTCCAATTGTCCCCGGTCGACGGATTGAATGGATCCACGGAAAATTTCAGTAATATATGCACCGTTATGGATTGCTAAAGCAATTGCTCCTGCCCAAAAAGGGGTGAAAACAATAACAGATGTAATACCGAAATAGAGAATTGCGATTTGAACAATTAAAGGTGTACCACGAATAATGGCGATATATACATGAGCAATGCTATTTAGAATTTTATTGTTAGAGATTCGAAAGAAAGCGAATAGTAATCCGATTAATGAACCGAGTACTAGGGAGGTTAATGTTAATTGTAATGTGATAACAGTAGCCTTTAAGAGTGTAGGATAGGTAGAGATAAAAATTTCATACATGTGTATCACCTCATATTGTATGGATTTTAGTCGGGAATGAAATGCCCCACGTGCAAGGTGGGGCACAATTTATGAAAACTTTGAAGAGCTAATCTACTTCGTTTTTGCTTCTTCTCCAAGAATGTTACGACCGAACCATTTTTTACTGATCTTTTCATACGTACCATCTTTAATAATTTCATCTAAAGCCTTATTTACTTTTTCAACCATTTCTTTATCATCTTTGCGAATAGCAATTCCCATCTCATCAAGATTTAATGGTTTTCCAGCTTCTTTAATATTAGATTTCCCTTCTTTTATCATACGTAGGCCGACCATTTGATCGGTAATTACCGCATCAACACGCCCAGGTTCTAAGTCCATAAGAGCAGTAATATCACTATCGTATTCTGTAATTTTATCTGTATATTTTGCGACAAGATCTTTAAAGGTACTAGCTTTCACAACACCAATTTTTTTATCTTTTAAGTCTTCTGGAGAAGAAATGGATGTATTCTTTTTCGCTACAAAGATTTGGGCACCAGAGCGATAATAAGGGTTTGAGAAATTAACAGCTTTTAAGCGTTCTTCTGTAATGGCCATACTGCCTAGTATTACATCATATTTCTTTGCCTGGAGACCTTGAATTAGTGTTTCCCATGGATTTGTAATAGGAACGGGTTTCATATTCATTTTTTTAGCAAGCGCCGCACCGATTTCCACATCAAATCCGGCAAGTTTCCCATCATTTTCTTTATAATTAAAAGGCTTGTATAAGCCACTCATAGCATAACGAAATTCTTTTTCACCGCTTGATGAAGTAGTGGCGCTGTCCTTACTACAGGCCCCTAGTATGAAGGATGTACATAATGTAATGCTCGCAACAATGGTTAATAATTTTCTTTTCATAAAACCCCTCCTAAATATTGATCATACGGATGGTTTTAAATGTTATTGAGATGCTTTATTTGGACAATTATTTGTACGCCGTATGAATGTATTTCTTTACGTTTGAAATAGAAGTTACATTATAAAACGTTACGTAAAAATTGTTTGGCTCTTTCATGTGATGGAGCTGAGAAGAATTGCTCAGGCGGAGCATCCTCTACAATTTTCCCATCATCCATAAAGATGACGCGATCAGCTACATCTCTTGCAAAATTCATTTCATGTGTAACAATAACCATCGTCATTCCTTCTTCGGCAAGTTCTTTCATAACTTGCAATACTTCTCCAACAAGTTCAGGATCTAAAGCTGAGGTAGGTTCATCAAATAGCATAATTTTAGGATTCATAGCAAGAGCCCTTGCAATCGCAATACGTTGTTTTTGGCCGCCTGAAAGGAGGTGAGGAGTTACATCCGCCTTATCTTGTAGGCCAACCTTTTGCAAAAGCTGATTTCCGATTTCCTTTGCATTTGCTGCTTCCAATTTTTTTACGTGAATAGGTGCTTCTATGATGTTTTCTAGTGAGGTCATATGAGGAAAGAGGTTAAAGTGCTGAAAAACCATACCGACATTTTCACGTACTTTGTTTAAATTTGAATGCTTTGGATCAATTCGCTTACCTTGTAAGTGAATTTCACCTTCATCGTACATTTCTAAAAAATTAAGACAGCGAAGTAATGTACTTTTTCCAGAACCACTGGCGCCAATTAAAACAACAACTTCTTTTTCTTTTACTTCTAAATCAATTCCTTTTAAAACATCCAGTGAGCCAAATGATTTTATTAGATTTCGAACTTGAATCATACAAAACCCCCAGTCAAAAATATATTTTACAAATGTTGCCCCTTATTTCTGTTATTAGTCATAAATTGTCAGAATCCTTTATTTTTTTCATGGTTCAGTTATTACATAAGGAAATCTTAATGTATAATTTAAATAGAGAAACCACCTAATTTAGGTGGTTTCTCACTTACTTATAAATTTTTAATTTTAAATTGAGATGCAAATGTTTCTAATTCTTCAACAAGTTTTTGCATTTGAAGAGACATATTTGTAATTTCTTGTATTGATATAGATTGGGTTTGTGAAGAATTGGATGTATACTCAGTTTCTGAAACTATATTTTGCGAAATAGAAGAAATATTAATAAGAGCGCTATTTATTTCTTCAGAGCTTGCAGACATTTCTTCTGCACTTGCTGTTATATCCTGTATTTGATTTGTAACTTCAGTAATGTGATCTACAATATCATGGAATGTTAACTTTGTATTTTGAATGGCATGAATTCCTTCTTGAATTTCTTTTTGTCCTTTCCCCATCACGTTGACTACATTTTTTGAATCATCTTGTACGAGTAAGTTTAATTTTGTAATATCTTTAGCTGCTTGTTTTGATTGTTCAGCAAGCTTACGAACCTCTTCTGCTACAACTGCAAATCCTTTTCCATGTTCTCCAGCGCGAGCGGACTCAATTGCAGCGTTTAAAGATAATAGATTTGTTTGTTCAGAAATATAGGTTATAGTTTGCAGTGCGCTATCAATTTCTTGTGTGCGAACAACTAATTGATCTACTACTGTATATATTTCATCCATGACAGTGTGGATAGTTGTCATTTGCGAAATGGACTTTTCAATGGTTTCATTCCCTATAGTTGCTTTATCGGAAGTAGAAATAGCTAAGTTTGAAATCGTTGTAGAAGATTCAGCAATGCTTTGCACTCCATTTGCTATTTCATCCATTGCTGTAGAACTATCTTTAATGTTTGCTGACTGATCATTAATATGGTAAGACAGTTGTTTCATTGTATTTGCAATGGTATCCATAGTGGAAGAGGAAACGGTTGTTGTTTCAACAATGTGGTTTGTAGAGTCTTTTACTTTTGCACTTGTTTGAATCACATTGTTAATAATTTGCTGCAAATTTAATATCATTTGATCAAAACTATTAAACATATGACCGAATTCATGATGATATTGTTTTGGTACAGCAACGGTTAAATCGCCCTTTCCAGCTGTATTCATTATGTTCCGTAATGAATTGATTGGATTGATAATAGATTTAGCAGTAAATAAGGAGATAAGAATGCAAAGAACTAAACATGCAATGAATAAAATAATTGTTACGCTTATCACTTGTTTATAAGAATGTTCGCTGTCGTTATACAAACTTTCAGCTAACTTTTCGTTATAATCACTAAGTTTTTTTAAAGCGTCTACTGTAGCCGATAAATTAGGTTCAACTGTAGTTAGGTAAAATGAATACGCCTGATTAAGTTTATTCTCTTTAATGAGATCAAGCATTTGAGCACGATGCTTTTCATAGTTTTCTAGTTTTTCTTTATATTGGTTGA
The DNA here is from genome assembly GCF_009739945.1 of Bacillus luti. NCBI lineage: Bacteria > Bacillati > Bacillota > Bacilli > Caryophanales > Bacillaceae > Bacillus > Bacillus luti. Next base: position 4,726,724 of record NZ_CP040336.1, on the reverse strand, counting down.
GGAGTTTTTTTTCTTCGCCTGTTATGTATGTATTTTCGTATTGGGCTTGTAATTTTCCGGTTTCTTTATTTGTTTCATTTAATTTATTTAAAATTGTAGTACGTCGATTTTCATCTTCAGTAATAATGAGTTCCTTTACATAACTAAACTCTTGGTACATGCTACTCTGAATAGAACCTAGCCATTTAATAGGTAGTAGACGATCCACATATACTGTTTGAAGTTGTTTGTGCATTTGTTGTAAATTTATATAATTTACAACGCTAATAATTAATATGGAAAAAATCGGTACTGCTACTAACAATATTAATCTGTTTATAACGTTTAAACGATTTAAAGCTTTTAACATAGAATCACCTAACCTTAAATTATTTAGTTGAATATATAATGGCATCCAAATAGAAGTATACATTATTTTCGTTTTATATATAGAAAAAATAATGTAATTAATATGTAAACAAAAAATAAAAAATCTATATATCTTTCTATAAGGAAAATATGGATAATGATATATAGATAGTATGTATATTACTTATGAGGAGGAATGAGAAATGGAAAAGGAGAAGAAAACTTTTTCCTTTGGCTTACGTACACAACTTATGCTATTTACTACAGTTTTAGCTTTTATTACATATTCAACAAGTATATTTTTTATTTACGTGATATACGATTATTTTCAAAGTTATGTAAGTCAAACTGTTTATAATATTATCGTTATGTTATTAGGTGTAGTATGGTCTGGAATTTTAGCGTATGGAGCAGCAATCTTTTTAATTAAACCACTTCGAAAATTAGAGGAGGCTGCAAGGAAGGCGGCTGATGGGGATATTCGTGAAGATGTCCCGTTGCCAAAAACAGATGATGAGATTAAATCTTTAAGTGTTGCATTTAATATGATGCTAGGGAACTTAAGGGGTATGGTAAAAAATATTGATACTACATTTTCGTATACAAATAATCAAGTTCAGCAAATTAGAAAGCAAACAGGGGAAGCGACAAAACAAGCTCGAGGTGTTTCTGAAACTCTTGCAGAGATTTCTTCTGGCGCTGAGCAATCAGCAGCTTCAATTCAGGCAATTGTGTCTGCTGTTGATACAACAACTTCTATTGCTAGTGAAGTAGAAGAAAAAGCAAAACAGTCTGATGAGTTGTCTTTAGAAATGGTTCAAGCTTTAGGGCAAAGTACACGTGTCTTTACTTCTTTAATTCAAGGTATTCAAACATTGGCAAAAGAAAACGAAGATTCGATGCAAAATGTACAAAAATTAGAAGAACGAATGAAACAAGTAGAACATATTGTTTCTGTTGTGAGTGAGATTGCTAGTCAAACGAATTTATTAGCACTGAATGCTTCTATTGAGGCAGCTCGTGCTGGAGAGCATGGAAGGGGCTTTGCAGTTGTAGCTGAAGAAGTACGTAAACTTGCTGATGAAAGCGATCATTCTGCAAGAAATATATCGCAGTTATTGCGGAATATGCAAGAGGAAGTGCAACAAGTCGCATTGAAAATGACAGAGCAAGTGAAAACAGCTAAAGAAGAGGCGAAACGCGGGGCGGCTACCGAATTAATTTTAAAAGAAATGTCATCAAGTATTATGGAAGTTGCAGATGCAACCAAGCAAATTAGTGGCTATATGAACGAACAAGTGAGTCACATTCATCAAACAGGAGCGCAGACGAAGGCTGTAGCAGCAATTGCTGAAGAAACATCGGCAGGTTCGCAAGAAGTAGCACGTGTGACACTGCAACAATCTAAAAATATGGTAGTAATCAATCAATTGTTAAAGGATTTAGAGAAGCAAGCAACAGACTTAAAACAAACAATTGAACGATTTTTAATGTGAAAAGGAAGAACAGTATTTTGTTCTTCCTTTTTTACGTATGAAAGGGTGGGATACTTTGTTGAAAACGAAAAACATTGCAAGGGTCATATATGGTTTTCACTTTACGCAATCTTTGAAAGTTAGGGCCATAATAACTAGTTTGCCAATTTTTAATGTCGATATCGGGCCAATTGACATAGTCACCTAGTGTATAAGGATCTAAGCTTTCTCGTAAATCTTTAACCCAGCGTATATTTCGATTTTCTTCATCATCACATTTCCAAGAGGTAATGTATTCTTGAGCAATAATTGCTTTACGATGGAAATAAGCTGTTTCATTCGGCGAAATATTTTCAACAGCACCTATGAGCGATTGATGCCAAATACTAGCATCTTTATTTGGTGCATGAGAAAGAAAGTATTGCATGATTTGAATGCCTTTAAGGGGAATAGGTTTATAGACATAGGAACCAGAGCGCTTGAAATTTTCAGGGATGTTACCGCCATTAAAAAATTCGACAGCCTTTATATAAGGAACTTCTTCTATAAAGAGAGAGGGGCTACCAGTTTCAAGAAGAGGGGATAATAGGGAATGGAGTTCAGAGGGAGAACCGACAAACTCGCCTTGTGCTTCAATTTTATTTCGTTGCTTGGCGAATAATTCGATCGATGAAGTGAGACGTTCATCTATATAAGGTGCCCAGTTTTGCCACGCTTGAAATGCAGCGATAAAATCTTCCCATTCCCATGTAATGGAGAAGATTGATACATTTTTTATAGGGTGTACTCGAAAAGTTAAAGAAGTAATAATTCCGAAGTTTCCACCACCACCACCGCGGCATGCCCAAAACAAGTTATGGTTTTCATGTTCGCTTGCACGAATGATTTTTGCTCCAAATTTACCACATGCTTGTACCATTTCAACTTCTATTAATTGGTCGCATGTTAATCCAAATAAGCGTGAAAGCATACCGATGCCACCGCCAAGTGCTAATCCAACAATTCCAACGCTTGCGCTTGTACCAGCTGGTATTGTCACACCGTAATTCCAAAGCTCTTTATAAACAGTGCCGAGGTTTGCACCAGCTTCAATTGTTGCTGTTAATTTATCTGTATTAACAGTAATGCGATGCATTTCACTTACGTCAATAATAAGTCCTCTATTTAAAAGAGAAAAATTTTCATAGCTATGACGTCCGCTTCTTAAGCGAAATGGTACATGACGTTCGCGTGCCCATTTTAAGGCGTTACACACATCATTTTTATTTTGGCAAAAAACAATAATACAAGGGAGTTTTGGAATACTTAAATTTAAATTCATTCGGGCTACGTCATAGTCAGGATCTGAAGGAACAACGATACGACCTGTTAATTTTGTCTGCTTCATAGTATAGCTCCTTTTTTTATATAAGATTGTTTGTACTATAATATATATATGGAAAAAATATTTAAGGGTGTTTGAATTGTATGTTAAGTGTAATATAAAAGAGATAGAGTAATAATGTACATGTAGCATAGCTTTAGACTATGAAGGAACAGTGCTATTTTAAATTTTAGAAGTAAGATGTATGGTGGTTTATTAAAAGTTTTTTTGAAAATTATTATGTGAAATAAAACAATATAGTAGATAAATTGTCATTTTTTTTATAGAATAGTAACATTGGAATATCTTGGCACACTATTTGAAAGAATAGGTCGCAAAGCTTTGAGTCTAAGGTAATGAATCTTATTACTAGGATTGTCGGGTTGCAAATACAATTTGCAACCCGACAATCCTTTTTTATTTGCCCAATTATCAGATAATAAGATGTTTGTTTTAAGATGGCCCATTTTATTGTTCTTAGGCTGAAGGCGGATGGTATTCGAAGAAATAGCCAATCTCTTTGTTGTTAAGGAGATTAATAGAGAGGTGTGAGTATGAAGAGTAAACAGATTAGTATATTTGTCATTTGTTTAATGGTAATGCAAATTATTGTACAGCCATTTATACATATTGTAGCAGCAGAAACATATGACAAAGAAGCAAATGTCAGCTTAAAGCTTTCGGTTGAGGGCGGAGATGGTTCGCAAAAAAATGTAGATAAAGATTTTGTATATCAACTTGATTTAAGTACATTTGGATTAGAAGGTGGGCATAAAGATGCAAAAATTGTTGTTAAACTACCACCTGAAGTCGAGTACGTAAGACACGGGAAAATTAGTGGTACGGATGCAGTATACGATAAAGAAACGCATTCAGTTATTTATACTTTTAAAGAGCCCCTTCCCAATGGAGATTCTAAAGCAGTCCCTATTACAGTGAAGTTTCCTAAAGGAACAAAAAATGGAACGAAAGCTACAGCTGTAGCGGATTTTGTATCTGATCAAGGAGGCAAAACTTCTAATGAAGTAACGGTTGTAGCGTATGAAAAAGAAGTACCACCTGAACCACCTAAGAAACCAGAGTGGGAAATGCGTAAAACTCCTAATAAGTGGACGATTAAGCCAGGAGAAGAAGTCGAGTACACGATTCGTGCTCAACATGTTAGTGGACCTACTACACTTGATTCGCTTTCAATAAAAGATCTACTACCGAAAGAAGCCCAGTTTATATCAGCTAGTGATAATGGGAAATATGATGCGAATTCACATACAGTCGTATGGGATTTGAAAAATGTAGAAGGCGAGAAAGTTGTTAAAGTTAAGGTTAAATTCCCAGAGGAAAATTTTGGTGAGGATCAAAATCAACAAGTTCTAAATAGAGTTGAGGCAAAACTAAAGCCAAAAGGGGAAGAGGAATTAACAAAACAAACACATGCGTATATTGAAATATCAAATAAAAAACCTCCTGTTATTCCTCCTGAGCAAGCTTTTTCAGAGCTGAGAAAGACTGCCTCAAAGTCTGAGTACAGTAAAGAAGAAGAAATTGCTTTTACACTATCTAACATTCAAAATCAATATTCTAAGGAAATTGATAATTTTGTGCTTCAAGATGACCGTTTTGATGAACAACTTCATTTTACGAGAATGCATACAGGTGCATTTTCAGGTGTAAGTGAATATAAGATTTTATACAAAACGAAGAATAATCCAGAGTGGAAAGAATGGAAAGTGATTCGTGGTAATACGAACGGAGAATGGTTAGAGGTTTCTTCTTTATCATTATTTGAAGGTGATAAAGTAACCGGAATTCGATATGAATTTGGTAAAGTGCCTGCAGATTTTAAAATGAGTTATGGCGCATGGTTAATGTTTAAAGTGGATGATCCGAACTTTAAAGAAGGTATTTTGAAAAATACCGCACACATTTCATATGATATTGATGGAAAAAACTATATAAAAGAAGCGACAGCACAAGTAAAAGTAAAAGAAAATCCTGAAGCAAAGGTTACTTTTAAGAAAAAGGCGTTAACAAAGCCTGGAGAAAAGTATATCAAGGGAGAAGAAGTAGAATTTGAATTAACTGGTAAAGTTGATTGGAGTTCTACACCTTTAAAACAACCAATAATCGTAGATTGGTTACCAAAGGGGTTAGAATATGTTCCAGGTTCGGAGACATTTGCTGTCGTTAAAGATGAATGGGATAGAAAACCTTATGATGCAAAAAAAGTAAAGGTGGAAACGATTCCGAACTATAAAGAAAAAGGAAGAACCCTTTTACGATGGACTTTCCCTGAATTAGATGTTTCACCGAGAGACGCTGTGACTGTTAAGTTTAAAGTAAAGGTTAATAACTTCGCGATGGCAGGCAAGTACTATAATAAGGCGGGCTTAATGTCTAATGTCTCAACAATAGTATCTGCAGACAAGTGGGGACAACCAACAGGAAAAGATGAAAATGATCTTGATGGTGATGATGATATAAATGACCCAATTATTGAAAGTCAAGATGCTGTTGAGATTGAAGAAGAGCAATCTTTAAAATCAATTAAATATGTAAAAGGTGAATTAGACGATAGCTGGAAAGGTTCACCAGAATTAGCAACAACAGTACCAGGTGGAGAAGTGAAATATCGCTTGAAAATTGAAAATGGTGGGACCGTAGCTGTTAGGAATGGTGTCTTAATTGATATATTCCCTGCGGAGGGTGACCAGTCAGTTTTACAAACGAAGAACCATTCACAAGAGCGTGGTAGCAAATGGACCCCATACTTAACATCACCAATCCAACTTACTGACGGTGATTTCATTAAGATTTATTATACGACTGTTTCAAAACCTAAGCGTGATGATTTAATTCAAGGAAATGATGCTTTTGTGAATCCAGATGGTGCAAATGATCCGAATTGGTCTTTAGAGCCACCGGCGGATTTAACAAAAGTAACGGCAGTTAAATTTGAATTTGATAAGAATAAGCTTGTATATCCAGGCGAAGCAGCGACACTAGAATGGTCAATGCGTGCACCTGTTGATATGGATGCTTCGGCAGGAATTGCATGGAATTCCTTTGGATACAGTGCGATAAATGATGTAACAGGAAATTGGATTCAACCAGCAGAGCCAAACCGAGTGGGTGTACAATTACAAGCTTCGAAAAAGAGCTCATTAGGAGATTACGTCTGGCTAGATAAAAACAAAGATGGTATTCAAAACGACGGAAACACTGGCGTGAATGGTGTAGTCGTAGAGCTATTAGATAAAGATGGAAAAGTTATTAGTATGACGAGAACTGGTAATGACAAAAAAGGAAATCCTGGTTATTACAAGTTTGTAAATTTAGATCCGGGTGAATACCAAGTGAGATTTAAGTTGCCAGATGGTTACAAATGGACAAATAAAAACGTTGGTAACGATGAAAGAATTGATTCGAATGTTGATAAAGATGGATATTCAGAAATAATCAAACTTGGTGAAGATGAACATAATATGACAATCGATGCTGGACTAGTTGAAGATATAGTTGGTGCTGGAGAGTTAGAAGTTACGAAAGTAGAAAAAGGCAGCAACATTCCATTAAAAGGTGCTGTTTTCGAAGTCCGAGATAAAGATAATCATGTCATTCAAACAATTACATCAGGTGAAGATGGAAAAGCTAAGGCAATAGATTTACCAATTGGTGAATATAAGCTAGTTGAAGTCGAAGCTCCAGAAGGTTATAAACTAGATAATAAATCATACGACTTTGAAATAACGAAAGACACAAAAACGCCGATAGAGAAGACCGTTGAAAATGAATTGCTAGAAAAAGGTGTAATTGAAATTACGAAGGTCGATGCTACAGATGTCAATCTGAAATTAAAAAATGCTGTGTTTCAGATTTTAGACAAAGATGGTAAAGAGATTGGGAAATTAACAACAGATGAAAATGGTAACGCAGTTTCCAATCCATTACTGTTCGGAAAATATACAATTAAAGAAGTACAAGCCCCAGATGGCTATATGCTTTTGAAAGAGCCAATTACAGTAGAAGTTGGATCATCAGTACACAAAATAACAATAGAAAATCAAAAGAGTCAGTGGGAAATCCCGAAAACGGGAGGTATAGGGACAGGCATTTTCTATTCCATCGGTGGGATTTTAATGTTACTAGTTGTGTTCTTATATGTTCGAAATAAAAGGAATAAGTAATAGAGTTTTAAATTGAAAAATTTATAGAGATAGTGAGGAAGAATAATATGAAAAAGATTTTCAGTATGCTTTTAATTTTGGCATTAACGTTTTCTATGTTGCCTAGTATGTTTGTGAGTGCAGCATCAAAAAATACAGGTTCTTTAACCATTCATAAGTACGCACAAGAAAAAAATGGGGAGCCAGGTGTAGAAGGTGATGGTTCTGCGAATCAAACTTTACCTGAAAAGGTTAGTCCATTAAAAGGTGTAACATTTGAAATTAAGCAAATTGCGTCATTCGAAAAGATTTCAAATGATGGAAAGATTGTAAAGGAAAATGTAAAGCCTGTAACAAACGCAGAATCAATCAAAATGACAACAACTGATAAAGGTGAGGCAGTATTTACAAATTTATCGTTAGGACGTTATGAAGTAAAAGAAGTTGCTGGACCAGAGCATGTTAACTTAAATCCACATACGTATACAGTTGACATTCCAATGACAAGTAAAACGGGCGATGTGCTAAACTACGATGTTCACATGTATCCAAAGAATGAAATCAAACGTGGAGCAGTAGAATTAACAAAAATAGGTGCAAAAGATAAAGTACTTTCAGGTGTAGAATTCTCTTTATATACAGAGGATGGTAAAGTAGTTAAAGAAAAATTAGTAACAGGTACAGATGGTAAAATTCGTGTAGAAGGTTTAGAGTATGGTAAGTATTATTTCCAAGAGAAAGAAGCACCAAAAGGTTATGTTAAAGATCTAACAAAACATGAATTCTCAATTACTGAGTCAGGTACTCTTAATGAAGATGGTTCAATTACATCTGGTAAAGTAGAGACTGTGGAAGTAAAGAACTATGAAGAGCCAACGATTGATAAAAAGATTAATAAGGATCTAGAGTTCTTACCGATTAATACACAAACAGATTATAACTATGATATTAAAACATTAATTCCAGAAGATATTAAAGACTATAAACAGTATGTTGTAACAGATACGTTAGATAATCGATTAGTAATTCAAGGAAAACCAGTTGTGTACATCGATGGTGTAGAAGTAGATTCAAGTGTGGTAGAAGTAGTTGTAGAAGGTCAAAAAGTAACAGCGACTGTGAAAGATTTTTCAAAATTAAATGGGAAAAAAGAGTTGCATTTACAAATTAAATCACAGATTAAAGAAGACGTAGCAGCTGGAACGAAAATTCCAAATACAGCAACAATCAATTTTGAAAATAATAATAATGTAAAAGATCAAAAAGAATCTAAGCCGGTAATTGTTGTCCCAACTGCTGGTAGCATTGAGTTGACGAAAGTTGATGGTGCTGATAATAAGAAATTACAAGGTGCAGAATTCGAATTACAAGATAAAAAAGGTAATGTGGTAGTAGTAGGAAAGCAAGAAGTAAAAGGTGTATCTGATGAAAATGGTATTATCACATGGAATAACCTCCCATACGGAGACTATCAAGTAGTTGAAACGAAAGCACCAACTTATGAAAAAGAAGATGGTACAAAAGCTTCTTATCAAAAATTAAGAGATCCAATTCATGTAACAATTAATGCGGAGCAAAAAAAGATTGAATTAGAAGTAAAGAATAATAAAAGTGGCTGGGTACTCCCTTCAACAGGTGGTATAGGAACAATGCTATTTACTGTAGTAGGTCTTGTGTTGATGGCTGTAGCAGCATTTGTTTTCTTCAGAAGAAATACAGCGAAAAATTAAGGTTTTAGAAAATGATAATGATATAGCATAAAAAGAGGAGAAGCGAATAGCTTTCCTCTTTTTAATATTTTTAAATACTTAAAGGGGGTACTATGAAACAAAATATCTTTTTTGGATGCATTTTTTTATTAGGACTAGGTATATTTTTGTATCCAACTGTAAGCGATTGGTTCGCGACAAGAACACATTATTCTCAAGTTAGTTCCTATGATAAAGCTGTAAAGTCCCTTCAAAAGAAAGAGCTCGAACGTCGAGAAAAAGAGGCGGATGAGCATAATAAGCAAGTTCAAAACTCTGGGCAAACATTTTCAGATCCATTTGCTGAACAACAAAAAGATAATCAAAATTCTTATGCAGATGCTTTAAATCTAGGCGATACAATGGGGTATATTGAGATACCTCAGATTAATGTGAAGCTTCCAATCTATCAAGGGACTTCAGAGGCAGTTTTGAGTCGCGGTGTAGGTCATTTAGATAAATCCTCATTGCCAGTAGGTGGAACAAGCACACACACCGTTTTAACGGGGCATCGAGGTTTGCCTTCTGCAGTATTATTTACTGATTTAGATAAAATGAAGGAATCGGATATTTTTTATATTCATTCATTAGATAAGGTCCTTGCTTATAAAGTAGATCAAATTAAAGTTGTGTTGCCGCATGAAGTAGATGATTTATTAATTGTGGAAAATAAGGATTACGCTACTTTAATTACATGTACTCCCTATGGTGTGAATACACATCGTTTGTTAATTAGAGGACATCGAATTCCTTATGAAGAAAAAGAAAAAGAAATGATTTCAAAACCATCTACGTCCAAAGATTGGATGGTAGCTGTTCCAATCTTTATTTTAGTTGTACCTTTACTTTCTGTTTACATGAGAAGAAGAAAGAGGAAAAAAGACGAAGCAGGGAAACTACGCTAAAATATATAGGTAATAAAAGGAATTGTTTGGAGAAGGAAGTTGAAATGCTCCCCCTTATAAGGGTATTAAAAAATAATGTAATCTTAAGACGGTGATCTCTGTATGAAAATAGGGATCACCTTTTTTAATACCTTCATATTTGGAATCATTTCATGTGACAAGTGAAAATTTTACATTAATAGATATTGATACTACTACATCAAAATTTAGTGAAACAAAGAAGATAAGTGGAAGATGCACAATAATCATGGTCTTATTTTATATTAAAGGAAGTAAGCTAATCAGATCTGGCAATAATAAAACTTCTGCAATAACAATGAAATAGGGGATGATTTCGTAATGGAATGTAGATATTTAATAGTAGTGTAAAAAATTCTCGTTGCAAACTCTCCATATTTTGTTATGATAGTGTTACGAAAACGTTTGCATAAAAATTTCCGATGGGATGCAAAAGGAGAGAATGACTATGAATAAGACATGGTGGAAAGAAGCGGTTGCTTATCAAATTTATCCACGTAGCTTTATGGATTCAAATGGTGATGGTATTGGAGATTTACAAGGTATTATTGCAAAACTGGATTATTTAAAAGATTTAGGTATAGATGTAATTTGGATTTGTCCAATGTATAAGTCACCTAATGATGATAATGGTTATGACATTAGTGATTATCAAGATATCATGGATGAGTTTGGTACGATGGAAGACTTTGATGCTTTACTAGATGAAGTTCATAAACGTGATATGAAGCTTATTATTGATTTAGTTATTAATCATACAAGTGATGAACATCCATGGTTTATTGAGTCTCGTTCATCTAAGGACAATCCGAAGCGTGATTGGTATATTTGGCATGATGGTAAAGATGGTGCGGAACCAAACAACTGGGAAAGTATTTTTAATGGTTCGGCATGGGAATATGATGAAGTAACAGGACAATATTACTTACACTTATTCTCGCGTAAACAACCAGATTTAAACTGGGAGAATAAAGAAGTTCGCGAAGTTTTATACGATACAGTTAATTGGTGGCTTGATAAAGGAATTGATGGTTTCCGTGTGGATGCAATCAGCCATATTAAAAAAGAAGATGGCTTTAAAGATATGCCAAATCCAAAAGAACTAAAGTATGTGCCATCTTTTGATAAACATATGAATGTGGATGGCATTCAACCTTTATTAGAAGAGTTAAAAGAAAATACATTTTCTAAGTACGATATTATGACTGTTGGTGAAGCGAATGGCGTTAAGATTGAAGATGCTGAGCTTTGGGTTGGAGAAGAGCAAGGTAAGTTCAACATGGTATTCCAATTCGAACATTTAAGCTTATGGGATGCAGAAAAGAAGAAAGATCTTGATGTTGTAGGGTTGAAAAAGGTATTAACGAAATGGCAAAAAGGGTTAGAAAATAAAGGATGGAATGCTTTATATATTGAGAATCATGATAAGCCACGTATCGTTTCAACTTGGGGAGATGATAAACAATATTGGCGTGAAAGTGCAACAGCTCTTGGAGCAATGTATTTCTTTATGCACGGTACACCGTTTATTTATCAAGGACAAGAAATTGGGATGACAAATGTTCAATTCCAAAATATTGAAGATTACGATGATGTAGCAATTAAAAATTTATATCGCGAGAAAATTGCAGAGGGTGTATCCCATCAAGATATGATGGAAATTATATGGGCTTCTTGCCGCGATAATTCACGTACACCTATGCAGTGGAGCGATGAGATGAATGCTGGATTCACAACAAGTGCACCTTGGTTTGGTATGAATCCAAACTACAAAGAAATTAATGTTGAAAAGCAAAAGAATGAAGAGAACTCTATTTTCAATTTCTATAAGAAAATGATTTCCTTGAAAAAAGAACACGATGTACTGAATTACGGTACGTACGATTTACTTTTAGAAGATGATCCGCAAATTTATGCATATACTCGTACATTAAACGATGAAAAAATCATTGTAATTAGTAATATCTCAAAAGAGGAAGCTGTATATAATGAGGGTTCATTCGGACTAGAACGCAAACGTTTGCTTTTAAATAACTATGAAGTTGCGGAACATGAACAAGTAACTGCAATCACGTTAAAACCTTATGAAACAAGGGTTTATCGCATTTCATAATAAAAAAGGATGCTCTTAGAGCATCTTTTTTTATGAAAAAAAATAAATTTCTATTGCAAAGTGAAAACGCTTTTATTAAAATAGATTTATGAAAACGGTTGCGTAAAGATAAAAAAGTAACATGAGGAATCGTTTTCATAAAGGAAACAGAAATTATAATTTAAATCATTATGTTGTTATAAATAAAGGGGAGGAAGAACAGATGAAAATTACGTCTTTTGATTTTTGGCAAAAGTTCGGGAAAGCATTATTAGTTGTTGTAGCTGTAATGCCAGCAGCTGGTTTAATGATTTCTATCGGTAAGTTAATTGGGATGTCTGCTGGGGATATTAACGCAGTTCATACAATCGCTCGCGTAATGGAAGACATCGGTTGGGCAATTATTACAAATCTGCACATCTTATTCGCAGTAGCAATTGGGGGATCTTGGGCGAAGGATCGCGCAGGTGGTGCATTTGCAGCGCTACTAGCATTCGTCTTAACAAACAGAATTACAGGAGCTATATTTGGCGTAAACGCTGAAATGTTAGCGGATTCAAAAGCGAAAGTTTCTTCAGTATTAGCAGGAGATTTAATTGTAAAAGATTACTTTACTTCTGTACTTGGTGCACCAGCATTAAACATGGGAGTTTTCGTAGGGATTATCACAGGTTTCTTAGGAGCTACTTTATATAACAAATATTATAACTATAACAAACTGCCACAGGCATTAGCATTCTTTAACGGAAAACGATTCGTACCATTCGTTGTAATTGTTTGGTCTACAGTCACTGCAATTGTATTATCACTTTTATGGCCATTCATCCAAAGTGGATTAAATGAATTTGGTCGCTGGATTGCAGCTTCAAAGGATAGTGCACCAGTTGTCGCACCATTTGTATATGGAACGTTAGAGCGTTTACTATTACCATTCGGTTTACACCATATGTTAACGATTCCGATGAACTACACAGAGCTAGGCGGAACGTATACAATGTTAACTGGCTCAAAAGTTGGACAAGTTGTAGCAGGACAAGATCCATTATGGCTTGCATGGATTACAGATTTAAATAACTTATTAGCAAATGGAGATACAAAAGCATATAACGATCTATTAAATAATGTTGTACCAGCTCGTTTCAAAGCTGGACAAGTTATCGGTTCAACAGCAGCGTTAATGGGTATTGCATTCGCGATGTTCCGTAATGTTGATAAAGAAAAACGTGCAAAATATAAACCAATGTTCTTATCAGCAGCATTAGCAGTATTCTTAACAGGTGTTACAGAACCAATTGAATTCATGTTCATGTTTATTGCACCAGTATTATATGTTGTGTATGCTATTACAACAGGACTTGCATTCGCATTAGCAGATTTAATTGATTTACGTGTTCACGCATTTGGATTTATTGAGTTAATTACTCGTACGCCAATGATGGTTAACGCAGGTTTAACAAGAGACTTAATCAACTTTGTCATTGTTTCATTAGTGTTCTTCGGTCTTAACTTTACGTTATTCAATTTCTTAATTAAAAAATTCAATTTACCAACGCCAGGACGTGCAGGTAACTATATTGATAATGAAGATGAGGCATCAGAAGGAACAGGAAATGTACAAGATGGTTCATTAGCAACAAAAGTTATTGATTTATTAGGTGGAAAAGATAATATTGCTGACGTAGATGCTTGTATGACACGTTTACGTGTAACAGTAAAAGATTTAGATGTTGTTGCACCAGAAGCACAGTGGAAACAAAATGGTGCTTTAGGACTAATCGTAAAAGATAAAGGTGTACAAGCAGTGTATGGTCCGAAAGCTGACGTATTAAAGTCAGACATTCAAGATATGTTAGGTGCGTAATAATATGAAATTGCTAACTTTAAATTGTCACTCTTGGCAAGAAGAGAATCAAATGGAAAAGATAAAATATCTTGCTAAAGTCATTCAAGAAGAAGAGTACGATGTCATCGCATTGCAAGAGGTAAGTCAGTCGATAGGGGCTAAAAATGTATGCGGTAGCAAGAAAGAAGATAATTTTGGACTTTTACTATTAGAAGAGTTAAAAGCGTTACATGTAAAAGATTACAATATTACTTGGGATTTCTCTCATATTGGTTATGACGTGTACGAAGAAGGATTAGCGATTATAACAAAACATAGTATTATAAAAGAAGATACGTTCTTTGTATCAGAAAACAAAGATACAACGTATTGGAAAACACGTAAAATTGTAAGTGCAACAATTGCTTATAATGGTAAGAATATAACGTTTTACTCTTGCCATCTCGGTTGGTGGAATGATGAAGAAGAGTCATTCAAAGGTCAAATCGATCGTTTGATGGAGCGTGTAGATAGTAATGAGCTTGCCTTCTTAATGGGTGATTTTAATAACAATGCTCGTTTGGAAGGCGAGGGTTATGAGTATACGATGCAAAAAGGTTTGTATGACACATATGAACTAGCGATAGAGAAGGATGAAGGAACAACTGTCCAAGGCGAGATTGCTGGTTGGGATGAAAATAAACATAATTTGCGAATCGATTTAATACTGTGTAACCAAGAGAAAACAGTTCGTTCTTCAAAAGTTATTTTTAATGGTATAAACCGAAATGTAATTTCAGACCATTTCGGTGTAGAGGTTCAATTAGATATATAATAGAAGAAATCCTCACAGATAATAAAAATCTGTGAGGATTTTTTTAGAAATACAAGTATTTCCAAGAGAAAATACTTGTATTTTTTATGACATTTCCTATATATTTGTTATTACTGAATGTAAAACTAATTTGGTCATTTTGTATGCATACTTTTTTTACTTCGTTATATAATGAAGTAAGTGAAATATTTAATGGGAATAATAGTATGTTTTCGTTTAATCCACGATGTAGAAAGTGATATAATTGCAAAATGTATGCATCATTTTCTAAAGAAGGAAAAATATATAATTAGGTGATAACTTATATGAAACAGATTTGGCGTATTTATAAGACAGACTTACGGAATGTGGCCAAACATTGGGCCGCGATTGTTATTGTATTAGGTTTGATGGTTTTACCATCGTTATATGCGTGGTTTAACATTAAAGCTTCTTGGGATCCTTACGGAAATACGAAAGGAATCCAAATTGCAGTTTCTAACCAAGATGTTGGGTCGAATTTAAGAGGAAAAGACATTAACATTGGTGAAGAAATTGTAGATTCACTTAAGAAGGACAAAAATTTTGGGTGGAAGTTTGTTGATGAAAAGCAAGCAATTTATGGAGTAGAGCGTGGAGACTATTCTGCAAGTATTACTATCCCAAAAGATTTTTCGGAAAAGATTGCAACAGTCTTGAATGAAAATCCACAGAAACCGGAAATTGATTATTACGTAAATGAAAAGGTAAATGCTATTGCACCGAAGATTACAGCGAAAGGTGCATCGGGTCTTACAGAAGAGATTAGTAAAAACTTTGTTAAAACAGCAAACGGTGAGATTTTTAAAATCTTCAATGACCTTGGAATCGATTTAGAAACGAACTTACCAAGTATCGAGAAAGTAAAAGATCTTGTATTTAAATTAGAAGCTCAGTTCCCAGAAATGAATACACTCATGGATAAGGCGTTAGATGATGCGACTCGAGCAGAAGATATTGTGAAAGTAGCACAAAAAGATTTACCTGTTGTAGAGAGTGTAATAAATGATGGGCAAGAAGCGTTGGCAAATTTAGATAAGTTCTTTGCTAATCAAGATCAAACGTTGAAAAACGCTCCAGGAACGATAAGAAATGATTTAGTAGCAGCAAAAGGCGTTATGGATAGTGCAGCTGCATTTACTGACTTTTTAATGAATCCGGGTGTAGACTTAAATATCCCTGATTTCTCTGGAATGAATGGATTACCTGAATTCCCTGCAAGACCGGATCTTTCTAAATTGAATAGTGATGGTTATAAGAGCATAGCGCAAAATATTAATCAAACAGTCAATAATGTTTTAAGTTCATCACGTGCAGGAACAGCTTATGGGAAAAGTGTTGTAAATGGATTGCAAAATGGGAAATTTGATCCAGAACAAGCAAAGAAAGATTTAAATGCTGTATCAGATCAATTACAAGCTCGTACAGATGGCATAGCGTATCTTATTAATGTATTTACTGAACTTCAAAACTCTGTGACGACTGATTTTGGTAAAAACTTCTTCCAAGGTCGAGTGGATCGCTTAACTAAGCTTAAAAGCGGTATGGAAAATGCGAATAACGGAATTAAAGATATCGTAAATGTTATTGGTACAGGACAAGAAGTAAAGAAAGATGTAACAGATGTAGCGAATCAAAAATTAGATGCAGCAAATGCATTAATTGATCAAGCTGAAAAAGATTACAACGAAACATTTGTGGCAGATTATAAAAAAGCAGTTAGCACAGTAGATCAAGCTAAAGCTGATGCAAATGAAATATACGACAATGCAAAAGCAGATTATGATAAAGCGAAAAATGGTCTTGAAAGTACTAAATCTAGTGTCCAAAAAGCACTAGAGGATGTGCAAAATAGAGGTGTTAATGGTTTAGAAGGTTCGAAGGAGGCCTTAAAAAGTTTAAATGGTCAATTCCAATCTGGAATCGGTTTAATTGATGATATGATTCCGGTTCTAGAAAGTACAAATAAGGTTTTAGCAGATGTAAATAGTGATAAAAACCTTAATAATGGAATTGCAAAATTAAATAAGGCGAAAAGTAGCTTGCAAAAAGGTGTAGAGGCAACGAATAAGGGAATTACACTTCTTAACAATGGCCAGAAACCTACAAAAGATGTAATTGAAAGTATTAACAACGCTGCGAAAGGCGGATCAGCTCAATTAACAGATGTATTATCGACGTATGATTCAGAAATTGTACCAGGTTTCAATACAGCAATTGCTCGTACAAAAGAGATGTCGAAAAATACAACTCAAATTTTAAATGATGCAGACAAAAAGCTTCCAGATGTTAAAAAATTACTAGAAGATTCATCAAAAGGCTTAGTAGACGGTAGAAAGAAATTAGCAGATATTAAAGCTGAAATGCCAGCTACTGAGAAAAAGATTAAAGAATTAGCAGATAAAATTCGTGATTTTGAATCAGAAGAGGATATAAAAGACATCATACGCCTATTGAAAAATGATGTTGAAAAGCAAAGTGACTACTTTGCGAATCCAGTAAATTTAAAAGAGAATAAATTATTTGCGATGCCGAACTACGGCTCAGCGATGTCACCATTTTACACAGTGCTTGCATTATGGGTAGGCGCATTATTAATGGTTTCATTATTAACGGTAGAAGTACATGAAGAGGGCGCGAATTATAAGAGCCATGAAGTTTACTTCGGACGTTTATTAACATTCTTAACGATAGGTCTTTCACAAGCGTTTATCGTATCAATGGGAGATATATTCTTACTCGGTACGTACGTAGTCGATAAATTCTGGTTCGTGTTATTTAGTTTATTTATTGGGGGAGTCTTCGTTTGTATCGTGTACTCACTCGTTTCTATTTTCGGAAACGTTGGGAAATCGATGGCAATTATTTTACTTGTACTGCAAGTAGCAGGATCGGGTGGTACGTTCCCAATTCAAATGACACCACCATTCTTCCAAGCGATTTATCCGTTCTTACCGTTCACATATGCAATTAGTGCAATTCGTGAAACAGTAGGTGGAATGCTTTGGGATATAGTAACTAGAGATTTACTCGTGCTAACTGCTTTCGTAGTAATCATGGTTGTCGCTGCATTATTACTGAAAAAGCCAATTAACAAATCGAGTGAAAAGTTTGTTGAGAACGCAAAAGGAAGTAAAATCATTCATTAAAATAAAAGGTTCCTACCGATAGTGGTAGGAACCTTTTTGTTTAATCAAATTTTAATTTTTTTAATGCTTCCGCTTAGTGGTTTTTAAACGAGCTATGTTAATTATGCTTGCTACATAAAAGGTGTTCCTTACTGTTCTTCTTGAAAACTGTGGTATATTAAACGTTATATAGTTAGTAAAGGAGTTTGAATAAATGGCAAAGAGTGTAGTAATTGCTGAGAAACCATCAGTTGCACGTGATATAGCAACAGTATTAAAGTGTACAAAAAAAGGTAATGGATTTTTAGAAGGTGACAAATACATTGTGACTTGGGCTCTAGGGCATTTAGTGACGCTTGCAGACCCAGAGGCTTATGATAATAAGTATAAAACATGGAATCTTGAAGATCTTCCTATGCTTCCAGAACGTATGAAATTAGTTGTTATAAAACAAACTGGAAAACAGTTTAATGCTGTGAAACATCAACTTACTCGAAATGATGTTAATGAGGTGATTGTGGCCACAGATGCTGGAAGAGAAGGGGAGTTAGTTGCACGTTGGATAATTGAAAAAGCAAGGGTGAATAAACCAATTAAGCGTTTATGGATTTCCTCTGTAACAGACAAAGCAATTAAGGATGGTTTTAATAATTTAAAACCAGGTAAAGCATATGACAATTTATATGCCTCAGCCGTTGCCCGCTCTGAAGCAGATTGGTATATTGGCTTAAATGCTACTCGTGCATTAACAACAAAATTCAATGCTCAATTAAACTGTGGGCGTGTACAAACTCCAACTGTAGCTATTATTGCTGGTCGTGAGGATGAAATTAAAAACTTTAAAGCTCAAACATACTACGGTATCGAAGCTCAAACAACCGATAAGTTAAAACTAACTTGGCAAGATGCAAACGGTAATAGTCGTAGTTTTAATAAAGAAAAAATTGATAACATCGTAAAAGGTCTAGATAAACAAAATGCTACTGTTGTGGAAATTGATAAGAAACAGAAGAAGTCATTCTCTCCTGGTCTGTACGATTTAACTGAATTGCAACGTGATGCAAATAAAAAGTTCGGTTACTCTGCGAAAGAAACATTAAACATTATGCAGAAATTGTATGAACAACATAAAGTGCTGACGTACCCTCGTACAGATTCACGCTATATTTCATCTGATATCGTTGGAACACTTCCAGAACGTCTAAAAGCATGTGGCATTGGAGAGTACCGTCCTTTAGCACATAAAGTATTACAAAAGCCTATCAAACCTAACAAATCATTTGTTGATGATAGTAAAGTAAGCGATCATCATGCGATTATTCCAACAGAAGGATACGTTAACTTCTCAGCCTTCACAGATAAGGAACGCAAAATTTATGATTTAGTTGTAAAGCGTTTCTTGGCTGTTTTATTCCCAGCATTCGAATACGAGCAACTAACATTACGTACCAAAGTTGGTAGTGAAACGTTCATTGCACGCGGAAAAACGATTTTACATGCTGGTTGGAAGGAAGTATACGAAAATCGATTTGAAGACGATGATGTAACTGATGACGTAAAAGAGCAGCTTCTACCTCACATTGAAAAGGGCGATACATTAACTGTAAAGTTAATTATGCAAACATCAGGTCAAACGAAAGCACCTGCACGCTTTAACGAAGCGACTTTACTTTCAGCAATGGAGAATCCTACAAAATATATGGATACACAGAATAAGCAACTTGCTGATACGTTAAAATCGACTGGTGGGTTAGGTACTGTAGCAACGCGTGCTGATATTATCGACAAGCTATTCAATTCGTTCTTAATTGAAAAACGTGGCAAAGATATTCATATTACTTCAAAAGGCCGTCAGTTACTTGATTTAGTACCAGAAGAGTTAAAATCCCCTACACTAACTGGTGAATGGGAACAAAAACTTGAGGCTATCGAAAAAGGTAAGCTAAAAAAAGAAGTATTCATTTCTGAAATGAAGAACTATACGAAAGAAATTGTTTCTGAAATTAAATCGAGTGATAAAAAATATAAACATGACAACATTTCAACGAAGTCTTGTCCAGACTGCGGCAAACCGATGTTAGAAGTAAACGGTAAAAAAGGCAAAATGCTTGTATGCCAAGATCGTGAATGTGGTCACCGTAAAAATGTATCCCGCACTACAAACGCACGCTGCCCGCAGTGTAAGAAGAAATTAGAATTACGCGGTGAAGGCGATGGCCAAATTTTCGCATGTAAATGTGGCCATCGCGAAAAACTTTCTACATTCCAAGAAAGACGTAAAAAAGAATCTGGAAACAAAGCTGATAAACGCGATGTTCAAAAATATATGAAACAACAGAACAAAGAAGAAGAACCATTAAACAATCCGTTCGCAGAAGCTTTAAAGAAATTAAAATTCGATTAAACTAATAAAAAAGAATTGCCCATCAATAATTTTGCTGGGCAATTCTTTTTTTGTATTAAGATTGAAAAGTGAAAATCAGCTTAGAAAAAGTGATATAAGTTTTTCTAAAGATTCAATTGCATCTTTTACATTTTTGGTGCTTACAATAACGTCTTCTTTACCGTGTACAACATCATTTCTTTTAGATCTTATTCTTGAGACCAATCTTTGCAATTGGCTGTTGCTAATGCCTAAAGGTGAAATTTGATTGCATTTTTTCATAATGGTAAAGGTTGTTGGAGGCATATTATTGATGATACCTTCTTGTATTGCTGCATTAAATTTTTCTTCGCTTATGAACTCATTTAAGAAGAAATTTTCATAAATGGGTTTTCCGTTTAGAAATGTTGTTATTTCATCAGTCGACATTCCCTTTGCTAAATGGTTTTTAACCTCAATAGCTAAAAAGTTTTCAAATGCGCTGTTTATTGATACGATTGCTTCTTTATGTTTTCCTCTAAGAAAGTAATCTTTTGAATCGAGAAGTAACGATTTCCATAGTGGTAATTCAATCTTACTAAGATTTTCGATTAAAAAGGTTTCTTTATCTTTTGTAATCCAAGGGATATTGGGGCTGAGTTTATAGTATGAAGTGGAATCAGCCAGAGGAATATTTCTAATCGTTTGATTTCCAGCCTTAATTACAACACTGTGTTGGGAAAGCATCTTATGTGAAATAGTCTCTATCCAATATTTCCCGGTGGTAACTCTAAAATGCTCAATGAAAAAATTCAAGACTTCTATACATTCTGCAATTACTTCAGAAATTTGATTAGTTTCTGAAATGCCAACTAGGTTTATATCTAAATCAGGATGTAAATATTTATTTATTGATAGGCTTGCTTTAGAACGGTTTGCTAATCCATATTTATCTTCAATTATCTCAATAAATCCAGTTCCTTCAACATTCAATATTTTATAGGGGCTATCTATTACTTCAATTTGAAGAGTAATTTGTGTTTCTTTATAAATAAAAGAAATAGGCCTTTCAGAGGCGATTATAGGAAAGGGTAGTTCTAAATTTATCGTTGTCCATACATTGTTTTGGACAATTGCAGAATAAATTTCTTGTAAGTCTGAGAAGTCATTTAAAAGTGAAGCGTTGATAACTTTATCAATATCAACACTTATATTATCTATTAATTCTTTTGCTGTTTTTAAATGATTTGAAGCACCATCTTGAAGGTATAACATTAAATACGAACGAGATTGAAGGAGTTTCATATTAACTTTGTTATCCAATAATTCATTGCTATATTTAGAGTGAGCAGTAGCACGGTTTATGTATTTAATACAATCTGCAAACTCATTTGAGTTAGCTAAGAATCTAGCTATATTTCTATAGGGATAATAAAGATTTTCTTCCATATGTATTCTATCTTTAGGTAATAACTTTTCGAATAACTCGAAAAATTTTTGTAAACTTTCTCTTTCAGTATTTTCATCTTGTTGACGTCTTGCTAAATGTGCTTGTTCTAAGTACCGATTACTTTCTGTTACAAGAGCTTTTCTTGACATAGTTCAATCACTCCATAAAATAAATTTATTCTAGATAATATGTATTTTATCATAATTAGTTGTTTGAATTATCTGGTAAAGTTCGAACTGATAGTTAAAAGAAAATTATTTTGTATATTGGTATGATGATATATAAATGAATAAAAAGAAGGTGATGTTCCACCTTCTTTTTATAATTATATAAAATATAATTAAATATATATGAAATATTCCCTTGAAAATTCTAATTGGTTTTATTATAAAGGTGTAACTAGTTCCTTAGTAGAAATATTTACTTCAGCTGATTCGTCTACTTGTATTATTTCAAAACCAATCTTTGTGAGTGCCTCTTTTTCATTTTCTTCTAATTTTTCAATATTAATATAGAGTCCAGAAATTGCCCTACTTAGTGCAACATAATAAACTCGATGTTCTTCTATGTTCATGTTAGGTGATAATAGAAAGGATAACGCTGTTCCTCGTTTTTTCTCAGGAACCATTACTAAAACATTTTCAAATTCATCTCCTTTAGAATGATGTATGGTTTTGAAGTTACTCATTTCTTCTAAAATTTTCATCTGAATAACTACCTTCTTATAAGTTAGCCCATCATATAATGCTTTTACTGCTCCCCTAGAGATAAGTCCAGTAACATTATACTGTCCTAAAATAAAATCATTATGGAAATAAGTAATGCTCTTATTTTCAAATTCATTGTACATATTTAAAAGTCTTTTTAGATTAATAAAAGCATCTTTATCAGTAAAGGATATTTCTTTACGATAAGCCCTTTTCATGATTTTTAAGGCTTCTTTTAGTTGAAATTGTTTAGCGAGTTCAATAGATTGGATTATATGAAAAATTCTCCATCCTCTATCACCGTTTGAATCTTGAAGAATAACATTAAAATTTAGATCTTCAAGTGATTCTGTATCATATTCAATAGAACTTGAGGTTTCTTTTTTATAGGTTAATACAACTGGCCTTTTTGATTTTTCATGCAAGTACTGGTAAGCACTTTTTTTTGTTCCTATAAGTAAAGAAGGTGATTCACCAGATTTATGGTCGGGAGAAAACTGCTCAAAGTCTTTTCCTTTACGCATATGGTTAAGGACATTTATAATCTTGCTACTTGATCTATGATTACCCTTTAAAGTATATAGATTCATATTTTCAAGTGAAAAAATCTCGAACGACTCTACATTAGCGCCCTGAAAAGAATAAATGGATTGACACAAATCACCAATTAATCCTATATTGGTTTCTTTTTGACCGATTATTTTAATAATCTCTGTTTGTAACGGGCTTGTGTCTTGAAATTCGTCAATTAGTATATACGGGAATTTAGCTCTGATGATGTCCTTTATTCTGTCGTCTTCCATTAAAATTCTATAAGCAAAATAGAGGACATCATCATGACTCAGCTTTCCTTCAGCCCAATATAAATTTTTATACTTATAATACGCTTCTTCTTTTAAGAAATATTTCCCTAGTCTACCATCGTGAGCATTTAAAAATTTTAATATGGGTATTCCATCTTCCAAAAACCATTGGAGTTTATTTAAAACGTCAGCTAGTTCCGCATCATCTAAATAACGCTGGCCGATATCAGTTTTCAATTGGATTATTTGACTACGTCGTAACTTAATTTGTTCATGGCCGTCTATTTTATCAATAGGTAAAGGGTTATCTTTTAGAACCCAAATGTATGGTTTTACAATATGCTTATAGCAGAAGCTATGTATTGTGCATATTTCTAATGATTCAATGGAATCTTCGAGTTTATTAATAAGAGTATTAACAGCAGTATTGGTATAAGTAATGCAAGCGACTTTTTTTGCTTTTCCAAGTTTACTTGATTGATGTAGAATTCTTTTAATATGATTGGTTAGAAAAGTAGTTTTTCCTGCACCAGGTCCAGCATATAATTTAAAATGCTCATCAATAGGTATGATACTTGTACTATTTTTCAATTCCGTAGCTACTGACAAATCCATTTTATCGCCTCACTTATATAATCTGGTGGTTCAATTGAGCCTTGTTCAGCTGTACTTATGATATAAGCAATTTCTTGAGCTGCTTCACCTTTAGAAATAGATAGTAAATATCGACTAGCAATTATACCTTTCTTTACGCTTAAATTATCTTTTAGTAATCCAAGAGCAAGCAAGTTTGAAAGCTCGTCTTTAAAGGCATTCTTCCGTATTCTTTCAACTATTTCTTTTATAGGTTTATCTTTTATAACAAGGTTCATTAAATCTTTAAGCTCCTGAGCATTAGAAACAGAGGAGGTTATTAATTCTGTGCAAGCTGGATTTTTTAAAACCACATCATACTCAAATGTAGAACTTTTTCCATAAGTCTGTGTAAAAACCTTAATTTTTGAATCATGCTGGTTATATGTTCCTACGAGTGTATTAGAAGTTTGTTTATATTCATATTCTTCAGGTTGTAAATCTAAAAAAATGGGAAGGCATGTTTTCCAATTATTATCCTCGTCTACGCAATTTTTCGATTTTCTAAGGGGATCTAAATCAGTTATACATGCTACTTTTTTGGTTAAAGCAAATTCACAGCGATTAGTATCAAATAATTTTAAGAAATGGTTGAAATATCTTCCCCCAATATTCAATACAGTGGTATGGCTGTCTGCTAAATTTAAATTCATTGAATTTGCAAATTCAGGAATAACGAGTTGTTCAGCAATACCCTCTACTAGAATTACATTTTGCGCAAAAAATAAATCCGCTTTTGTTACATCTAAAAATCTTTTTACGTAATTTCGTGATATGACATCTTCCTCACTTGAATCATTGAATACTTTACTTGGATATGCTATTTTAATTTCTTCATTAATTTTTTGAATAACTAAAATATCTTCTAAATCAACTGCAGCAGTTATATTTGGAGAATGTGAAGTAATAAATATTTGGTTAACATCTGAATCTTTATTTTCTTTTAGAAATTGTAAAAACTTATATTGCATACTTGGATGTAAATGTGCTTCCGGTTCCTCAATAGCTAATATGGAGAACACTTTAGCATTTGACCCTAAATATTCTCCAGAAGCATCTTTTTGCATTTTTGATAGTAAAAGGGAGATATAAATTAAATTATTATAGCCTAGCCCATTGCTAATGGCAGGTAGCTTAATTCCAGATTCTTTTTCGACAATGAGTCTTAATGCTGAATATAATTCGGTGTCCAAAATTCCTCCATCAAATGAGGGTTTAGATTCATCAATTCCAGCCCCAGTATTATTGACATACTTTAAAATTTGTTCTTCACCGTTTCTCATACGTTGCTGAAGTGATTCAATTATCTTCTTTGATCCAACTGAGAAGTCTCTTTTTTTCTTTTGAATTTGTTCTATTTTTTCCTTTTTTTCTAAATCACTGTTACTTTTAATATCGTAGTCCATAAAAAAGTCTATTACTTCTCTTAAAAGGCTGTTATTTCCTTTGAATAAATCTCTTTCGACATCACGAATTGCAGTTAAAAATTGAAAATCAAAACGATTTATTTCATCATTCTGCACAGAATTTTTGAATTCAGGATTTCCAACGTATACTCTATGAACATACTTTTTTAAGAAATTATGTTCAATAGCTTTCCAATATTGATTAATATCTTCAGTCGATATTTTTTTCATTAAATTTGTATATTCAGCTGCTTCTCTTTCAGGTAAGAAATATTCATAAGTAATTGTAGCTTCATACGGTGTATTAAGGGTTGTTAACCAGGTAGCTACTGTCACTAATTCATCTGAGTATTCACTTTCATTTTCAGATTCTTGTAGTTTGGCAGATATATATATTTTAGGTGGGCACACTTTTAGTTCTTCAATCGAGGCATTACGATTAAAATCGTTAATGTTTAACCTTTTACTCGAAGAATTATTGAAGAGTATATCTAATGCCTTTATGACAGTTGTTTTACCAGCATTATTTTGTCCAATAATTACATTAATCCCATCATTAAAATTTAGCGTTGTTTTTTTATTAAAAGATCTAAAATTGTTTATTGTTAACTCCGAAATGTACATAAAATCCTCCTTTTAATTCCTATTATATCCAGTTTGATTTTATAATATTTAAATATAAAATACTTCATTTAATAAATAAAAAGCACATAATTTAAAGAAAAATTATGTGCTTCTTTTTATGTGCAATTGTAAAAAGTATTAGATATCATTGTTATATCAAGGATGAAAGGTGTTTTAGGATTTATGTACAGTTATATTTTATAGAGATAAATCTATGTCTGTCGCTACAATAATTTCACTTACATCTTTTCTAAGTAGTTGGCTTTTCACAGCATTGAATTGTTTCTCAGTTTGTTTAATAACCGTTAATTTCAAACGCTCCGGTAGCATCGGTAAATCTTTTAAATCCCACTTTTTATATTTCACATCATAGCTTTCTGGGGCTGCTAATGTAACGAGATGACCTAAAGCCCAAGTTACAATATATTTACTACCTTCAAGATAGCCGTTTCCTTTTTTATCTTTTTTGGTAAGGAGACTCCATCTGATTTGTGTTACGGGTGAAGATCAACAATTCAGGTCCAGATGAATTGTCGTCAGTCAATAGACCAAACACTTTTGTTTCTTTCATAATAATTTTTAGAGGATGAATATTTTTTTCTTTTTGTCTTACGATATAATCTGTCGTAGATAAGGAGGGAATATATCGTAAGACAACGAAATTGGATAATAATAATTCGGTTACTTGAACCAAAAGGAATTATGATGAAGAACATGTTCACATTTTGTTCTATTTCGTTCCAAATATTGATTTGTCAAAAGTAATTAACAGTTACAAAAGTGTTAGTTCGCGTTTCGTGAAACGAGATTTCCTAAGATGATGTTTTATCTTAGGAAAGAAATAATTTTAATGAACCCTCTAAGAAAGGTGGTGAAAACAATGGACAGAAAGAAAGCGGTGAAAGTATTACGTAAACAAAAGAAAAGGGAAAACATACAACGATTCACTCAGAAACAGAATATCGGACGAGCTTGTCTCACAGCTAAAGAATTTCGTTTACTTCAGCGCATGTCGCATAGTTCAAAAGCACTGCGAAATGTTGGCTTGTACACGATTAAACAAAGTTATTTGAACCATAATAAAATGGCTACTGTAAAAGAAGTGGACACTGCTATGCAAGCCGATATGAACTACTCGAGCATGCAATCAAACTCTGTTCAAGCCATTCGTAGAGCCTTATTTACAGAAGTGACGGGCTTTTTTAAAGCATGGGAACAGTGGAAGAAAAAACCTGAAACATTCACAGGTCGTCCGAAGTTTCCGAATTATTCTCGTTCCACTGACAAACGAATTATTGAAATCTATCAAGTTCCAAAAGTGGATGATAACGGGTATTGGATGATTCCGATGAGTGTTGCATTCAGGAAAAAATTTGGATCCATTAAAATACGTATGCCTAAAAATTTAATAAATAAAAAATCTCCTACATTGAAATTGTACCGAAGCAAAAAGGTCGGTTCTTTGAGGTGCATTATACATATGAAATGCACGTTTCTCAAATGAAGAAAACATCCACGACTACTAGTAACGCTTTGAGTTGCGATTTAGGTGTAGACAGATTGTTAAGTTGCGTGACAAATACAGGTGATGCATTTTTAATTGATGGAAAAAAACTAAAATCTATTAATCAGTACTTCAACAAAATGATAAGTAATCTCCAACGGAAAAATATGAAAAATGGAATCTCGAAACGAGTTGTAACAAATCAAATGGCTACACTTTGGCATAAACGGGAAAGACAAATAAATGGTTACATTTCACAAACTGTAGGCTTGTTGTTCAAAAAAGTGAAAGCATTTAGCATAGATACGGTTGTCATAGGCTATAACGCTGGTTGGAAACAAAAATCTGATATGGAAAAAAAGAATAATCAAAAATTTGTTCAAATCCCCTTTCATAAACTGATCGCAGCAATTGAGAATAAATGTGTAAAAGAAGGCATCCGATTTTTGAAACAAGAAGAAAGTTATACTTCAAAAGCTAGTTTTCTTGATAAAGATAGGGTGCCAGTTTGGTCTAAGGATGATAGGACGCATTATCACTTTAGTGGCAAACGAATCACTCGTGGTCTGTACCAAAGTAAAGCAGGGGCATGTATCCACGCTGATATTAATGGTGCGTTGAACACATTGCAAAAATCAAAAGTTGTAGAATTGGATGAAAATCTCAAAGTGAAAACGCCGATTCTATTAGAGGTGCAAAAACGTAAGGCTGTTGCTTCGCGCATAGTTTAGTGGGTGTGTCAACCATCCATGTGTACTCGACTTGTCGGGGCTTGTAGCACACGCCGGATTCATCTGAGTGGTGGCTTCTTCCAAAAGGAAGAATTGCTCTTTCTCGAAAGGGCGGTGCAAGTGGGGAAACTATTGTTCGTTTCCAGTACCAACCAAAAACTTACTTGGGGTGTTACCATAAGGTGGCATGAATGCTAGAGCGTCAAACTGTCTAGCGATAGACGAAAAGACCTAGCGTTCTAACTCAATACCCTACTGAAACGTTTTAACTCAGTGGGGGGAGTTGACCACACTTCAGTACGCGAGCAATATCTCGTGCAACGGAAGGTTTTTCAGCGATTACAACGCTTTTTACCATATTTAAAACATCCTTTCAAAATTCCATACGTTAAATATAGCATACATCTTCTTGAGATTCAGTTACGCGCGAAGTTTGAATGCTTTTTGATGAATGGAAATGAAAATGGTGTTGAAGATGTTTCTATTAAAATAGCAAAAAAATTTGTTTCTTGTTATTCAGACCGTATTGTCATTTTAAGGACGGAAAGGTAAAGAACTTGTTATTTTATTAGAATAAGAGTAGACTTTGAAGTAGATGAATAATAAACACATGGGAGTTTGTGGATGCAAACTGAGAGTATGACTATCAATCCGTCATTGACCATTTGAACCTGTTGGATAATGCCAGCGTAGGGAGAGTGTAAAAGCACATATTCAGACACTTTGCGTACGCAAAGTGTCTTTTTGTGTATCTCCCACCATTATAGTTAGGAGATGAAAAAAATGAATGTACAAGAAATTAGTAAAGTAGTGGATTTAGTAAGAGATTCTAATCCGCTCGTTCATAATATTACAAATGTTGTTGTAACAAATTTTACAGCTAACGGTTTGTTAGCGTTAGGGGCATCGCCTGTAATGGCGTATGCAAAAGAAGAAGTAGCAGAAATGGCTAGCATTGCGGGAGCTTTAGTATTAAACATGGGGACACTTCGTCCTGAGGAAGTAGAAGCGATGTTACTTGCTGGTAAAGCAGCAAATATGAACAATGTACCTGTGTTGTTTGATCCAGTTGGTGCAGGAGCAACGTCGTATCGAACAGAAGTTGCGAGACATATTCCAGCTGAAATAGATTTAGCTGTTATCCGCGGAAATGCAGCAGAAATAGCGAACGTTATTAATGAGAGATGGGAAATTAAAGGGGTAGATGCTGGTGCTGGACAAGGGAATGTTGTAAGTATTGCAAAACAGGCAGCAGACGAATTGAATACAGTTGCGGTAATTACTGGACAAGAAGATGTTGTTACAGATGGAGAGCGAACTGTTTTTATTCGAAATGGTCATCCTATTTTAACGAAAGTTACGGGAACAGGTTGTTTACTAACTTCTGTAATAGGAGCTTTTACAGCGGTAGAAAAAGATTACGTAAAGGCAGCCGCGGCGGCATTAACATTTTATGGAGTCGCAGCGGAACTAGCAGCGGCTAAAACAGTAGAAAAAGGTCCTGGTAGTTTCCAAATTGAATTTTTAAATCAATTAGCGAATACAACTTCAGATGATATTGAGAAGTATGGAAAGATTGAGGAGTTAGAGTAAGAGGGAGTGAAAGAAATGGCACGCATTGAAATAGATAAAATGTCTAAGCTATTGCAAGTGTATTTTATTATGGGAAGTAATAATTGCATGAAGGATCCGCTAGCTGTATTGAAAGAAGCGTTAGATGGCGGAGTGACACTTTTCCAATTTCGTGAAAAGGGAGAAGGAGCTTTAACGGGAGAGAAACGTTTACAGTTTGCCAAAGAGGTGCAAGCACTTTGCAAGGAGTATGGTGTACCGTTTATTGTAAATGACGATGTTGAATTAGCCATTGAACTAGATGCAGATGGTGTTCACGTTGGACAGGATGATGAGGGAATTACATCTGTTCGTGAAAGAATGGGTGATAAAATTATCGGTGTATCTACACATACAATTGAAGAAGCGCGCTGGGCAATTGAAAATGGGGCTGACTATTTAGGCGTTGGACCTATTTTCCCAACGAGTACAAAAAAAGACACGAAAGCTGTTCAAGGAACGAAAGGATTAGCTCATTTTAGAGAACAAGGAATTACAATACCAATCGTTGGGATTGGTGGCATTACAATTGAAAATACCGCTTCTGTTATAGAATCCGGTGCGGACGGTGTTTCCGTTATTTCCGCGATTAGTTTAGCTGAATCTGCTTATGAAAGTACGAAGAAGCTAGTAGAGGAAGTAAATAAGAGTTTGTAGAAAAAAGGAACTTTACACAAATAAGTAAAGAATATAATGGAAGAATGACGTTTAAAAATATTTAAACAAACGTTTGATTAAAAAAGCACAAACCCTTTAAAATTGTAGGTTTGTGCTTTTTCTTTAAAACATAATTGATATTAAGAGCATTCCAATTCCGATAGAAGTAAAGGTTGCAATTAGGCCAGGAATCATAAAGCTATGATTTAGTACATATTTCCCGATGCCTGTTGTACCAGTGCGGTCAAAGTTAATGGCAGCAACGATTGTCCCGTAGTTTGGAATGAAGAAGTATCCGTTTACTGCAGGGAACATCGCAATTAGTAATGCTGGTGGAATACCAAGAGATAGTCCAAGTGGCATTAAAGCACGAACTGTTGCTGCTTGGCTGTACAGTAAAATAGATAGAATGAATAATGCGATAGCAAATAGCCACGGTGCACTTGTTACTAAATGCTGAATAGATCCTTGAATCATATTTAAGTTTCCGTTAAAGAAAGTATCTCCCATCCAAGCGATACCGAAAATAGCAACAACTGCTGTTGCGCCCGCTTTGAAGACATTACCAGAAACAATGCTTTCTACATTTGGTTTACAGAAAATAATAATAAGAGCTGCGATCGTTAACATAACCATTTCAATTGTGTTTGGCATGGAAAGACGGGCTAACTTCCCATCAACTATCCATCCTGGACGAAGTGCTTCAAATGAACCAAGAAGTACGACAAGGAAAGTTCCTAATAGGAAAAGGATAACTGATAATTTAGCGCCTTTTACACCGACAAATTCTTTTTTCTCTTCAATCTTAGGAATCATTCCTTCTTTTAATCGTTTTAAGTATTCAGGGTCTTCATTTAATTCTTTCCCCATTTTGCTAGCAACAAATGCAGCAACCATACAAGCGATGAAAGTGGAAGGGATACTTACTTTTAAAATATCTAATAAAGTGATTTTATAGTCAGCTAGCATTGCTAAAAGAGCAACTGTGGCAGCTGAAATGGGACTAGCTGTAATTGCTTGTTGAGAAGCGATTACGGCAATTGACATTGGGCGTTCAGGTCTAATTCCTGATTCACGAGAGACTTCTGCGATAACAGGAAGTACGGAATAGGCAACGTGACCAGTGCCAGCACATAGTGTGAATAAATAAGTAACAATTGGAGCAAAAAAAGTAATACGCTTTGGATTTTTTCGTAATGCTTTCTCAGCTAGATGAACAAGATAGTCCATTCCTCCAGCAGCTTGCAAAGCACCCGCAGCAGTAATTACTGCTAAAATCATAAGCATTACATCGATAGGAGGAGCGGTTGGTTGTAAGTGGAAGACAAAAACAAGTATTGCCATACCAACTCCACCCATTACTCCTAAACCAACTCCGCCTAAGCGTGCACCAATAAAAATACAGAGTAATAAGGTAAGAAATTGTAGCCAAAACATGATAAACTACCTCCGAAATTCATAAGTTAAGATATATTCGAATAGTTTAATTTGAATGAAAATTAAATAAATAATCAAAAGAAACCTCGATTTTTCTACATTTTTTATTATATAACACAAAAAAAGTAACATTCATGTATTTTTTGAAATTATTTCGAAAAAATAATACATTGGAACTTTACATTTATATCTCTAAATAAGTGGACATTTTAATCCGTATGTTGTAATCTTTGAAAGAGAATAATTTAATTCTCATAGAACTCCCATATCGTTCAACTCGTTCAGCGAGAAAGGCAAACTGATGGAAACATGAGGACGCAAAACTACAGGAGCTAAGGTCGAAAGGCTATGCTAGCCAGTTACCGGACGGATAGGGTTGGTCTTGACCAATGCTTTTTTCATTGGTCTTTTTTTTATATTTATAACCGTTTGAGAATGGTTATCGATTAGGTATAAAGATATTTTAATATTTAAATTTTATGTGGGTTTAATTTAGAAAGGTGATGTTAATGAAAAAATATTGGCACAAGCTATCGTTTCTTCAAAAAAATGTACTGTTAACTGTACTCGTTATTTTGACGCTTGTAGGTAGTATGGGGGCGTTAAGTTTTAACATGTTTCAAAATAGTATGATGTCTTTATTTGAAAGGCAGTCTTTTGAAACTGGAGATGCGGTATTACATAAATTAGATGCAGAAATATTGAGAGATGTTGCGAAGGACCCAACGGCACAGAGAGAGAAAAGAGAAAAGTTAACAGAGCAGTTAGATGAAGTTACAAAAGAATTGAGAAGTGTTGGACAAACGTATGTTGTTGGAGCAAAAACAAATACAAAAGGTGAGCTGCAGGTAGTTGGTTTGACTACGGAATTAGCAAATGCTGTTCCAGTAAAACCAGGAGATTATTATGAACAACCCGCTCATTGGATGAAGGCATACGATAAAGTAATGAGCACACAAAAAGCACAAATAACGGAAATATATGAAGATGAGCTAGGGTCATGGGTAACGATATTAGAGCCAATTACAGATGGAGAAGGAACCATTGTTGCGATTGTTGCGGCTGATGTAGATGCTTCTATTGTTCCTAGTACAAAGAAGAAATTTACGATGCAAGGTTTAATGTTTATTTGTATTTCAGTTTTAATTGCGACAGTTATCCAATTCTTAATTGTGCGCAATTCACTTGCTCCATTGCGAGATTTACGCGAAGGGTTGCGTAAAGTGGGCGAAGGAGATTTAAGTATTAAATTAGAAGAAAGACCAGATGACATTGGTATTATTAATGCATATTTTAATAATACTATCGAGAAGTTTAAAGGAATTATAGATAAAGTGAAACAGACGGCAGAACAAGTTTCTTCATCTTCACAAGAATTGTCAGCAAGTACAGAGGAGAATAGCATGGCAGTTCAAGAGATTGCGAGTTCTATGGTAGGATTAAGAGCTGGTGCCCAGTCTCAAGAAAATTCTGTACAACAATGCTTAGGTATTGTACATGAAATGGAAAATAAGATGGAAGAAATAACAGGGGCTGCGAAACAAGTCGCGGTTGCCTCAGAAGGTATGGAGCAACATTCAATTGAGGGTAATGGAGTTATTGAACAAATTATTAATCAAATGAGTTTGATCCAAAATGCAGTACAAGATTTATCTTCTATTATTTATTCGTTGGAAACAAGATCAAAAGAAATTAGTGATATTGTAACTGTAATTACTGGCATTTCAAATCAAACAAATTTATTAGCTTTAAATGCTTCTATTGAAGCTTCACGTGCTGGAGCTGCTGGACGAGGATTTGCTGTTGTTGCTGATGAAGTGCGAAAATTAGCAGAACAAACGGAAGCATCAGCAAAAGATATAGCTAAATTAATTGGGGAAACACAGGCCGAAGCAGAAGAGGCTGTAGTTTCAATGCAAAAAGGTTCAAAAGAAGTAGAGTCTGGAATTACACTCGTTCAAAGTAGTGGTTCCTTCTTTGAGAAAATTTCAAAGTCAGCCCAATCTGTTACAAATCAAGTTAGAGCCGTTTCTAGCAATTCAAGTGATATATTGCAAAATAGCCAGAACATTGTTCGTGTTGTAAATGAACTATCACATATTGCAAATACGTATGCGAATAGTAGTAGTAATATTGAAGAGAGTATGAAAGAACAGGAAATGTCAGTACAAGATATAGCTGAATTAGCTACTTCTTTAAGCTGGCTTTCACAGGAGTTACAAGAGTTAATTGGGGAATTTAAAAGTTAATATGACAATATAAGGTGTAGATATAATCTGCACCTTTCTCTCTAAAAATAATAATCTAATATCCGAATTTTAGGATGTTGTAGTGTGATTTTAATCATTGGGGGAAGATGTCCTCCGATGATTAAAGTTTCATTATATTTTTATAATATGGAGAGCGAGAGGATTCAGAATGAGTATTTTGTTAAAACGTTCATATATGGAGAGATATGAACAATTTTTGCAACATAATTATGAACCGCTTATGATACCGAAAGATTTTCAAGTAAGTGAATATAAGCAGAGGAAAGTAAAGGGTAGCAAAGGGATTGAACAAAAGAAATTAGATGTAATAGTAGCAGCTTTTATATGGCTGCATCATATTAGTAATGAAAAGCGAATAGTCATTCCTTATTATATAGGACATAGCAGTTATCCGTTATGTATTACGATTGCACAAAAGCTTTCTTATGAAGAGTTGAAATTAGAAATTAGTGATCAAATGATGCAGTTAGAGAGCATGGAAGAAGTACAAAAGGTGTTGTTACAGTACGATGAAGAAAAGTGGGGGAAACCTGCAATTACAGTCGGAAAAGAAAATAGAAATAGTCAATTAAACATTATTGAATTCAAGAATAATTGTTTCGAAGTTTCTTATAATGAAATGCAATTAGAGGAAAAAACAGCGCTTCGCTATATGAACCAAATTCAGTATGTAATTCAGCAAGGTATTGCAAATGAAAAGCAATGTGTTGTAGATATGAATATTATTACAGAAGAAGAATTAGCGATATATAAAGAGATGAATTGCACAGAAGTACCATACCCGAATAAAAGTATTGCGGATATGTTTTATGAAACCGTAAGGAAATTTTCGAATCGTATAGCTTTATCTTCAGTGGAAGGAACATTAACATATGAACAATTGAATAAAAAAAGTAATCAAATTGCTCACATGTTATTACATAATGGAGTGAAACAAGGTGATTATGTCGGTATCTTTATGAAGAGAAGTATTGATACGGTAGTCAGTATAGTAGCCGTTTTAAAAACAGGTGCGGCATATATTCCGATTGACCCAGATTATCCAGCAAATCGAGTGCAATATATTATTGAGGATAGCCAATCAAAATTAGTTTTAACGAAAGAAGCGAAAGTACCGTTTGAGGATATTCGGGAATTATCTCTTTACGATATGGAACAGTTTCCGGAGACGGATGTAAACTTGTCTATTCACCTTGATGATATTGCATATATGATCTACACGTCTGGTTCTACAGGCAATCCAAAAGGAACCATGCTTGCACATCGCGGAGTAGTGAATTTATGTACATGGATGCAAAGACATTACGAATTAAGTGAAGAAGATATTTTCGCACAGTTCCCGTCATTTAGTTTTGATGCATCTATTTGGGAGTTATTCGCATCATTATTTTGTGGTGGAAATGTATATGTATTATTAGATGAGCAAAGAATGTCAGTGGATGCTTTTGCAAATGCAATTTATAAAGCAAAGGCAACATCTATTTTAGGTTTAGCTACAATTTTCTTACAGCAAGTAGCGACATATCTTCCAGACGAAAGTAAGTATAAGCTGGATTCATTAAAGAGAATTGCAGTTGGTGGAGAAATGCTTACTGCTGAAGTGGTGAAATTATGGCGAGAGAGAATTGGTACCCATGTTCAGCTAAATAATGCATATGGTCCGACAGAGTGTACAATTACAACAACAACATATCCAATTCCAGAGGATTTAAATGACAAACTTGCTAGTATTCCAATTGGAAAGCCAGCAGATAATTATAAAGTTTGGATATTAAATGACAACATGAAGATTTGTCCAATTGGTATACCGGGAGAATTGTATATAGAAACAGTGGGTTTAGCGAAGGGTTACTTTAATAAACCAGAAAAAACAGAAGAAGTATTTATTCAGCACCACATAAAACACGATAGTAGGATATATAAAACAGGTGATATTGTAAAAGTATTGGAAGATGGAAACATTGAGTTTCTATATCGTAAAGACAATCAAGTGAAAATTAGGGGGCACCGAATTGAGCTTGGTGAAATCCAAAATACAATTGCGAAATACGAAATGATAAAAGATGCAGCTGTGTTTACGAAAAAAAGTGAAGAAGGTAGCCATTATTTAGTTGCTTTCTATACAACAATTAATGAAGTTGCTATGGAAACCTTAATACACGATTTAAGAGAACAATTACCAGATTACATGGTACCATCTAAATTAATTTATATTAATGAATTGCCACTTACACCGAATAAAAAAGTTGATTTGAAGCGATTAGCACAACTGGAAGAAGAATACGAACCAGTTCGTCTACAAGAATATGTTGCACCGTCTACTGAGGCGGAAAAGAAAATAGCACAAGCTTGGGGTGATGTATTAGGAATCTCGAAAATAGGTGTTCATGATGATTTCTTTACAATTGGTGGACATTCATTGAAGGTGTTACGAGTTTTAACTTTACTGAAAGAGAATTTTCCATATTTAACAATTCAAGACTTCTTCCAGGAAAGAACAATATATGGGTTAGCACAAATTGAAAGGATAGTAAAAGTGGAGGAAGAAGAGGCATTTCGCGCATATAAAGTAATTCATGAGCCAGGGCCAATTTCACATATAAAAGAAGTGAAAAGCGGCACAGTTTCAAAAATCTTTTTAACAGGAGCTACAGGCTACTTAGGTTCCCATATTTTATATGAATTACTAAAAGATACAACAGCGCACATTTATTGCTTAGTAAGACCGACACAAAACATACAACAAAGAATTGTTAACACATTAACAAGTTATTTTAATGATATAAGTAAGGATTGGCTACAACGTATAACGGCAGTACCTGGTGATCTTGGAGAAGAGTATCTTGGTATGAGTGAAGAAGAGTTTCTACTCATACGTTCTAAGATTGATACGGTAATTCATTGTGGTGCAGATGTAAGGCACTTTGGAGATGTATCTCAGTTCATAAATGTAAATGTTCATGGAACAAGCCGCATGCTAGCATTAACAGAAGAAGGAGCGTCATTCCACTTTATTTCAACAATTGGTATTCCGATAGAATTAGCGATAGGGCAATGGGATACATATATCGAAACAGGTGATTTTAATTACGATGTAGAGTTAGAGAATGTGTATTCTGATAGTAAATTGCAGGCAGAGAACCTTGTCCGTGAAGCTTTAAAGGGCGGTGTACAAGGAAATATTTATCGTGCAGGTAACTTAGCATGTCATTCGAAGACAGGTGTATTCCAACGAAACATTGAAGGGAATGCATTTTACCGTCTTATTAAAGCGATGTTACTCATTGGACAAGCTCCAAATGTGAAGTGGAAAATCGATTTTACACCAATTGATTTTGCTAGTAAATCAATTGTAGCGTATTTACAAGATCCAAAAGTTGTAGGGGAAACGCTACATATATGCCATCCAAATCAAATTGAATTTGAACATTTCATACAGCTAATTGAGGAATGTGGATATAATCTTGAAATGGTTTCACTCTCACAATATATAGATACTGGACTTAAGTTAGCGAAGGAAGATGAAGTAATAGCAGAGCTAATTGCTTCGCAAGTTGCAGGTGATGGAGCACAACAATCTGAAATTGTAATGGGTACTCGTAGAACGAATGAATGGATTAAGAAAAAAGAACTGGTAGTGCCAGCAATTAACAAAGAATTTATTCAGCAATTATTAGTTCATGGTGAACGAGTTGGATATTTTCCAAAGATAATGAAATGATTATGTATGGTTTTGTTTGTTCAATAAAATAAATCATGCTACAATGAAAACGAATTAAGAACCGGGGAGCCAATTGGCTGAGAGGATGTAAGCACACATCGACCCTCAACCTGATCTGGATAATGCCAGCGTAGGGAGTTACTTTAAAGTGATGTAGCATAAGTTATTATAGAATAACTTGCATACAAGGCTTTCCTACATGGTAGGAAAGCCTTTTCTTTTTTTGAAAACTTATCTTTAAGGGGGATTTTATTATGTCACAACAAGTTACAATGTCATTTTCAGTAGTACCGCAAGCGAAGAACAAAGATGTATATTCTGTTGTTGATAAAGCAATTGAAGTTGTGCAACAATCGGGAGTTCGTTATGAAGTAGGAGCAATGGAAACAACGCTGGAAGGAGAATTAGATGTACTTCTTGATGTCATTAAACGTGCACAACAAGCATGCGTCGATGCTGGAGCAGAAGAAGTGATTACTTCAATTAAAATCCATTATCGTCCAAGCACTGGTGTAACGATAGATGAAAAGGTTTGGAAGTACCGTGATGAATATGCAAAACCAGAAGCAATCTAAACTTATTACAACTATTTGGCTTATCCTTCTCATTGCGATATGGGAAGGATCTGTTTCATTATTTAAAATTGAGCCGTGGATTTTACCGAAGCCTTCTGCCATTGTTCAAGAGTTAATTGGAATGAAAGATTTACTATTACCAAATACGATGCAAACACTGCAGGAAGTTATAATCGGACTGTTTTTTGCGATTTTACTTGGGACGAGCATTGCAATTCTTATGGACGTTATCCCTTTATTTCGTATTTTAATAAACCCATTGCTCGTGATTTCGCAAACAATTCCAATTGTTGTACTTGCACCATTATTTATTATTTGGTTTGGCTATGGGATGTTACCAAAAGTAATGGTAGTCATACTCGTTTGTTTCTTTCCAATTGCGCTTAGCATTTTAGAAGGTTTTCAAACAGTA
This sequence comes from Bacillus luti, assembly GCF_009739945.1. Taxonomy (NCBI): domain Bacteria; kingdom Bacillati; phylum Bacillota; class Bacilli; order Caryophanales; family Bacillaceae; genus Bacillus; species Bacillus luti. The sequence continues at coordinate 4,687,906 of NZ_CP040336.1, read as the reverse complement.
GATAAAAATATGTTGAAATTGTTGCAAACAATGAAAGCAACGAAATGGCAAGTTTACCAAAAAGTAAAGTTTCCAGCAGTGCTCCCATACTTTTTCTCAGGTCTAAAAATTGCAGTTACATATAGCGTAATGGGGGCAATTATCGGAGAATGGCTCGGTGCAAGTGAAGGGCTAGGGGTTATGCTTACGAGAGCAACAAAATCCTTTTTAACTGCTCGAGTATTTGGTGTTGCTGCGATTATCGTCATGGTGACGTTATGCCTGTATTTTATCGTGGAGTTTATGGCAAGAATAACAGCACCATGGATATATAGAAAGGACGGCAGAAAATGAAAAAAGGTTTAAAAGTTATGTTAGCTGCTTTATTAGCAGTAGGTGTGGCTGGATGTAATCCGGCGAAGAAAGAGGAAAGTGCAAGTAAAGATCAAAAAGTAAAAGTAGTATTAGATTGGTTTCCAAATACGAATCATACTGGCTTATATGTAGCGCAAACGAAAGATTATTATAAAAAGCAAGGATTAGATGTAGAAATTATCCAGCCAGGTGATAATGTAACTGCGGAGCAAATGATAGCTTCAGGAAAAGCTGATTTCGCAATAAGTGCACAAGAAAATGTAACGTTAGCCCGTGTGGAAGGGATTCCTGTTGTGTCTGTAGGAGCAATTATTCAGCATAACACTTCAGCTTTTGCATCGCTTAAGAAAGATAATATGACATCACCGAAGGATTTTGAAGGTAAACGTTACGGAGGCTGGGGAGGACCAGCGGAAGAGGCAACGTTAAAAACAATTATGGATAAGCATCAAGCTGACTTTAATAAAGTTGAAAAAATTATTTTAGGACAAACAGATTTCTTTAAATCAATTGGCCGAGATGCAGATTTCGAGTGGATTTATTACGGTTGGGATGGGATTGAAGCGAAGCGTCAAGGGAAAGAGTTAAATACGATTATGGTAAAAGACCTAGATCCAGCGCTTGATTTCTACAGTCCTGTTATTATTACGAGTGAAAAACATACGAAGCAAGATAAAGATTTTGTGAAAAAGTTTATGACTGCAACGACAGAAGGTTATAATTTTGCAATTAAAGAACCGAAAGAAGCTGCAGATATTTTAATTAAAGCTGTCCCAGATGTAAATAAAGAGTTAGTACAAGAAAGTCAAAAGTGGTTAAGCACAAAGTATCAAGATGATGCTAAAGCGTGGGGAGTACAGAAGGAAGAAATTTGGACAAATTACATGAATTTCTTATATGACAACAAAGTTATTAAAAAGAAAATCGATGTAAAAGATGCCTTTACAAATGAATTCCTTCCAAGTGAAAAATGAGCGGATTACAAATAAAAGATATTGTAAAATCTTTCGATGGCAAGAATGTATTAACAAATATTAGTGCTTCTATACGAGAGGGAGAATTCGTTTCCTTTGTAGGTCCGAGTGGTTGCGGGAAAAGCACATTATTAAACATGATTGCACACGTTGAAAATCCAACAAGTGGTAGCGTCACGTATAATGATAAGTACGTACAAGAGCAAGATGTTGTAAGCTACATGCCGCAACAAGATTTATTATTACCGTGGCGATCTGCTTTGCAAAATATTGTTCTTCCACTGGAGATTGAAGGAAAGCCTAAAAAACAAAGGCTGGCAGAAGGAATGGAAGCATTAAAGCAGTTTGAATTAGATGAATATGCCGATCATTACCCAGATGCATTGTCTGGTGGTATGCGCCAAAGAATTAGCTTTCTTCGCACATATTTATGTGAAAAACCGATTATGCTCCTTGATGAGCCTTTTGGAAAATTAGATGCATTTACAAAGATGGAAGTACATAGTTGGCTTTTGAATTCTTGGCACCAGGAAAAGCAAACAATTGTTATGGTCACCCATGACTTAGATGAGGCCATTTTGCTTTCTGATCGCGTATTTATTTTATCTCAAAGGCCAGCATCAATAGTTGGCGAAGTACAAGTGAAATTACCTAGGCCGCGAACGATGGATATGTTAACATCACTTGAGTTAAAGAAGGATAAGGAAGAGATTTTAAGAGTATTAGCTCCTTATATGAAAAAATAGAAAAAGCCTTTTAACAGTTTTTAGCGTAATTACTGTTAAAAGGCTTTTTTATATAGGAGGAGAAAAATGAAATCTATTGAGAAAATAGTGGATTCATTAACAGTAGATCATTTTGAAGAAGGAACAAAAGAAAAAATGGAGAATAGAATATAACAGAGTAGTTTATACTCTTAATATAACAAATGTTAAAGGAGTGAAAGGATAAAATGACTTTATCAACTGTTCTTCAAATGGTTTTAGCTTAAGACGGGAGAAGTCTGCCCATTTTTAACAATTAAGCTAAATTGAAGACAGCAGGTAAAGAACCTTAATCCTTTTTTACGATAATATGTAATGGGTAAGGTGTATTCACCTTACCCATTTTTTATATACACAATCAAATAAGGCTTTATACTGTGAGTCTCTCTATTTAGCTTATGGATGATAAGTAAAGGAGAGAGAAAAATGAGTATATTAACAGTAGAAAATGTAAGTCATTCTTATGGTGAGAAAACCATCTTATATAATGCGTGTTTTCGACTATTAAAGGGAGAACATGTTGGGTTAGTTGGAGAAAATGGCATTGGAAAATCAACACTGTTACGTCTGTTAACAGGAGAAGTTATACATGATGATGGAAACATTGAATGGTTTCCACATGTGAAGGTAGGATTTTTACAGCAACATATAGATTTACAAGAAGGCATAACAATTGAAGAATACTTGCAAAGTGCATTTTCTAATTTGTATGCGATTGAATGTGAAATGTTAAAACTTGCAGAAGAAATGGCGGAAGCAGAAGAAGTAACAAAATTGTTAATAAGGTATGGAGAATTACAAACGATGTTGGAGAGTTCTAATTTTTATCAAATTCATACAGAAATTGAAGAAGTAGCAACAGGTTTAGGGTTGTTTGAAGTAGGGATGAAGAAGGATGTTTCAAAATTAAGCGGAGGGCAGCGGACAAAGTTGTTACTTGGAAAGCTTCTTTTAGAAAAAGCTGATGTTTTATTGTTAGATGAGCCAACAAACTATTTAGACACAGCACATATAGAATGGTTGCAATCCTATTTACAAATGTATGAAAAAGCTTATATTATCATTTCGCATGATGAAGTATTTTTAAACAATATTACGAACGTTATTTATCATCTAGAAGAACGAAAGGTTAAGCGTTATGTAGGTGGTTATAGAAGTTTTGTACAGAATTATGAAATGCAAAAGAAACAATTACAAGTAGCGTATGCGAAGCAACAAAAAGAAATTGCCCACTTAGAAACATTTATTCAAAAAAATAAAATTCGAAAAGCGAAACAGGCAAAGAGCCGAGAAAAAGTATTGAAGAAAATGCAAAGGGTTGAAAAAGTTACTAATGTGCCACGGTCCCGTTTTGATTTTACTGTTTATAATGAACCGGTAAGCCGCATATTGCAGGCTGAAAAACTAAGAATAGGCTATAGGGATCCTTTATTTCCAAAATTGGATTTGCAAGTGAAAAAAGGAGAAAAGATAGCCATCGTTGGTCATAACGGTATTGGAAAAACGACAATGTTAAAAACGTTATTAGGTCAACTCAAGCCGTTAAGTGGTTCAGTTTCTGTTGGGGAACGAGTAAATCCTGCTTATTTTGCACAGGAAGAGTTTGCTTCAGAAATAACACCGTTAGAGAAAGTTTGGACAGAACGACCAGATATGACAAAGAAAGAAGTACGTCAAGCATTGGCGAAGTGTGGATTGAAAGAGGAACATGTATTAAAGCCGCTTTGTTTATTAAGCGGAGGGGAACAAACAAAGGTACGACTTTGTGAACTTATCGTAACGAAAAGTAATGTTTTAATTTTAGATGAGCCGACTAATCATTTGGATATAGAAACTAAGAAGGCTTTGCAGGAAGCGCTACAACGATATAAAGGAACGGTCTTAATTGTTTCACATGAGCCTTCTTTCTATGAATCATGGATAACGAAAATATGGAATATAGAAGAATGGCATACTGAACAATATGAATAAAGAAAAGGCATTAGCTTTATGAGCTAATGCCTTTTCTTTGTGATTAACATGATTTTCGAGAACTCTTACATGAGAAGTGTATGAAGAAACACTCTTATGGTGCGCTTATAAGCGTGCTTTTTCTTTTGTTATGTTTATATTTGTAATAATACTAGATGCCTTTCCCTAATAGGCTACTATCTTTCTTTATATATATAGATAGTTTGAAATGGAATGAAAATAATTCCTATATGTAAAGGATAATGTGATTAGTATAGGAAGACAATAGAAGTAAAAGGAAATTCATGTAAACTTCAGGTGAACTTCACATAAACTTCATATTATAAATCGAATATAATTATAATAGGTTATTATAATGTTCGCTAGGATTCCTCTGACTTCGTCCTTGATTGTAACGGATTTATCAGAAGGAATAGTAATTTTATATATTCTTTAAAAAACTGTATGGAGTCAAACTTGAATGGCGTAGCAAGATAATGAAATTTCATGTAAAATAATAGTAAAAATATGTAAGGGAGGGAGTAATGTGGATGTGTTTTTGAATATTGCCGAAGAAAAAATTCGACAAGCAGTACGGAACGGTGATCTCGATCATATTCCGGGAAAAGGCAAACCACTACAATTAGAAGACCTTTCAATGGTACCTCCAGAACTTAGAATGAGCTATAAAATTTTAAAAAACGCGGGAATGATTCCACCAGAAATGGAACTACAAAAAGATATATTAAAAATAGAGGATTTAATCTCTTGCTGTTATGATGAAGCGGAGAGAAAAAAGTTACAAGAAGAGTTAACAGCGAAAACACTACGTTTTCAGCAAGTAATGGAAAAGAGAAAGATTAAAGATAGTTCAGCTTTTCGTATGTATCAGGATAAAGTATTTCGTAAATTACGCTAAGAGGGATAAGATGAATACATTTGAAACGATAGAAGAATTAACAACATATATTGAAGAACAACAAGTAGTACTGCTATTTATTAAAACGGAAAATTGCGGTGTTTGTGATGTCATGTTAAGGAAAGTAAATTACGTATTAGAGAATTATGATTACGTAGAGAAAATAGAGATATTGCTACAAGACATGCAAGAGATTGCGGGGCGATATGCCGTATTTACAGGTCCAACAGTTTTATTATTTTATAAGGGAAAAGAAATCCTTCGTGAATCGCGCTTCATTTCACTTGAAAATCTAGAAAGAACTATTCAATTATTCGAAGATTAAGGGAGGCTTTTATATGGAATTTATTATTGTCATACTATTATTTGTTGTAGTTGGAACAATTGTAACAGCAGTTCGATCAAACAAAAAGAATGTAAATCTTACAAAACAAAATAACATTCATAACTCATCTAACAACTCATCACCACTATTTTTCTTTGCTGGATCTGATAATGATAGCTCGCACGATGGAGGCTCGCATGATTGTGGAGGGTCTTTTGGTGGAGATGGTGGGGGAAGCTGCGGTGGCGGCGGTGATTGATGAAAATACGCCTTATATAGGCGTATTTCTTTTTAAACAAACGTTTGATTAGTTGGCTTACATATGCATAAAAACAGTTAAACAAACGTTTGATTAACTATTTTTAACATACTAAGGGGAAAGTAATGTTATTTTTATTAGCTGCGGGAGGCGTATTTCTTGTTAAATTAGGATTTAAAATTGGAACAATACATATGATTCGAATGTGGTTTGAGAGTACGTTTTCTTAAATAAGGAATATAGCCTCTTGCGATAGAGGTTTTTGATTTGTTATTATTAGACTGAACGGTCGGTTTAAAGAGGTGTGAATATGAGAAGAAGCGCAGAAGAGATAAAGAAAGAAATTGCATATAAAGCAGAAAGTCTGTTTTCACAGAAGGGCTATGCAGCTACATCTATGGAAGAGATTTGTGAAATTACAGGACGAAGTAAAGGAAGCATTTATTATCATTTTAAAAGTAAAGAAGAATTATTTTTATTCGTAGTGAAACAGCATACGTATGATTGGCTTGAAAAATGGAATGAAAAAGAGAAGTTATATAGTACTAGTACCGAAAAACTATATGGTCTCGCGGAATATTATGTAGAGGACATACAGCAACCAATTTCAAATGCGATAGAGGAATTCTCTATGAGCCAAGTTGTAAGTAAAGAGATTCTGGATGAACTGTTAGCTTTAACTAGAGAATCATATGTTATGTTGGAGAAATTAATTGAAGCAGGCATACAGTCTGGAGAGTTTCGTGAAGATAATACGCGAGATCTTATGTATATTGTGAATGGATTATTATCAGGGCTTGGAGTACTTTACTACGAGTTAGATTATAAAGAGCTGAAACGTATTTATAAAAAGGCGATAGATGTATTGTTAAAAGGGATGGCAGCTGAATAATAGGTCAGTTGCTTTTCTTACAAATTAAATTAGACCGAACGGTCGGTTTATGAAAGGGGAATGAGAATGAACGCTTTATTTAAAAATCGAGCATTTATGCTCGTTATGGCATCTGATATTTTACAACAATTTGCAATTTGGATCAGAAATATGGCCCTTTTGTATTTCATAATGGAGCGAACGAATAATGATCCGGTTTCCGTTTCATTGTTATCGGTTATGGAATATGCACCTATCTTTATTTTCTCGTTTATCGGTGGTGCGTTAGCTGATCGCTGGAATCCGAAAAGAACGATGGTTGCTGGAGATGTGTTAAGTGTACTGTCTATTATAGGTATTGTTTTGTTGTTACAGCTGGATTATTGGCAGGCAATATTTTTTGCAACACTCATTTCCGCGATTGTAGGCCAGTTTTCTCAGCCATCATCTTCGCGTATATTTAAGCGCTATGTAAAGGAAGAACAGGTAGCAAATGCGATTGCATTTAACCAAACATTACAGTCATTATTTATGATTTTTGGACCAGTGGTAGGATCGCTTGTGTATACACAACTTGGTTTATTTACGTCGCTATATAGCTTAATCATTTTATTTTTGTTATCTGCTATTGCCCTTTCATTTTTACCAAAATGGGTTGAAAAAGAGCAAGTGGCGAGAGATTCATTGAAAAATGATATAAAAGAAGGTTGGAAATACGTTCTTCATACGAAAAATTTACGTATGATTACGATCACTTTCACCGTTATGGGCTTAGCTGTTGGACTAACGAATCCATTAGAAGTGTTTCTTGTAATAGAACGCCTTGGAATGGAAAAGGAAGCAGTTCAATATTTAGCCGCAGCTGATGGAATAGGTATGTTAATTGGTGGTATTGTTGCTGCAGTTTTCGCTTCAAAGGTGAATCCGAAAAAGATGTTTGTATTCGGTATGAGCATATTAGCGATGTCATTTTTAGTAGAAGGGATATCTACATCATTTTGGATTACTAGTTTCATGAGATTTGGAACAGGTATTTGTTTAGCTTGTGTTAATATCGTTGTCGGTACGCTTATGATTCAACTTGTACCAGAAAATATGATTGGAAGAGTAAATGGAACAATTTTACCACTGTTTATGGGGGCAATGTTAATTGGAACTTCACTAGCTGGAGGATTGAAGGAGATGACCTCACTAGTTACCGTATTTTGTATAGCAATGTCACTTATTTTATTAGCAATAGGCCCGGTTTTACGTATGCAAATAAAGAAAGAAGATGTTGTTAATCGAGAGGAAATGACGAATTCATTAGCTTCGAAATAGCTATTGTAAGGGGGCTCAATTGCTCCCTTTTTTCATGGCAATCTTTTGACAATGAAATGGACCGACTATATACTAATGTTGTAAAAACGATTTTACATGTTAGGAGCAATGGTGTGAAAAATCAAATCTATGAATTACGCACTGAAAATAATATTTCACAAGGCGCATTAGCTGATAAATGTAAAGTTTCTAGACAGACGATAAATGCAATTGAGAATAATAAATATGATCCAAGCTTAGCGTTAGCTTTTCGTTTAGCGGAAGTATTAGGAACAACTGTTGATAAATTATTTTTGTACAAACAGTAGGGCCTTTCATTGGAAGGTGAACCGTTAAAAATAAAAAAGATCCCCTTCTCATATGAAGAGGATCTTTTTCTTATATCGTTTTAGTTTTCGGATTAGGTGGTGTAACAGATGTATTATTTTCCGGAACTCTAGTTAGTAAGAATCCACCGATAACGAACAGTACAATAATACTAAGTACGCCAGCGTTTGTTTTTCCCGTTAATTGAGTTGTAACACCAACTAATACTGGACCCATAATCGCGGCAAACTTGCCAAATATATTATAAAATCCGAAGAATTCATTTGCAGATTCTTTAGGTACTAGTTTCGCAAAGTAGGAACGACTAAGTGCTTGAATACCACCTTGAGAAGTGGCAACTAACATTGCTAAAATCCAGAAATCGAGTGTCGTTTTTAAGAAATAAGCATATGTGCAGATAATGATATAAATAATAATACCGACATATAGCATTTTTTTACCTGTAAATGTTTCTGATAGTTTGCCATACAATAAAGCGAATGGACAAGCTACAATTTGTGTGACAAATAAGATGATTAATAGATTCGTTGCACTAATCCCGAGATCAGTTCCGTAAGCTGTAGACATAGTAATAATTGTGTCGACCCCGTCAATATAGAAAAAGTAAGCGATTAGGAACATAAAGACAGTTTTATATTCTTTAATATTTTTAAAAGTATCAGCAAGGCGTTTGAAGCTCATTGTAATTGGTCTAGGATGACGTTCAATATAGTGCGTTTGCTCTACGTTTTTTAGCATTGGAATTGTAAATAACCCCCACCAAAGAGCTGTTATCGCAAAGGAAATTTGACTAGCAATGCCAACGGATAAAGGGATAGTTCCTTTTTGAGCAAGAATGATAAGTGCAATACAACCGATAAAAGGAATTGTACTTCCAATATACCCTAAGGCGAATCCTCTCGTAGAAATTCGGTCCATTCTATCTTTAGAAGTAACATCTACTAAGAATGCATCATAAAAAATATTTGCTCCAGCAAAACCGACTAATGCGAGCATATAGCATCCTAATAACAAGTACCATTGAGAGGTTGGAACAACTGCTAGCATACTTGTAAAGACAATACCGAGTCCAAAGAAAAATGTAAAAAATCGTTTTTTGAATCCTTTATAATCAGCAACCGTTCCGAGAATAGGAGCAAGTATAGAAATTAAAAGTGTTGCGAACGAGTTTGCATATCCCCAATATGCTGTTGAAGTTGCACCGGATAGTCCAGCTTCCTTTGCAGCGGTTTTAAAGTAGATTGGAAATAATGCAGTTGTAATGACGAGCGAATATACGGAATTCGCCCAATCGTATAATATCCAGCTTTTTTCTTGTCTGGACATTTTCTTCATATAATGTTCCCCCTTAAATTTGTTCTACTAACAGTGTACAAAAATAAAAATTATAAAAAGAGAAACAGTGATGATTTTTACATAACTTTTACATATATACACAGTTCTTTACAATTGAAGTAAATCCTCTACAATTGATCCGTCTGTTTCACCTAAGTGTAAACCAAGTAGTCTAGCAATAGTTGGACCTTCGTCAATCAGTCTCATATAAGGAATGGTAACGCCGCTTTGAATACCTTTCCCAGCAGCGATAAAAATCGTTTCATAGTTAGGTTTTGTTGGAGAGTATCCGTGAGTTCCAAATGTATATTTTTTACTAGGCGTAACATCTTTTTCGGTAATTTCTTTTATAAAATCTCCTGTATAATTTTCAGTGAAATAATATCCTTCTTGTGCTTCTAACATAAATAAACAATTACCGTCTGCACCGCATTCTTTCGCATCCTCATCATGAAGTATAAATTCAATACCGTTTTGTTTATTTTGAAGCAGTTCTTCAAGGAGTAGTTGTACTTCTCGAATCGTATCTGTATCGTTTTTGTCTTTCACATATACATAGGCGGATCCATCGCAACTTTGGCAATAAGCATTCCAGTCTACTAATTTACCCTTTGAATTTATAGATATAAGCCCTTTTTGATGAAATAGTACATTTAATTGAATGGATTTGTTTTCACTTAAAGCGCTATGATCACCAAGAGCGATAATAGTGCTCTCTTCGTATAGGTCACTGTCTTTTAAAGCTTGAATAATTTTTCCTAGTCGCTCATCATGTCTATGAATTGCGGCTATTGTTTCTTTTGATTCAAAGCCATGATAGTGTCTTTGGGTGTCTAAATCGGTGAAATGTACAAACATGACATTAGGCTTTTTCGTCTGGATTGTATGCACAGCAGAAGCAAGTACGAAATCATCGAGTTCAGGTTGTGACAATCCATTTCGTATATGGCCGAAACGGCGATTTAAATCTAATTGATATAGCGGGCTACCGCTAAATAATGAAACTAAAACTTGATTTTGCCACGGTCTATTTGGAAAGATTTCTGGTAAATTGTAATCAATATTTGCTCTGCCGGTAACAGGCCATAGAAGGGCTGCTGTCGTTAAATTTGCTTTATGTGCTTCATCATATAATGTTGTTCCTTGTATTGATTTTCGGTACCAATGCCAATCTGGTGATTCACGTCCAGGTTGAAGTAACGTATTGCTAACAACACCATGCTTATTAGGATAATTACCAGTTACGATTGTTGAGTGACTTGGATAGGTTACAGAAGGATAGATGGGCTCTACCTTTTCCACAATTGCGCCCTTTTTTATTAGAGATTGGAAATGAGGTAATGTTTGTAATATAGGAAAATCTAAAGCTGATAAACAGTCGAATGATAAAATGATGACACGATTAGTTAATGCTTTATCCATAAAGTAATCCTCCTAATTATATAAAACCTATTACTATATATTACTATTAATACCTAGTAATAAAAATATATTTTCAAATAAAATTTATTATTTATTTTCAGAAAAATTAAACATATAATCAAGTATAAGGGAATCTATGGAAGGAGGAAACAACATGGATTGGTTAGATGGATTTGGTATCTTTTACATCATTGGCGGAATTACGATTATTCTTGTATTTGCTATTTCGTATTTACTAAAGAAACGCTTTCCAGACAAGCAGTTCGATATTATATTTGCACTTAGTTTAATACTTCTTTGCTTAGCATCCTTTCCCGTTACAATGATGGTTATTGGTGGATGGGAAGGAATGGGATATGGATTTATTGGTTTCTTCATTCTACTTGGTACACTTATTGGTATGATTGCACACCAACTTGTGAAAATTACGCGGAAAAGCTACGTATAAAACTGTAAAAAATGAAAAGAATATATAAAAATAAGAAAATTCACTCTTGTTTTGTGGTGAAATTTATATTATGATATTCAACAAATTTATTTCGTTATAACGATGAAAAAGGACTAGTACATGTTCAACCTTTTTGGCAGAGAGAGAATCCGTCAGGCTGAAAGATTCTTAAAAAGGCGATATGGAACCTACCTTTGAGTTCTGCATATGCAGCGGGAATTTCCCGTTATCAAAAAGAGAGCATGCGCAATTTTTGTGCATGAATCAGGGTGGTAACGCCGGCAAAGCTCGGTCCCTATTTAGGGACGCGGGCTTTTTTGTATTTTCTAGAAGGAGGAAGACTGACTATGGTAAAAGAACAAGTACAAGCGATTACGAAGATGGAAGAGGACTTTGCGCAGTGGTACACAGATATTGTGAAAAAAGCAGAACTTGTTGATTATTCGAGTGTAAAAGGATGTATGATTCTACGTCCGTACGGTTATGCCTTATGGGAAAATATGCAAAAGGTTATGGATGAGAAATTAAAAGCAACTGGTCATGAAAACGTGTATATGCCAATGTTTATCCCAGAGAGTTTATTGCAAAAAGAGAAGGATCATGTAGAAGGATTTGCTCCTGAAGTAGCATGGGTGACACATGGCGGGGATGAAAAGTTAGCGGAACGACTTTGTGTACGTCCTACATCTGAAACTTTATTCTGTGAGCATTTTTCAAAAATTGTGCAATCCTATAATGATTTGCCAAAGCTATATAACCAGTGGTGTTCAGTAGTTCGTTGGGAAAAGACAACGAGACCATTCCTTCGTACAACTGAATTCTTATGGCAAGAGGGTCATACGATCCATGAAACGGCAGAGGAATCTCAAGCTGAAACGTTAAATATTTTAAATCTATATGCTTCTTTCTGTGAAGACTACTTAGCGATACCAGTAATTAAAGGGCAAAAAACAGACAAAGAAAAATTTGCGGGTGCAAAGGCGACTTATACGATTGAAAGTTTAATGCATGATGGGAAAGCACTTCAAACAGGAACATCTCATAACTTTGGAACGAATTTCTCTGAAGCATTTGATATTAAATTTTTAGATCGTAACGGTAAGTGGCAATATGTACACCAAACATCTTGGGGTGTATCAACAAGAATGATAGGTGGACTTATTATGGTTCATAGTGATAATAATGGGCTTGTAATGCCACCAAAAGTTGCTCCAGTACAAGTTGTTATCGTACCGATTGCGCAGCATAAAGAAGGTGTGTTAGAAAAGGCAACAGAGTTACAAGAGCGTATTCAAAACGTTGCACGTGTGAAAGTAGATGTTAGCAATAAAACACCTGGTTGGAAATTTAATGAGTATGAAATGAAGGGCATTCCAATTCGATTAGAAGTTGGTCCAAAGGATATAGAAAAGAATCAAGTCGTACTTGTAAGAAGAGATACGAAAGAAAAAGAATTTATATCAATGGATCAATTAGAAGAGCGTATTCCATCATTACTCGAAGAAATTCATAATTCTTTATTTAATAAGGCAAAAGTATTTCGTGATGAGAATACGTATAGTGTGACGAATTTCGAAGAGATGAAAAAAGTAGCTGATGAAAAGCAAGGATTTATTAAGGCGATGTGGTGCGGAGAATTAGCTTGTGAAGAGAAACTAAAAGAAGAAGTTGGAGTATCTTCACGCTGTATGCCTTTTGAGCAAGAGCAATTAGCTGACGAATGTATTTGTTGTGGTAAAGAAGCTAAGCAAGTGGTGTATTGGGGAAAAGCGTATTAATACTTTGTTGATAGATGATAAAAAGGACTTTGGGCTGCGTAATAAAATGCAATCCAAAGTCCTTTTTAGTTTTACAATTTGTTCCATGTATTTTTTAGATGGAGGGATGTGTTTTTATTTTGCATTTTTACGGCGAATAAATAGTAACATACCAATTAGGAACGTTGAAAGTCCCATTAAAATAGATGCAGGATAATGTGTTGCAGTATTAGGTAACTTATCGCCTTGTTTTTTCGCGTTATCTTTTGCATTACCATCTTGGGAACCATTGCCGCCTTGAGAGCTGCTATCGCCTTTAACACGGCTACCTTGAGAGTCATCGCTACCTTGAGAACTGCTATCGCCTTTAATACGGCTGCCGCCAGAGCCATTGCCACCAGAACCGTTGCCACTAGAACCGTTGCCACTAGAACCGTTGCCCCCAGAACCGTTGCCCCCAGAACCGTTGCCACCAGAACCGTTGCCGCCAGAACCACTGCCGCCAGAACCGCTACCACCAGAACCGCTACCACCGGAACCATTGCCATCAGAACCGTTGCCACCAGAACCACTACCCCCAGAACCGTTGCCCCCAGAACCGTTGCCACCAGAACCACTACCCCCAGAACCGTTGCCCCCAGAACCGTTGCCACCAGAACCACTGCCGCCAGAACCGCTACCATCAGAACCGTTGCCACCAGAACCACTGCCATCAGAACCGCTACCACCGGAACCGTTGCCGCCAGAACCATTGCCGCCAGAACCGCTACCATCAGAACCGTTGCCACCAGAACCGCTACCACCAGAACCACTGCCGCCAGAACCGTTGCCGCCAGAGCCACTGCCATCAGAACCGCTACCACCGGAACCGTTGCCGCCAGAACCACTGCCGCCAGAACCATTGCCGCCAGAACCGCTACCACCAGAGCCGTTGCCGCCAGAGCCACTGCCATCAGAACCGCTACCACCGGAACCGTTGCCGCCAGAACCACTGCCGCCAGAGCCACTGCCATCAGAACCGCTACCACCGGAACCGTTGCCGCCAGAACCATTGCCGCCAGAACCGCTACCACCGGAACCATTGCCACCAGAACCACTATCGTCCTGAGAACCACCATTTCCTGGTGGTTTATTATTATCTTTTGAGTTACCTTCTGCGAAATGATTATTATTTTGTACAATCGCGTTTGTTACTGGAGAGAAGTTTTCTGTTGCTGCATTACCGATATTTAAACCACTAAAAAAAGATAAAGAAAGAGTTGATGCTAAAATGAAGATTTTCGTCATTGATTTCCTCCTGAAAAATTAATATTCCATCTAAAATACATCCCTTTGTAATATTTCATAGGAAAAAGAGTTTTATGCAAAAAAAACTATATATAGAAAAAGGTGGTGTATTTCTAAAGAGAGAAAAGAGTTAGTGTAAACTCTTTCCCCCGCTATTCGCCGGGCGGGTTGTCCGTAAAAGCCTGGTTGGTGAAGGCTAAGAATCAGTGGGGGATGAACAAAACACCCACTGATTAAAGTTTCACTGTATAAATAGTAGAGCAGTGAGAATTTTACATTCATTACAGTAGAGGAAGTGACAGCAGATGAAAGAATACATTGCATTTGATATTGGTGGTACGCAAATTAAATATGGAATCGTTTCAGAAGCAGGAACAGTACTAAAGCATAAAACAGTTCCAACAGAAATTCATTTGGGCGGGGAACAAATCATTCAAAAACTCATCCTTTTATCCCAAAAATTAATAAATGAACATACGATTTCGGGAATTGGTATTAGTACTGCGGGAATTATTAATATTTATAAAGGGGTTGTAACGGGAGGGGTGGATCATATTCCGAACTACGCTACTATTCCTATTATTGATAGATTGCAAGAGGTATTAAAAGTTCCTGTATCCATTGACAATGATGTGAATTGTGCAGCATTCGGAGAAAAGTGGAATGGTGTTGGAAGAGATAAAAGAAACTTTATTATGCTTACCCTCGGAACGGGGATTGGAGGCGCAATTTTTATAGATGGAGAGTTATATAGAGGGCATTCGTTTAGTGCTGGTGAATGGGGAAATATGTTAATAGAAGGAAAAACTTTTGAAGAGGTTGCTTCTATTTCAGGGTTAATTTGTCTTGTAAGGAAATATAAAGGTGAAGGTGAGTGGGATGGGAAAACGATTTTTGAGTTGTATGATAAAGGAGATAGAGAGGTTACGAAAGCAGTTGAGGTTTTCTTTAAACATTTAGCGATTGGAATTAGTAACCTTGCTTATATTTTTAATCCAGAAATGATTGTTATAGGTGGGGGAATTACTGATAGAGGAAATCAGTTCTTAAAAGAAGTAAAAGAAGAGGTAGAAAAATATTTAAACAAAGAGATTTACAGTAAGTGTGAGATTGAACTGGCACAAAACGGTAATTGTGCAGGAATGATTGGTGCTATTTACCACTTCTTACATCAGCATAAGTAAGTTATATGAATGTTTTCATATAACTGAGAATTTATCCTTTTTCTCACTAGGTAAATAATGCTACAATATAAGAGAAGAATACAATATTTTCCGATTCGGAAAATGCTTTGTAGAAAGGGAGAAACTTCATGCCTATTATTTTAGAAAAAGGTCAAAAGATCGATTTAACGAAAGGACAACCAAAAGTAGCAAAACTACAGGTTGGCTTAGGCTGGGATCCAATTGGGCAATCAGGTGGATTTCTGTCTTCATTATTTGGAAGTAAACCAAATGTAGATTGTGATGCATCTGTTGTTATGTTAGAAGGGGATCGTTTTTTAAATAAAAATGATTTAGTTTACTTCGGAAACAAACTTTCTACTTGTGGTAGTATTATTCATTCAGGAGATAATTTAACAGGTGAAGGCGCTGGTGATGACGAAACAATTTTCGTAGAATTACATAAAGTTCCGAGCCGTATTAATCGTTTAGTATTCGTTGTAAATATTTATGATTGTGTAAATCGTCGTCAAGATTTCGGGATGATTCGTAATGCATATATTCGTATTCAAAACCCGCAAACTGGTGAAGAATTAGCACGCTATAATTTATCGGATAATTATGCTGGCAAAACGACTCTAATCGCAGGTGAAATGTATCGCCACGGAAGTGAATGGAAGTTTTCAGCTGTTGGAGAAGGCACACAAGATAAAAACTTAAGTGAGATTGTATCACGTTATCAATAAAATAAACCGAGGAGGAATTGAATATGGCATCAATTTCATTGAAAAAAGGACAAAAGGTAGACTTAACAAAAACGAATCCAGGTCTTTCAAAAGTTCTTGTAGGACTTGGTTGGGATACGAATCGTTATGACGGACAAAACGATTTCGATTTAGATGTTAGTATTTTCTTAGTAGGTGCTAACGGTAAAGTTTCAGGTGCAGAGGATTTCGTTTTCTATAATAACCCTAAAGGTGCGAATGGTGCTGTAGAGCATTTAGGAGATAACCGAACTGGTGACGGTGAAGGTGATGACGAAGCGATTAAAGTAGATTTAAAAAATGTACCTGCACATATCGAACGTATTTGCTTCACAATTACAATTTATGATGGAGAAGGACGTAGCCAAAACTTCGGACAAGTTTCTAACTCTTTCGTACGTATTTTAGATGAAGAAAAGAATGCAGAATTAATTCGTTATGATTTAGGAGAAGATTTCTCTATTGAAACAGCTGTTGTAGTAGGTGAATTATACCGTCATGCAGGTGACTGGAAGTTCAATGCAATCGGAAGTGGATTCCAAGGTGGATTAGCGTCTCTATGTAATAATTTCGGTTTAGATGTAGAGTAATAGATTTGCCCGTAAAAGCCCGATTGGTGAAGGCTAATAATCAGTGGGGGATGAAGAACCCCCCCCACTGATTAAAGTTTCACTTTATATATCCATCGGTGAAACAGATGTTTACTGATGGATATATTTTTAAATATTAAAATATAGAGGTGAATATAAATGGTAATTCAATTGCAAAAAGGACAGAAGATTGATTTAGGTAAGACAAGCCCTGGTTTAACAAAAGCAGTAATTGGTCTTGGGTGGGATATTAAATCTTATGACGGTGGATCAGATTTTGATTTAGATGCATCTGCTTTTTTATTGGATGTGAACGGAAAATGTACGAAGGAAACTGATTTTATCTTCTATAACAATTTACAGTCTCCTTGTGGATCTGTTTTACATACAGGGGATAACCGTACAGGTGAAGGTGACGGGGATGATGAGCAACTTGTTGTAGATTTGAAAAAGGTTCCAGCAGATGTTCATAAAATTGCTATTACAGTTACAATTTATGATGGAGAAGGCCGTAATCAAAACTTTGGACAAGTCGGAAACGCATTCGTTCGTTTAGCAAATGAAGAAACAAACGAAGAAGTTCTTCGTTTTGATTTAGGGGAAGATTTCTCCATTGAAACAGCAGTTGTCTTTTGTGAACTATACCGTCATAATGGACAGTGGAAGTTTAATGCAGTAGGAAGTGGATTCCAAGGTGGCTTAGGTGCGCTTGTAAGAGCGTATGGCTTGGATGCATAGAAAGGAAACGATATTCGTTTCCTTTTTTTGACCTTTCTATAAATCTAGCAAAGAATAGGGGATAAAGGTAAGATGAGTATTTTGCAAGGAATCCTTGATACGTATGCTCAGTTTTTCGACTTGGACATGTGGATTAAAGTGTTGCAAGATCCAGTATCTTGGGGATTAATCGGTACACTTGTTGTACTTGAAGGGTTGTTATCAGCTGATAACGCACTTGTATTAGCGGTAATGGTAAAACACCTTCCAGAAGAAAAACGTAAAAAAGCATTATTCTATGGACTTATTGGAGCTTATGTATTCCGATTTATTGCGATTGGAATTGGGATGTTCTTAATTAAATTAGCATGGGTAAAAGTGTTAGGTGCACTTTACTTAGCGTGGCTTTCAGTTAAATACTTCATTGATAAAAGAAAAGGTAATGCAGAAGAAGAGGAAGCACATGGTATGAACCAAAATAGTATTCTCTTCAGAATGTTTGGTGTCTTCTGGGGAACAGTTGCGATGGTTGAATTAATGGATATCGCGTTCTCGGTAGATAGCGTACTTGCTGCATTTGGTGTATCAAATGAAGTTTGGATTCTATTATTAGGTGGAATGCTCGGTATTTTAATGATGCGCGGTATCGCTGGTGTATTCTTAAAATTGTTAGAGCGTATTCCAGAACTGGAAACGACAGCATATATTTTAATCTTAATTATTGCAGCAAAAATGTTACTGTCTGTTGTTCATATTGAAATAAGTCATGCAGTATTCTTTATCATTTTAGTTGTAGCATTTGGAGCAACATTTATACTTCACTACATGAAGAATTCTGGACAAGCTAAAGAAGAAGTTGCAGCTACTAAAAATAATCATAAATAATTGAAATGGGTTTGCTCGTTTTACGAGCGCCCATTTTTTATAACCAAAAATAGTTTATAATAGAAGAAGGACTTAGAAAAAACGTAAATGTTTTTGGAGGTGAACTGTTGTGTTTTCACGTTTTACACTTCAACCATATGCATTAAAAGATGAATCAGATTTAAAGCAATTTGAAACACTTTTAGAAAAACGCCCACAATATGAGCTGACAGAGAATGAGATGAAATTTAGTTATATAGCAAGTCGAATCCTTGGTGTTCCTAATGATGTAGATGAATATTTTAATGAACTGTTTGATTATAGTGAAGCGAAAGGAATCGAAGTTTTACACGAACAAAATTTAAACAAAGTGATTGATTCGGAAAAGCTTCGTCATATTCAAGAAGTGTTTGGATTACATCAAGAAGCACCAAATGGTCTGACAGTAAATAGGTTAGTTGCACACTTATCAGGGAAACAACTTTTACCGAAAGTAGATAACCCTGATTTACAGCATTATATACATACGACGTTTATTTCTGTATTGAAATTATATGAGAAACAACATAATCAATCTTTAAAGACAGAAGGTTTCCGTCGTTTCTTAATCGATATGATTAAATTAAGCGAAAATTACGTAGCGAAGTGGTTCTCTACGATCAATTATAAGAAACAAATGCCGCGTATCGTTTGGTATGGTGATGCGACAGAGAGTCGTATATATTTCTTATATTTTCTTATTATGCTCGGTTGCGATGTACTTTATTATCATCCAGAAGGAAAAGATGGCTTTGAGAATGTGGATGAGGACGGCAGAACTTTTGTCGTATCGCACCAAAGTCGTATTTCATTGGAACCATTTCCCGACCGCCGTCGTGAACGCGTCGCAACGGTAGCGTATCAAGCTTCAAAGGAAATTGAGCAAGTGCTTCACCATGATAATTCATTATTATACAAACCGTGGCAATTCCGTTCATATACACCTGTAGCGCGTACATTAAAAACAACATATGATGAACTCTTTTTAATTACGAAAGAAAAGGCATTTGTACGCCCGACATTCTTTGTTGAAAATAAACATATTTATATCCCTTCTTTATTTGCAAAAATATCAGGTGTGTCAAAAAATGATAAAGAATATTTTCAACGATTAAAAGCTGTTACATCATTTGATAATAGTTTATTAATCAATACATTCCCGTTTACGAAAGAACAAAAAGCGAATTTCCAATATCATTATCGAGATGCATTAGACCGCGGGGGGAAATTACATCCAGATTTAATTATGAACAGTCATTGGTGGCCACATAAACGATTACCAGAAGGATTACAACATGGTATTGCAGAAGCGATTATCCATACGTGTGAAAGTGAAATGTGCAAACCAATTGCAAAAGAGACGAAACAAGATGTAGCGCTATATGTTTTCGCGCAACTTTCTCAAATACCACCGAATATTTTAGAACAGCTTGAGAAATTTGATTATTCACAAGATGTACCGAAAATTGTTATATTTAATAATGAGAAGAGTGGAGAATTAACTCGTTCTGATGCTGTTTTATTACTATTTTTAAACCAAATTGGAGTAGATGTATTCCATTTCAATCCAACGGGAAGAAACGATATTGAACCGTATATTGAAGCGGGGGCATTTGACTCACATTGGCTTGAAGAAGTTAATTTTGATCTTGAGTTTCATGGTTCATCAGCCTATAAAAATTTATCACAAACAATAAAAGGACTATTTCGTCCATTTTTATAAGGAAAGGGAGAATACCATATGAATAACCCAGTCGTACTAGATTCGAAAACAGAATTAAATGAGCAAACAGCACAAGATGTTCGCTTGCAACTTAGACAAGATGCGGATGTACAACGTATTTATAATGCGGTAGATATTAAAGACCAATTAGAATTAATTGAGCTTGGAAAAGAACCATCTATGGAAATTTCACGCTTTGCAGATCAAATTTTACATACAATGTCTCTATCAAAAATAGAAGACTCTGGTGAGTTATTAAAACAGCTTGGTAAAATTATGGACCGATTTGATAGCAAAGATTTTGCGGAAGAGAAAAGCGGTTTCTTCTCACGTATGTTCAAAAAAGCGGATAAAATGATTGAACAAATCTTTAGCAAGTATCAAACGATGGGTCGTGAAATTGATAAAGTGTACGTGGAAATTACGAAGTATCAAGATGAAATGAAAAAATCAATTGGTACGTTAGACGGATTATATGAGCAAAACTTAAAATATTACTTAGACTTAGAAAAATACGTAGTAGCAGGAGAAATGTTATTAGATCGTTTAAATACAGAGCTAGTTCCGATGTATGAAGAGCGTGTACGTAATAATGATCAATTAGCAGGTATTGAATTAGAGTCGCTTAAAAACTCTGTTGAAATTTTAGAACAGCGTATTGATGATTTAGAAAAGGCACGTATGGTTGCTTTACTTACAGCACCACAAATTCGTATGATTCAACGTGGTAACAATAAATTAATCGGTAAGATCAATACAGCATTTATTACAACGATTCCTATCTTTAAAAATGGTATCATTCAAGCGGTAAATGCGAAGCGTCAAAAGCTTGTTGCAGATTCTATGGCTGAACTGGATCGTCGTACAAATGAATTACTTAAGAAAAATGCACAAAATATTGCAACTCAAAGTGTGGAAGTGGCAAGGCTATCAGGCTCTTCTAGTATTAAGATGGAAACACTTGAAGAGACTTGGAACATCATTTCAAGAGGTATGCAAGAAACACAACAAATTGAAGAGCAAAACAAACGTGAGCGTGAAGAAAGTCGTAAGCGTATGGCTACATTAACAGAGAACATCAAAAAAGAATTACAAGGATAAAGTGAAACTTTAATCAGTGGGGTTTTGTTTATCCCCACTGATTATTAGCTCACACCAATCGGACATTTATGGGCAGTTGATCTCCCACCTAACTCCTTTGCTCAAGCTGAATTTTGAGGTGGGAGTTTTACTGCACGGCAAATAGTGGGATAAATGAAAAGGCAATGAGGACTAGTCCTCATTGCCTTTTAGTTTCTCTTCACAAATTTAATGATTTCATTCACAACAAGCGGAATGATACTTAATAAGAGAACAAATCCCCAATCTCGTATCGTTAATGCATGCACACCGAATATATTGGCAAGAGGTGGGATGGAAATGATACAAGCTTGCATAAGAACACCGATAAGAAGGGAGAAGACTAAATATTTATTTGTAAAGATCCCAATTGAAAAAATCGATTTCGTTCTTGAACGCAAGTTAAATGAATGAACGAGCTGAGAAAAACTAAGAACGACAAATGCCATCGTTTGAGCATGTAATAGGGCATCTTCATCAATTCGCTCTGGGAAAAGAGGGAATAAATTTGTATCTCCAGTATAGAATTTTGCTCCGGCGATAAAGGCTATTAGCGTTAAAAGTCCAATGACAGCCCCATTGAAAATAAGAAAAGGGATGCTACCGCTAAATAGGCTTTCTTTCGCACGTCGTGGCTTTTCCTTCATCACATCTGAATCTTCAGGGTCAACACCAAGTGATAGTGCAGGAAGTGTGTCGGTAATTAAATTGACCCACAAAATGTGGATTGGGCGTAATGGTGTCGCCCAGCCAAGTAAAATGGCTAAAAATAAAGCGATAATTTCTCCAAAGTTACAAGAGAGTAGGAAAAGAATTGATTTTTTTATGTTGCGATAAATATTTCTACCTTCCTCAACAGCTTTCACGATAGATGAGAAATTATCATCTGTTAACACGACATCTGCAGCCCCTTTTGCAACGTCTGTTCCTGTAATACCCATCGCTACGCCAACATCTGCTTGCTTTAAAGATGGAGCGTCATTGACGCCATCACCAGTCATAGAAACGATATTTCCTTTCGCGCGTAATGCTTTTACGATTTTTACTTTATGCTCTGGAGAGACCCTAGCAAATACATTTAAGTGATTAATTTTGCTTGCTAGTTCTGTATCTGAAATGTTATCTAATTCAGTTCCTATCATAATTGCAGACTTTTCTTCAGCAATGCCAAGTTCTTTGGCAATTGCAAATGCGGTGTCTTTATGGTCACCAGTAATCATAACTGTGCGAATACCGGCTTTTTTACATTCTGTAATGGAATCTTTTACTTCTGTACGCGGTGGATCAATCATACCGACAAGACCAATAAAGATGAGGTCTTCTTCAAGATGATCTATATCCATATCGCTTGAATTGTATTGTTTAAATGCGAATGAAAGTACTCTTAAAGCTTCTTGCGACATGGACTGAGCAGCTTCCAATATTTGATTTTTATCAGCCTCTGTTAGAACTTCGATTTTACCGTTTTTAAATATGTGAGTACATCTAGGTAAGAGTTTATCGATAGCACCTTTCGTCATGCTATAGTAGCTTTCATCGTATGTATGTACAGTTGACATCATTTTACGATCGGAATCGAAAGGTACTTCGTTAACACGTTTATGCTTATTTTCTAAATCGTCCTTCTGAATGTTAAAAGAGCTTCCCGCAACGAGAAGAGCAATTTCAGTTGGATCTCCGGTTTGTGATTCACTACTATAAGACGCATCATTACATAGCACCATATTTTCTAACAATAGACGTTGCGTATCGTTATTTACATTTAAACTTTCTAAGCGATTGTATGTGGTATCACTATAAAAGTGAGTAACGGTCATTTTATTTTGCGTTAACGTACCAGTTTTATCTGAACAAATAATTGTAACAGACCCAAGCGCTTCAACAGCTGGTAGTTTACGAATGATAACATTTTGTTTGATCATGCGCTGCACACCAATTGCTAGAACGATGGAAACAATAGCTGGTAAGCCTTCTGGAATAGCTGCAACAGCTAAACTAATAGCAGTCATAAACATTTCTAACGTATCTCGTCCTTGTAAAAAACCGATGAGAAACATAACGATACAAATAGCTACAGCGACAAAGCCTAAATACTTACCGACTTGTGCTAAGCTTTTTTGAAGTGGTGTCATATCATCGTCTGCTTCATGTAAAAGGGTAGCAATTTTACCAATTTGTGAATTCATTCCAGTTTCAACAGCAACACCGACACCTCGCCCGTATGTAACAAGAGTAGACATAAAGGCCATATTTTTTTGATCGCCGAGTGGTACTTGTTCATCCGTTTGCATAGAAGGATGATAAAGTGCATCCTTATCAACAGGAACGGACTCACCAGTGAGAGCAGATTCTTCAACTTTTAAATTTGCTGTTTCGATTAGTCGCAAATCACATGGGATATAACGTCCTGCATCGAGCATGACAATATCACCTGGAACGACTTGTTCAGATGGAATTTCTTGTAGCTCACCGCCGCGTTTTACGATAGCTTTAGGCGTTGCCATTTTCTTTAGTGCTTCTAAAGCTTGCTCAGCTTTGGACTCTTGGATAACACCGATAACTGCATTTAATATGACAACGAGTGCGATAATGCTTGCATCGGCCCATTCTCCTACAAAGGCAGAAATAAGGGCGGCGATAAGAAGGACGTATACGAGGACATCATTAATTTGGGCAAAAATCCGTTGCCATAAAGTGCGCTTTTGTTTTGCGATCAACTCATTTGGTCCATACTGCTTTACACGTTCATCTACGCTTTCGTTTGTTAAGCCATTTTGTTCATTTGTTTTAAAATCTGTTAATATTTGATCTTTCGTCTTACTGTACCAATTGCTCATAAGTAAGCACCTCCAGTAAAAACAGTTAGCAATGGTAGTGTTGCTATTATTTGTGAGTAGTATGTATGGAGAAAAAATCTAAGATGAGGTTCTACTTCTATTGTACAGTATTTTACAGTTGGTTGAGGGAAACAGAAGAGTTGTCATGAATTTGTTGGAAATAAAAAAGAGCCTCATATAAGAGAGGCTTTTTTATTTTTTAATTAATGTACCTAATTCTTCTGTAATAGCTTGCATTTCACTAATGCTGAATGTTTCACGTTTCATAACATGCTCATAAATGTCACGTAAGTCTTCGTACATTTCTTCATTAAAGCTAGCAGCTCTCATTGCTCCAGCATTAACCATACGTAATTTTTCTTTAATAGCTTCGACCATATATTCAACGTTTTCTTCTGACTTTACGGATAAATCCACCGAAGTGTCCCCCTTTAAAATAACATAAGGCTATCTTAACATTTTTTATCATTTTCGTTAATGAATCTTTTCAATCCTATTAAATTAGTAGGGATTTCCTTTATATTTAATAATTGGTTGTTTATACTATAAGTATATTAAGAAATGCACCAAGAAGGGAAGAGACAAAAATATGGTTCAAGTATTGTTTGTTTGTCTTGGGAACATTTGCCGTTCTCCGATGGCAGAAGCGATTTTTCGAAATCTTGTCGTAAAAGAGGGACTCGAAGGGAAAATTGTCATTGATTCTGCAGGAACTGGAGATTGGCATATTGGTCATCCGCCACATAAAGGAACACAAAAAATTTTAAAAGAAAATGCAGTCACTTTTGAAGGAATTAAAGCAAGGCAAGTAGAAAAAGAAGACTTAACAAAGTTTGATTATATTATTGCCATGGACAACAAGAATATAGCAGATTTAAAAAGTTTAGGTAAAACTGGAGGCTATATTGGTAGGCTGTCCGATTTTGTTCCAGACGGTGGCTGGACAGACGTTCCCGACCCTTACTATACAGGGAATTTCCAAGAAGTATATGACCTTGTAACAGAAGGGTGTGCAAAGCTATTAGCTTTCATTCGAAATGAACAAGGAATATGAGGAAGCTTAGAAAGAAATACTTTCTAACATAAGAAATGAAAGGGTGAAGGAATATGGCGAAGAAAAATAATATTGCTCGAAATATTGCACTTGGTGTAGCTGCAGGTGTAGCTGTATCTATGTTGAAGAAAGAAAACCGTGAAAAAGTAAAAAATACTGCGGAAAAAGCAAAAACGAAGATGATTGAAATTGGTGAAAATGCAAAGATCAAAGAAAAAGTGCAAACTGTTACAGATAAAGGACGCGAACTTGCTGATTTCAATGTAGTGAAAGCGAAAGTAGCAGAAATCAAAAAATTGACGCCGTCTGTTGTAGAAACGTTAAAAGAAACGAAAGAAATTTTTAGTAAGAAAAAAATTGAGCAAGTAGAAAAGCCAGAAACAATTGAAATTCAAGCTGTATCGTCGAAGGTAGATGAGCTGAAAGCAGAAGAAGAGCCAGTAGTAGCTGAAGATGGTGGTATGAAAGAAGCGCGTGAATTATTTATGAAAGACTCAAATGTAGAGGAAAAAAAAACTGAAGCGTACATTGAGTTAAAGCAAGATAAAGAAGAGAAGAAAAGCGTTTAAACATATATGAAAAAATTTTTAGAAAAGGTGAGGAGAAATCGTACTTATTCGTTTGGTAAAGATTTGTATGACCGAACGATGCGCGATGATGTAGCGGGCTTGGCAGCACAGCTCGCTTATTTCTTCTTGCTTGCGATTTTTCCTGGGCTTGTTTTCTTAATTACGCTTCTTGGATTCATTGACCTTCAAACAGAAAGTGTGCTCAATTTATTAGAACCGTATGTACCGGAAGATGCAATGTACTTAATTGAAGTGAACGTAGATAAAGTTGTAAATGAGCAAAATGGTGGTTTATTATCATTTGGTTTACTATCCATGCTATGGTTTGCTTCAAACGGAGTGAATGCGGTTATGAATGCTTTCAACCGTGCGTATGATGTAACAGAAACACGCTCTTTTATTAAAACGAGAGCGTTATCAATTGTGTTTACATTAGCAATCATTTTTATGATTGTGTTTGCACTCATTGTTCCAGTTTTCGGACAAGTGATTGGGGCAGCGGTATTTAAAGCAATTGGTTTATCGGATAGTTTTTCTTACGTGTGGAGTATTACACGATTAGTAGCGAGTTTCTTCGTACTATTTGCGTTGTTTAGTTTTTTATATACATTTGCACCAGATCGAAAGTTAAAAAGAAGAGAAGTCATTTCAGGAGCAACATTCGCTACTGTAGGATGGATTGTGGTATCGTACTCATTTGCTTATTATGTAGATAAGTTTGCGAATTACGCCAATACATATGGTGGTCTCGGTGGTATCATTATTTTAATGTTATGGTTTTATTTAACTGGATGGGTAATTTTACTTGGCGGTGAAATTAATGGTTTACTCCATCATTATAGAACGGGTGACAATAATTCCCGTAATTAAAAATGAGCTCTTGTTCCATAATAAA
The DNA here is from genome assembly GCF_009739945.1 of Bacillus luti. Classification (NCBI taxonomy): domain Bacteria; kingdom Bacillati; phylum Bacillota; class Bacilli; order Caryophanales; family Bacillaceae; genus Bacillus; species Bacillus luti. The sequence continues at coordinate 4,661,260 of NZ_CP040336.1, read as the reverse complement.
AGGGAACAGGGGGGATATTTCATGAGTAATAATAAAAAGAACCACAACAATAAAAATAACAATAAGCAAAAGAGCAGTTCGCATCCAAAGCATAAAACGAGTAGTAGTGCGAACGGGCATAATAGCTACCATTAAAAAAAACGGGTCCTCTATGAGGGACCCGTTTTATTTATTTCCTTTTAATAATCGTAAGCCATTCAAAATCACAAGAATCGTACTTCCTTCATGCCCGATAACACCGAATGGAAGAGCTAAAAATTGCAAGAAATTTGAACAAATAAGCATTGCGATTACAGCTAGCGAAAAGATTACGTTTTGTTTCACAATACGGTTCATTCGTTTTGATAAACGGATTGCTTGCGAAAGTCGAGATAGTTCGTTCTTCATAAGTACAACGTCTGCAGTTTCTAAGGCTACATCAGTTCCTTCACCCATTGCCACACCAATGCTAGCAGTAGCGAGCGCAGGGGCATCATTTATACCGTCTCCGACCATTGCTACTGTACCGTATTTTTCTTTTAACTTTTTAATCGTTTCAACTTTTGTTTCTGGCAAACACGATGCGTAATATTCCTTTATATTACTTTCAGAGGCAATTGCTTTTGCTGTTTCCTCATTATCGCCGGTAATCATAATGGCTTCAACACCAATACTTTGTAAATCACGGATGGCAGCTATTGTTTCTTGACGAAGCGTATCTTTTAAAGCGATAAGTCCAAGAATACCTTCTTCATCACTAATATAAACGACAGTTTTACCTTCTTTTTCAAGCGCGGCATAAATACCATTATGAAATGTCTTTGTTTCTTCACCGATAAAATCAGCTTTACCTATTTTATAAGCTTTGTTTTCGAATATTCCTTTTAGCCCAAAACCAGTTACATCTTCAACATTTTCTGGTTTTATTAATGTAATGTCATACGCATGTTGTGCATATTTCACGATGGATTCAGCTAAAGGATGTGTAGAGTGACTTTCAATTGATGCTGTAATAGAAAGTACTTCTTTTTCTGTTATATTTTCTCGAACATATACATCTGTTACGGTAGGTTTTCCTTCTGTTAATGTTCCTGTTTTATCAAAGGCAATTGCTTTTACTGAGGCGAGGCGTTCTAAATGTATGCCACCTTTAAAGAGAATTCCATTTCTCGCTCCATTAGAAATTGCAGATAAAGTCGCTGGTGTAATGGCAGCAACGAGTGCACAAGGAGAAGCGACTACAAGTAAGATCATAGCGCGATAAAACGTTTCATTCCAGCTCCAGTCAAGTAAGAAATGAGGAACGAACATCATAAGCGCAACAACGATTAGTACCCCTTTTACATATGTTCCTTCAAATTTTTCGATGAATAGTTGTGATGGGGATTTTTCGCTTTGTGCACTTTGAACGAGACGGATAATCTTTTGAAATAGTGTTTGATCGCTCGGCTTCGTAATTATAACTTCGATAGCCCCACGTAAATTTACAGTGCCGGCAAATACTTCATCACCATGTTTTTTTTCATTAGGAATAGGTTCCCCGGTGATAGCTGCTTCATCGATATTTGTTTCACCATTATGAATTGTACCGTCAGCAGGAACGCGTTCTCCAGGTTTAATTAAAATAATGTCGTTAATTTGTAATTGTCTAACAGGAACACGTTCTTCGGTTCCATTTGAAATACGTAATGCTTCTTCAGGTTGTAAATCAAGAAGCGCTGAAATTTCTTTTTGACTTTTACTTAATGTATAAGATTCCATCGCACCGCTTAGTGCGAAGATGAAGATCAAAATAGCACCTTCTGCCCAGTAGCCAATTACTGCAGCCCCAATAGCAGCAAAGAGCATGAGCATTTCGACATTTAGCTCTTTTTCTTCAATGGTATCTTCAATACCTTCTTTCGCTTTTGCATACCCACCAACTATATAAGCAAGGATATAGCAAGTAATACCCACATGTATTGCATCGTTCTTTGTGAGTAACCAGCCAACTAAAATAAAAATACCAGATGCGATTGCAAATATAAGTTCATAGTGCTTTTTTAATGTTTGAATCCAAGATGGAGTAGGTACGTTTTGTTTCGATGGTAATGTTTTTACTTCCGAGTTCATTATTACTCGCCCCTTTCAAATTCTTATTGAGAAGAAGAATCAAAATCGAAACCCCTATAAAACGACGAAAGCTGCCATCCATTAATGGATAGCAGCATTTCTGTTGAAACTAATTTTAATAGTTATTATGTTGTAATTATTCTATAGTATAACATATGTTTTTGAAAGATGGTATGTTTTTGTTTTAAGTATAAACTGAAAACTTGTGTTTTCACAGTTCCTTTGGTATATATGGATATTGTTCATAAAAAGATCGGAAAGGAAGACAACAAGTGAAGACAGAGAAATTTTTTACCCATCCGATTGGCGTATTTATTGCTGCAATAGTAGCAACTTTTTTATGGGGGAGCGCATTCCCTTTCATTAAATTAAGTTATGCTGAACTTGGAATTCAGCCACAAGAAGTTGGAGAGCAAATATTATTTGCTGGTTATCGCTTCTTCTTATCTGGAGTCATGCTCTTATGCTTTTTTAAAGTGTTAGGAAAAGATATGAACTTCAAAAAAGGAACGGGGAAACAGTTAGTACAAATTGGTTTATTTCAAACATTTCTTCAATATATATGTTTTTATATCGGAATGAGTTATAGTTCGGGAATTGAAGGAGCTATTATTTCGGGCACATCATCATTCTTTCAAATTATACTCGCGCACTTTTTATATAAAGATGATGCTCTCAATATGAGAAAAATAATTGGAGTCTCTATCGGCTTTTGTGGTGTCGTTTTAGTAAATGTACCGAGTGATGGTAGTTTATCATTCCATTTCGGAATCGGTAGTTTATTACTTCTTAGTGCAGCAATGCTGTATTCTTATGGGAATATATTGGCGAAAGAAGGTAGCAAAACGTTAGATGTTGGATATATGACAGCATATCAAATGATTTTTGGGTCAATAGGATTGTTATGTATAGGAGTATTTCAAGTAGGTGCAATGCCATTTACATTTAGTTTACATGCAATACTTATGCTAATCTATTTATCTTTCTTATCTGCAGCTGGTTTTTGCATCTGGAATACAATTATGAAGTACAATAAGGTTGGACAAGTATCAATGTATATGTTCTTTATACCTGTATTTGGTGTATTATTATCGAGTATGATTTTAGGAGAAACAATTCATTCATTTGTATTATTCGGTTTAGCATGTGTAGCTGCGGGAATTATCGTGGTGAATAGAACGCCAGCTAAGCAAAAAATAGAGCAAGAAAAACAAGTAGCATAGATAAAGGGAAAACGATTACAATGGAAGAACAGTACTGTTCTTCTTTTTATATAGAAAAAGGATAATAGACTAGGTGCAACGAAAAAAGATACAAAAAGCATTTATTGAGGAGAACATATTATGAACGTACTTTACATGGTGTTAATCGGGCAAATCATTCTTTTTTTCATGGGGGCGATTTATGCAATACGGCAGACAAAAAGAACGAAGGAAAATATGCCGTTGCCTTTAGCAATTCGCCTTGTTCTTAGTTTTTCTTTAACAGGTAGTGCCATTTTCATATGGTTACAAGACCCATCGGCAGAATATAGTACGTGGGTTGCGCTTGGTATGACTTTATCGACTGTAGGAGATTTGTTTATGGCCGGATTAATTCCAATTGGTCACAGGCTAATTGGAGGGATGGTTACTTTTGCTCTTGCTCATTGTTTTTATGTAAAAGCATTTTTGCAAACAGGAATTTCGTGGAATGGTTTTTGGATTGGTTTACTCGTATATGGACTTTTTCTCATTATAGGATGGTTCTTTTTTATCCGAAATGAAAAACAGGATAAGTTGTTTACGATAGGAGCTCTCGTATACGGATTATGGGTTGGAGGAATGGCTTGCTTTGCATTCGCCTTATATTACGGGAATTCAGGCATATGGTGGGCACCAGCGTTTGGTGGTTTATTGTTTGTGATTTCAGACTTCATTATTGGCGTAACAGATATTGGTGGACGCAAACTGAAGTATGAACCACTTTGGATTTGGTTTACATATGTCGCGGCTCAAATGTGTATTGTATATGTAGGATTATAAAAAAGATACTCTCAAAAATAGTAGATTAACTATTTTGAGAGTATCTTTTTTATTACTATGCTCCAGTCGAATTTGAGGTAGAAGTCGGGCTGCCTATAAAATCACGATTAGTGAGGGGTGATTAAAGTTTCACTTTATGAGGATGTTATTTTGAAGTTTGTAATATCGCGATTATATAATTCAGAATTTTATGGAAATTAATCAACAAAAGTCCTTATAATAAAAGTAAAAAGATGATGAGATGGTGGAATGATGCAAAAGAAAAAGCGTTGGCGTGAATTCTTTGGAACAATTGCAATCGCATGTTTATTGGTATTTTTGGCGAAAATTTTTGTGTTTTTTCCTACGACTGTAAAAGGAGCATCTATGAGGCCAACGTTACAAGATGGGGATAAGGTAATTATTAATAAGTTAGCAAAACAATTTGAAAGCTATGAAAGGGAAGACATTATTGTTGTGAAGACAGATAATTTTTATGTGAAAAGAGTGATTGGTTTACCTGGAGATATAATTGAGATGAGAAACGATCAATTATATGTGAATCATGAAGTGAAAAATGAAGAGTATTTGCACAGTAATAAAAAACAAGCGGAAAAAAAACTTATGAATTTAACAGAGGACTTTGGGCCGATTACAGTTCCTAAAAATAAGATTTTTGTTATGGGTGATAATCGCTTAATAAGCAGAGATAGTAGAAATGGTTTAGGGCTTATTGATAGAGCAGATGTATTAGGAAAGTTAGCAGCTATTTATTATCCATTTGAACATATGAAAATAATAAATTAAAGTAAAAACCAAGCAAATTGCAGTTTGCTTGGTTTTTTCTGTTAAATAGTAGGAGATTCGTTGGATACAAAGACATGTTCATGTTTCTTAGTAGTACTTAAAACGAACTTATGCTGTAGCAATTGTAGTTTAAATAATGCTAAAGGATCATGATATGTTTCTGGATTGCTTCTTAGTGTTGCCAATGTTTGTTCGTCTGTTTCAATCTCAAGATGAGCTGTTTCCACATTTTGTTTCAATATACTAAGTGGATCTTTAAAGAACATCATGATATCACGTTCTAATGCTCCTTCAAATACTTCAAATTGAAGGAAGAATTGTTTTGAGATTGCTTGAGCAATTTCTGTATAATCCTCTGTTTCAATATATTGTTTATATTTGTTTGCGAGCATAGATTGGTTTTTCTGCATATTACCAAATAGTTTTCCAGCACTTTTTAAGAAAAATTGTGTCGGTGTAAAGCGTAATAAAATATTGATGTTCGTTACTGTAATTCGATTTGTCATTCGTACAACATCTCGATTCCAATCATCTAATAATTTGAAATCACAAGGAAGTTTCATACGTTCTTCTTTATAGAGTTTATTGAAAGTTTCGCTCATTTCATCTAAATAAGCTTGTGCTTGAATAAATTCGTTATGAGCTGTTTCAATCCATTCTTGAATAGACCCAGTAAATTTAGGAAGAAGGACTTGTTGCACATGTTTTTGAATTCGTTCGTTCATTGCCGTATTTAATTCTTCATGAACTAATTTAAAATCACTATCTTCTTGAACAAGGTCAGAGCAACTCTGTAATAATTCAGGAATTTGAGAATGTATATCTCGTGTAATTTCTTCTTTCGTTAATAGATAGGATTCTGTAATCGAACGAATTTTATCTTTTTCAAGAGCAGTAAGATTGTTAATAAATCCATTTAGTTTTACTGAGATATGTTTATTCCAGCGTACTGCTTTCACTAATGTATTTTCTAATTCCACACGTTCATTCACAAGGTATGCGATTGTCTTTTGAGTAAACCATATTAGTTTTTCTATACGTTCTTGTTCCATGTTGCGTTTTGCAAGATTAGAGAGAACAGATTCTGTTACATCCCCAAGTTGCTGGCTACTCTCTTGTGAAGGAGAGTATGGGAAGAATTGTGCATTTGGGAAATGAACTTTAAGTTTACTAATTAATTTTTCATTAGTAGTCGTATTATTCGTATGTAATACGAAGTGAATTTTTAAGTTTGGCACCTGTTCACGTAAATAAAGTAATGTATCAAGTTCTTCACCATGTAATGGTGAAGCAGAATTCAATACGTAAAGGAGGCTATCTGCTGCTTGTAAGTATTCAAAATAGGAGCTATTTTTATCCAATTGTCCCTGAATAGATGGTGTAACAAGAAATGCAAACTTATTTTTTCTTAAAAATCTACTTGGTAGCTTAATTTCTATACATTTTTTCTCAAGTTCTAACTGGGAAGATGTAGCCATTATTTGATGGAGCTCATCAAAGTTCGGTATATTTCGTACATCCAACTCATTGAACTCTGTTATTTCAGTTTGGCTATCGTCTTTAAATAAAATAGGAGTTGTTAAAGTCTCAGTTAAGATATTTTCTCCTAATATGGAATTGACGAATGATGCTTTATCATGGTCACTAGTGCCAGCTATTAGTAGTTGTGTAACATTTAAATCGCATAGTTCATGGACGAGTAGCGTAAATTGATGACTTAAATCTACATCATTTTTCTCAGCCCAAACAGCAATTGTTTCGAATAAATGAGAAACGGTTTCCATATTAACATTCTCTTCAGCTGATGAATTAGAAAGTAAAGCACCAGCACTTTTTACGAGTAATGATTCTAAAGTTGTAGGTGAAACTTCATTCCATGCTAACACTGCCGCAGAGACAATTAGAGAATCTTTTGTTTTCATTAAGCTAAACCAATTTGTTAATAAATCTGGTACAAGTCCTTGTAATTCATGCATAAAATGCTCACCAGTAATTAATGCAAAGTATGTCTCTTGGTAGCGAGAGGAGATTTCAGACCAATCATCATTATTATCTGTTTCAATATGTAAGAATAAGTGATTTATCGTTTGAATCCATGGTAGATACAACGTTTCATCTTGATAGCTATTCCAAAGAGCAATAACAAGTTCTTTAAATTGTACTTGATCAATTGTATATAGAGCTTTTAAAGACTCATAGAAATATTCTGGTTTAATTTGTTTAGTAAACCCTTGATTCACATAATTAATTAAAGTATCGAACCAGTGTAATGAGTTTGTTCGAATTCCTTCTTGAACTGCAAGCTCTATAGCGTTATTCCAATCTTCCTGTTTTTCATAGAAAGAGCGAGCAATGGCAGTAATATTTGGATAGTCAGGTTGAAATGCGACAGCCTCACTAATGGTTTTAAATGCTAGTCCTAAACGATCTTGTTCGATATAAAGAGAAAGGAGTTGCAGGGAAACTTCCATCGTAAGAGTCGTATCTTCTGTTTGAATAGATTGATACATTTCTTCTGCTTTTGGTAAGAATCCTAGTTCAAAATAAGCGTCTGCAATATTTTTGGTTGCCCAAAGTGCAAGGTCGTTATTTACTTTGTCCCATTTAAATATGGCTGCTTCAAAGTCTTTATTTTGGTAATAAAATTCACCTTGAGCAAAGCGGACATTAGAAATGTTTGAGAATTCATTTTTTGATTCATTTATATATGCTTCACCAAGTACTTCCGATACTGGAGTAGAAGTTTCTTCTGTTAAAAATGTTTTATAGTAAACCTTTTGGATAAATTGATTTTCAATGGTCATGTTCGTTCCCCCTGTATAATTTAGAAAAATGATGTTGTATGTTAAAGGGCGCATGTTTTTTTATAGGTAGAAGTTGCATTATATAGACCAAACTATGTTTTTGCTAGATATATCATTTTTCCTGAGAGTTAAACCGTTGCGAAAAGTAACTTTTCTTTATTGTAACAAAAAAACAAGCATATGAATTTTTATTTTTTAATCCGGCTGTTTGCAAGTAGTAAGAATTTCATCTCAAAATTGGATGAATATAAGGGAATAAAGTCGGAATTGGGCTGTCCGTAACAGCCCGATTCGTGCGGGCTAATAAGTAGTGGAGATGAACAAAACCCTCACTAATTAAAGTCGTTTTTTATCTCATCTAAAGGGATGAATAGAAGTAGAGTTCATTATAAAAACAATGTATAGTGAATATGTATACCATGTTTGTCTTAAAGATAGAAAGGGCACAATGTGGAATAACGATCGTGCATAGGATGTGTCTTCCGAATGGAACAACATATTGGCGAGTTAATCGCGCATTATGGGTATTTTGGAATTATTATAGCTTTGGCTGGTGGGATTGTAGGATTACCGATACCAGACGAGTTTTTATTGACCTTTGTTGGTTATAACGTTTCAAAAGGAGTTATGTCAGGGACGGCTGCTTTTTTAAGCGGGATGGCTGGTGCAATGTTAGGTATTACATTAAGCTACATATTAGGTTTAAAACTGGGACTTCCTGTTTTAAAAAAATATGGGCCGAAAATTAGAATTAAAGAACATCACATTGAAAAAACACATATTTTATTTGAAAAATATGGACCATTTCTTTTAATGATTGGTTACTTTATCCCAGGAGTCCGTCATTTAACAGCGTATTTTGCTGGGGTGTCGAATTTAACACTTTGGCGTTTTTGCTTGTATGCTTACGGTGGTGCAGTCATTTGGATAAGTGTTTTTATCGGGCTTGGCTGGAAGCTAGGAGAGAAGTGGCGTTTCGTTGAGTATAGTTTACATCATTATGGAATATGGATTTTATTCATTTCAGTAGTTGTTGCATGTATTGTGTGGTTTTACATAAAGAAAAAGAAAAACCGCTAATAGCGGTTTTTTAGCTGAAAGCAATAAGTAGTACACCAGCTGTAATAAAGACTACACCAACGCCAGTCATAAAGTTTAACTTCTCACCGAGTATAATCATCGCGAGAATAATAGAAAACACTACACTTAATTTATCGACAGGGGCTACTTGAGAAACCTTTCCTGTTTTTAAGGCAAGAAAATAAAATAGCCATGACGAAGCACCTGCAACCCCACTTAATGTGATAAAGAGCAGTGCTTTTTTATTTAGCAGTACGTCGCCAATATTTTGAAATTTACCTTGTATAATAATAACGCCCACCATAAATAATGCCATAATAATAGAACGAACCGTTGTCGCAACATTGGCATCGATTCCATCTAAACCAATCTTTCCGAAAATAGATACAAGGGCAGCGGCAATTGCTGATAATAGTGCGAATAAGAGCCATGAACTCATAGTAAAATTCCTCCAATCTTACATTATTATACATGAAAACCATTCTCATGTATAAAGTGAAACTTTAATCGGTAGGGGTTCATCGCTCACTGATTATTAGCCTTCACCAATTGGGTGATTACTGCTGCAAATCGCGTGATAAATAACGAAAGAATCCCCACCTTATTTTTTTAATAAGATGGGGATTCTTATACTACTCTGCAATTTCCTCATATAAAAAGTACGTTACATTATAAATATGCTCTACTTCATCGTCCGTCATAAATAATAATTCGTCACGTTCAATCCCTTTTTTCTTTTCGATAAACTCAATCATATTTTTTCTTTCTTCTCTTTTCATCAATTTTATTTCTCCTCTCAATCTGTTTTAATACAGTTTATTTAAGTTACTGCTATTATATAACAGAATCTTTAGAAAGTTCCACCTATTTTATTGTTTTTTTCAGAAGAACTTTTCGACAAAACAAGCCCACCTAAAGGGGGCTTGTTTTATTTTATAGTCGTAAAAACTCGGGCTCCGTCGTACCAGCACCATCGATGTAATAAATTGTGTCAGGATTGATTTTAATTAGTACATAATTAGGGTCTTCAGGACCGAGTAACCAGCGTTTTAAACTATTATTCCAAAACTTGTTTTTTAATGTGGAGTCTTCCTCGATGGAGGCTAAGCCCTCAACTTCAATATAATCTTCATCTAATTTTTTTCCTTCACGCCCAAGTAGTACATATACATTTGGATTTTTTTCGATATCTGTTATCTTTTTTGATTTTCGATCTGTTGCAACATATAGTACAAAATCTTCATGGAAAAACATCATAAAGGCGCTGTGAGGTTTATTTTCACGTATAGTAGATAATACACCGGTTCGTTGACCGCAAATAATTGTTTCAATTTTTTCTTTTAAATGCATGCTTTTAGCCTCTTTTCATACTTTGTAATTTTCTTCGTCTAAATAAAAATGAAGTATCTTTCATACTCTTTTCATCAACATGATTTTTTAAACGTAATTGTGATGAAATCGGACAAGTTAGGAGAAGAATAATAATAATATCGAGGAGAAATACATACGATGGAAGGATGAAAAGCATGTTTAATAAAATATTTCTTATCGTAGCGCTTATTGGGGTACCACTTTCTGTACTTGGAAAAACACTTCATTGGCCTCAAACAATTATGTTCGCTGTGTATTGTATTACGATTATCGCATTAGCGGGTTTTATGGGCAGAGCGACAGAGAGTTTGGCAATTGTCTCTGGACCTAGAATAGGCGGATTATTAAATGCTACTTTCGGTAATGCTGTTGAACTGATCATTTCGATTTTTGCACTTCAAGCGGGATTAATTGAAGTGGTGTTAGCCTCTTTAACAGGATCTGTACTTGGAAATTTACTATTAGTAGGAGGACTATCTTTCTTTGTAGGAGGTCTTAAATACAAAAGGCAAAGTTTTAATGTGTATGATGCAAGGCATAATTCAGCTTTATTAATATTTGCTGTTGTCGTAGCTTTTGTTATTCCAGAGATTTTTTCGATGAAGATGGATGCCGGAAAGACCTATCAATTAAGTATCGGTGTTTCTATTATTATGATTATTATGTACCTTGCTGCTTTGTTCTTTAAGTTAGTTACGCACCGTGGTGTATATCAACATAAAAGTGATGAAGTAGCGCATGAGGAAGAGCCAGAGTGGTCAAAAGGTAAAGCATTACTCGTTTTAGCAATAGCGACAATTGCGGTAGCTTATGTGTCAGAAGCGCTCGTGCATACATTTGAAACAGTCGCGAAATCATTTGGCTGGTCAGAGTTATTTATAGGGGTTATTATCGTTGCGATTGTTGGGAATGCAGCAGAACATGCATCTGCAATTATTATGGCTTATAAAAATAAAGTGAATATTGCAGTTGAAATTGCAGTAGGTTCTACATTACAAATTGCCATGTTTGTTGCTCCTGTATTAGTACTGCTATCCATGTTTTTTGCAAACAGGATGCCTTTAGTGTTTACCATACCAGAACTTGTTTCTATGATTACAGCTGTTTTCTTAACGATAGCGATTTCAAATGATGGAGATACAAACTGGTTTGAAGGAGGAACTTTATTGGCGGCATATGTCATTATGGGAATTGGTTTTTATTTATTGTGAAAAGTAGGCATAACAATTGTACCCAGAGAAAACAATAAACAAAGTAGTATTATACCTTTACGTAGGAAGGAGCCAGACAGGTGAAACGAGTATACAGCATATGTCTTTCAATTATGTTCTCGTTTATTTTATTATTTCCTAACAGTAGTTTTGCAAAGACGACAGTAGAAGTAAAAGTGCCTTCATCTGTTTTAAATATTTCAAAAGATAATACATTTCCAAATGACGCACAAGATTTGCCGCGTTTACAGCCGAGTAAATTTGCTCAAGAATTATTGAAAACAGCAAACATTAAAATTGAAAATCCAGACTTAATTCGGATGTTTAACGAAACGACAATTTCAAATGCACCACTTGCTGTAGGGTACAGGGCAAAAATTTATTTAGGGCAATGGGCATTAAATTATGAATCGATAGATACATCAATTAATTGGGAATATAAGCAAGTGAATCGCAATGTGTATGATAATCGTGGAGGAGATCGCTTATATCCACTTCGCTATAAACAAGAAACGCAAAAGACGGTTGAGGGTGATTTAACAGCCGACATGAAAAATTCTACAGATGTGAAAAAAATGATGCTTCTAAAAGCACTTGAAAAGGTACAATTGCCTCTTTCATTTAAAACGACTGTTGGTTATGGTACGGGACATGAGCGTGTGTATAATATTAGTCCGAGTCAACTTGGATATTTATACGCTTATACACCAGCTGTAAATGAAAAAGGAAAAGTAACATTCGGAGAAGTGTACCTTGTGTTAAAGGGAAACCAAAAAAGGCTTGTTGTGAAAAATATTACCTCGCAAGGAATTGGAGCTGCAATTCCAATTCATGATCATTTATATTTTAAATTCATTTCATCTTCTCACTCGCAATAACGTGAAAAACGTCAGCTTATAAGCTGACGTTTTTTTTATAATGTAATGTTTGCTGTTTTTGATAAGAAATCTTCTGTCGGATAGTAGCTGTTTTTTACAAGAACATTCGGCCCAAGGCATTTTACTGCTGGACAGTGACAGCTTAATGATTTTGCTGTTTTTGAAGCGCTCCATTTGTCATATGCTTCTTGTAATGTATTTGTTTGTACGTTACCTAGAAGGGGAACGTCACCAAAATCAGTTACAATAATATTTCCATCGAAAATATTGACGTTTAAACGAGAACGGCCATCTGGATCGTTACGAACTGTTACATTTTTGCTCTGTTGTAATTTTTTAAATGTGGCAATGTCTCGCTCGTCATCGCTACAAGCATAGAAAGGTAAAGTTCCAAATAACATCCATACATTTTCATCGCGAATTTCTAGTAAATGCTCAATTGCATCACGAATTTCAGCTTTTGTTAAGATCTCTAGATTACTCGCGAAATCACTTGGATACATTGGGTGAACCTCATGACGTTTACAGCCCATTTCCTCAACGATTTGACGATGAATATGTTCAATGTGTGGTAGAGTTCGTTTATTCAGCATTGTTTCGGCTGATACGAGTACACCCGCATCTGAGAGAGCTTTACTATTTGTAATCATTCGTTCAAATAATTTTGCACGCTGTTCATAAGTAGGTTTACGCTCCATCATTGCAAATCCGCCTTCAACGAAATCATCAATCGTTCCCCAGTTATGAGAAATGTGCAGTACGTCTAAATAAGGAATAATTTGTTCGTAACGTGCTAAATCTATAGTTAAGTTTGAATTGATTTGAGTGCGAACGCCTCGTTCATGAGCGTATTTTAAGAGTGGTGTTACATAGTTGTCGACGGATTTCTTTGAAAGCATAGGTTCTCCGCCAGTAATACTTAAAGAACGTAAATGAGGAATCTCATCTAATCGTTTTAATAAAAGCTCCATCGGAAGCGGATTTGGATCTTTCGGCTGTAATGTGTAACCAACAGCGCAATGCTCGCAACGCATATTGCATAACGTTGTCGTTGTAAACTCAACGTTTGTTAATAGTAGTTTGCCGTACTCTTCAAGGTCCATATACGCTTCCCATGGATCGTAAGAAGGAGTAATCGGCTTCATTTTTTGTGATATCGTCATATGAAATACTCCTTTGACTATTGAAATAACAATTTGTCCATTCTCTATAATAGAAGAATATGTACTTTTTATAAAGTGAAACTTTTTAGCAGAAAAAGAGAGAAGGCTTACATTATAGCGGATGACCGTGACAAAATTGATGAAATTTCATGCCCATAGCAATCATTTTTGCGGTATAATAAAAGCAACTCGAATTAAAAGGAGAGTGCCTTCATGGGAAAAGCAATTCAAGATAAAGATACACAATTAGTATATTTAAAAGAACGTTTAAATATGTTCATTGAAGTAATTGATACAATTGAACCTGAAGAAGTAGAGTTAGAAGATGTAGATCGTCTTCTTGCGATGTTAGATGAATTAGAATTAAAATGTGAGCAATTTAAAAAAGACGAATAATATATTAAAAAGGCTGCCAATACAAAATTGGTAGCCTTTTTCTGTACGGATAATAGAAGGACGGTAGAAAAAAAGGTATAATCAAGTTGTGAAAAATTTCATTTATCCTTTAATAGCATGAAATAAATAAAAAGCTGAAGAGTATAACAATGGAATTTTCATCTCATAACGTTTTGGTAGCGTTCACAATTGAGGGGGAAGTAACAATGGAAAAGCTTCAAGAAAGCATGTATCAACTAATTGTTGAAACGTCAACGAATTTACCGAAAGATGTTCGTCGTGCGATTCAACAAGCGAAAGAACGAGAAAATGCAGGGACTCGTTCAGCGATGGCACTTGGCACAATTACGAATAATATTAAAATGGCTGATGATAATATCTCGCCTATTTGCCAAGATACAGGGATGCCAACATTTAAAATTTATACACCAGTTGGTGTGAATCAACTAAAACTGAAGGAAGCTATCTATAGTGCGCTTGAGCGGGCGACAAAAGATGGTAAACTTCGTCCAAACTCTGTTGATTCTCTTTTTGGTGACAATAGCGGAAATAACTTAGGACCAGGTACACCTGTTATTAAGTTTGAGCAATGGGAAAAAGATTATATTGATGCACGTTTAATTTTAAAGGGCGGCGGCTGTGAGAATAAAAATATTCAGTATAGCTTGCCATGTGAATTAGAAGGACTTGGACGCGCAGGACGCGATTTAGAAGGGATTCGTAAATGTCTTCTTCATGCAGTATATCAAGCGCAAGGTCAAGGATGTAGCGCAGGTGTAATCGGCGTCGGTATCGGGGGAGACCGCACATCAGGTTACGAATTAGCAAAAAATCAATTATTCCGTACATTAGATGACATCAATCCAGTACCAGAGTTAAAACAGCTCGAAGAGTACGTATTAGAAAATGCAAATAAGCTTGGTATTGGTACGATGGGATTCGGCGGAGAAACAACTTTACTTGGTTGTAAAATTGGCGTATATAACCGTCTGCCAGCTAGCTTCTATGTATCTGTTGCATATAATTGCTGGGCATATCGTCGCCTAGGTGTGAAAATCCATCCTGAAACAGGAGAAATTATGGATTGGTTATATCAAGAAGGTGAAGATACACTTCAGCAAGAAGCACAAGAAAAAACAGAGCAACGTGAGATTGTATTACAAGCACCAATTACAGAAGAGCAAATTCGTGAACTTCGCGTTGGGGATGTTGTAACGATTAATGGCATGATGTATACAGGTCGTGACGCAATTCATAAGCATTTAATGGATAACGATTGTCCTGTAGATTTAAACGGACAAATTATTTATCATTGTGGTCCAGTTGTAGTAAAAGATGAAAATGACAACTGGCAAATTAAAGCGGCGGGTCCAACGACAAGTATTCGTGAAGAACCATACCAAGGCGACATTATGAAGAAGTTCGGTATTCGTGCTGTAATTGGTAAAGGCGGAATGGGTGCAAAAACATTAGCTGCATTGGAAGAACACGGTGGTGTTTACTTAAATGCAATTGGTGGTGCAGCACAATATTATGCTGAATGTATTAAAGAAGTGAAAGATGTTGATTTCTTACAGTTCGGTATTCCAGAAGCAATGTGGCATTTACGTATCGATGGGTTTAAAGCAGTTGTAACGATGGACTCTCATGGTAACAGCTTACATGCAGATGTGGATAAAACATCACTTGAAAAATTAGCGAGCTTTAAAGAGCCAGTATTTAAGTAAACAAAAATGCATCTCGAATGATTCGAGATGCATTTTTTTGGTATATATAGAAAAACATGTTCAGCATGAAAGAATGCACAGCAACAGAAACTACAGGTACGATTATATATGGAAAGGAGACTATTTATGAAATATAAATGGTTATATATAGGTCTCATTTTTTCAATTATGATGGCACTTGTTCCAGTTTCGGCATTGGCTTATACAAATACTCCACACAACTGGGGAATCCCACGTCCTAAAAATGAAACAGTACCAGATGCAGGGAAATTATATACAGATTTACTACAAAAGAATGGCGGATTTTATTTAGGGGATACAAAGAAAAAAGATATTTATTTAACGTTCGATAATGGATATGAGAATGGATACACAGGCCAAATTTTAGATGTATTAAAAGAGAAAAAAGTACCGGCAACTTTCTTTGTAACAGGGCATTACATTAAAACGCAAAAAGATTTGCTATTAAGAATGAAGGATGAAGGACACATTATTGGAAATCATTCGTGGAGTCATCCTGATTTCACAGCGGTGAATGATGAGAAACTTCGTGAAGAATTAACGAGTGTAACGGAAGAAATCAAAAAAGTAACTGGACAAAAAGAAGTGAAATATGTACGCCCTCCGCGCGGCGTATTTAGTGAAAGAACATTGGCTCTTACGAAAGAAATGGGCTATTATAATGTGTTTTGGTCACTCGCATTTCTAGATTGGAAAGTGGATCAACAAAGAGGATGGCAATACGCGCATAATAATGTAATGACGATGATTCATCCAGGATCTATTTTATTACTTCATGCAATATCAAAAGATAATGCAGAAGCACTTGCAAAAATCATTGATGATTTGCGCGAGAAAGGGTATCATTTTAAAAGTCTAGATGACTTAGTAAAAGGCAATCAACCGTAAGCATGTATGCTTGCGGTTTTCTCATGCTATAATGATGTGTAAAAAGGATGGGGAAAACGTATGTGGAGCGAACATGTTACGTTAGAGTATCCGTACCATTTTGAAGAAGTGTTAAAGCGTTTATCTTTTGATCCACTAAACGTCATTCAATTAGATGAGAAAGTCATGTATGTCCCGCTTTGTATAGACGAGGAACAGATTGTTGTCCGTTTGCAAGGGATTGGTACTGTTCAAAATCCACAATTTTGGATTTCTAGTCAGGCAGGAAATCCGGAGAAAGTAATGAAACGAATGAAGACGATTTTTCATTGGAATGATTCGTTTCAAGATATACAAAATCATTTTTTAAACACATCATTACGTCCACTATTTGAAACATATGCTTATACTCCAATTATTTTAGAATTCGATTATTTTGCGTGTTTACTTCGCTGCATTATTCATCAACAAATAAATTTGAAATTTGCTACTGTGCTGACAGAGCAATTTGTAAAACGATATGGAACAGAGAAGAACGGTGTATTCTTTTTCCCTACTCCAGAAATAGTAGCAAATATTTCAATTGCAGAATTGAGAGAGCAAAAATTTAGTCAGCGAAAAGCTGAATATATGGTAGGATTAGCAAAGTGTATTATAGGTGGTAAGTTAGATTTAACTAGAATAGAAAACGAAACAGAAGAAGGGGTTGCAGCACAATTGTTACCAATTAGGGGGATTGGTGCATGGACAGTGCAAAACTTTTTAATGTTTGGGCTTGGACGGAAAAATATGTTTCCGAAAGCAGACATCGGGATTCAACGTGCAGTACAAGGTGTATTTCAATTAGATGATAAACCGAGTGATGCGTTTTTAGAAAACGTGAAACAAGAATGTGAACCATACTGCAGTTATGCAGCGTTATATTTATGGAAAAGTATAGAGTAGAGGTGTAATAATGATACAAAAACAACATGAGAGTAAGTTGGAAGTTGGTCAAACATTTCCTGTGACAATTAAACGTCTTGGGATTAACGGAGAAGGCGTTGGTTATTTTAAGAGACAAGTTGTCTTCATTCCAGGGGCATTACCAGGAGAAGAAGTTGTTGCTGAAACAACGAAAATTCAGCGTGGCTTCGCTGAAGCAAAAGTGAAAAAAGTTCGTAAAGCTTCACCACATCGTGTGAAAGCACCATGTCCAGTATACGATGAGTGTGGTGGCTGTCAGCTACAACATTTAGATTATAAAGAACAATTAAATCAAAAACGTGATATTGTTGTACAAGCATTTGAGAAGTACATGAATAACAGTTTGGAAGAAAAAATTCGTCCGACACTTGGCATGGAAAATCCATGGCATTATCGTAATAAGAGTCAATTACAAGTGGGGCGTAAAGACGAGAAGGTTATTACAGGTCTATATAAACAAAATTCACATCAGTTAATTGATATTGCCCATTGTATGATTCAACATAAAGCAACGAATGAAGCGACAAAAGTTGTGAGACGTATATTAGAAAAATTAAATGTTTCTATTTACAATGAGAAAAAACAAAAAGGTTTAGTACGCACAATTGTGACACGTACTGCAGTTCAAACAGGGGAAGTACAAGTTACACTTATTACAACAAAAGAAGAGTTGCCAAATAAAGAACAATTTATTGCAGAAGTACAAAAACAGATGCCAGCTGTTAAATCAATTATGCAAAATGTAAACTGGCGTAAAACATCTGTTATTTTCGGTGATAAAACATTTAAATTAGCTGGAAAAGAAGTAATTCAAGAAACACTTGGTGATTTATCATTTGAATTATCAGCACGTGCATTCTTCCAGTTGAATCCAGAACAAACAGTTGTGTTATATGATGAAGCAAAAAAAGCAGCTGCTTTAACAGGAAATGAGAAGATTGTGGATGCGTATTGTGGTGTTGGTACAATCGGTCTTTGGCTTGCGAATGATGCAGCAGAAGTACGTGGTATGGATGTAATTCCAGAAGCGATTGCAGACGCAAGAAAGAATGCGAAGCGCCATGGATTCACAAATACGAAATATGAAGCAGGGAAAGCTGAACAATGGTTACCGAAATGGGTAAAAGAAGGATGGCGTCCTGATGTAATTGTTGTCGATCCACCTCGTACAGGTTGCGATGATAAATTATTGGAAACAATTTTAAAGGTGAAACCGAAACAAGTTGTTTACGTATCTTGTAATCCTTCTTCATTAGCACGTGATGTACAAGCGTTAATGAAGAGTTATGAGGTGGAATATGTGCAACCAGTTGATATGTTCCCACATACAGCTCATGTAGAAAATGTAGTGAAGCTTGTTAGAAAGTAAAGTTTATTCATATTCCCTCATGGTATGAGGGAATATTTTCTATGAAGGAGAATAATATGCACAATTATAAATTAACGATCCAATACGACGGTGCTCGCTTTAAAGGGTGGCAACGTCTCGGTAATAACGATAATACGATTCAAGGAAAAATTGAAAGTGTCATATCTGAAATGATCGGAAAAGAAATTGAAATTATCGGTTGTAGTAGAACAGACGCTGGTGTACATGCTTTGAATCAAATTGCTAACTTTCAAAGTGATGAGAAGTTAGTGGAATATAAAGTGAAAAAATATTTAAATCAATATTTACCTAATGATATTAGCATTACGAATGTAGAAGAAGTACATGAGCGCTTCCATGCTCGTTACAATTCTAAAGCAAAAACATATCTTTATAAAATTTGGAATGAAGAGCACACGAACCCATTTATGCGTAAATACAGTATGCATGTGAATAAAAAATTAAATGTGAAAAACATGAAAGAAGCTGCGAAACATTTAGTTGGTTCACATGACTTTACTGCTTTTTCAAATGCGAAATCAAAGAAAAAGTCTATGGTTCGCGAAGTATATACACTTGATGTGATGGAAGAGGCAGGATTCGTACAAATTAGGGTGAGTGGTAACGGATTCCTTCATAACATGGTACGAAAAATTGTTGGAGCATTAATTGAAGTTGGATTAGGACAATTAGATGCTGAAGCAATTCCAAACATTTTAGAGGGAAAACAGCGTAATCAAATTAATTGCCTTGCTGAGGCGAGTGGGTTGTACTTGGAGAATGTTGAATTTTAATAATAAGTAAAAATCGAGCTGATTAGGCTCGATTTTTTTATTATTTTGGAATTAAGAAGATTTCTCTTTCTTCATACGTATCTTCAAATTCCAAAAAGCAGCAAGCATAATAGCTGCAAAGGAACCGCTAATTGCTGCGAATAGCTTTGCGTAAGGAGAGGTATTCATATCAATGAGTAACATCATACATAAAAGGGTAGGGAAGAAGGCTAAGTATTGTAATAGCTTTAACTTGTTATCATTACTCATATATATCGTTCCTTTCTAACATGTTATATTTTTATCATAACATCAATTTCCATTTTTTTGCACATGGTGAAATATTCATTTCATATGTTTAAATGTAATTTTTTAATTCGATATTGTAAGTTTTGTCTACTCAATCCTAAAAACTTTGCAGCTTGTGAGATATTACCACTATTCGCTTTAAGAATTTGATTGATGTAGTTCTTTTCCATTTCTTCTATTGTGTGCTTTAAAGTTTTAGGTGCATCGGTATTGTGATCAGTTAGTGAAGACTGCATATTGAATTCTTTTTTTATTCGTTCGCGAAAGCGAGTGGGCATATGAAATGCTGTAATAATATTTTCATCTTCTATTAAGTTCATTGAACCTTCAATGATATGTTCCAACTCCCGTACGTTTCCAGGCCAATCGTATGCATAAAAGAATTCTCGTGTATGTACATCTACATCCGTTACATTGAGACCGAATTGAATATTGTACTTTTCGATAAAGTGATGAACAAGAGCTGGAATATCTTCTTTTCTTTCCCGTAAAGGCGGAAGACATAAAGTAACGACGCTTAAGCGGTAATATAAGTCTTCTCTTAAGCGATCGTGTGTAATGGCTTCGAAGGGATCTTCGTTGATAGTTGTTATAATACGAACATCAATCTCTTTTTCTTGTGTACCGCCGATTCTTCGTATTGTTTTTTCTTGTATAGCCCGCAGTAATTTAGCCTGAAGTGTTGGACTTAATGAGTTGATTTCATCTAATAACAAAGTACCTCCGTTTGCTTCTTCAAATAAACCAGGTTTATCTATTGCTCCTGTAAAGGCACCTCGATTCGTACCAAATAATAAGCTTTCCATTAGGGTATCAGGTATTGCAGCACAGTTTTGTGAAATAAACGGTTTTGTTGAACGCTGACTTTCATTATGGATGCTTTGTGCAAATAGTTCTTTACCAGTCCCAGTCTCTCCTACGAGAAGTATGGATGAGGATGTACGAATGACTCTCTTTCCTTCCGCAATGATTGATTGAATGGCTCCAGAATCACCAATTATGTGATCAAAGGTAAATTTAGTATTTTGTTTTCGAGAAGAGCCCATTCTTGTTGTTTGTTTTAAGTGACTCATCTCTTTTGATATTTCAATAGCGCCTTTAATTTTTCCATTTTCTATTATAGGGAAAGTATCATTAATCGTCGTAATTTCTTGCCCTTTATTGTTAAAATACGTTTGTTTTATATTTTTGTTTGTTTTTCCGAGTTTTAATGCCTCTATGAGAGTACTATTTTTATTTTCTTCAAATGCAAATACTTCTAAAGGACTTTTGTGTAGCACATCTAAACGATCCATTGACTCAATTTCCATCATTTTACGGTTATAGATAATTGTTTTACTTTCCTCATTAATGATATGAATCCCGATATCGAGTTCATTGAGTAAAGTTTCATATAGCATATTCATTTCAATAATTTGTTTAAAATTAATTTCTTCTGTCTGCATGTATCATCTTCTCCTCGTTTCACCCTATGAAGACTGACTTTTTATAATTTTATTAAAATTCTTATAAAATCGCAAAATTTTTTTGCTATTTTTCTTTTAAACGATAGAAAAATTTTGCAGTTAGGCAGATTTTTTTGTACAAAACTCTTATTTTATATGCGAATTAGAGGTTGGTACGTATTTTGCATAAATAATATTCAAAATCTTTAGAGGGGAGAAGAGGAATATTTACAGGATATGTAACGTTCCAGTGTCAATTAATAAGAAGGAGGAGTTTATAAAGTGAAGACGGTTATAGAAGGCGTGTATAGTCCTTGTTACGGAAAAGTAGAGAAGTTATTCGTTACAAAAAGTTCTTACGTATACGAGTGGGAGAAATTAGCGCTCATTGAAACAATAGATAAACAGAAGGTAGAAATTAAGATAGGAATCAGTGGGTATATCGAATCATTAGAAGTAGTAGAGGGACAAGCCATCGCTGATCAAAAATTATTAATAACAGTGAGGGATGACCTTTTAGTAACAGGCAGTGATTAATATAAGTGATATGTATTTTGCTCTTTTAAATCATTATTTTTACTATAAATAATTTTAAAAACGCTTACATTAAATAGGTTTGCAAAGTGAAAAGGGGGGGATTTATATGATAGATCAAAACCAAGGATTAAAAAGGGAATTGAAAAGTAGGCACATATTTATGATTGCACTTGGAGGCGTTATTGGTACGGGTCTTTTTTTAGGATCTGGCTATACAATTCATGAAGCTGGACCTGGAGGAGCGATTGTGGCATATCTTGTCGGAGGATTTGTTATGTACTTAACGATGCTCTGTCTTGGAGAGTTAGCTGTTGCAATGCCTGATGCAGGGTCTTATCAAACGTATGCCACAAAGCACATTTCGCCTGCAGCGGGTTATGTAGTAGGATGGATGTCATGGCTAAACTGGTCCGCTACGATAGGTATTGAATTGATTGCAGTTAGTATTTTAATGAAACGATGGTTTCCTGATGTACCGTCATGGATTTGGTGTGTAGTGTTCGCGGTATTGCTCTTTGCTATTAATGCGTTATCCTCAAAAAGTTTTGCAGAAGTTGAATTTTGGTTTGCCAGTATTAAAGTAATTACAATTATTGCATTTATTATTTTAGGTGGGGCAGCAATGTTTGGTTTTTTAGATATGAAAGGAAATGAACCGGCACCGATGTTCTCTAGCTTTACTGATTACGGTGGACTTTTTCCAAATGGATTATCAGCTATTTTAATTACGATGATTGCAGTTAATTTTTCCTTCCAAGGAACAGAACTAGTGGGAATTGCAGCTGGTGAGAGTGAAAATCCAGAGAAAACGATCCCGAAGGCAATTAATAATACTGTTTGGCGCATACTTGTTTTCTTTGTACTATCTATTTTTATTCTTGCGGGACTATTCCCTTGGCAGCAGGCAGGCGTGATAGAAAGTCCATTTGTGGTTGTATTTGATAAAATTGGTATTCCTTATGCGGCGGATATTATAAATTTCGTTATTATTACAGCGGTATTATCCGTTGCGAATTCAGGACTATATGCAACTTCTCGTATGCTATGGTCTATGTCTAATCAAGGAATGATTAGCCCGATTTTTGGTAAGTTATCTAAAAACGGCGTTCCTATTTATGCATTGATTGTAAGTACAATTGTAGGGTGTCTCTCATTACTATCAGGCATTTATGCGGAAGACACAGTGTATTTATGGCTACTTTCTATCGCTGGATTTGGGGCAATATTAGTTTGGGCATCTATTGCTCTATCTAACTTATTGGCTCGAAGAACATATGTAAAGCAGGGCGGGGATGTTAAGGACTTGAAATTTAAAACACCATTGTATCCATTCGTTCCACTGCTTGCATTAGTATTAAATGTAACGGTAATTGTTGGTATGGCTTTTATTCCAGAACAAAGAATGGCATTGTATTGTGGTATTCCATTTATGATTGTCTGTTTACTATTTTACCGTGCGACAAGAAATAAGGAACGCAAAGTAGAACATATTGAAAAGACAAATACAACAGAAGTAGAAAGTTTATAATATTGAGTAATTTGGAGACTGTAAGATTGTAAACAGTCTCTTTTTTTGTGAAAATAAAGCTGGAAACATACTACGTATGCAAAGGGGAAATTAGTGATGAATCCAGAAGTTTCGCAGTTGCTAAAACAAATAGATGTAAGGAAAGAGGAATTGCTAGAACTTACAAAAACATTAATCCGTTTTGAAACACCTGCACCACCAGCAAGAAATACAAATGAGGCACAAGAATTTGTTGCGGAGTTTTTAAGAAAACGAAATTTTAGTATTGATAAATGGGATGTATATCCGAATGACCCGAACGTTGTTGGGATAAAAAAAGGAATAGAAAGTGAAACACATAAAAGTCTTATTATTAATGGGCATATGGATGTAGCTGAAGTTTCAGTAGATGAAGCGTGGGAAACAAATCCGTTTGAGCCATTTATAAAAGAGGGTTGGTTAGTTGGACGTGGTGCAGCTGATATGAAAGGTGGATTAGCTGGAGCATTATTTGCTATTCAGCTTTTACAAGAAGCCGGCATTGAACTGCCTGGAGATTTAATCTTTCAATCAGTAATTGGGGAAGAAGTTGGAGAAGCTGGCACGCTTCAATGCTGTAAAAGAGGTTACGATGCTGATTTTGCAGTAGTGGTGGATACAAGTGATTTACATATGCAAGGACAGGGGGGCGTAATCACCGGATGGATTACTGTGAAAAGCCCGCAAACATTTCATGATGCAACACGTAGACAAATGATTCATGCCGGCGGACGTTTATTTGGAGCAAGTGCGATTGAAAAAATAATGAAAATTGTGCAAAGCTTACAAGAATTAGAGCGTCACTGGGCAGTTATGAAAACATATGAAGGCTATCCATCTGGAACAACGACAATTAACCCGGCTGTTATTGAAGGAGGACGTCATGCAGCGTTTATTGCGGATGAGTGCCGTTTATGGATAACTGTGCACTTCTATCCAAATGAAACGCATGAACAAATAATAAAAGAAATTGAAGAATATATTGGGAAAGTAGCAGCTGCCGATCCATGGTTAAGTGAAAATCCACCGCAATTTAAGTGGGGCGGAGAATCGATGATTGTAGATCGAGGTGAAATTTTCCCTTCTTTAGAAGTAGATAGTGAGCATGTAGCTGTAAAAACTCTAAGTTCAGTACATGAATCTATTCTATCTAAAAATGCAATTTTAGATATGTCTGCAACGGTAACTGATGGTGGTTGGTTTAGTGAGTTTCATATTCCAGCTGTTATTTACGGACCAGGTACATTGGAAGAGGCTCATTCAATAAATGAGAAAGTTGAAGTGGAACAGTTAATCGAATTTACAAAAGTAATAACAGCATTCATATATGAATGGTGTCATACAGAAAAATAGAATAGTATGTTGAAATCGTAAGGGTATGTATACTTGTACGTTTTTTTATTGAACTATTTCAGAGCTGAATAGAAACAACAGCTGAAATAGTTCTTTATTTTTCTATGTCTTTCGTTTTAGTTCGAGTAACTTCTCTTTCGCTAGTTCAACAGCAATTGCATCATCTAAATAGCCAATTGGAAAGAGATAGTCGGGAATAATGTCGGTCGATAAAATGAAATACAGTAATGCGCCTCCAAGAACTGCACGCTCTTCTTTTGAAATGGTTTCATTGCAAAATTGTTGATACATATCTGTTAATTGTTCTATGAAAGGGCCAGCGCTATCAATCTGTTCTAATTTGCTTGCGAAGCTGTCATGAATACGTTTTTCACCTTCTGTTGTTTGTGCATAGCGTTCATAATTTTCAAGTTCTTGTTTTACGCGAGTTGTTGTGTAGTCGAAATCGAATAAGTTAGAGGATTGCAGCGTTTGCTGAATGGTATCAAGAGATGTGTACATATCCGTCTTTTCTTTATTAATGTGAGGAGAATCAGGATACATTGCATCAAATAACAATTGGGGCGGAACTTGCAGACATTCCGCAAATTTTTGTAGATGTTTTTGTTTTGGTGGTTGTTTACCATTCATAATTCTTGAGATTGTTGCGGGATCAATATTTGTAAGCATTCCTAGTTGGCGCATGGATAAGGCGCGTTCTTTTAAAAGTTTTTTTATTAATGTGCTAAGCCGCTCATTTGGATTTTCTTTAGGCATAGTGAAGGCACTCCTTTTTTATTGTTGAAAAAATGTTGAGTATTTATTACATGTATATGAAACAGACAGGCACAGTTGCTCAACATTTTCATAATATGCATGGAAAAGTGAAAAAAAGGGGTGACTGTTTATGAGTACAGCAGGTCTATTTTCAATTTTTTTAATCGGGATTGCTTCTAATTTAGATAATGCAGGTGTTGGGATTGCATATGGTATTCGTAAAATCCGAATTTCGTGGTTTAACAATTTTATCATCGCATTTTTTGGTTTTTTATTTACTTTACTAGCTGGATTTTTTGGGAATTGGATCGCGTTATTTATTTCAGAGTTTACAGCAAACCTGATTGGAGCAATCGTTTTAGGCGTAATCGGAGTGTTTATTTTATGTCAGCCGTTCTTGAGTCAAAGGGATGCTGTAGGATCTAAAGATGGTAGTGTACTTATGGGGATTTTACGTGATCCAGAAAAAGCAGATTTTGATGGTTCTAAAACAATTAGCTTTTCTGAAGCTATTGTTTTAGGAGTTGCATTATCTATTAATAATATTGCAGGTGGTTTTGATGCTGGAGTAACAAATTTAAACCTGTGGCTTACAGCAACTATTTCTGGGGTGTTTAGTTTTATTTGTATTAGTGGTTTTGCGTATGTAGGAAAGCGATTTTTAGCAGAATACTTAGGGAAATGGGCGACGATAATTGCAGGGGTGTTATTAATTATTATTGGGATTGATCAGCTGTTGTGAAAATAGAAAAGCAATGTTCGAGCATTTCCTCGGAAATACTTGAATAAATTGCATATATCGACATTGGATATTTACTTCGGAATAAATAAAAAGCACCTACATAGGTGCTTTTTAGCGTATATCTTCAATTAATTGTTCTGACTCTTCATGCATACTGTATTCGCTTAGCACTTGGATGCAAAGCCATTTTAATTCCTCGATAGTATGCTCAAGTTCTTCAGGAAGCACATGATGAATGTCTTCAAGTCCCATCCCGAAATGAATAAGTTCAAGTACTTGATCATCGATGTTCCGATCCATTAATAGTTCAAGTACTTCTAAATTGAATATGTATCGGTGAGCTTCGTCGAGTGAAACAACTTTTAGCTTTAAGCTTTCTACAATACTCAATATAAAAAGGAGAATTGTTTTTTCGAGAACAGGCTGTTTTCCCATTTGAAATATTAGTTTCATCTTTCACACCTCCACATATAGCGCTAGGTTGTACTATATTATTCAGGAGGGGGGCGTAAATATGCATAATAAAGAGAAACTTTCAGTACTGTTTTTATAAGGTTACTGATGGTCGGTAACAATGAATTTTTCGTAAAAAAAATCCTGCTATATGAGCAGGATAAAGTCTAATTAAAAAATGCTCCAACCTTCTTGAGCAGAAAGAAGTTCAAGAATTTTAAAACCAGCGATACTATTTCCGTTTGCATCTAAAGCCGGTCCGAAAATTCCAATCCCCATTTCGCCTTTTACGCAGCCGAAAATACCACCAGCTACACCGCTTTTTGCAGGGATACCAACACGAATTGCAAATTCACCAGATTCATTGTACATACCGCATGTGACCATAAATGTTTTGCAGATTTTTGTAATATGTTTAGGGATAATTTGTTTTTTCTTATATGGATCATATCCATCCATTGCAAAAATTAAGCCAATACGTGCTAAATCGATGCAGTTTACTTCTACTGCACATTGACGAGTATATAAATCCATAAGTTCTTCAATATCACAATCGATAATTCCATTTTGTTTCATATAGTAACAAAGTGAACGATTTAAATATGCTGTCTCTAATTCTGAATTGGCAACTTTAGAAGAATAATTAATAGTAGGATTATCTGTTATTTCACGTACAAAATGAAGGATGCGCTCCATTTTTTCCTCGTTATCTTTTCCTGCTAACATACTCGTAATAGCTAGTGCCCCTGCATTAATCATTGGATTAAGTGGTTTGGAAGGGCTTGTTGTTTCTAATTTAATAATAGAATTAAATGGGTCACCAGTTGGTTCCATTCCAACTTTAGAAAATACATATTCTTCTCCACGATCTAAAAGTGCGAGTGCAAGTGTAATTACTTTGGAAATACTTTGAAGAGTAAATAGTGTTTGTGAGTTACCAGCATGGATATATTCTGTTTCTTTATGGAAAATGGCAATCCCTAAATCATCTGGATTTGCATTTCCTAGTTCGGGGATGTAAGTAGCAAGATTTCCTTTTTTTGTATATGGTTTTACTTGTTCTAACAACTGTTGTAAGTTGTTTGTTTCAATGCACTGCATAGTACCAACGCTCCTATTTCGAATTAACTAAGTTTACTTTTCCCGATATGCTCGGAAATAAATAATAACATGAAAAAGTGGAATGATAAAACGAAAGTTACATGTTATATAGTGGGTCTTTCGTTTTGATTATTCTGTATTAAAAAAGGAGAATTTTCCTTTTATATAACAGTTTGGAAATAGGAGATTTATCCATAAAAAATTCAAAAATAAAAACTACACATCTATACAACTATATGTTATTATGGTTATGTAAATAGAAAGCGTTTTCTAAGGCGTACTTATAATGATAACGATTTCATAAATTTGATAGGGGGAATTAACATGTTGCAGTTTCTACAACGTATTGGTAAAGCATTGATGCTTCCAATCGCCGTACTACCAGCAGCAGGATTATTGCTTCGTTTAGGACAAGATGATGTATTTAACATTCCTGTTATGGCACAGGCCGGTGCAGCAATTTTTGATAATTTAGCACTTATTTTTGCAATTGGTGTTGCAATCGGTTTGTCTATTGATGGTAGTGGAGCAGCTGGACTTGCCGGAGCAATCGGATATCTTGTTTTACAAAATACAACGAATGCTCTAAGTAAGACATATTCAGCAGTAGAGTTAAATGATAAATTAAAAAGTGTTCAAGATTTAGTCGGTTCAGTAGATCCAACTAAATTAGCAGATACAATGACAAAGGTTTCAAAAGCAGCGGCGTTAACGCCGAAAATTAATATGGCCATACTCGGTGGTATTATTGCAGGGGTTGTTGCTGGTTTACTATACAACAAATTCCATAAGATTAAACTACCAGAATGGTTAGGATTCTTTGCAGGAAAACGTTTCGTACCAATCATTACTTCAATCGTAATGCTTCTTTTAGGATTAGTATTCGGTCAAATTTGGCCAACAATTCAAAGTGGTATTGATGCAGTAGCACACGGTATCGTGAACTTAGGTTCAATTGGTGCTGGTTTATTCGGATTATTAAACCGTTTATTAATTCCAATCGGTTTACACCACGTAATGAACACATACTTCTGGTTCGTACTTGGTGACTTTACAAATGCAGCTGGCGATATCGTTCATGGTGATATTGCACGATTCTTTGCAAAAGATCCATCAGCGGGTATGTTTATGACTGGTTTCTTCCCAATCATGATGTTCGGTTTACCAGCAGCATGTTTCGCAATGATTGCAGCTGCTAAACCAGAAAAACGTAAAATGGTTACAGGTATGTTAGGTGGTCTAGCATTAACTTCATTCTTAACTGGTATTACAGAACCAATTGAATTCTCATTCATGTTCTTATCACCAGTATTATATGGTATTCATGCTGTATTAACAGGTCTGTCTCTATTTATTACAACAACTCTTGGCATTCACGATGGTTTCTCATTTAGTGCCGGGGCAATCGATTACTTCTTAAACTTCGGTATTGCAACAAAACCATTGTTACTAGCAGGAATCGGTTTAATTTACGCAGCAATTTACTTTGTAGTATTCTACTTCTTAATTAAGAAGTTTGATCTAAAAACTCCTGGTCGTGAAGATGACGATGAGTTAGCTGAAGATGGAGATGCACCAGTTGCAGGTTCAATTGGTGAAACTTACGTATTAGCTTTAGGCGGAAAAGAAAACTTAACAGTTATTGATAACTGTGCAACACGTCTGCGCTTACAAGTAAAAGATGCTGGTCAAGTAAACGAAGCAGCATTAAAACGTGCGGGTGCAAAAGGTGTTATGAAATTAAGTAATACAAGTGTACAAGTTATCGTAGGTACAAATGTTGAATCTGTTGCCGATGATATGAAAAAACACGTATAAATCGTGAGATGAGAGGATATCCCAAAAGACTGATAACATCAGTTTTTTAGAGGGTATCCTTTTTTTTATGTTAAGAATTTAACGGGAATCTTACTTTTGTAAATTTTCTTTTTCTTTTTTGTACATATAGGTTGGTAATCTGTTCAGTGCGTGATAAAGTAGGGATGACATAGAATAGAGTGTCACGAATCTATGAAAAAGATCTGGAATGAATCTTGTGTAGTGGAATTAAATTATCGGTAAATAAGGGGAAAAAAGCAGTCATGGATCAGGAAAGAAATAATGTGAATGGAAAAGCACGTCGGCCGATTGTATACATAAAAAGAACAATCATTCTCGTCTTACTATTTTCAATTGTATATTTCATGTATACAAAAATTGTTGCACATAATAAGAAAGAAGCAGCTTTAAAAGCTGCAGCAGAAATGAAAAAACAAGAAGATGTAAAAAAGAAAGAAGAAGAAAAAAAGAAGCAAGAAGCACAAAAACAAAAAGAGCAGGAAGAACAAGTGAAGCAAGCGCAAGCTGTGGAACAGCCTGCTGAGGGACCACCTCAAGAAATTAATGAAAACGCTCAATTGGATCAATATTTACAAAATGCAGGATTTAGCGGGACAGCTGTTATTGTGAAGAACGGGAAAGTTCTTTTGAATAAAGGGTATGGTATGGCGAATAAAGAGAAGCAAGTACCGAATAATTCGGAAACAACTTTCTATATTGGTTCTATTTCGAAGGCATTTGTAGCGACTGCTATTATGCAATTAAAAGATCAAAATAAATTAAACGTAGAAGATACGGTTGCAAAGTATATTCCAGATTTCCCGCAAGGTAGTGGTATACAGTTAAAACATTTATTAACACATACATCAGGAATTCCTGAATATGAGCAAGGAACAGAGGATATTTCTCATGAGGAATTAATAAAACGAATAGGAAAGCAAAAGCGTATTGGGAGTCCAGGAGAGAAATGGAAGTATTCCGATTCGAACTATTCGATACTTGCCTACATCGCTGAGAAGGTAAGTGGACAACCGTTAGAAGAATATATTAAACAACATATTTTTGCTACTGCGGGTATGAAACATTCTGGTTTCGGTAAAGAGTTAGAGCAAACAAGGTTCCCATCAACGGGTTATAAAATCGTAAATAACAATATGACAACACCTAATATTCCAAGTATGTCACAACTATATGGTTGTGGTGATATATATACGAGTGCACATGATTTATATTTATTTAATGAAGCGCTATTCTCTGGAAAATTAATTTCGAAAGAGAGTTACGATCAAATGTTTACAGCCGTCAAAAAAGATTACGGATTTGGCTGGTATGTAGATCCAGGAAGTTATTCGAATCACGGTGTAATGCCAGGGTGGAATTGCTTAAATGGATTTAGTAAAAACGGAAGTGTTTATGTCGTTTTATTATCTAACATTCAAAACAACATTAAATCGTTTGGTAAAGTGAATAACGACATCTATACGATGTTGCGAAATATTGAAGTGTAAGAGGCTATCCTTTTTGGATAGTCTTTTTTATTGAGGAAGTGTACGTGCAATGAGATAATGAAAAAAATGGAAAAGGGGGAGGGGTATGAGTATACATAAGCATCACGCACGTAATGCGAAACGCATTTTTTTTGTATCTGTCATTGCATGGATTATCGTTGCAATTGGACTAGTGATGGAATATAAAAAAGGGATGCTATTCACTTCGGAGAAAGAAAATTTAAAATTAATAGGTGTTGTACTACCGGCATTTGGATTATTAATATATAGTTTTATAGAAAAACGAAGATCAAAAATGCTCAAACAGGAAATTTATAATAGAGAGACTTCTGAGTTATTTGAGCAACAAAAATTTGTTGTTCGTAAAGAGGTAGGGGTATTTCAAGTAATAACGTACTTTGGATTAGATGGAAATACAGTAGGTTTTTTAAAAGAAGAGTATGATTTTGTTATTCAACGTGTATGGCAAGCTGTACTTTCTTTTCTTTTTAAGGGACTACATAAGCAACAATTTTATTTATATAATCATTCGGGAGAAAGATTGTTGCATGTTCAAAAGAAGACGGGAGTACGCAACTTTTATATTTTTTCGAATGTAGATGGAAAGAAAATTGGAGAGTTGAAACAAGTACTAAGTTTAACAAAGTGGGAATGGATCTTTTTAGGGGTGGATGGTAAAGCATTTGGTAAAGTGACTGGGGATCTTTCAGCAACAATGCAGAAAATAAACTGGCGAGATGGAACACATATTGATGTGAAAGAAGATGGTATTCCGTTAGAAGCTGTTAAGTATTTTTCGGCAAGTGGTGGTTCACTTGTTACAGCCTCTATAAGTGAACAGGCAGAATTACCACGAGCTGTTTATTACAGCGTTTCTGCCATAATTACAATTAAAAATTAAAATATATATAAAGATAGATGGGATACCATCTATCTTTTTTATGTGATTAGAAAAGATTGTTTCTTTGAAAAATGTATGCCTTACCTATCACAAAAAAAGTCTGCTTTGTATACATTAAGATGTATGGATGTAAATTTTTATACTGTAAAAAATAATAGGAGGAGAAGCATATGTGTCTGTTCAGAAAATATTGGCATAAATTATCCCGATTGTTTAATAGACAATTAAATTATTTTTTAGATGATAAGTTAATGCCTGCTGTGGAACGGCTTTTATTTTCACAAAACTTCGCCAGATTTATTCAAAGAAACTCTAAGCAAGCTACAGAAGAATTTATAAAATCTAGTCAATTTCAATCCATTATTTGTAACATTTTAAAAGAATGTAATACATCACCGTTTAAAGAAATTGCACAGCAGTATTTAGGTAAAAACGTAGAAATTACTGTGACAGTTGGCCAGTTAACTGGTGTAATTGTAGCAGTTGGTGACGATTTTTTAACGCTGCAAGAAGGAATAGGAACTGAAGTTTTATTACCATTTACAAGTATTATATCAATTAAAGAAGTGTAAGGGAGGAGAGTTATATATGTTATTTACTGATGAATTGCGTGACCATGTTGGTGAGTTAGTGCAAGTTGTGACAGCTGTAGAAATCGTTGCAGGCATTCTTTTATCTGTAACGGATGGGGCAGTTATTGTTCGTACTTCTCCTTCTTATGGCCCACCAGAGGATGTAGTTGTGCGTACTCCTATTATTGCTTATGTTCGCTTGGAAGGGTAAGAGTGATACAAATATGAGAGTATCAGTTGTTATTCCAGCGCACAATGAAGCAAGTACTTTATCACAAGTTTTAGTAGAAGTGGAGAAACTTGAACCGTATGAAATTATCGTAGTTGATAATGGATCAACAGATGGAACGAAAGAAATAGCGTTACAACATCATTGCCGTGTGATTCATTATAAACATTCTCTTGGCAATGATGTTGGGCGGGCAATTGGAGCTAGAGAAGCAAAAGGTGAAATTGTATTGTTTTTAGATGGTGACATCGTTATTGATAGTAAAGAGCTACAACGTTTCGTAAAAGGAATTCAGCAAGGTCATCAAATTGTTGTGAATAATTTAACATGGTCTGTTTATTTAAAGATGAGACCACATTATACGACAGTTGGAAAATGTATGTTGAATCGTTATTTGAATAAGAAAGAGCTTGTTGTTGGATCTTTAATCGCAATTCCACATGCGATGAGTAGGGAAGTTATTCAGACGCTTGGATGGTGGAATTTAGCAGATCCAGCATTATTTCAAGCGATGGTGATGTCTAGAGGAGTAGATATTGTCGATATGGCTTCGGTCGATGTAATTCACACAAATAAAGTTCGTCCTGTTCATACTGGTACATCACCTGGTTCTCCTTATCCGAAAGCGACTAGTCGTATTATGGGGGATCATTTACGTGCTCTGCAATACGTAATCGAAACATACGGTAAACGCGGCGGTTTTTCGGAGGGAAACAGGGATAGAGAGTTTATAGGGAAGTATAAACCAGTTTTATTGCAAAAGGGAAAAGCGAAATATAGTGCGGTTATACCAGTATCAGAAGAAAAAATGACTATAAGATCTGTTATACAAGAAGTGAAAAAAGCAGGAGTAGATGAAATTATAGTTGTTGCGAATGGAGCCGATGGAGCGACAATTGAACAAGCGAAGTCAGAGAATGTTATTGTTCTTGAATTTACGAAGGCGCTTGGACATAATGTAGCACGAGCGATAGGTGCCATGCATGCTACGGCAGATATTTGTTTATTCGTTGATGGTGATTTTGCTATTCCGGCAAAAAAACTAGTTCCATTTTTGCGTGCTATTGAAGATGGAAGCGATGTGGCATTAAATGATTTGCAATGTTTATTAGATATATTCCATCCCGCAGACCCAATCAGTATGGGAAAATATTTTGTGAATTTGGTAGCGAAACGACCAGATTTATGGAATAACTCATTAACAGCAGTGCCGCATGCTATGCATAAGAAGGTAATAGAGAAAATAGGATATGACTCTCTCATTATCCCGCCATTAGCGCAAATGAAAGCTATTTTGGAGGGATTTTCTATTATAGCAGTTGAATTTGTAGATGTTATAAAAACAAATCGAGTACGCCCAGAACAACATGGATTTGTAAATGGACGTATTCCAGCATTTGACCGTATTTTTGGTGATCAACTTGAGGCAATTGCTTATCTATTACAATATACAGACGAACGCGGGAGTTTTACAGATGGAGAGCGGGATAGAGATATTATTCAACGATTGAGAAAGGAAGAAAAGAATATAGATGAATGCTAGTAGTAAAGTAGCTATTATTGGATTAGGATATGTTGGCCTGCCATTAGCGGTCCATTTTGCAGAAAAAGGATATACAGTACTTGGACTAGATAAAGATACTAGAAAAGTAGAGTCAATTATAAAAGGAGAAAGTTATATTCCAGATGTTTCTTCTAAAGAGTTACAGAGGTTATTAACGAAAAATAGCTTAATAGTAAATACACCAGATAAAGGTGTTACTGAGTTCCAAACTAGTGATTATGTTATTGTGACTGTCCCAACCCCAATTAATGAACGAAGAGAACCAGATTTAAGTGCTCTCATTTCAGCTTCCCATTATATACAAAAAAATCTTCAAAAAGGACAAACCTTCATTTTCGAAAGCTCCACATATCCAGGCACACTTGAAGAAGTTATTATTCCTATTATTTCTCAAGCAGGCAAAAAAGTAGGAGAAGATTTCTATATTGGATATTCCCCAGAGAGAATTGATCCAGCCAATAGTCAATATTCAGTTCAAACGATTCCAAAAGTTATTAGTGGGCAAACAGAAAAGTGTAAGCAAAAAGTACAGGATTTGTATAGCACTATATTTGATGTAGTTGTTCCAGTTAGTTCTCCAAAGGTGGCAGAGATGTGTAAGTTATTTGAAAATATTCAGCGCTTAGTCAATATTTCCTTAGTAAATGAGTTAAACACCCTATGTGAAAGTTTAGGAATTGATTTTTATGAGGCACTTGAAGCTGCCTCTACAAAACCATTTGGATTTACCTCATATTGGCCGGGACCAGGGATAGGAGGACATTGTATTCCAGTAGACCCCTTATATTTTCAATGGAGAATAAAAAAGAACGGGGAAATGAGCCAATTAATTGAGGCTGCACATGTAATTAATGAAGAAATGCCAGAGAAAATAGTCCGGAAAGTAAAAGACATGGTGCAATCACCTACAACGGTTTTAATTGTAGGAATTGCGTATAAGAAAGATGTAAATGATTTGAGAGAATCACCGGCGTTACCAATTATTCAATTATTAATAAAAGAAGGATACGAGATAAAATACCATGATCCATATATTTCTTCTGCCGAAATTGGAGATAAGGTGTATCAATCTGTTTCCTTGGATGAGAAAACAGTTAAAGAGGCAGCGTGTATTTTAATTTTAACTGACCACTCGAATATAGATTGGAAGCTTTTTAAAGGAATGAAGCGAGTAATAGATACACGCGGAATTGTAAAGAAGGTGAGTGCATGAGTCAGAAATGTTTAATTACAGGTGGGGCCGGATTTATTGGATCTCATTTAGCTGAAGAGTTGGTGAAAAGAGGTTATGAAGTTACGATTGTGGATAACTTCTATAAAGGGAAAAATAAGTATCATAATGAGCTAATGAAAGAGATTCCGGTTATTCCAATCAGTGTTTTAGATAAAAATTCTATTTACGAATTAGTAAATCAACATGATGTAGTGTTTCATTTAGCGGCAATTTTAGGTGTGAAAACAACAATGGAAAAAAGTATAGAGCTCATTGAAACGAATTTTGATGGAACGAGAAATATTTTACAAGCAGCATTAAAAGGAAAGAAGAAAGTAGTCTTTGCGTCTACTTCAGAAGTATATGGTAAGGGCAAGCCGCCTTTCTCTGAAGAAGGGGATCGATTATATGGGGCAACTTCTAAAATACGTTGGAGTTATGCAGTTTGTAAAACATTAGAAGAAACATTATGTTTAGGATACGCATTAGAAGGCTTACCTGTAACGATTGTTCGTTATTTTAATATTTATGGTCCAAGGGCGAAAGATGGCCCATACGCAGGGGTAATCCCACGATTTATCTATGCGGCACTGCAAGGTGAAGATATTCTCGTATATGGAGATGGGAAACAGACACGCTGCTTTACGTATGTAAGTGATGCGGTAGAGGCAACGATTCGGGCAATGGATGAGAAGGTAAATGGTGAGATTATTAATATAGGTTCTGAGAATGAAAAGAATATAAAAGAAGTAGCAGAAGTAATTAAAAAACTAACGAAATCTTCCTCGAAAATTGTACAAGTTCCTTTTGAAGAAGTATATCCACATGGCTTTGAAGAAATCCCAAATAGAAGACCAGATGTAACGAAGTTAAGAGAACTCGCTCAATTTCAAGCGACAGTAACGTGGGAACAAGGATTGAAAGAAACTATTAAATGGTTTCGTGAAGAAAATAATGGTTAAGTCGCTATCGGTTATTATACCTGTATGTAATGAAGGGGAAACAATTTCAGATGTTATTCAATCGGTAAAACCATTAAACCCAGTAGAAATTATTGTAGTAGTAAATGGTTGTAATGATAGTACAGAAGAGGTTGCTGATCGTTTAGGATGTAAAGTAATCAAGTATACAGAGCTACTTGGAAACGACGTTGGACGTGCAGTCGGTGCAAAACATGCGATAGGTGATGTATTACTATTTATAGATGGAGATTTTGCTATTCCAACTTCAAAATTACAATTATTTCTTAATCCGATTTTATATGATCAGACCGACATCGTTTTAAATAATTTGGACGCATTGTTTTTAAAGAAACAAAAACCACATTCCATTACAGTATGGCGGCAAATATTAAATGCGCTGTTAGAGCGTGAAGAATTAAAAATTGATTCTGTATTATCTGTGCCTCATGCACTGACGAAAGAAGTCGTTCAAAGTATTGGATATGAATGCTTGGTTAATCCTATTGTGGCTCATTTGCGCATAGCACAAAGTAAATGGAGAATTAGTCGCCATTGTGCAATCGATGTTATTACGCCGAATAAATTTCGGCCGACTGAGCATGCTGCATATGGTACCGGTCTTTCTCAATCTGAAAAACGAATGATAGGTGATCATATAGAAGCTGTAGCAGAGCGAATAGTAGGCAGTGATGAGCGCGGAGGATATTATGATGGTAATAGGAAAAGAGATAGTGTTTATCATACGTTAGATTTTGAAGATTTTTATCAAGGATGGGGTGTTACATCTAAGTTATATAAAGGGAAACAATTATCTGTAATTATTCCCGTACAAGATGAAGAGAAAACAATTGGAACCGTTATAGAAGAGCTGCGCAAAATTGAACCTTTTGAAATCATCGTTGTTGTAAATGGTTCGTCAGATAAAACGGCAACCATTGCTCAAGACAAGGGAGCAACGACAATTGTATATAAAGAAGCGCTTGGAAACGATGTGGGGCGCTCACTTGGAACGTATTTTGCAAAAGGAGAAATTGTATTATTTATAGACGGTGATTTTGTTATTCCAGCGAGTGAGCTCTATCCTTTTGCGAAAGCTATTGCAGATGGAACAGATGTCGCATTAAATGATCTAGATCATTATTTAGATTTAAGAGTACCACTTCATCTTGTAACTGCATTTAAATATGCATTAAATTTAGCTTGCGATAGAAAAGATTTAGGTGTAGGATCGCTTATTGCAGTACCTAATGCGTTTAGCCGGACGTGTTTGAATGCAATTGGGTATAGGTCTTTACTGGCACCGTGCGTGGCGCAGGTGAAAGCCATTCTTTCAGGATTTGAAATTGCATGTGTAAGTCGTGTTGAGGTCGATAAGATGAACCGCATTCGCCTTAGTGAACATTTTGCAAAAATAGGTCATCCACCAGCTGTAATCCGAATTATTGGAGATCATATAGAAGGGTTAGAGCAATTAATTGTATTAACAGATAGTCGTGGTGGGTTCCATGATGGAAATAGAAAAAGAGATGTTTTATAGGATAACAAAAAAAGTGTACAACATATGTACACTTTTTTGCTCTGTTATAAAAACTATAACAGATTAGGAGATAAGAGTATTACAGATCTACAATGGGTATTGTTCTTATATTACAAAATAGGACTCGTATATAAGAATACCAAAAAAATACAATTAAGGAAAGGGGTAATTTTAAAGACTTTTAAATGAAGTTAACACTATGTGTATAGTAGTTTGCTCAACATTTCACAAACATGTCACAACTATTTCGTTCACCTTCGTAAAAAAGTAGTATTCTAAGTGTGTAAGCTGTTATATAAAAAATCTTAGTCCTGTACTAATCAAAAATGGAGGAGATTAGGATGACTCAAGTATTAGAAAATGTAAAAAACGCGTGGGAAAACTTTAAAGGTGAAAAATGGAAAGCAGAGATTGATGTTCGCGATTTCATTTTAAATAATGTAAACGTTTACGAAGGAGAGGAATCTTTCTTAGCGGGAGCAACTGAAGCAACGAAACAACTTTGGGATCAAGTAATGGATTTAACAACGAAAGAGCGTGAAAACGGTGGCGTTCTTGATATGGATACAAAAATCGTTTCTTCTATTACATCACATGATCCAGGATATTTAAATAAAGATATTGAAAAAGTAGTCGGTTTCCAAACTGATAAACCATTTAAACGCTCTTTACAACCATATGGTGGTATTCGTATGGCGGAACAAGCTTGTGAAGCGTATGGATATGAAATGGATAAAGAACTTAGCAGTATTTTCAGAGACTGGCGTAAAACGCATAATCAAGGTGTATTTGATGCATACACACCAGAAATGAAAGCGGCTCGTAAATCAGGTGTTATTACTGGCCTTCCAGATGCATACGGACGTGGACGTATTATCGGTGACTATCGTCGCGTAGCGTTATATGGTATAGATCATCTAATTGAAGCGAAAAAAGCTGATTTTAATTTAACAGGAGGTGTAATGAGCGAAGATACAATGCGTTTACGCGAAGAGTTATCTGAGCAAATGCGTGCACTTCAAGAATTAAAACAGATGGCTGCTTCTCATGGATTCGATATTTCTAAGCCAGCTACAAATGCACAAGAGGCGTTCCAATGGTTATACTTTGCATATCTTGCAGCAATTAAAGAGCAAAATGGGGCAGCAATGAGCCTTGGACGTACTTCTACATTCTTAGATATTTACATTGAAAGAGATTTAGCAAATGGTACTTTAACAGAAGAAGCAGCGCAAGAAATTGTTGACCATTTCATTATGAAATTACGTCTTGTGAAATTCGCAAGAACACCTGATTATAATGAACTATTCTCTGGTGACCCAACTTGGGTAACTGAATCTATCGGTGGTATTGCTTTAGACGGACGTCCGTTAGTAACAAAGAACTCATTCCGTTTCTTGCATACATTAGATAATTTAGGACCAGCTCCAGAACCAAACTTAACAGTTCTTTGGTCTAAACAATTACCACAGAACTTTAAAAACTACTGTGCGAAAATGTCTATTAAAACATCAGCAATTCAATATGAAAATGATGACATTATGCGTGCTGACTACGGCGATGACTACGGAATTGCTTGTTGTGTATCTGCAATGAGAATTGGTAAACAAATGCAGTTCTTTGGCGCACGTGCAAACTTAGCAAAAGCATTACTATATGCGATTAACGGCGGTAAAGATGAAAAATCTAAAGCGCAAGTTGGTCCAGAGTACGCACCGATTACTTCTGAAGTATTAGATTATGAAGAAGTTATGCATAAGTTTGATATGACAATGGAATGGTTAGCGGGTCTATATTTAAACACATTAAATGTTATCCACTACATGCACGATAAATATAGCTACGAACGTATTGAAATGGCACTTCATGATACAAATGTTCTTCGTACAATGGCAACAGGTATCGCGGGTCTATCTGTAGTAGCAGACTCTTTAAGTGCAATTAAACACGCAAAAGTAAAACCAATCCGCGATGAAAACGGTATTGCAGTTGACTTTGAAATCGAAGGAGATTTCCCTAAATACGGTAACAATGACGACCGTGTAGATGAAATTGCTGTAAAGCTTGTGAAAACATTTATGAACAAGCTTCGTAAGCATAAAACATACAGAAATTCTGTTCATACAATGTCAATCTTAACAATCACATCTAACGTTGTATACGGCAAGAAAACTGGTAACACTCCAGATGGTCGTCGTACTGGAGAACCATTTGCACCAGGTGCGAACCCAATGCATGGTCGTGATACAAAAGGTGCATTAGCTTCACTATTATCTGTAGCAAAATTACCATATGAAGATGCACAAGATGGTATTTCTAATACATTCTCTATTATTCCAAAAGCACTTGGTAAAGAAGATGATGTACAAGTACGTAACTTAGTATCTATGCTTGATGGATACGCAATAAAAGAAGGACACCATTTAAATATTAACGTATTTAATCGTGAAACATTAATGGATGCGATGGAGCACCCTGAAAAATATCCACAATTAACAATTCGTGTATCTGGTTACGCTGTTAACTTTATTAAATTAACTCGTGAACAACAAATTGATGTAATTAACCGTACAATGCATGAAAGCATGTAAGTGAAAAAAGCATCCCTCTGCTTGTTGTAAATAGCAGAGGGGCTGTTTCAATAAAGGAGGAAGTAACATGGTAAAAGGAAGAATTCATTCTGTAGAGTCTTGTGGTACTGTTGATGGCCCAGGGATTCGTTATGTCATATTTACACAAGGGTGTTTATTACGTTGTCAATATTGTCATAATGCTGATACGTGGGAGATAGGTAAGGGAAAAGAAATAACAGTCGAAGAAGTAATGCAGGATGTGACATGTTACCTTCCTTTTATTGAAGCTTCCGGAGGCGGTATAACAGTTAGTGGTGGAGAGCCGCTATTACAGCTAGACTTTTTAATTGAGTTGTTTAAGAAGTGTAAAGAGGCTGGTATCCATACAACAATCGATTCTTCTGGTGGTTGTTATTCTGAGGAACCAGAATTTCAAAATAAGCTAGATATATTAATGGATTATACAGATTTAGTTTTATTGGATTTGAAACATATTGATTCCAAAAAGCATCGTAAATTAACAGGAAAACCAAATGAACATATTTTACAATTTGCTCGTTATTTATCGGATAAAAATAAACCGATTTGGGTGCGACATGTATTAGTTCCTGGTATTACTGATAACGAAGAGGATCTACAAAAATTATCTAGCTTTATTCAAAGTCTGTCTAATGTTCAGAAAGTTGAAGTGCTACCATATCATAAGCTTGGTGTATACAAATGGGAGGCGCTTGGACATAAATATCCACTTGCAAATGTGGAACCACCTACTGAAAAAAATGTAGAAGAAGCGAAACATATTTTACAAGCAGTCTAATCCAAATATTGGGTTAGGCTTTTTGCTTTCTTTACAATAAAACCTAGAGTATATATATTGAAAAGAGTATACTGAAAATAGAATATCCATATTTTTGTAAGGAATAAGTGGAGAAATTTACATAATTGTAAAGGGAAATCAAAATAGTAAAAAGAATTAAGAAGTAAAAGAGTGAGTATCATGGAATAGAGAACACTTGTAAGTTATTGCGAAAGCTCTTATAGGAAAGTATAATGTAAAGATATGAGCACAGATAGGATTAAGGGGTCAATCTTATATGCTTTGCATATCCACGACAGGTACATAGCTGAAAGTGAAATATTAGAATCTGTTTATGTAGTTTTTAAGGAAAATGTTTTTCCTATTGTCGTATATGCAATATGGAGAAACAATAAGCTAGGAGTGGATTTGTTTGATAAAAAACCCCAAGGTTTTAATATTAACTGCACATTACGGTAACGGTCATGTGCAAGTAGCGAAAACATTAGAACAAACATTTCGCCAAAAAGGAATCGAAGATGTAATTGTATGCGATTTGTTTGGAGAATCACATCCAGTTATAACCGATATTACAAAATACTTATATTTAAAAAGTTATACAATAGGAAAAGAATTATATCGCTTGTTTTATTACGGTGTAGAAAAAATTTATGATAAGAAAATAGCATCTTGGTATGCGAATTTTGGAAGAAAACGTTTGAAATCACTTTTACAAGCAGAGAAACCGGATATTGTGATTAATACCTTTCCAATCATAGCTGTACCAGAGTTAAAAAAGCAAACAGGTATTTCAATTCCTGTTTATAACGTATTAACGGATTTTTGTGTGCACAAAATATGGATTCACCGGGAAGTAGATCGTTACTTTGTAGCAACTGATCATGTGAAAAAAGTTATGATTGATATTGGTGTGCCGGCAGAGCAAATTGTTGAGACGGGCATCCCGATTCGTAGCAGTTTTGAGTTAAAGATAAATCCAGACATTATATATAATAAATATCAGTTATGTAAAAATAAAAAGATTTTACTAATTGTAGCAGGTGCTCATGGGGTGTTAGGGAGTGTCAAAGAACTATGCCAGTCATTTATGTCAGTACCTAATTTACAAGTAGTTGTCGTTTGTGGAAAAAATGAAGCTTTAAAACAAGATTTATTAGAGCTGCAGGAAGAAAATTCGGATGCATTAAAAGTATTTGGTTACGTTGAAAACATTGATGAATTATTCCGTATTACTTCTTGTATGATTACGAAGCCAGGCGGTATTACGTTAAGCGAAGCAGCAGCGTTGCAAGTACCTGTCATTTTATATAAGCCTGTTCCAGGACAAGAAAATGAAAATGCGATGTACTTTGAAAGAAAAGGAGCTGCAGTTGTCATTCGTGATGATAGTGAGGTTTTTGCAAAAACTGAGGCGTTGTTACAAGACGATATGAAGCTGCTCCAAATGAAAGAAGCAATGAAAGGTATTTATCGTCCGGAGCCAGCCGGTCATATTGTGGATGCAATTTTGGCAGAAAATCATGCAGAACCGAATCATATACCAATTAAATCACCTGCTCTTGCAGAGTCGTTTACTTAATATGAAACCCTCTTTTATATGTTTAAAGAGGGTTTTTTGTTTTTTAGATGGAATAGTAACTTATCCACAATGGGGATTACGCTTTCATTAAACAGTAAAGTCGGAATATTAACAACTATATCCACATTGTCCACAGTTTTCAGAAAAATATCCACAATTCTAACGTTTGATAGCTAGTACAATATATAAATTTGTGAGGGGTTTACAGAATTTATTCACAATTCTATAAAATATGTGGATAACGTTATCCACATAAAAAAGGTTCCTTATAAATAAGGAACCTTTTTTCTACTCTATCACGTAGAAAAAATATGTAATGAGAATGAATAATTAGGGGGGAGAACTTCTAATTATTCATTCTCACTTTAAATACTTTTCGAGCGATAACCCGCTGCGCGATCTGCTTTACGAAATTCTCGTTGGTAAAGAACTTCTTGTGTACTAGATAATGCATTTTTTGCTTTGTCACGTTTCTTTTTATCCATTACAAATCACCTCGTGTCTTAAAGTCACTATCTATCGTTTCCAAAGACATGGGGCGATATACGTATATAACAAAATGTTAATGATTAATTATTTT
The DNA here is from genome assembly GCF_009739945.1 of Bacillus luti. Classification (NCBI taxonomy): domain Bacteria; kingdom Bacillati; phylum Bacillota; class Bacilli; order Caryophanales; family Bacillaceae; genus Bacillus; species Bacillus luti. The sequence goes on along the minus strand of NZ_CP040336.1, from coordinate 4,617,638 downwards.
TTCTAAAAATTTAGATTATGCTTCTTTTAATTGGTGAGCATCTTGGAATGTTGTATCGCGCATTGTAGCAAGCGTATATTGATCTTTTGGAATTTCGTACAAGTTATATACTTCTTCATTCGCGTTAATTTCATCATAAACAGCTTTTCTTGTTTCGTTTGCTAGATTTACATATTGCAGTTTTTCTGCAGCTTTAATAGAACGAATATTTATTTTGCGAATACGCATAAAGATTGTTTCAATATCTAATTCATAGAAAAGTTCGCTGAAAAATGAATCTTTCGCCAATTTGTTATATCCTTTTCCGTGGTAAGGTTTGCCAAGCCACGTTCCAAGGAATCCGGCTTTTTCTTGCACATCAAATAAAGTAATTGTTCCGATGGGGTTACCCCACTCATCTAAAATTGTGCGTGAAATTAACTCTCCGCGCTCTTCAGCTTCAATTGTTTGTTTCGTTAAAAATAAATATTCTTCATAAGAATAAGCCTTTTGACGCACAAAAGGGAAGACAGCTGGATCCACCATTAACTCGTATAGAACGTGGCTGTCGTGTAAGTCGCGTTTTTTCAACATACTAACTCCTCCTCACACGAGGGTAGCATGACGAAAAAACACCCCACCCTCGAAATTTTTATATCAATCTTTAAAAAATTTCGGGGTGGGAATCGAACCCACTAGAACCAGTCTATAACGCTGGTGGCGCACCATTTGCCTTCCCCATTCATCAATTTGAAAATGATAATCACGACACAAATTGATTATGGTTTCATTCAGTTTATAATCGTATAATACTTTATCTAGTCAAAAAAATAAACTAGTTTTTTTTATTTTTTTTGTAAATTATTTTTCCATCAATCATAGTTAGTACAGGCTTGGCTAAATAATGGAAAGGATGGTGAGTCCATAACACGAGATCAGCGTCTTTTCCAACCTCAATGCTTCCAATTCTATCCTCTAAACGCAAATTTCGTGCTGGGAATATAGTGATGCCCTCCAATGCAGTTTTTTCGTCTAACCCTTCCCTTACTGCGACAGCGGCACACACATTTAAATATTGAATGGGTGTATAGGGGTGATCTGTTGTTATAGAAACTTCCACTCCGTTTTTTGATAATATGTGGTAAGTATCCCATGTTTTGTTTTTTAATTCGATTTTAGAACGGCGTGTAAGAGTGGGACCAACTGAAACCTTCAAGTTGTGTTTCGCAAGTTCTTCAACAATAAAGTGTCCTTCTGTACAGTGTTCAATACGTAAATCAAGATTGAATTCTGTTGCAAAGCGTAGAGCAGAACTAATATCATCTGCTCGGTGAGCGTGGATACGTACGGGTATTTCGCGGCGTAATGCTTTTAAAATAGGGAGCATTCGAAAGTCAGCTTCATGCCCGTAGTGCTGTGCTTCATAAAATGATTCCCGAAGTAACCCCATAATCCCCATACGTGTTATCGATTCTTTTGTTCCATTACTATGGACCTTTTTAGGGTTTTCTCCAAAGGCAATCTTTAAACCAGCAGGTTCTTGAATAATCATATGATCAATACAAGTTCCAGCTGTTTTTATTACACAAGTAGTGCCCCCGATAATATTTTGACTTCCAGGCATAACGTGGACAGTTGTAATTCCATTTTGTACAGCGTCTTGAAAGGCAATATCAAAAGGGTGGATTCCGTCTAAAGAACGGATATGTGGTGTTGAAACTTCAGATGTTTCATTTGCATCATTTCCAGCCCAACCAGTTCCTTCATCATAGAGACCAAGATGAGTATGGACATCAATAAATCCAGGTAAGAGATGAAGAGCTCGTGCATCTATAATGGTCATATCTTGAGTAGGCTGAATAAAAGGTTTGACCTCGGTAATTCGTTCTCCTGTAACAAGCACATCGCCTTGAAACTTTTGGGATGTAATAGGATATACAATGGCTTGTTTGAGCAATATCTTCATAGGTACCCCATTTCTGTTACTTTACAATATTAATGGAATGTAACTGGAAGGTTATTTGTGTAGTAATGCTCCGAATTCTAGAAAATGAAAGTTTGGCAGGGGATAAACTCCCTGTAAAACTGTATTTTAGAAGTACTACATTGTATGCGAAAGTATATTTTGTAATGCATGGTTTACTGTTGGAAATGTGTATTGATACCCATATTCAATTGCTTTAATAGGTAATACATGCTGCCCTTCTAGTACAAGTATACTCATCTCACCAAGTAAAGCTTGAAGTATAAATGAAGGGACAGGTAGCCAATGAGGTTTTCCTATTACAGTAGCAATGGTTTCGCCGAATTCCTTCATTCTTATAGGTTGGGGAGCTGTAATATTAAAAGGCCCGTCAATTTCTTCTTTGTGTATGATGAAATCAATCATACGAACGACATCGTCTATATGAACCCATGATAACCATTGGTTTCCAGATCCAACGGTACCTCCGATATAGAATTGATAGGGAATTAACATTTTTGGAAGGGCTCCGCCGTCTGCACCTAATACGACTCCAAGTCTGGTGTAGATTGTTCTTATTCCAAGAGAACGGGCTTTAGATGCTTCTTGCTCCCACAAATATACCGTATTTGCTAAAAAATCATTTCCAGGAGCCTCGTGCTGTTCTGTAAAAGTTTCAGTTTCAGATGTTCCATAATATCCAATAGCGCTTGCGTTAATGAATGTGTGGGGTTTCGCAGTGAGTGTTTGTAATTGTTTAATGAGTCCTTTTGCTGTTTGAATTCTACTGTTTAAAATTGCTTCTTTTTGTTTCTTTGTCCATCTACTATTAATAGATTCTCCAGCTAAATTAATAACTACATCGATAGAGGAGAGTGGAAAAGTGTGTAAATCCGGTGTCCATTGTACGTATTGAAGATTAGGAGATGAAGTTTCAGTAGTTTTTTTACGAGTAAGAATGTAAACCGTATATCCTTTTTGAATAAAAAAAGTAGAAAGGTATTTACCGATAAAGCCGGTACCACCAGAAATTGCGATTCTCACAATTATTTCCTCCTCATTATATATATTCTTGAAAAGCAAAAACGTTCCTTGACTATGTTAAAATAATAGAGAGGTGAGAGTATGGCTGTCATTACAAAAATAGAAGTACAAAAACGATCGAAAGAACGGTTTAATATTTATATTGATAAAGGTCAAGGTGAAGAGTACGGGTTTAGTGTGAATGAAGTAATCTTATTAAAACACGGATTACAAAAGGGCTTAGAAATTGATGAAATAGCGTTAGGAAATATTTTGTACAATGAAGAGGTACAAAAAGCATATTTACAAGCAATCTCTTATTTATCCTATCAAATGAGAACGAAACAAGAAATAGAAGACTTTTTACGAAAAAAAGAAGTGGGACAGGCCATCATCTCTGAAGTCGTTTCGAAATTATTACATGACCGATATATTAATGATAAAGAGTACGCCATTTTATATACGCGAACGCAAAGTAATGTGAACAGAAAAGGCCCAACTGTTATTAAAAGAGAGTTGTTAAATAAGGGTGTTCAGGATTTAATTATTACACATAGTTTGCAAGAATATCCGAAGGAGAAGCAAATTGAAAATGCTTTATCTCTTATAGAAAAGAAGAAAAAATCTTATCAAAAGCATTCTTTTTTACAAATGAAGCTAAAGTTAGACGAGATGCTTGTTCGTAAAGGATACTCTAGAGATGTAATTCAAATTTGTTTGGAAGAATTAAAAGACGAAAAAGATGACGAAAAGCAACAAGAAGCGTTACACTATCATGGGAATAAATATTATGAGAAATATAAGAAGTATGATGGATGGACATTCGAAAATAAGATGAAACAAGCGCTATATCGAAAAGGTTTCTCTATTGATGAGATAGAGATATTTTTGCAATTGAAACGTGAAGAGGGATGAGGGAATAGGATGAATATGCCAAAACGCTACAGTGAAATGACACCACATGAGCTAAGGGAAGAAATTGGGGTTCTGAAGGAGCAAGCAATAAAGGCTGAGCAACTTGGAATTGTGAATGAATTCGATGTATTAATGAGAAAGATGGCAATGGCTCGTGCTTATATGACTGATATAAACAAATTTCATATTGGTGAGACGTATGAATTAGTAGAAGAACCTGGTATATTATTTGAAATTACGTATTTCAATGGGGTATTTGCTTGGGGACATAAGCAAAATGATAATGAAGAGATTGGAATACCAATTTCTTTATTGCAAGAAAAATAAAAACCAGAGAGCGAATATCTCTCTGGTTTTCATCTTTGGTAGGCGTTAAAGGAGATAGGAGAATCTAAAATTGGCGTTTTTTACATTCGTTTGCCAATATAATGAGAGACTGGGTCTGTTGCGTCTGTCCGTTAACTTGCGCTTTTGCATGTTTCGGACGAGTCCACGTATGGTTAAATAATTCAGAACGACTATCTAAACGATCACGGTAGCTCATCTTTATCACCTCGTGTAGGAAGTTAATTTAATTTAATTTGTACTACTCTTCCTGCTGATTTGCAGCACGCATACGTTCTTGTGGGTGCGTGTTAATTGTGCCGTTAGGTCGTTTCGAAGCGAAGCGTGATTTCGCTTTCGGTTGACCATCGATTTTGCTGTTGTTTTTTGACTCAGACCAAAATTCGGCTTGTTTACCCATTGCGAACGCCCTCCTCATCATCAGTTGATACCTCTTTAAGAAGTATCACTTATAGAATGTGCAAAATAGAAGAAACTATCCTTTAGAAATGAAGGGATAAATAGGTAAAAGGAGATTAGGATATGAATGATATGTATGAAACATTAACGAAAGAGTTATTAGATAAGAATGACATGCTCTCTTACGGACAAGCTCGTGCATGGGTTGAATTACTGTGGGAAGATTTTCAAACAACTTATGCGAAATCAGGTCGTTACCAAGGTGATGAAATGACTGAACAAGTGGTACGAACATGGATTAATAATCATGGAGCGCGTCTTCATGAAATGCGTACAAATAATCCGAAGTATAGCCATTTAATTAATCAAGAAGATCATTTAAAACATTAAAAAAAAGCGACTTGAGTCGCTTTTTTTAATGGGGAAGTAAATCCAGCTTCTTTCGAAGTTTTTCTTCACTAAAAATCCATCCTGTATAGGAACTAATAATATTCAAATTGTGATCGAGCTGAACGATTGCGACGAATGGATAATAATCTTTACTTCGATATCGCAAATCAATGAATCGCACTTCGTAATAATGATCGTAATCGAAAATATCCCAGCGATATACAGGGGAGAAAGATAGGAATGCTGAGATGTTTTCATCTTGTTTAGCGGCGCGCATAATAGCATTATCAGGGAACGGTACTCGATCGAATTTATCGTATATCATGATATTGCCACGATGCCATCTAGCAACGTAGTAAGAATCGTTTGTGACGATTGCTAAATGGTAATGATAAAATCGGTAAGAAGGAGAAATGATTATCTTCTCAACGTTATTGAAACGTTTATATACGACGCTACGTATATTTCTGTGCATCATAATTCGTCCAATGTAGTAAACGATCATCAATATATATGCTGCTAAGGCAGTATACCCTTTATGGGAACCTACGAGCATGCAAGCAATTGCAAGCATATGGATAAAGAAAATGACAGTATCAAACGTATTGATTATGCCGAGCGCTACCCATTTTTTTGTAAATGGCCGTAATGCTTGTGTACCATAAGCATTGAAAATATCTACAAAGACATGAAGAAAGACGGCGATAAATGACCAAAGTAGTAGATGAAGATATGGAGCGTTTGAAAAGAAGGCGAAAGAGATGCCACTTATAAGGAATGACCAAAGAATCACTGCTGGAATGGAATGAGTAATCCCGCGATGATTTCTTATATATTTAGCGTTATTACGTAATTTTAAAACTGTATCGATGTCAGGAATATTGGAACCGGCAATTGTAGCAAGCATAACTGCTTGTGGTCCAATATCACTTTGTGCTATGGCTGGATCTAATGTTGCCAAACTGCCTAGAGTAACGCCCATAACAAGGTGAGTGGCTGTGTCCATAGAAATCCACCTCCGTTTTTTATTAATGTAACTCTTTTTATTCGATACCTCAAGTCCTTTGCCTTCTATTTCCTATGTCATCTTACTTAAATTTTTTCCTAAAATCTTTATAATAGTACTTATATGCAAAAAAATGAGGGGGATCAAGTTTGACACTTGAAATATTAAATAAGTTTAACATAGAGCAGTTTCAAAATGATTTAATTGGTTGGTTTGAAGAAGAGCAACGCGACTTACCGTGGCGAAAAAATAAAGATCCATACCGCGTTTGGGTTTCGGAAATTATGTTACAGCAAACAAGGGTAGAAGCTGTAAAACCATATTACGCGAATTTTATGGGGAAGTTTCCTACCCTAGAAGCTTTAGCAAATGCTGGTGATGAAGAAGTATTAAAAGCATGGGAAGGTTTAGGGTATTATTCTCGAGCACGGAATTTACATGCGGCCGTAAAAGAGGTAAAAGAAGTATACGGCGGGATAGTACCGAGCGATGTAAAGAAAATTGAAAAGTTAAAAGGAGTAGGACCGTATACAAAAGGTGCTATTTTAAGTATTGCATACGGTATACCAGAGCCCGCAGTTGACGGGAATGTTATGCGTGTGTTATCCCGTATTTTATCTGTGTGGGATGACATTGCAAAGCCAAAGACTAGGAAAGTGTTTGAAGAAATTGTACGTGAAATTATTTCGGCAGAAAATCCATCTTATTTTAATCAAGGATTGATGGAGTTAGGTGCATTGATTTGTATTCCGAAAAATCCATCTTGCTTACTTTGTCCTGTACGTGAGCATTGCAGAGGATATGCTGAAGGGGTTCAAAAAGAATTACCAGTAAAAAGTAAAGCGAAAGCTCCTACAATGGTACCGCTCGTTGCAGGAGTACTTCAAACTGAAGATGGTCGTTACGTCATTAATAAGCGTCCGAGTACCGGATTATTAGCTAATATGTGGGAATTTCCGAATATTGAACTTGTTGAAGGGATTCGGAATCAGAAGGAACAGCTTATAGATTATATGAAAGAACAATTTGAGCTCTCAATTTCTATAGATGAGTATGCAATGAATGTACAACATACGTTTACACATCGTACTTGGGATATATTCGTATTTTACGGAAAAGTACCGGGGGATATTGTTGAAACAGATACATTGAAATTTGTATCGAAAGAAGCGTTTGAACAGTTACCTTTCTCGAAATCGCATCGCACGATTTATGAGAATTGCGTTGAGAAAATTACAATGCAATAAAGTGAAACTTTAATCAGTGGGGTCTTACTGCCCAGTGAATAGCGGGGTAAATGATAAAAACGTGTTCTAGAATTTTAGAACACGTTTTTTATTGAAAATAATTTTGTGCTTTGAGTTTAAAGAGATTCACGCTACATTGCAAAATCCTCAACTTTATAATCCACCCCGAGATTCAATTTCTTTTACAATCTCTTTATAAATTGTTTGTCCTTCTACATTTAGATAAGGCATAATTTGCTGGAATGAATGATGAAAATGAAATAATTCATCTTCTCTCCATTCGTTTTTTGAAAGCATCGTTAGCTCAGTCATATCACGTCCAGTGTACATATTTCCACCTCCATTACCTGTAGTTTGAATGAGTGACAAGAGATATATGCGGAAATTTTTCAAAAGAAAATTAAGGATAGCTTTTAAGTAAATTGGTTACATTATTGATTGTGGAGGTGAGAAAGATGAGTAAAAAACAACAAGGTTATAATAAGGCAACTTCTGGTGCAAGCATTCAAAGTACAAATGCTAACTACGGTACAGAATTTGCGACTGAAACAAATGTACAAGCAGTGAAACAAGCGAATGCACAATCAGAAGCAAAGAAAGCACAAGCTTCTGGTGCACAAAGTGCAAATGCTAGTTATGGTACTGAGTTTGCAACTGAAACAGATGTGCATTCTGTGCAAAAACAAAATGCGAAATCAGCTGCAAAAAAATCACAATCTTCTAGTTCAAATCAGTAATGAAAGAAAAACACTTCTCTAACTCGAGAGAAGTGTTTTCTTTGTGTACGGATCATTGTAATGAAAAGAAAGTGAACGACATAACTTCTAATAAGTCAACAAATGTAGTCAAAGGAGAAATAAGTTCACGATTAGAAATATGTAATAGGAATTTAAAAGGGGGTAAGTAATGAACGATTTTGATAAGTTGGTGGGAGAACAGTTGGAAACGATGGATGAGCTTTTAAAATTGCAATCACATTTAGAGAAGTACCAGCAAATTGAAATGAGTGAAAAGGATACGTGCGATAAAAAAGATTTACATTTTATTCGCCAAGAAATATATAGAACAGAAGTAGCGTTGAAGCTATTACATGAAAAATTTGAAAAACAAACGAATAGTGTGATTAAATCTTTTGAAACTGAAAAAGTGATTTCAAATTTAGGATAAGATATACTGTTACCTTTAGCTGAAAGGTCCTTCTTTATATGGAAATGAGGAAGGGCTTTTTTTATTATCCTGATTGGTGAGTTCCAATCATCAATAGAGGTGGAGCTCTCTTTAATTAAAGTTTAACTTTATGAGTAATGCGGCGGAAGCCCACACCTCCTAAAAAAGTTGGTTTATTCATTGTAAAAAATAGAGCCTTGTCGCTTTAGTTTTAAAATTTCGACAAAAAAGTTATAATAGAAAAAAAGTGGATGCAGTTCAAAAGGTAGTCTAGGCAACTTAAGAAGGGCATTTGCAGTTGAAAGAAGGGAGCATATATGGGATTTCCCAAAGAAGGAGAAAAAGTACAAATACATAGTTATAAACATAACGGCTCCATTCATAGAATGTGGGAAGAGACAACGATTTTAAAAGGGACACAGAGTCTTGTAATCGGAGCGAATGATCGTACAGTAGTGACAGAATCAGATGGCCGAACATGGATTACTCGTGAACCTGCGATTTGTTACTTTCATGCCAATTATTGGTTTAATGTGATTGGGATGCTAAGGGAAGAGGGAGTATATTATTATTGCAATTTAAGCTCACCTTTTGCATATGATTCTGAAGCGTTAAAGTATATTGATTATGATTTAGATATTAAAGTGTATCCTGATATGACATATACGCTTTTAGATGAAGATGAGTATGAAAAGCATAGTCAAATTATGCAGTATCCGCCTGTTATTGACACCATTTTAAAACGAAATGTAGCACAATTAACGCAATGGATTCACCAAAGAAAAGGTCCATTCGCACCGGATTTCGTAGATATGTGGTATGAGAGATATTTAATGTACAGAAATTAAAACGAACCTGCAGGGAATTTCCCGGCAGGTTTGTCCTATTAGAGGGGGGATTATGTGCAAGGAATAAAAAGATATTTACAGTTTGTTAAACCATATCGATGGCTTATTGCTGTTACGATTGTTATCGGTCTAGTTAAGTTCGGTATCCCGCTTATCATGCCATGGTTATTAAAGTATATTATCGATGATGTAATTCAAGGCGGAGGACCGCTGCAAGATAAAACGTCCCAATTAATAACGGCAATTGGGATTGCTTTTTTTATTTTTGCAGTATTAAGACCGCCGATTGAATATTATCGTCAATATTTCGCGCAGCGTATTGCGAATACAATACTATACGATTTACGGAAACATATTTTTGGTCACTTACAAAAATTGAGTTTACGCTACTATTCGAATACAAAAACAGGAGAGATTATTTCACGTGTCATTCATGATGTAGAACAAACGAAGGATTTTGTAATTACTGGTTTGATGAATGTTTGGTTAGATACGGCAACAATTGCTATCGCTATTATTGTTATGTTTTCTATGAATATAAAATTAACATTTGTTGCGTTATTAATTTTACCTATTTATGTAGTCGCAGTGAAATATTTTTTTGGACGTCTTCGAAAATTGACGAAAGAGCGTTCACAAGCATTAGCGACGATGCAAGGATATTTACATGAACGTATTCAAGGGATGCAAGTGACACGTAGTTTTGCCTTAGAAGAGTATGAGGCGAAGCAGTTTGAAAAAAGGAATAATGAATTTTTGACGAAAGCACTAGCGCATACGAGTTGGACGGCGAGAACATTTTCGGCGGTAAATACGTTAACAGACTTAGGACCATTACTTGTGATCGGTTTTGCAGCATATGAAGTGGTTCAGGGGCAGTTAACATTAGGGACTATGGTTGCTTTTGTTGGATATATGGATAGTTTGTATAGTCCACTTCGCCGCCTTGTTAATTCTTCTACAACATTAACGCAGTCTTTCGCATCGATGGATCGGGTGTTTGAACTGTTAGATGAAAAATACGATATTGTGAATGTGCCAAGTGCGGTACAAACGAAAAAATTAAATGGTGAAGTGATATTTGATAATGTATCTTTTCGTTACAATTCGGATGAAAAAGAGGTATTACATAACCTTTCGTTAACTATGTTGCCAGGAGAGAAGGTGGCACTTGTAGGAGCAAGTGGGGGAGGAAAGTCATCTCTTGCTAGTTTAATCCCGCGTTTCTATGATGTTTCTTCAGGTGCAGTTTATATAGATGGGATAGATGTCAGAAAGTATGATATGAGAAATTTACGTAGTCATATTGGAATTGTACTGCAAGATAATTTGTTATTTAGCGATACAATTGGGGCAAATATTTTATATGGAAATCCGAAAGCTACAGAGGCAGAAGTGATTGCGGCTGCCAAAGCTGCGCAAATTCATGATTTTATTATAGAGTTACCTGATGGTTATAATACGGTCGTTGGGGAACGTGGTGTGAAGTTATCTGGTGGACAAAGGCAACGTGTAGCAATTGCACGAGTGTTTCTAAAGAATCCATCGTTACTTATATTAGATGAGGCGACTTCCGCTTTAGATTTAGAAAATGAACGATATATTCAACAGGCGCTTCAGACGTTAGCGGCTGATCGGACGACGATTATAATCGCACATCGATTGGCGACGATTACGCATGTGGATACGATTATTTACATCGAAGACGGTGAGATTAAAGAAACAGGTTCTCATGAAGAGTTAATGAAAAAAAGAGGATTTTATTACAATTTATATCAACTTCAACATATAACAGAAACAGCTCCTTTAGCCTAAAAGGAGCTGTTTTTTATTCGTCTTCTTTTTTATCGTCAATTTGGAGTTCTGTTTCTGGTTTATGGTATGTGTAGAAGCTATCCACTAATAAATCTAAATGCTCTACTTCTTCACTATAGTTAATAATTGAAGAAATAAGAGGGAAGAGATGTAGCCATGTTTTATATGCTTCTTCATCATCCTTGTTTTGATAATCCATAAAGATATCAATTAATTCTTGTTTACCCGTTTCAACTTCATCTAGCATTTCAACGGATTGTTGTTTCTTTGCTTTACCAATAAATTTTAATAAAACTTGTTCATGATAATGCGTTAATGAGTCAAGTTCGTTTTGGATGGATTCTTGAAATTCTTCTGGCATATAGCGCAGTTCATTTTCAGTACGATGTAATGACTTTAACGTACTTAAAGCACGACTTGTTGTCGCTAACATTTGTCTGAATAAAACGAGCTTACGAATCTTTGCGAACTTTACTTTTTTCGTGTAGCTTCTTTCTTCTTTATACAGTAAGTAATAATGATTTAGTTTGATCATTTTTTCTTTCATACGATCAATATCAGTTTTTAACGTTGTAAAGTCAGAAGCTTGCCTGCTATTCATTCGAATCCATTTCACAATTTCTTCTGTATTATCAACGATACGATGATAAAGTTTTGTTTCGTACTTTGGCGGCATAAATACTAAATTTACAAGTGAAGCCGCAATAATTCCAATCATAATCGTCGCAAAGCGAAGTAAGGCAAAACTAAAGAAATCTTCGCCTTGATACTCCATAATGGCGATAACTGTTACTAAAGCGATTGATATTGTGTTTTCTAATCGTAATTGTAATGTAAGAGCAATTACTAATATACATGTTAATCCAATAATAAAAGGATTATGTCCAAAAGCAGTAGCAAATACGATAGCGAATACCGCACCAATGACGTTTGCTTGAATTTGTTCAAGAGCTGTTAAATACGAACGATATACAGACGGCTGAACAGCGAAGATGGCTGAGATTCCCGCGAATACCGGACTTGGTAAGTGAAGTAAAATACAAGCAAATAAAGCTAATGTGATGGCAATACCCGTTTTTAAAATGCGAGCACCAAGTTTCATACCCTAAATAAGATCCTTTCTCTTGTCATAATGAATGTACAACATGATACTATACATTCATTACAATATGTTAGCAAGTGATATTTTAGTGACGTTAATAAGAAATTAAGATTCATTTATACTTTTTCCTAATTCTTTTTAAACATCAATTTTTAGTAAAAAAACCTGCTGAATTTCAGCAGGTTTCAAATTGTTACTATAGATTACTATGAGAAGTGTACTTCGTCAATTTTTTCTTAAAAATGAAAATGAGACATATCACTCTGTTGAGATAGATGGATCAGCCTGCTCTTTTTTCGGGATAATTTCAAAAAACTGATTCTGTATATCATCTAATAATGGTGTTAACAAAGCAACTTCTTCGTATTGCTCATGCTCGTTTAGTACACGAATATAGTCTAGCAATAATTCGGTTACATCTTGCAAACCGTTTTTACTAATTGGTTGTAATGTAACATTTGCCCCTTTTGCGATTCTTCTTTTTAAGGCCTGTTCTGTTAAACCTAAGTTTGAATCATGACGTAAATAAACAACACCGCCAGTCATACCAGCACAAATCCATGGACCGGGGTCCCCTAAAACAAGCGCTCGCCCATTTGTCATATATTCAAAGGCGAAACCTTTAATATTGGAGTATGCACCTATATTTCCTTGCTCTTTTTTACGTAGTGGTTTTGTTATTCTACCTCCAATTATCATATCTGCTCCAGAAAGGCGAATACCAGCGCGAGCGTCGGCGTTACCTTGTACGTATAGTGCACCTTTTTGTGCGCCATATCCAAATCCTTTTCCGACAGAACCGTTATAATATAAGCCGTCTTTTCCTTTTGCTTTCGTTATATAAATACCACCGCCAAAGGAAGTTTTGCCAATGCCATCTTGCGCACCACCATTTACGTGTATAAATAAATTTTCGCTATTGTAAGCGCCTAATCCATTTCCTGGAATAGAGCCGTTTGTATATTTTAATGTAAGTGGTTCAAGCTTGGTGTCTTCATATAGTTTACTGCGAACGCGATAACAAGATTCTAAACCACCCATAACACGTTGCTCTACGCCAACGCCTACTAATTCTTTTGAGTGTGGGGAGTGGACTGTTTCAAGTTGTTTTTCCTGTATGGCTGCTATTTTTGTAACAGATGGATATTCTATCGTTTGCAGTAAATTACATAAGTTCAATAAATTTTCGCCTCGAACTTGCTCTAGTAAATTAGAACACCCGACGATTTCTTGTAAATTTGTATAACCAAGCTGCCCTGTTAACCGTTTTAGTTCTAAGCCAAAAGTGGTGAATAAATGTAATAAACCAGCAACTGCACTTTCTAATTCCCGTGGGACGAAGCGGCGTAGCCCGTGTTCTTTTGCTTGCGCTTCAGATTCAATTTGTGTTGCAATTCCAACATGGCAAGTATCTAAATGACACCCGCGGCAAGTTGTACAGCCAATTGCAATCATTGATAATGTGCCAAACCCAATACGGTTTGCTCCAAGGAGCATAATTTTTAAGGTATCATTTACACTTCGAATACCACCATCGGCCCAAATTTCTACTTGATCTCTCATCCCTGCTTCTAGTAGAGCATTGTGAGCAGCTTTTACACCGATTTCTACTGGAAGACCTACATGTTGCAATGCATGAATACGCGCAGCACCTGTTCCGCCATCAAACCCGCTAATGTTAATAAAATCAGCACCAGCTTTTGCGATGCCGACAGCAATTGTTCCAATGTTAGGAACGACAGGGACTTTTACAGCTACTTTTGCAAGTTGATTAGCCGTTTTAATTTCGGTAATCATTTGAGCTAAGTCTTCAATTGAATAAATATCATGGTTGTTAGAAGGTGAAATTAAATCTGATCCAATTGTAGCGTTACGTGCTTCGGCGATTTTGGCTGTTACTTTTGAACCAGGCAAATGTCCACCTTCACCAGGCTTTGCTCCTTGACCAATTTTTATTTCAATTAAATTTGATGAATTTAGTAATTCAGCGTTTACTCCAAATCGACCAGAGGCAACTTGTTGTCCGCGTGTATGTGGGTATTTACCAATCATATCTTTAATTTCGCCGCCTTCACCGTTCAAACTAATCATATTTAGTTGATCGGCAGCTTCTGCATACGCACGAAAGGCAATTTCATTTTGAGAACCAAATGACATGGAACTAATAATAAATGGTAGATCGTGATTCCGGATACTAATGGATACGTCTTCAGTTGGAACGATATGTTTTGCTTGTTTCGTTTGAACAAGGTGTCTGATTGCGATTGGATTATTGTTTTCTAATTCACTTAACTTTTCGCGGTAATCATCATAAGGATTTCCCTTTGCAACATCGCCAATGGCTTTCCAAATCCGCGGGAATATGTGAAATGACTTTCGCATTCTAATTTTAGGATTGTTATAATCATCCGCGCGCATTTTTGCATCTTCAGCAAGTGATTCAAGTGAAAAAGCTAAATCATTTGAACCGAAGAAATTTGTAATTTGTAGTATATTTGCGATTTCCTCATGTAACCCGATAGATGAATAGAGACGTCCGTAACCACGTAACTCATGAATTCCGATTGTTGAAATGACTTTCTCTAATCCTTTATTAAGGGCCGTATACAAATTCGTAATTGGTGTTTTTGTTCCGTCATTTACGGTCGCAAACAATAAATATGGATTAATACTGTCTGCTCCTAATCCATATAGCGTGACGATGTCATGTAAGGAGCGAAGGGCACCAGAACGTATAACGAGAGAGCAGTTGCGGCGCAATTTATTTTCACTTAATGCTTGGTGTACCTTAGCGGTAACTAAATGTGGATCAATCCACAATCGTTCATTTAGATGGGCTTTCGCGTCATCTAATACTAGTAGAGAAGCGCCATTGTTAACGGCAGCTATCGCTTCAGAACTAATGCGGTTTAATGCGCATTGCAAAGTTTCTGGTGAGCTGAATGTAGCAGAGATTGTGGCGATAGAGCTATAAGTCATGAACAGCTCTGTAAGTTGTTCGTACGTAATTGTGTGTAATTCTTCTGCAATAGATTGTGCTACGTTTCCTTCTAAAATAATTGGTGAAAGCATCTCAACTACAAATGGTTGTTTAGCGCCGTTTAATAAACTTGGGCGTTCTCCAAGTACAGTACGTGTAGAGAAGTGTTCAATTTCACGGTCACGGTCAATTGCTGGATTTGTAACGACAGCTACACTTTCTTTAATAAAGTCAGCAATATTTCGTCTATCGGTATCAAGCGCGGCAAGTGGTGAATCGTGTCCTAGTGAGCGAATTGGCTCAACGCCTTTTGTTGCCATCTGTTCAAGGAGCTGAATATGTTCTCGATCCCATCCAAAAGCAACGTATTGTTTCGTTTCAACTTGAACAGAATCACATAATCCTTGGATTTTTTTCGTTTCAGGGATAGATAAGTTTAAATGGTAATCAGTAGTATCAACTCGCTTTTTAAAACGGTTATATACTTGGGTTTGGTATTTGTCATATTCATAAAGAACAAGTTCATCTTGTTCATTCCATTTTAATCCGACTTTTTCCCCAGGAGCGAGTGGTTTTGGTTCTGCTACATATTCAGTTGGTGATACAACTCCAGGTTCAGAAGAGAAAATATAAGAGCTCTCTGTCTCAACTTTCCATACTGGTCGTAGGCCAAGGGAATCAACGCTGAAAACAGCTTCATCTTTAAAACGGGAAATGATTCCAGCTGGCCCTTGTGCAAAATGTCCCCATGCTTCACGTATATACGTATATAAATCTTGTAAATGTGTTTCATAAAGTTTAATTTCATTAATAATTGGTGGGAATAGTATTTCCATTGCTTCAAATAAACTGTAGTCATATTGAACAAGTAGAGTTTCTAAGGTGCGGTTTAAATCTTGGGAGTCACTGCCCCCAGCAGTAAGTGGTACATCAATCATTTCAGCTTGATCGCGTAATTTGGCAATGGTGTTAATTTCACCATTATGTCCGAGAATACTAAATGGTTGTACACGAAAAAAATTAGATAATGTATTAGTAGAATAGCGGTTATGTCCTAGTGTCATAGTTGAAGCGATAAGTGGATGTTGTAAATCATTGTAATAGGCAACCAGTGTATCGCCAGCACCTAGAACTTTATATACAACATGATCACGGCTTAATGAAGCAACATGAATTGCTTCGTTTTCCTCTATTTTTATTGTGACAGAAAATAATGTTTGCTCAATATTTGCAACTTCATGTTCGGCGATAAGGGCAACTTGCCAAAATAGTGGTTCTTCTTGTTTACCAAGTGGCCCGAGTGCATCGGAGTTTATTACATCGTCACTTTCGAAAAGGATTGCAAAGCTTTCGTTATTTAGTTGTGTACGAATATGGTTTTTTAAATTAACTATATTTGCGTTTTTGTTTAGAAAAAAATGTCCAACGATAAAGTGGGGATGATCCACAATCGTTGGATTATATCCGCTACTTTTTAGTTTTTCATTCCAAAGAGCTTTTGGTACATCAATGTGAATGCCGATGCCATCGCCTTCGCCATTAATGAAGCCAGCTCTATGATTCATTTTGACGAGTGATTGTATGCAAAGATCAATGTTTTCTTTTGTAGGAATTTTTCGTTTCTCCATAACGGAAACGATTCCACACGCATCATGTTCTGCGTTTCTATAATCTCGAAATAAAGACGGTGTCCATGTATTTTTTTTATTGAGCATCCGTCAATCCCCCCTCTTGTTAAAGTTTGAATAATCTTACTATTTAAGGCGTGAGTAGCCTTGTATACACGGATAGTAAGGATGTGAAAGAAAAATAAAACAGATAATTATGAATAATTATACTATTAATGAGGGATTTATGAAATAGAAAAAAGGAAAAAAGAAAGATGTGCTTTCTTTTTTCCTTTTAATAATGGGATTATTTATTGTTTGCTAATGCAGCAAATGCTCTACCAACAGCTTCAATTGTATATTCAATATCTTCTTTTGTATGTTCTGTCGTTAAGAACCATGCTTCATATTTAGAAGGGGCTAAGTTAATGCCTTCTTGAAGCATAAGCTTGAAGAATCTACCGAACATTTCACCATCTGTATCTTGTGCTGCATCGTAATCTTCGATTGTATTTGTTGTGAAGTATACAGTTAAAGCACCTTTTAGACGGTTTAATGTAATATCGATATTATGTTTAGTCGCTTGCTCTAAAATTCCTTTTTCAAGCATTGCGCCAAGTTCATCTAATTTTTCGTATAGGCCTTCTTGCTGAAGAACTTCTAGACAAGCGATACCCGATGCCATAGAAGCAGGGTTTCCTGCCATTGTACCAGCTTGGTATGCAGGTCCAAGCGGAGCAACCTGTTCCATAATTTCTTTCTTCCCACCGTAAGCACCGATTGGAAGTCCGCCGCCAATAACTTTACCAAGCGCTGTTAAGTCTGGTGTTACGCCAAGTAAGTCTTGAGCACCGCCGTACATAAAGCGGAAAGCAGTAATAACTTCATCATAAATTACTAGTGCACCAGCTTCGTGAACGAGTTCATTCACTTTTTCAAGGAAGCCAGGTTTTGGCTCTACAATACCGAAGTTTCCAACAATCGGTTCTACAAGGATAGCTGCTACTTCGTGTCCCCATTTATCTAATGCTTCTTTTAAAGTTTCTACATTATTAAATGGAACCGTAATAACTTCTTGAGCGATACTTTGCGGTACGCCAGCTGAGTCAGGAGTCCCTAGAGTAGAAGGGCCAGATCCAGCTGCTACAAGTACTAAATCAGAATGTCCGTGGTAACAACCAGCGAATTTCATAATTTTTGTGCGGCCTGTGTAAGCACGAGCGACACGAATTGTTGTCATTACTGCTTCAGTCCCAGAGTTCACAAAGCGTACTTTATCTAAAGCGGGCATTGCTTCTTTTAACATTTTTGCGAATTTTACTTCTAGTGCCGTTGGTGTTCCGTAAAGTACACCATTTTCAGCAGCTGTTGTAATTGCTTTTGTGATGTGCGGGTGAGCATGTCCCGTAATAATAGGACCGTATGCTGCTAAATAATCGATATATTTATTTCCGTCTACATCCCAGAAATAAGCACCTTTTCCACGTTCCATAGCAACAGGAGCGCCGCCGCCAACTGCTTTAAAAGAACGAGAAGGACTATTAACGCCGCCAACGATATGTTCTAAAGCTTCTTTATGTAATGCTTCTGATTTTGTGAATTTCACTACCATTCATCTCCTTACAAAAATCTATGTATTATTCTAACATGTTTTTCGAAAAGACGTATTGTTTGTGATAGAGAAGGCAGTTGGGTAAACTATTCGTTGTGACATTTAGGAAGGGGGTCCGATTATGAAATCGGTAATTGAGGTACAAGGGTTACGTAAAGAGTTTACAGCCTATTCAAGTCGTCCGGGTTTAAAGGGTGCATTTCGCGATTTATTAAATCGTAATTATAAAATAGTACCAGCAGTAAATGATGTGTCTTTTACTGTAAAGCAAGGTGAAATGGTTGGTTATATCGGTGAGAATGGTGCTGGTAAATCAACGACAATTAAAATGCTTACGGGGATTTTAACTCCAACATCAGGACAGATCATAGTAAATGGAATGAATCCACATAAACAAAGAGAGGAATTTGTAAGAACAATTGGTGTTGTTTTCGGTCAACGCTCACAGCTGTGGTGGGATATTGCGGTACAAGAATCGTTTCGTTTACTCAAAAAAGTGTACGGTGTATCAGATGCTCAGTATAAAGAACATATGGAGCACGTGATTGAAACATTAGATATTGGTCCTTTATTAGATAAGCCAGTTCGAAAGTTATCTTTAGGTCAAAGAATGCGTTGTGAATTAGCCGCAGCATTAATTCATAATCCGCCGTTATTATTTTTAGATGAACCAACAATTGGACTAGATGTTCTTGTGAAATTGAAAATACGTGAATTTTTAAAAGAGATGAATGAGCGTTATAAAACAACAATTTTATTAACAACTCATGATATTACGGATATTGAAGCTTTATGTGAGCGCGTTATCATGCTTGATGAAGGGAACATTATGTATGACGGTTCTTTAAATAATCTTCGCACGCAGTGGGGAGCAGAGAAAGAAATACATTTTCAATTTGTTGCCCCAGTTTCATATCAGGAATTATCGATGGTTATGCCTGATAACCATGTCGTTTGGTCAAAAGCGAAAGAAGAAAATGCGTGGGTTGCAAAAATACCAAATGAAGAAGTGATTATTTCAATGCTCATTTCTAAAGTAGTACAAGCCTTTCAAATTAAAGATTTAAAAATTAATGAAGTATCTACAGAGGAAATTATTCGTAACATTTATGAAGAAGGTATTAGGCATGGGTAAGTATATTGAAATGATTCGAATTCGCTTTTTAATGATGCTTGCGTATCGCACAAACTATTATAGTGGGATTTTAATTTATACAATTAATATCGGCGCATATTATTTTTTATGGCAAGCAATTTATAGCGGAAAAGAGAATATTGAAAGTTTATCTATTTCACAAATGACTACGTATATTGCAATCGCGTGGATGGCACGTGCGTTTTATTTTAATAATATAGATAGAGAAATTGCGATGGAAATTCAAGAAGGCCGTGTGGCTGTAGAATTAATTCGTCCTTACAACTATTTAGGTATGAAAGTTATGCAAGGTCTTGGTGAGGGGATATTTCGTTTTGCATTCTTCTCCATCCCGGGCATGGTTATCGTTACGTTATTATTTTCATTGCAAATTACAACGAATTTTCAAACGTGGTTATATTTCTTCTTATCTTTAATATTTAGTTTTATTATTAATACACAAATTAATTTAATGACGGGAATGCTTACGTTCTTCCTATTTAATAATAGCGGAATCATGTATGCAAAACGCGTTGTGATTGACTTGTTTTCAGGTCTATTATTGCCAATTAGTTTTTATCCGTTATGGGCCCAAAAAACAATGATGTTTTTACCGTTTCAGGCCATTAGTTATATTCCGAGTATGATTTTTTCAGAAGGTATACAGGGAAGTAAGTTGTATGAGGCGTTAGTATTTCAAGTAGTTTGGGCAATCGTACTTATTATTCCAATTGTACTCATGTGGAGAACGGCGCGAAAACGTCTAATTGTACAGGGGGGATGATGGGATGCTATATATAAAATTATTTTTACAATATGCAAGTCAATATATAAAAACGAAACTGGAATATCGGGGCGATTTTATCGTTGGATTACTTTCTGATTTATCACTCCAAGCGGTTAATTTAATCTTTATTCTCGTTGTGTTTGGTCATACACAAGCATTAAAGGGATGGAGCCGAGAAGAAGTAATTTTTATCTATGGTTTCTTTTTAGTACCGTTTGCCATTTTTTCAGCCTTCTTTAATATATGGGACTTTAATGATCGTTACATTATTAAAGGGGAGATGGATCGTGTATTAACGAGACCAATTCATAGCTTATTTCAAATTATATTAGAAAGAATGGAACTTGAATCTTTAATTGGAGCCTTTACAGGAATTATTGTAATGTCATATGCAGCAGTAGAGTTACAATTATCTTTTTACTGGTATGATTTCTTCTTATTCTTACTGATGGTAGGTGGAGGAGCGCTTGTATACGGCGGGATATTTGTTACACTTGCGAGCCTTGGTTTTTGGTCGGATGCAAAAAGTTCTATTATGCCGCTTATGTATAACATAGGGAATTATGGTCGTTATCCGGTTAATATTTATAATCGTGTGATTCGCTTCATTTTAACGTTTGTCTTACCGTTTGCCTTTGTTGGAGTATATCCAGCAGCATACTTTTTAAGAAAAACAGAGTGGAATAGTTATGCATTTGCAACACCGATTGTTGGTATTATTTGTTTTACTGTTGCGATTACTCTCTGGAATCAAGGGGTAAAAAGGTACCGCGGTGCAGGAAATTAATTATAGAAGCTTGTTTGTTTCTATGGGATAAATCAGTCGCCTATCTCATACATATAAAATGAGGTGGAGGACATGTTATGGGGATTTATTCTATTAATTGCAGCAATAGCTATTTTAAGAAGTGTCCAATTATTATGGAGTTCATATTCGGATTCAACGCGTTTCTTTTCACTGTATAATTTAGCCTCGTTATTTTTGATTTATACAACAGTACTAATTGCGTTTGGGTTAAGTTATGTTGTATTGGAGGAAATGGGTTTTACAGTTTTGAAAGAAGATGGAGAAAGAGTGACTGCTCATTCTTTTCAGCTCGTTGAAATTTGTTTATATTTTAGTGCAGTCACTTTATTGTCCGTTGGATATGGTGATATAGCTCCGATTGGAATAGGAAGATGGATTGCGATCGGAGAAGCGCTAATTGGATATACACTGCCGTTTGCTTTTGTGATGAGGTCAGTAATAGACAATGAAAAATAAGGCCGCATTTGTTATAGTTAAAGAAAAAGAAGGAGTGATAACAATGATTACAGTAGGAGAAATGGCACCGGAATTTACGCTAGAGGGAAGTAACGGAGAACAAGTTCGTTTAGCTGACTTTCGTGGGGAAAATGTAGTTCTTTACTTTTATCCGAAAGATATGACTCCAGGGTGTACAACTGAAGCGTGTGATTTTCGCGATGCGTATGGAGTCTTTCAAGAAAAGGATACGGTTATTCTTGGAGTAAGTCCGGATTCAGCGAATAGACATCTGAAATTCATTGAGAAGCATGAACTTCCATTTGTACTTTTAGTAGATGAAGATCATAAAGTGGCAGAATTGTATGATGTTTGGAAATTGAAAAAGAACTTTGGGAAAGAATATATGGGAATTGAACGTTCTACATTCTTTATTAATAAAGATGGTGAGCTTGTAAAAGAGTGGCGTAAAGTGAAAGTAAAAGGACATATTGAGGACGTTCTTTCTTATATAAAATAAATGTGTAGTGGGGATAAAATATATAGAAGTAAGGCAAGTGTCTATACATATTTTACCGTCTGACATAAAGTGAAGTGTAGGGCATACCTCCTCAGATGATAGTATTCCAAGTGCGATTATGTCGCACTTTTTTCTATGCAAAATGTATAAGAAATAGGGAAAGATATATAAGGATAAGGCTATATACAAAAATAAACCACATACTTATAGTAGAAATATTGACGATTTATAAGAAAAGGAGTACACTCTTTATAAGAATTATAAAATAATAATCCGTATAGAATCGGGGTGCATGACGGTGGTCAAAGAAGAATTAAAAGAAGCGCTAGAAATGCTGAAAAATACGGGTGTACGCATTACTCCACAGCGTCATGCTATTTTAGAGTACCTTGTGGAATCTATGACGCACCCAACAGCGGATGACATTTATAAAGCATTAGAAGGTAAGTTTCCAAATATGAGTGTTGCAACTGTCTATAATAACCTACGTGTGTTTAAAGAAGTTGGGCTTGTAAAGGAATTAACTTATGGAGACGCTTCAAGTAGATTTGATTATGTTACAAGTCAACATTATCATGTGATTTGCGAAAAGTGTGGTAAGATTGTTGATTTTCCTTATGGGGGCTTGGAACAGCTTGAAAAAGAAGCTGAGAAAACGACAGGCTTCGTTATTAATAGTCATCGCTTAGAAATTTATGGCGTTTGTCCAGAGTGTCATAAGGCGTAATATATAATAAAGAAAGAGGCTGACGGCTTTACGTCGACCTCTTTCTTTATTATATAAGAGTAGCGTCAGGCTAATATGGGTTTGCAGCGTTAAGTTAGTAAGAGGATTATATAAAAATGTATCGAAATTACTTTAGATTGGTGAAAATGAAATCTGGAGGATACATTGTGAAGGAATATGATATTAAAAATAACATTCCAACATTGGAAGAATACAAATATTTATGTGACTCTGTAGGGTGGACTAATTATATGAATTTTGAAGTGGTGGAAACATCACTCCAAAATTCTATTTACTGCATCACGGTCAATGATAATAATCGAATTATCGGTATGGGGAGAATTGTTGGTGATGGGGCTATCTATTTCTATATTCAAGATATAGTAGTGCACCCAGATTATCAAAGGAATGGTATTGGGAAGAAAATAATGAATGCTTTAGTTGAATACTTAAATTGGAATGCCCCTGATAAAGCATTTATTGGTTTGTTTGCATCGCAAGGTAAAACGTCATTCTACGAAAAATATGATTTTAAAGATTACTCGCCCAACATGACAGGGATGTTTACTGTAATATCGAAAAAACAGGCATAATGAATTTTGGGCGAAGACAGTAATCAAAACAAGGCGATTTCTTAGTTAAGAAATCGCCTTGTTTAATGACTTAAATTCACGCCCTTCACTATACTTCTATACCTATGATTTATAGCTTTTCTTATTATACTTCTCATCAAATTCTTTTCCTTCTAGGTTTCGATCCATTGTTAAAGGTTGATTGCAGTGCATACATGCGTCGACACGACCAAGCATTTTTGTTGGTTTATCGCAGCTTGGACAAATAATTTGTACAGTCTTCGTAGATAACATACCAATCCAAAAGTAAACGACAGTACTAGCGATAACAGCTAAAAAGCCAACCATCATAAATGTTGTCATAATAATGATGTTGTCGCGGAAAAAGACTCCTAAGTATGCAATGAAGAGGCCGATAAATACTAAACTTAATGCAAAGGTCCGGATTTTATTGATTTTGTTTGAATACTTAATGCTCATTCTCACCAACTCCTATAACAATAATATAACATAAAATTTAGAATTTTCACTTATGTGTATGTGTGATAAAGAGATAAGATATGAATAAGAGGGAAGTCGATAAAGAAATGAATGGAAGATAGAATGATTTTTAAAATATGTTTTAAGGGTTTAACGGGATGTGAAATTTTTTTATGAAAAGTATTGACCCTGTATGTACGGCATGATATATTAATAACCGTCGCTGATGCGGAAACGCAGAAAACGACAAAAAAGAAATTGAAAAACTTAGTTGACATCGAAAAACGAAGATGTTAACATAAGGAAGTCGCAAATGAGCGACCAAGTAGTTCTTTGAAAACTGAACGAAACAAACAACGTGAAACGTCAATTTTTATTTTTAGATGCTAGACAAACTAACTTTATTGGAGAGTTTGATCCTGGCTCAGGATGAACGCTGGCGGCGTGCCTAATACATGCAAGTCGAGCGAATGGATTAAGAGCTTGCTCTTATGAAGTTAGCGGCGGACGGGTGAGTAACACGTGGGTAACCTGCCCATAAGACTGGGATAACTCCGGGAAACCGGGGCTAATACCGGATAACATTTTGAACTGCATGGTTCGAAATTGAAAGGCGGCTTCGGCTGTCACTTATGGATGGACCCGCGTCGCATTAGCTAGTTGGTGAGGTAACGGCTCACCAAGGCAACGATGCGTAGCCGACCTGAGAGGGTGATCGGCCACACTGGGACTGAGACACGGCCCAGACTCCTACGGGAGGCAGCAGTAGGGAATCTTCCGCAATGGACGAAAGTCTGACGGAGCAACGCCGCGTGAGTGATGAAGGCTTTCGGGTCGTAAAACTCTGTTGTTAGGGAAGAACAAGTGCTAGTTGAATAAGCTGGCACCTTGACGGTACCTAACCAGAAAGCCACGGCTAACTACGTGCCAGCAGCCGCGGTAATACGTAGGTGGCAAGCGTTATCCGGAATTATTGGGCGTAAAGCGCGCGCAGGTGGTTTCTTAAGTCTGATGTGAAAGCCCACGGCTCAACCGTGGAGGGTCATTGGAAACTGGGAGACTTGAGTGCAGAAGAGGAAAGTGGAATTCCATGTGTAGCGGTGAAATGCGTAGAGATATGGAGGAACACCAGTGGCGAAGGCGACTTTCTGGTCTGTAACTGACACTGAGGCGCGAAAGCGTGGGGAGCAAACAGGATTAGATACCCTGGTAGTCCACGCCGTAAACGATGAGTGCTAAGTGTTAGAGGGTTTCCGCCCTTTAGTGCTGAAGTTAACGCATTAAGCACTCCGCCTGGGGAGTACGGCCGCAAGGCTGAAACTCAAAGGAATTGACGGGGGCCCGCACAAGCGGTGGAGCATGTGGTTTAATTCGAAGCAACGCGAAGAACCTTACCAGGTCTTGACATCCTCTGAAAACCCTAGAGATAGGGCTTCTCCTTCGGGAGCAGAGTGACAGGTGGTGCATGGTTGTCGTCAGCTCGTGTCGTGAGATGTTGGGTTAAGTCCCGCAACGAGCGCAACCCTTGATCTTAGTTGCCATCATTAAGTTGGGCACTCTAAGGTGACTGCCGGTGACAAACCGGAGGAAGGTGGGGATGACGTCAAATCATCATGCCCCTTATGACCTGGGCTACACACGTGCTACAATGGACGGTACAAAGAGCTGCAAGACCGCGAGGTGGAGCTAATCTCATAAAACCGTTCTCAGTTCGGATTGTAGGCTGCAACTCGCCTACATGAAGCTGGAATCGCTAGTAATCGCGGATCAGCATGCCGCGGTGAATACGTTCCCGGGCCTTGTACACACCGCCCGTCACACCACGAGAGTTTGTAACACCCGAAGTCGGTGGGGTAACCTTTTTGGAGCCAGCCGCCTAAGGTGGGACAGATGATTGGGGTGAAGTCGTAACAAGGTAGCCGTATCGGAAGGTGCGGCTGGATCACCTCCTTTCTATGGAGAATTGATGAACGCTGTTCATCAATATAAGTTTCCGTGTTTCGTTTTGTTCAGTTTTGAGAGAACTATCTCTCATATATAAATGTATGTTCTTTGAAAACTAGATAACAGTGTAGCTCATATTTTTTAATTTTTAGTTTGGTTAAGTTAGAAAGGGCGCACGGTGGATGCCTTGACACTAGGAGTCGATGAAGGACGGGACTAACGCCGATATGCTTCGGGGAGCTGTAAGTAAGCTTTGATCCGAAGATTTCCGAATGGGGAAACCCACCATACGTAATGGTATGGTATCCTTACCTGAATACATAGGGTAAGGAAGACAGACCCAGGGAACTGAAACATCTAAGTACCTGGAGGAAGAGAAAGCAAATGCGATTTCCTGAGTAGCGGCGAGCGAAACGGAACATAGCCCAAACCAAGAGGCTTGCCTCTTGGGGTTGTAGGACATTCTATACGGAGTTACAAAGGAACGAGGTAGACGAAGCGACCTGGAAAGGTCCGTCGTAGAGGGTAACAACCCCGTAGTCGAAACTTCGTTCTCTCTTGAATGTATCCTGAGTACGGCGGAACACGTGAAATTCCGTCGGAATCTGGGAGGACCATCTCCCAAGGCTAAATACTCCCTAGTGATCGATAGTGAACCAGTACCGTGAGGGAAAGGTGAAAAGCACCCCGGAAGGGGAGTGAAAGAGATCCTGAAACCGTGTGCCTACAAATAGTCAGAGCCCGTTAATGGGTGATGGCGTGCCTTTTGTAGAATGAACCGGCGAGTTACGATCCCGTGCGAGGTTAAGCTGAAGAGGCGGAGCCGCAGCGAAAGCGAGTCTGAATAGGGCGTTTAGTACGTGGTCGTAGACCCGAAACCAGGTGATCTACCCATGTCCAGGGTGAAGTTCAGGTAACACTGAATGGAGGCCCGAACCCACGCACGTTGAAAAGTGCGGGGATGAGGTGTGGGTAGCGGAGAAATTCCAATCGAACCTGGAGATAGCTGGTTCTCCCCGAAATAGCTTTAGGGCTAGCCTTAAGTGTAAGAGTCTTGGAGGTAGAGCACTGATTGGACTAGGGGTCCTCATCGGATTACCGAATTCAGTCAAACTCCGAATGCCAATGACTTATCCTTAGGAGTCAGACTGCGAGTGATAAGATCCGTAGTCAAAAGGGAAACAGCCCAGACCGCCAGCTAAGGTCCCAAAGTGTGTATTAAGTGGAAAAGGATGTGGAGTTGCTTAGACAACTAGGATGTTGGCTTAGAAGCAGCCACCATTTAAAGAGTGCGTAATAGCTCACTAGTCGAGTGACTCTGCGCCGAAAATGTACCGGGGCTAAATACACCACCGAAGCTGCGGATTGATACCAATGGTATCAGTGGTAGGGGAGCGTTCTAAGGACAGTGAAGTCAGACCGTAAGGACTGGTGGAGTGCTTAGAAGTGAGAATGCCGGTATGAGTAGCGAAAGACGGGTGAGAATCCCGTCCACCGAATGCCTAAGGTTTCCTGAGGAAGGCTCGTCCGCTCAGGGTTAGTCAGGACCTAAGCCGAGGCCGACAGGCGTAGGCGATGGACAACAGGTTGATATTCCTGTACCACCTCTTTATCGTTTGAGCAATGGAGGGACGCAGAAGGATAGAAGAAGCGTGCGATTGGTTGTGCACGTCCAAGCAGTTAGGCTGATAAGTAGGCAAATCCGCTTATCGTGAAGGCTGAGCTGTGATGGGGAAGCTCCTTATGGAGCGAAGTCTTTGATTCCCCGCTGCCAAGAAAAGCTTCTAGCGAGATAAAAGGTGCCTGTACCGCAAACCGACACAGGTAGGCGAGGAGAGAATCCTAAGGTGTGCGAGAGAACTCTGGTTAAGGAACTCGGCAAAATGACCCCGTAACTTCGGGAGAAGGGGTGCTTTCTTAACGGAAAGCCGCAGTGAATAGGCCCAAGCGACTGTTTAGCAAAAACACAGCTCTCTGCGAAGCCGTAAGGCGAAGTATAGGGGGTGACACCTGCCCGGTGCTGGAAGGTTAAGGAGAGGGGTTAGCGTAAGCGAAGCTCTGAACTGAAGCCCCAGTAAACGGCGGCCGTAACTATAACGGTCCTAAGGTAGCGAAATTCCTTGTCGGGTAAGTTCCGACCCGCACGAAAGGTGTAACGATTTGGGCACTGTCTCAACCAGAGACTCGGTGAAATTATAGTACCTGTGAAGATGCAGGTTACCCGCGACAGGACGGAAAGACCCCGTGGAGCTTTACTGTAGCCTGATATTGAATTTTGGTACAGTTTGTACAGGATAGGCGGGAGCCATTGAAACCGGAGCGCTAGCTTCGGTGGAGGCGCTGGTGGGATACCGCCCTGACTGTATTGAAATTCTAACCTACGGGTCTTATCGACCCGGGAGACAGTGTCAGGTGGGCAGTTTGACTGGGGCGGTCGCCTCCTAAAGTGTAACGGAGGCGCCCAAAGGTTCCCTCAGAATGGTTGGAAATCATTCGTAGAGTGCAAAGGCATAAGGGAGCTTGACTGCGAGACCTACAAGTCGAGCAGGGACGAAAGTCGGGCTTAGTGATCCGGTGGTTCCGCATGGAAGGGCCATCGCTCAACGGATAAAAGCTACCCCGGGGATAACAGGCTTATCTCCCCCAAGAGTCCACATCGACGGGGAGGTTTGGCACCTCGATGTCGGCTCATCGCATCCTGGGGCTGTAGTCGGTCCCAAGGGTTGGGCTGTTCGCCCATTAAAGCGGTACGCGAGCTGGGTTCAGAACGTCGTGAGACAGTTCGGTCCCTATCCGTCGTGGGCGTAGGAAATTTGAGAGGAGCTGTCCTTAGTACGAGAGGACCGGGATGGACGCACCGCTGGTGTACCAGTTGTTCTGCCAAGGGCATAGCTGGGTAGCTATGTGCGGAAGGGATAAGTGCTGAAAGCATCTAAGCATGAAGCCCCCCTCAAGATGAGATTTCCCATAGCGTAAGCTAGTAAGATCCCTGAAAGATGATCAGGTTGATAGGTTCGAGGTGGAAGCATGGTGACATGTGGAGCTGACGAATACTAATAGATCGAGGACTTAACCATATAATATGAAGCAATGTTATCTAGTTTTGAGAGAACATAAAAAACTTGTTGACTTTTAAAGTGAATCAGTTATAATAATGATTGTCTCAAAAGAATAATGTCTGGTAATGATGGCAGAGAGGTCACACCCGTTCCCATACCGAACACGGAAGTTAAGCTCTCTAGCGCCGATGGTAGTTGGGACCTTGTCCCTGTGAGAGTAGGACGTTGCCAGGCAATATTATTCCGCAGTAGCTCAGCGGTAGAGCTATCGGCTGTTAACCGATCGGTCGTAGGTTCGATTCCTACCTGCGGAGCCATTGGAGAGCTGTCCGAGTTGGCCGAAGGAGCACGATTGGAAATCGTGTATACGTCACAAGCGTATCAAGGGTTCGAATCCCTTGCTCTCCGCCATAGGATTTATAATATTTGGCCCGTTGGTCAAGTGGTTAAGACACCGCCCTTTCACGGCGGTAACACGGGTTCGAATCCCGTACGGGTCACCACTTTTGGAGGATTAGCTCAGCTGGGAGAGCACCTGCCTTACAAGCAGGGGGTCGGCGGTTCGATCCCGTCATCCTCCACCATATAACTTATATGAATAATATTATCGCGGGGTGGAGCAGCACGGTAGCTCGTCGGGCTCATAACCCGAAGGTCGCAGGTTCAAATCCTGTCCCCGCAACCAAATGGTCCCGTGGTGTAGTGGTTAACATGCCTGCCTGTCACGCAGGAGATCGCCGGTTCGACCCCGGTCGGGACCGCCATTTTAATAAGGCTCGGTAGCTCAGTCGGTAGAGCAGAGGACTGAAAATCCTCGTGTCGGCGGTTCGATTCCGTCCCGAGCCACCATTTATTTTAATAAAATACGCCGGCTTAGCTCAATTGGTAGAGCAACTGACTTGTAATCAGTAGGTTGGGGGTTCAAGTCCTCTAGCCGGCACCATGTAAGTTTCGGAGGGGTAGCGAAGTGGCTAAACGCGGCGGACTGTAAATCCGCTCCTTCGGGTTCGGCAGTTCGAATCTGCCCCCCTCCACCATTTACATAGGGGCATAGTTTAAAGGTAGAACTGAGGTCTCCAAAACCTCCAGTGTGGGTTCGATTCCTACTGCCCCTGCCAAATATATTTACACAACATGGCGGTTGTGGCGAAGTGGTTAACGCACCGGATTGTGGCTCCGGCATTCGTGGGTTCGATTCCCATCAGTCGCCCCATTTTTATTTTAAAAATGACAAATAATATAATGGATACTTACATATAATTAATTAAGAAATCAATGGGCTATAGCCAAGCGGTAAGGCAACGGACTTTGACTCCGTCATGCGCTGGTTCGAATCCAGCTAGCCCAGCCATTTTTGCGGAAGTAGTTCAGTGGTAGAATACAACCTTGCCAAGGTTGGGGTCGCGGGTTCGAATCCCGTCTTCCGCTCCAATAAAATTAATTTCATATGGCGGCATAGCCAAGTGGTAAGGCAGAGGTCTGCAAAACCTTTATCACCGGTTCAAATCCGGTTGCCGCCTTTTCTTTTGTGCCGATGTGGCGGAATTGGCAGACGCGCACGACTCAAAATCGTGTTCCTTCGGGAGTGTCGGTTCGACCCCGACCATCGGTATCAAACAAACGTTGATTTAAACGGCTCTTACGTTCAGTAGGAGCCGTTTTTTCGTATTCTTAGAAGATCGCTCTATATTTAAAGATGGAATATATGGTATAAGAATCAATACACATGGTATTGATTATGTTGAAAAATAACTTTTAACACTTGCAGGAGGATATAATTGAAATGGATGGATACTTACCTTAATGAATTTTTATTTATATCCTAATTATAATAATCCTCAATTCGCCAGCTGCTCTTACTTACATCAGGATAAAACGGGTTCAATTCCTAAATTTGTTTTACGAGCTAATAATATAATCATACGTATAAGTGACTATAGAATAGTCAGATTAGAAAAATTTGTAAGTGATATAGTGCATAATTTGAATAAATATCCTGATTATATAAGAAATATAATAGATAAAGTGTAAACACTCTCTTGTATATCGTATTGTTTTTTGTAAGGGCAATAATATGTTACATATTATAAAAAGGAAGAAGCTCGTTTTATGTCGAACTACTCAACTTAATGAACCCTTATAAACGAAATATATTCGTTTATAAGATAGTCGTATGTGATAACGTTGTTTAAATTAAAATTGAATGTTCAAGAACGTATATATCGATGTTTCTGATGGGTTGAACTGAGAATTCAATCCTATAACCGACTCAAACTCGTATTCTTTCGGGAATATCGGTTTGCCCCCGACCATTGGTACCCGCGATGCAAAAAGACTCTAACAGAAATATTAAAGTCTTTTTGCTAAATTATGCTATGTGATTCTAAAATTCGTAATAAATGTAGGAATTCATGTATAATATAACTTGTCGAAAGAACAAAATGATAGTGATTTATATTATGTCTGTAATATGAATCAAAAATGAACTTTTTATATTTCTTTTAAAAATGTGTTGAATACGCATTATATTTCATATTAATATCTTTATGTAGATTTAAAACCGGAAAGAGAGTGGAAAGTATGGGCCGTAAATGGAACAACATTAAAGAAAAAAAAGCATCAAAAGATGCAAATACAAGCCGTATATATGCGAAATTTGGACGCGAAATTTATGTGGCAGCAAAACAAGGCGAGCCAGATCCAGAATCAAACCAAGCGCTTAGAGTCGTATTAGAGCGTGCGAAAACATACAATGTACCAAGAACAATTATTGATCGTGCGGTTGAAAAAGCAAAAGGCGGCTCAGAAGAAAATTATGACGAGCTTCGTTACGAAGGCTTTGGACCAAATGGATCTATGGTAATTGTAGATACGTTAACAAATAACGTAAACCGTACTGCTGCAGATGTACGAGCTGCATTTAGCAAAAACAGTGGTAACATGGGCGTAAACGGTTCTGTAGCATACATGTTTGATGCGACAGCTGTTATCGGTCTTGAAGGTAAAACATCAGACGAAGTTCTTGAAATTTTAATGGAAGCAGATGTGGATGCACGTGACATTCTAGAAGAAGAAGATGCTGTTATCGTGTATGCTGAACCTGATCAATTCCATTCAGTACAATCAGCACTTAAAGATGCTGGTGTTGAGGAGTTTACAGTTGCAGAATTAACAATGCTTGCACAAAATGATGTAACACTTCCTGAAGATGCACAAACACAATTTGAAAAAATGGTTGATGCATTAGAAGACTTAGAAGATGTACAACAAGTTTACCATAACGTAGACTTAGGAGAATAATATGATAGAAGCCCCTTATCTTTTAACGGATAGGGGCTTTTTTTACGAAGTTAATTAAGGTGATGAATTATTAAAGGTATTTTGTTGTAGAAAGGGAATATTCTTATAGGAATATATGAAATAATCAATATTTCTAGGAGGATTAAAATGAAACATAAAACACCAAAGCATATCGTTGCTGTAGCAGGCTATTTAACAAATGAAAAGAATGAGGTACTTTTAACGAAAGTACACTGGCGAGCTGATACGTGGGAAATGCCTGGAGGGCAAGTAGAAGAAGGAGAAGCACTTGATCAAGCTGTTTGTAGAGAGATACTGGAGGAAACGGGCTTAACTGTGGATCCTATTGGGATTACAGGCGTGTATTATAACGCTTCTATGCATATTTTAGCTGTTGTGTTTAAAGTAGCATATGTTAGCGGTGAAATAAAAATTCAGCCTGAAGAAATTAAAGAGGCTAAATTTGTTGCATTAAACGATGGAAACATCGATGAGTATATAACGCGTCCTCATATGAAATCAAGGACACTGGATGCGATGAACGCAACGCATTTTATTCCATACGAAACATGGGAAGTTCAGCCGTATAATCTCATAGGAAGGTTGTAAAGAAAAGGTTAGCGATTTGAGGATACCCCAAATTGCTAACCTTTTCTTTATGTATACTGTTTCAGAAAAAGGTCACAATAATAAAGTGAAGTTTTAATTAATAAGGGTTTTATGTATCTATAATTGATTTTAGGAACGTTTGTTCTGTATAATAGTAATGTATCATATATAATTAGATTACTAGATGTTTAAAAGTAGCAATTTATAGATGATATAATAAAAGAATAAAGTGAAGTATAAAGACCTTACTTTTTACAACGTTATTGGTTCTTAAGGTTTTAATCGATGTATATTCAACATTTCATATGAATAGTAGATAAAAAAGGACTGTGATACAATACATTTTTACACCTTACAATGTTGTAAGGTATGTGTAAGAGAAATCGATGGGAGATTCTTTTACAACAAAGTATCCTTAAGGTAAGAGTTATATATGCTGTGTGGAAAAGAGGTGTTCAAGATGAAAGAACGAGTATTATCTAGAGTGAACTATCATCAAAAAGTTGCATTAAATCCATTAACTAAATTTTTTTATAAAGCCATTATATTATTATTATTGTTAAGTTTTGCATTATTATTCGTTGGAAATGTAATGATTGAGCGAAGTGATATTAGTAAATTACATGTACCTGCTAAGTTAGAAGTACCAGAGTCAGTAACACACGCATTTATTGCGACGGAAGATAAAAGGTTTTATCATCATAATGGTTTAGACTATATAGCAATTATCAGGGCTTCTATTGAGAATATAAAAGCTGGTGGTGTTGTGCAAGGAGGAAGCACGATTACACAGCAGTTATCTAAAAATGCTTTTTTAACTAATGAGCGTACATTTTCTCGTAAGTGGAAAGAAATTTTTTATACGAAAAAAATTGAACGCACATTTACGAAGGATGAAATTTTAAAATTATATGTAAGTAATATTTATTATGGGGAAGGCGCATGGGGGATTGAAAAAGCAGCAAATCTTTACTTTGGTAAAAAGGTGGATCAATTAACGTTAGCTGAAAGTGCAATGATGGCTGCTGTAGTAAAAGCACCTGCTTATTACTCGCCTGCACAAAATTATGATAAGGCCGTCGAGAGACGAAATGTCGTTTTGAGATTGATGGAGAAAGAAGGCTATATCAATCATGATGAATATGTGCAAGCAGTTAGTGAGAAATTAGTAATTCGTCATGATATAAAAACAGAACAATCGATGTTAAATAACGCTCGTGAAAAAGCTGTCAGTTAAGAGAAGTTCCTACATAGGAACTTCTTTTTTTGAATAAATTGTGACAAATTGTGACACAATATCGTCACAATTGTTGTATTTTTGTAATTTATGTGAGCGTGTTCATTGCGTGACATATATAAGTGTTGATATTATGTGTATTGTGTACAATGCTGTATACAGAATATGAATTTAAAGAGGAATGTATATGAAATCAAATAAACTCATGGCTCTTGGTATAGTTTTTTCTATCGCAGTATTGATTGTAATTGGAACAATTGCGTATAGCATCATAAATGACAAAAAAGATAAAGGGAATGAGATGTTTGCTTATTCCACACAACAATCTTTAGGGAAAGATGATGCTCCGGTTAAGGTAGTTGAATTTGGAGACTTCAAATGTCCTGCTTGTCGTACTTGGGATGTAACAGTATTACCACGATTAAAAGAAGAGTATATTGATAAAGGTAAAGTGCAGTTATATTTTATTAACTTCCCATTTATCGGAAAAGACTCTGATTTAGGTGCAGCAGCTGGTGAAGCCATTTATAAACAAGATCAAGATTCATTCTGGATTTTCTATGATGAAATTTATCAAAGTCAAAAGAAAGATACGGAAGAATGGATTACAGAAGAGTTGCTTCTTAACATTGTGAAAGAGAAACTTCCAAAAGTTGATGTAGAGAAATTTAAGAAAGATTTACATAGTAAAGAAATTACAGAAAAAGTACGTAAAGATTCAGATCGTGCTCAAAAATTAAAAGTTCAAGGGGCTCCTTCAGTATATGTAAACGGAAATCTTGCAAACCCTGATTTCGATAGTATGAAGAAGGCAATTGATAAAGAATTGAAAAAGTGATGAGGTCTCTCATCACTTTTTCGACTTTTTTCGATAAAATTCTTGCTTCCGTTTTTTTTACATGCTATACTACTTTACATAAGTTATTCTAATATCTTATATGTAATTCATATTTGCGGGTGTAGTTTAGTGGTAAAACAAGAGCCTTCCAAGCTCTGGTCGAGAGTTCGATTCTCTTCACCCGCTCCAAACTTTATTTAATATTTTTCTAATAAATTGTGATCAACGCAGTGTTTCGTTTCCAAGATAAACGAGGCATTGCGTTTTTTAATGTTTGGAAAACATAATTGTATGCGAAAATAGAAGTAAAGAATAGTATTCCAAAAGTGAATTGCTAACCAATAGAGTGTTACATAAGGGATGGATTCATCTGAGGAGGCGTTTTAAGAATGGACTTTGAACAATTAAAGCAAGATGTAATTGCGTATAGTAAAACAATTGGTATAGATAAAATAGGTTTTGCGAGTGCTTCCCCGTTTGAGGAGTTAAAGCAGCGTTTAATTCAGCAGCAACAATTAAATTATCAGTCTGGATTTGAAGAATCTGATATAGAGAAGAGAACAAATCCACAGCTTTTATTACCTGGAGCGAAATCAATTATTGCGATCGCTTTGGCATATCCTTCTAAATTAAAAAATGCACCGTTAAGCAAAAGAGGAGAGCGCCGTGGAATATTTTGTCGCGCTTCATGGGGACAAGATTATCACCTTGTTTTGCGAGATCGTTTGCAAAAGTTAGAGGCATATTTAATTGAAAAGCTTCCAGAGATAGAAGTAAAGTCAATGGTTGATACAGGTGAGTTAAGTGATCGTGCTGTATCAGAGCGTGCAGGTATAGGGTGGAGCGGTAAAAACTGCTCTATTATTACACCTGAATTTGGTTCATACGTATACTTAGGAGAAATAATTACAAACGTTCCATTCCCACCAGATCAGCCAATAGAAGATCAATGTGGAAGCTGTACGAAATGTATTGATATTTGTCCTACAGGTGCTTTAATACAGGGCGGACAGTTAGATTCGAAGAAATGTATTGCATTTTTAACACAGACGAAAGGATTCCTACCTGAAGAATACCGCGATAAAATAGGGAATCGTATATATGGATGTGATACATGTCAGACTGTTTGTCCGAAAAATAAAGGAATGGATTTTCATAATCACCCTGAAATGGAGCCAGATCCTGAGTTAGTTAAACCATTATTAACACCACTTTTAACAATTAGTAATCGTGATTTTAAAGAGAAATATGGTATTATGTCCGGATCATGGAGAGGTAAAAAGCCGTTGCAACGTAATGCTATTTTAGCACTTGCACATTTTAAAGAAGCGTCAGCAATTCCTGATTTAATTGGTGTTATGAAAGATGACCCAAGACCAGTACTTCGTGGAACGGCAGCGTGGGCCCTTGGGAAAATTGGCGGTGACGGAGTAGGCGAAGCGATTGAAAAAGCGATGCAACGTGAGAAAGATGAAGAGGTCCTTCATGAAATGAATCGTGGGCTTGAATTGTTAGCACAGAAAAAAGAGTAGATAATATTTCCCTTTTTCATATTGTAATATGGGAGGGAGACAGAATGGTTGTAAAAACGAAGATTGAAAACCAAGTACAACAATTTTTAGCATATATAACGGAGAAACGAACGAATGTGGATGGTATTGCTGAAGATTTATTACAAATAGCACAGAGGAAGAAACACTTGTTTCAAAAACGTAGTGCACATATAGTGAAAGCAACTGCGGATGTTTCTTTCATTAGACAGTTAAACAGTAGTAACCATCAAGAAATTGATTATCAAATACATTTGAAATATTTAATTAGGCATAAAGAATTATTTTATATCGAAGAGGAACAATTAAAACGAAGAGTTTGTTTAAAGAATAATCGTGTAATAGGTGATTATGCTATTGAAGTGTTAAAAGAAATAGGTATAGGTGAGACGTTAGAAAGGGAAGTTGTGAAAGAGAAGTACGGTTCTTATCAGTATAATCGTTTAGAGGCAGTGAAATATGCAGAGCGTTGGTGGGATGACCGAAACCCTATATATCGCAATTTTCCTGATAATTGTACAAATTTTATTTCACAATGTCTTCATACGGGAGAAGTACCAATGAATGGATATCCTAATATTCGTAAAGGATGGTGGCAAAGGGAAAATCAGTGGAGTTGGAGCTGGGCTGTCGCACATTCTTTTTATTGGTATTTGTCAGGTGCTACAACAGGTCTTCGAGCAGAAGCTGTCGAAAGGCCAGAAGATCTTATTCTTGGAGATGTCATTGCTTACGATTTCGAGGATGATGGTAGATGGAATCATACGACAATTGTAGTAGCAAAAGACGCAGATGGTATGCCACTTGTAAATGCACATTCTGCGAATAGCCGTCGTCGTTATTGGAACTATGAAGACTCTAGTAAATATACACCACAAATGAAATATAAATTCTTTCATATTATTAATGGGTAGAGATTTTTCGCTCAAGTGGTATAATACGTAGTAGACAAAAAACAGAGGTGAATATCGCGTGGGAGTACATGTTGTTTTATATCAACCAGAAATTCCAGCAAATACAGGAAATATTGCTCGTACTTGTGCAGCAACTGGAACAGAATTACATTTGATTAGACCGCTTGGATTTTCAACGGATGATAAAATGTTAAAGCGTGCAGGATTAGATTATTGGCAGCACGTGAAGGTTACGTATTATGATTCAATTGAAGAATTTTATGAAAAAAATAAAGATGGTGAATTCTTCTATTTAACAAAGTATGGTGAGAAAGCTCATACAGCTTTTGACTATAGCAAGCGTGAGAAGGATTATTATTTTGTATTTGGAAGAGAAACAAACGGCTTACCAGCTAATGTAATCGAAGAAAACTTCGATCATTGTTTACGTATTCCAATGACTGATAAAGTGCGCTCATTAAATTTATCTAATACAGCAGCAATTTTAATTTATGAAGCGTTCCGTCAACAAAATTACCCAGGATTAGATTTAGAAATCGTTTATTAAAAGTCGCCATTTGGCGACTTTTTTTCTAAAAATAAAAATAATATGCAATCATACATTTTAAAAAGGGTACATATTCATATAGAATGGGATATATGATTAAAAATAGATAAGACGGGTTGAGATAAATATGAAGGAACAATATAATAATCAAAATACCTTTTTAAGTATGATAGATATGGATTTAATAAGACAGGGACTGTTACATGCTATTCAAGATTTAGTGTTTATTGTGAAAGTTATTGATGATGAAACTTTTAAATATATTTATGTGAATAAAATAGGCATGGATTATGCGAAGCTAAGCGAAGAGTGCTATGGAAAAACGTTTACGGAAGTGCTGTCAGTAGACAAAGCAAGAATCTTACAAAGGCAATATACTCAAGTAATACGGGAAGCGAGAGCACATACTTTTTGTGATGTGATTAGTTTATCAACTGGTAATCTACACTATGAGTCGTCACTTAATCCTGTATACGATGAAGAAGGAATATGCCAGTTTATTATTTGTATTACAAGGGATATTACAGCTCAGATTGAGGAGAAAGTAGAAATAGAAGAAAAACAAATGTTATTTAAGTCATTACTTGAATATAATAATGATTCCATTATATCTATAGATTCTATAGGTAAAATTACATATGCAAATCCGGCAACGTATGAAATATTTGGATACCGATATGAAGAATTGAGTAATAAGTTTATTTTTAAATTTATTAATAAAGAATATGAAAAAGACTTTCAAATGATATTTAAGGAAGCTCTACAAGGAAGGGCAACACAAATCGTTTCAAAGAAATATGTTCATAAAGAAGGGTACGAGTTATATATTTCTTTGAGAACTATCCCAATTATTGTGAACGGGGAAATTGTTGGGGTGTATATTGTTACAAGAGATGTTACGAGGCAAGTATTAAATGAGAAGCGAACGGAATATTTAGCTTATTACGATCAATTAACAGGGTTGATGAATAGAATTTCATGTACAAATAAGTTAAATGTTTTTTTAAATGAGAATATAAATTTTGCACTTGTGTTTATTGATTTAGATGAGTTTCACCTTATTAATGATACATTTGGTCATAAAGAAGGAGATAAAGTATTACAAAAAGTTACAGAATGTTTGAGCAATCTACAAATAGAAGGTATGCATTTATTTAGAGAGCATGATGATCAATTTGTTATGTTAATAGAAAATATAACGAAAGAATATGTAGAGGAAGTTGCAAAAAATATATTAAAAAACATTAGTAATTATTTTGTAATAGAAGAAGAGGACGTGTATTTAAGTACGTCCATTGGGATTGTAATGGCACCAACAGATGGAGAAGATGAAAAAATACTTTTTCAAAGAGTGGATGCTGCCCTA
This sequence comes from Bacillus luti, assembly GCF_009739945.1. Lineage (NCBI taxonomy): Bacteria > Bacillati > Bacillota > Bacilli > Caryophanales > Bacillaceae > Bacillus > Bacillus luti. The sequence goes on along the minus strand of NZ_CP040336.1, from coordinate 4,578,412 downwards.
GAAAAAGCAAAGGAAAAAGGGAAAGGGCATTATCATTTTTATTGCAACGGATTAGATTGTGAACGTGAAAAAAGGTTTATAATAGAAAACCAGTTATATCGAGCTATAGAGAAAAATGAGTTTTTCTTATATTATCAGCCGCAAGTTAATATTGAAACGAAAAAAATAGCTAGTATGGAAGCTTTAATAAGATGGGAAAATAAGGAGCTAGGATTTGTTCCACCTAGTCAGTTTATTCCACTAGCAGAAAGAACCGGATTTATTATTAAGCTTGATGAATGGGTAGTGAATCAAGCGTGTAAACAAATACGTGAATGGCTAAATAAGGACTATGAAGTTGTCCCAATTGCAGTGAATATTTCAGCTAGACATTTTCGTTCTATTACATTAATCGAAATGATTACAAGAGCTTTAAATAAGTATAACGTACCACCTCATTTATTAGGAATAGAAGTTACAGAAGGAGCCCTTATACATAAAGATTTATCGAAAAGAGTGTTGCTACAATTAAAAGAACAAAATGTAAAGATTCATTTAGATGATTTTGGAACTGGGTATTCATCTTTAAGTTATTTAAAAACATATCCAATTGATACTTTAAAAATTGATCGTTCTTTTATGGAAGGTATACATATAGATGAACGTGATACAAATATTACAGCTGCAATTATTCATTTAGCTCATACTTTAGGATTGAATGTAATTGCAGAAGGCGTAGAAAAAGTGGAGCAAGTCCAATTTTTGAAGGAAAAGAATGTGAAACTTGTACAAGGTTATTATTATAGCCGTCCTTTATCAAAGCATGATGTGGAGAATGTATATTATAAATAATTGATACAAAAAAGTGATGTGCTAAAAAGCACATCACTTTTTATGTGTACCTGGTTTATCGTTGTAACCAGATGTGAAAATGGCTGTAAGAAATGTGAGTGATACACCTAAAATTAATAGTAATTTCATATTAATATTCCCCCTACTTTTTCGGTTTACGAATTTTATTAACTACTCGAAATGTATGTAAGGTTCTTAGAAGAAAAGAATTAATTTAAAATGAATAGCGGTGTGAAACCTTTAATATCTTTATTATACAGAATTTTCTTTGAATTTTGGAGAGAATTTTATTGCACGATTATATATTTCGTTTTGATTTAAAGAATGTTTAAGGACATCCTAGCATACCTTTTATAATAATCCGATTGAACAAGGAGATGGGGGAGGAGCTATAATGGATATTCTAAAGAAAATTGAACAACATCGAGAAGCAGAAGAACGTTTACAATGGGAAGGTACGTTTGCGGAGTATTTGGAGCTTGTGAAAGAAAGACCATGGGTGGCTCAAACAGCACACTCTCGCATTTACAATATGATAAAAGATGCTGGCATTGAAGAAGTAGATGGTAGAAGAAAGTATAACTTCTTTAGTAATCAGCTATTTGGATTAGAGGATGCTTTGGAACGCCTTGTGGAAGAATATTTTCATCCATCTGCCAAACGATTAGATGTTAGAAAACGTATATTATTATTAATGGGTCCTGTTAGTGGTGGTAAATCAACTTTAGTTACGATGTTAAAACGAGGATTGGAAACATATTCACGTACAGATCGCGGAGCAATTTTTGCGATTAAAGGTTGCCCAATGCATGAAGATCCACTGCATTTAATTCCGCATCATTTACGTGATGATTTCTTTGATGAGTATGGAGTAAGAATTGAAGGGAATCTATCACCATTAAATGTAATGCGTTTAGAACAAGAATATGGGTCAAGAATTGAGGATGTTGTTGTAGAGCGTATTTTCTTCTCGGAAGATCGCCGTACAGGAATTGGTACATTTAGTCCTTCAGATCCGAAGTCACAAGATATTGCTGACTTAACAGGAAGTCTTGATTTCTCTACAATTGCAGAATATGGTTCAGAATCAGACCCTCGTGCGTATCGCTTTGATGGAGAATTGAATAAGGCAAACCGTGGGATGATGGAATTCCAAGAGATGTTAAAATGTGATGAGAAATTTTTATGGCATTTATTATCACTTACGCAAGAAGGAAACTTCAAAGCGGGTAGGTTTGCGCTTATTTCAGCAGATGAATTAATCGTAGCGCATACGAATGAAACAGAGTATCGTTCTTTCATAGCAAATAAGAAAAATGAAGCATTACATTCGCGGATTATTGTAATGCCGGTTCCATATAATTTACGAGTAAGTGAAGAAGAACATATTTATGAAAAAATGATTCGTGAAAGTGACGTATCAAACGTGCATATTGCACCACATACACTTCGTGTTGCAGCAATGTTCACCATTTTAACTCGATTAAAAGATCCGAAGCGTCCAGACATTGATTTAATTAAAAAAATGCGTTTATATGATGGAGAAACGGTAGAAGGTTATAATGCAATTGATGTAGAGGAGCTGCAACGCGAATATCAAGATGAAGGTATGAGAGGGATTGATCCTCGCTATGTCATTAACCGAATTTCTTCTACAATTATTCGAAAAGAGGTACCATCTATTAACGCACTAGATGTACTGAGATCTTTAAAAGATGGATTAGATCAGCATCCATCCATTAGCAATGAAGATCGAGAGCGCTATATGAATTTCATTTCATTAGCGAGAAAAGAATACGATGAAATTGCGAAGAAAGAGGTACAAAAAGCGTTTGTGTATTCATACGAAGAATCAGCGAAGACACTTATGGATAATTACTTAGATAACGTTGAGGCGTACTGCAATAAGTCGAAATTACGTGATCCGTTAACAGGTGAAGAAATGAGCCCAGATGAAAAATTAATGCGCTCAATTGAAGAGCAAATTGGAATTTCAGAAAATGCTAAAAAAGCATTCCGTGAGGAAATTTTAATTCGCATTTCTGCTTATGCACGTAAAGGAAAGCGTTTCGATTATAATTCGCACGAACGTCTTCGTGAAGCGATTCAGAAAAAACTATTTGCTGATTTAAAAGATATAGTGAAAATTACAACATCAACGAAAACACCAGACGAAAATCAGCTTAAGAAGATTAATGATGTTGTTGCACGTTTAATTGATGAGCACGGCTATAATTCTTCTTCAGCAAATGAATTATTACGCTATGTAGGTAGCCTGCTAAATCGATAGTTTGATAACAAAACGCTGTCTCTTGTATTTTGCGGGACAGCGTTTTATTATCCGTTCATATGTGTATAAAGTGTCATACCTTGTCCGAATATAATAAATTAAGATGCAATTTTATGAATTTATTGTCAATTATTTTTACAATATGCATATGATAGAGTAACCAACCATTCATACGAAAAAAGCCAACACAATACAATATGTTGCAAAGTGAAAATGTGTGCAACAATGCATTGTGTTTCTTTCTTATCGACGGTTAAATGTCATTTCTATTATGTGAGTGGCAAAATTTTGTTTAAGGTGCTCGGAGTATTGTATGAAAAACGTTATATATGTTTATGGGATGATTTTCGATGGACAGTTATATTTCCAATATTCTAGCTCGCACATTACAGAACAAAATGTATAAATTGCTGTTCATAGAGAAAGACAATTACAGTAAGGAGGGAAAGGAATGGGCGAAGAAAATCAACCAAATTATACGATTTCACAGGAAAACTGGTCCCTCCATCGCAAAGGATATGACGACCAACAACGCCATCAAGAAAAAGTGCAAGAGGCAATTAAAAATAATTTACCAGACCTTGTAACAGAAGAAAGTATAGTGATGTCTAATGGCAAGGATGTTGTAAAAATACCAATTCGTTCTTTAGATGAATATAAGATTAGATACAATTACGATAAAAATAAACATGTTGGGCAAGGAAACGGTGATAGCAAAGTTGGAGATGTCGTTGCGAGAGATGGATCAGGTGGTCAAAAGCAAAAAGGACCAGGAAAAGGTCAAGGTGCGGGAGATGCGGCTGGAGAAGATTACTATGAGGCTGAAGTCTCTATTTTAGAATTAGAGCAAGCGTTTTTCAAGGAATTGGAATTACCTAATTTGAAGAGAAAAGAACTGGATGAAAATCGGATTGAGCAAGTTGAATTTAATGATATTAGAAAAACAGGATTATGGGGAAATATTGATAAGAAACGAACGATGATATCTGCATATAAACGAAATGCAATGCGTGGGAAAGCATCTTTTCATCCAATTCATCAAGAAGACCTAAAGTTCCGTACTTGGAATGAAGTATTGAAGCCAGATTCCAAAGCTGTTGTATTAGCAATGATGGATACGAGTGGATCGATGGGAATATGGGAGAAATATATGGCACGCAGTTTCTTTTTCTGGATGACTAGATTTTTACGCACAAAGTATGAAACAGTTGATATCGAATTTATCGCTCATCATACAGAAGCGAAAGTAGTCACAGAAGAAGAGTTTTTCTCAAAAGGAGAAAGTGGAGGAACAATATGTTCTTCTGTATACAAAAAAGCATTAGAGCTTATCGATAATAAATACTCACCAGACCGCTATAATATTTATCCATTCCATTTTTCAGACGGTGATAATTTAACATCAGATAATGCTAGATGCGTAAAGCTCGTGGAAGAATTAATGAAGAAGTGTAATATGTTTGGCTACGGTGAAGTGAACCAGTATAATCGTCACAGCACACTTATGTCAGCCTATAAAAATATTAAAGATGAAAACTTTAGGTACTATATATTAAAGCAAAAAGCAGACGTATTCCATGCGATGAAAAGTTTTTTTAGAGAAGAATCAGGAGAGAGAATGGCATAACCCCTTTTTAAGGGGTTATTTTTTTGTGAAATTTTTGCGAAGTTTTTGTAAAATATTTATATTGTTAGTTGACATTGAAAATGAAAATCATTATCATTTACTCGAGAAATGATTACATTTTGAATTATATATTTCGGAGGAGATGTAAGGTTGAAGAACAATAAAAGAAAACATATAAATGCAATGTTAATAGCGGCGACGTTGTCGTTGCCGTTTGCTACATATTCTACGCCGGCATTGGCGTCCACTGTAGCCGCAGAAAGTAAGGCTGGACAGAATGTAAGTAAATATGCTTTTGATGCTGTGATTAAAGCATACAAACAAAATTCAGATGAAGAATCATATGCAACAGTTTATATAAAAAATCCTAAATTAACGATTGAAAATGGAAAAAGGATTATCACGGCGACATTAAAAGATAGTGATTTTTTTGAATACCTTAAGGTTGAAGATGTGAACAATCCGGGTGTATACAAAGATGTGAAAGTATTATCAGAGGATAAAAGAAAGCATGGGACGAAAGTTATACAGTTTGAGGTGAAGGAATTAGGAAAGAGATACGGTATGCAAATGCATATTTTAATTCCAACTTTAGGATACGATAAGAATTTCCAAGTAGATTTTGATGTGAACTTAAAAACATATGTAGAAGATGATGATATAGAGGATCATGATGATGATGATGATGAACAAGAACAACAAAATGATGGAACACAAAATGTAATAGTAGATAAAAAATTACAACAGGCTATTAATAAGTATGCATTAAACAGAAAAGATGTAAACGAACCTATAAAAAAAGAAGATTTAGCTGAAATAAAAGAATTAATCATATACTCTGGCCAAGGGATTAGTAGTTTAAAAGGTTTAGAGCACATGGAAAATCTAGAGAAGTTAACGCTAGAAGAATCAGAAGTGAGAAATATAGGGGCAATTTCACAGTTGAAGAAATTAAAACAAGTTAATCTTTCCGGTAATAAAATTGAAAATATTGAACCGATTGCAAACCTAGAGAGGTTAGATACACTTCGTTTACAAAATAATAAAATTGTTGATGTAACGCCGTTAAATCAGCTGAAAAAAATCCGAACAATCGATTTAACAAGTAATAAAATCAAAGATATTAAGCCACTGTATACATTATCAAATTTAAGGGAATTATATATTAGTTCTAATCAGGTTAGTGATTTTACAGGTATTGAGCAATTAAATAAATTAAGCACTTTAGCTGCTGAAAATAATGGAATTGAAAATATTGAACCGATTAGTAAACTGGATAGTTTGGCGGAACTTAATCTTAAAAATAATGAAATACAAGATATTGCGTCATTATCTAAATCAACTAGTTTACAAGCATTAAACTTAGAAGAAAATTATATTTCCGACATAACATCGTTGAGCAACTTGAAGAATTTATATGAATTAAAGCTTGCAACAAATGAGATTCGTGATATAAGACCTATACAAGAATTGGGTAAAAAAATTAGCATAGATGTCCAAAGACAAAAAGTCTTTTTAGATGAAGGCTATGTAAATAATAATATTGAAATTCCTGTATACGATTTAAAAGGCGATCCTATTCAAACAATTCAATGGAAGAGTGAGAGTGGAAGTATTGCAAATGGATTGATAAAGTGGAATAGCTTAGGGGAAAAAATGTATGAATTTAAGTTAGAAGTCGCTCCTGCTGAAAGCAAAATAAGATTCCATGGAATGGTAGTTCAAAAAATTGTTGAACAACGTGAAGAAAGTGACAATGTAATCAAAGATAAAAACTTAAAACGATATATGAACAAACATAATTTTGAGAGAAAAAATTTAGATATGCCTATTACAAAGGAAGATTTATTAACAATTAAGAAATTTAAAATGGCTGATGGAGAGAAGCAAGGAATAACAGATGTTGGTGGACTAGAGTTTATGACAAACCTGGAGGAGCTTACGATACAGAATTTTGGATTAAAAAATGCGAATTTTATCTCGAGTTTGAGAAACTTGAAAATAGTAGATTTATCCAATAATGAAATTGAAGATATGAAGCCAATAAGTTCATTAACACAACTTGAAAAATTAAATATAAGCAATAACAGTGTTAAAAATGCAAAAGAATTATTCAAAATAAACACTTTAAAGATGTTGAATATATCCAATAATAAAATTGATAATGCGGATTTTGAAGGAATTTCTCAATTAAATGAATTAGACAAATTAGTAGTAAATCATAATAATATTAGTGGTTTAGAGGAAATCAGTAAGATAAATAAGTTAAACTCACTTGAAATTGTGGGAAATAAAGTAGTAGATGTAGCTCCATTAAGCAAATTAGCGAATTTACAGTGGTTAGATTTATCGGATAATAAAATTAAGGATATTTCTGTTTTTTCTTCAATGTTAGAATTAATTAGTTTAAAGCTTCCTGGAAATGAAATTCAAGATGTAAGACCGATTATCCAACTATCTCAGTGGGCGACAATTGATATTAGACGGCAGAAAATTAAATTAGAAGATGCACAAGTGAACCAAGTAGTGAAAATTCCAGTTCATGATGTAGAAGGTGAACCACTTGAAGGTATTAAACTGAAAAGTGAAGGCGGAATCTTAAATGAAGATGATGGCACTATCGTATGGACAACACCAGGTGAGAAGAAATACGATTTTGCTTTTGATGGAAATGATCAATTTGGACTTCGTATATGGTTTAGCGGTGAAGTTGTACAAAATATTGTAGAGAAATTAGACCAAGTAGAGGAAGAAGTAGAAAAGCCGAAGGAAGAGCCAAGTAAACCAGAGGCAGAAGTAGAGAAGCCAGAAGAAGAGCCAAGTAAACCAGAGGCGGAAGTAGAAAAGCCGAAGGAAGAGCCAAGTAAACCAGAGGTGGAAGTAGAAAAGCCGAAGGAAGAGCCAAGTAAGCCAGAGGCGGAAGTAGAGAAGCCAAAAGAAGAAGCGAATAAACCAGAGGCGGAAGTAGAAAAGCCAAAAGAAGAAGCGAATAAACCAGAGGCGGAAGTAGAGAAGCCGAAAGAAGAAGGAAGTAAAGCAGAGGCAGAATTAGAAAAGCCAAAAGAAGAGCCAAGTGAACCTGTAACAGAGGGTGAAAATATAAATAAGCCAGAAGAAAACGTTAAGAAACAAACAGAGGACTCAAATGAATTAGGAACAGCTACTCAGAAGAATGAAGCGGTACAAGCACGGGAAGTAGTGAAGCAAGCAGCGAAAGAAAATGTGTCAGATAAACAAGTTAGCAAGAAGAAAGAAGAAAGTGAAAAATCTTTAGCAGCAACAGGTGGCCAAGAAAGTAATGTATCTCTATTTGGTGGCTTAGCATTAGTTTTATCTGCACTGAGTATGTTTGTGTTTAGAAAAAATATATTTAAAAAATAAATAACGCTTTATCTTATTATATTGTTTTTAAAAGGCATTATCATAGCGATTTCATTTTGAAATGTGCTTATGATAACGTCTTTTTTATGTTGGAAGGATATGAATGGAAAAAGTGTAAATATATTAGAGAAGGAGGAGAGGGTATGTATATTAGTTCTACTTTAAAGAGTGAAAAGATTGCATCATTTATAGCAAGTATGAATAAAGATGCTACTCATCATGTTGGTTATTGTGGAGATGAGAAAGAGGAGTTGTTACATACAATTCTTCATGATTTTTCTGATATAGGATGGGAAAGATCTTTTGTTGTTACTTATGAGGACAATAAAATAATTGGTGTATTGGGATTTGATGTGGATGAAGTAAAGAAATGTGCGGAAATATGGGGACCGTTTATTAAAGCAGAGAATTGGGAAGAGATTGCTTTACTTATGTGGAAGGAACTTATAGAAAAGGTACCGTTTCGTATTGAGAAATTTTATGGTTTTTATCATATGGAAAATAATAATTGTGCCAACTTGATGAAGAGTGTAAATGCTAAAGAACAAGATCGACATAGTATTTTCAGTTTAAGTAATAATATTGTGGGACAACGTATTATATATAATGTAGAAGAAGCTTTACCACAAGTATTTGAGCAGTTTATCTCTTTACACAATAATGTTTTTCCTAATACATATTACGAAGGAAATGAAATTATTGAACGTTTAAGTGATACGAATAAATTATTTGTAAGTGTGGAGAATGATAGGCTAGAAGGTTACGTATACGTTGAAGTAAATCCGGAGTTTCAAGAAGCGAATATCGAATTTATTGCAACTGCTGAAGAGAGTAGAGGGAAAGGTATTGGTGAGTGTTTATTACGAGCTGCAATTCAGCATATTTTTTCTTTTCAAGGGATGAGGGGAATAGAACTATGTTTGAATACGAATAATGAAGGGGCTATGAAATTGTACAAGAAAGTAGGTTTTGAGGAGAAGGCATGCTTACAACACTATATAATAGAGTAAAAACCCATTCGTATGAAAATTATATTTCATACGAATGGGTTTTATTTAATTTACTTTGTCGCCCTCACTAATAATGGATTCAGGACTAATTTGAGGACAAAATATTTTATTTACAAGAGGTGCTAATCGTTACATAACTTTTTTAATTTTTTGAGATACTTCTTTCGTTTGCGAATGAACATCTTCTTTTCGCAGTTCTTTAAAGAGTGAAATAACCATAAGAACGACTACGATAGAAAACGGTAGTGCTGCGATTATAGCTGCAATTTGTAGTGCATTTAATCCTCCAGCTTGCAATAAAATAGCTGCAATTATCGCGATTGTTAATCCCCATATAAGTTTTAAACTATTTTTGGGTGATAAGCTTCCGTTACTCGTTTGCATAGAAACAACAAATGTTGCCGAGTCGGCAGAAGTAACGAAAAATGTGGCTACTAAAATTAATCCGATAATTGTTAAAAATGAAGAGAAGGGTAGGTGTGAAATAACAGCAAATAATCCAATCTCTGTACCATTTTTTGCAATTTCATCAGCTATGCCAAGCGATTGGAACATTTCCATATGGATAGCGGTGCCGCCAAATACTGCAAACCAAAATGTACAGATAAGAGTTGGGACTAATACAACTCCAAAAATAAATTCTTTTATTGTGCGCCCTTTAGAAATACGGGCGATGAATGTACCGACGAATGGAGACCAAGAGATCCACCATCCCCAATAGAAAATAGTCCAATTTTCTATCCAAGAAGAAGATTTTTCATTAAATGCTCCTAAATTTAATCCCATACTAGGTAAAGCTCCAATATAAGAACCAAGTGTAGATGTGAAATATTTCATAATAAATACAGTTGGTCCTAAAAGTAAAAAGGAGACGAGTAAAATACCTGCAAGAGAGAAATTTAAGTTACTCAAATATTTAATCCCACGATCTAAGCCAGTTTGTGCACTTATTAAATATAAAACAGCGAAGATAGCGATCAGTATGAGCTGTGTAAGTAAAGTGTTATGAATAGAAGGGAATAAATAGCTTAATCCTCCGGCAATTTGTTGAGCACCAATCCCAACAGATGGCACAATACCGAATACTGTGGCTAAAACAGCTAAAATATCGACTGTTTTTCCGATAGGAGAATTTTTCGATCGATTAAATAAGGGAGTAACTGTAGCACCAATTGTGCTACCTTTTTGTTTGCGAAATGTGAAATATGCAATTGTTAAAGCAACCATTGCGTATAGTGACCATGGAAAGAGGCCCCAGTGGAAAAATGAATATTGCATAGCGAGTTTGGCGCTTTCTTCTGTGCCTGCTTTTCCTGTTAATGGATCTGTAAAATGTGAAATCGGTTCAGTGATTCCGTAAAAGAGGAGTCCAATTCCCATTCCTGCACCAAACAACATGGATAGCCAAGATGGATAACTATACTTTGGCTTTTCGCCATCTTTACCAAGACGAATAGAACCGTATTTAGAAAATGCTAAATAAGTGGCTAAAATAATCATTGTGGTCATAAGTAGAGAGTAAAACCACCCAAATTTGCTGAGGATAAACGAGTTTAAAGAAGATGTAACGCTTTGTAAATCATAGCCTTGTATCCAACTTGCCGGGGTAATTCCCCATATGATGAATAATGTTGTTAGCAAGATAGAGATGTAAAATACACTGTTTTCTTTTTTTATCATAGAATCCCACCCTTGTTTAATAAAGTTAACAATTATATTAACCATAACAATTAAAGGTTTAATTGTCAAAAAATTCGATTTTTATCGTATGTAAAAGGACAATTTAATCGCTATAGATTCATAATCATTGGAGTTTAGATAAAGGTAAGGGTGTTCACAGTATGTACAAAATATAAGAAGAAATAATATGAAATATTGCATTTTATATTGTTGTATCTAGATTTTATGTTAAATTCGTGAATGGAATATTTGAATAGGGGGCAAGGATATGAACAAGAAATCAAAAATCAATAAAGTTATGCTTAGCATTAGTACAATGGCTCTATCACTGGGGGCAATTCAAACTCATGTATTAGCAGAAGAAAAGGTGCCATATAATGTATTACATTCGAAACCAGTTGGAATTGAAAAACCAGTAGATGAGATTGGACATGTTTCTAAAGTAGAGGAAACATTATCGTTTCAAGAACGGTTAAAAGTAGGAGACTTTTCGCAGCGACCAGCATCTATTATGAAGAGCTCAGAAGTAAAGCAAGTTAAAGAAAGCTATTCAATGGCGGATTTAAACAAAATGAATAATCAAGAATTAGTTGAAACGTTAGGCAGTATTAAGTGGAATCAAATTACAGACTTATTCCAGTTCAATGAGGAAGCAAAGGCCTTTTATAAAGACAAAGGGAAAATGCAAGTAGTTATAGATGAATTAGCTCATCGAGGTAGTACATTTACGAAAGACGATTCAAAAGGAATTCAAACGTTTACGGAAGTGTTACGTTCAGCTTTTTATCTGGCCTTTTATAATAACGAATTAAGTGAATTAAATGAAAGAAGCTTCCAGGACAAATGTTTACCTGCTTTAAAAGCAATTGCAAAAAATCCAAACTTTAAACTTGGTACAGATGAACAAGATACAGTCGTATCTGCATATGGAAAATTAATTAGTAATGCTTCAAGTGATGTTGAAACGGTTCAATACGCAGCTAATATTTTAAAACAATATAATGATAATCTTCATACGTATGTAGACGATCGTATGAAAGGACAAGCTGTATACGATATTATGCAAGGGATTGACTATGATATACAGTCTTACTTAATTGAGGCTCGTAAAGAAGCGAATGAAACGATGTGGTATGGAAAAGTAGATGGGTTTATTAATGAAATAAATCGTATTGCACTTTTAAATGAAGTAACACCAGAAAATAAGTGGCTCGTTAATAATGGAATTTATTTTGCTAGTCGTTTAGGAAAGTTTCATAGTAATCCAAATAAAGGTTTAGAGGTTGTTACACAAGCAATGCATATGTACCCGCGTTTAAGTGAGCCGTATTTTGTTGCAGTAGAACAAATTACAACAAATTATAATGGGAAAGATTATAGCGGGAATACAGTAGATTTAGAGAAAATACGTAAAGAAGGAAAAGAACAGTACTTACCAAAAACGTACACATTCGACGATGGATCTATCGTATTTAAAGCAGGAGATAAAGTATCGGAAGAAAAAATTAAGAGACTATACTGGGCTGCAAAGGAAGTAAAAGCGCAGTATCATCGTGTGATTGGGAATGACAAAGCGTTAGAGCCAGGCAATGCAGATGATGTATTAACGATAGTAATTTATAACAGTCCAGAGGAGTACCAGTTAAATAGACAACTGTATGGATACGAAACAAACAACGGTGGAATTTATATTGAAGAAACAGGAACATTCTTTACATATGAGCGCACGCCAGAACAAAGTATTTATAGTTTAGAAGAGTTATTCCGTCATGAGTTTACTCATTATCTACAAGGGAGATATGAAGTTCCAGGTTTATTTGGAAGAGGAGATATGTATCAAAATGAAAGATTAACTTGGTTCCAAGAAGGCAATGCAGAATTTTTTGCAGGATCTACTCGTACAAATAATGTAGTACCGAGAAAGAGCATCATTAGTGGATTATCATCTGATCCTGCCAGCCGTTATACAGCAGAGCGCACATTATTTGCTAAATATGGTTCTTGGGATTTCTATAATTACTCGTTCGCGTTGCAGTCCTACTTATATACACATCAATTTGAAACGTTTGATAAAATTCAAGATTTAATTCGTGCGAATGACGTGAAAAATTATGATATATATCGTGAAAAGTTAAGTAAAGATCCTAAACTAAATAAAGAGTATCAAGAATATATGCAGCAGCTAATTGATAATCAAGATGCGTATATTGTACCGGAAGTAGCAGATGATTACTTAGCTGAACATACACCAAAATCGTTAACAGCAGTAGAGAAAGAAATTAGTGAAACGTTGCCGATGAAAGATGCAAAAATGACAAAACATAGCTCCCAATTCTTTAATACATTTACATTAGAAGGTACGTATACAGGTAGTGTAACAAAAGGTGAGTCAGAAGATTGGAACGCAATGAGTAAGAAAGTAAATGAAGCTTTAGAACAATTGGCGCAAAAAGAATGGAGTGGCTACAAAACTGTTACAGCATACTTCGTCAATTACCGTGTAAATAGCTCAAATCAATTTGAATATGATGTAGTCTTCCACGGTATCGAAAAAGATGACGGAGAAAATAAAGCTCCAACGATTAATATAAACGGCCCTTATAATGGACTTGTAAAAGAAGGTATTCAATTTAAAAGTGATGGCTCAAAAGATGAAGATGGAAAAATCGTTTCTTATTTATGGGACTTTGGAGATGGAAGCACAAGTGCAGAGGTAAATCCAGTACATGTATATGAAAGAGAAGGTTCATATACAGTAGCTTTAAGAGTAAAAGATGATAAAGGAAAAGAGAGCAGAAGCGAAACAACGGTTACGGTTAAAGATGGAAGTTTAACAGAATCAGAACCAAATAATCATCCAGAGGAAGCAAATCGTATTGGGCTAAACACTACTATAAAAGGTAGCCTTATCGGCGGAGATCACACTGATGTTTATACATTTAATGTAGCATCAGCGAAAGATATCGATATTTCCGTTTTAAATGAGTATGGAATCGGGATGACATGGGTGCTTCACCATGAAGCAGATATGCAAAATTATGCTGCTTACGGTCAAGCTCATGGAAATCATATAGAGGCAGAATTTAATGCAAAACCAGGTAAGTATTATTTGTATGTATATAAATATGATAATGGCGATGGAACGTACGAATTATCAGTAAAATAAGTGCTTTTCCAATGTATGTTTAACTTTACTTTTTGTGGAAAATAGTATATTATATAGATATATAATATATCGGTTATTTACTAGGAGGAGCCTGTCACAATAGGTTTCTCCTGTTCTTTTTTAGAGGCCTGTCTGATAGGCTTTTCTTTAAAAGTTAAATAACTGAAAATTATGAATGATAATCTTTGAAAGAGGTGGGGCATACACATAATAATAAGGGATTGTTTAAGAAAGGGGGATAAGAAATGGTATTGTTTGGTTATCCACTTGAAACAATTTATTTATACGGATTTATTGTTGCTACTATACTTACTGTTATTTATATCTTTTTTGGAGATATATTTGAATCAATATTTAGTTTTGGAGGCGGATCAGTATCCGTCGTAACTTTATTACTTAGTTTCTTCGCCATGTTATGTGGATTAAGTTATATAGGAGAATATTTATTTTCCTTTAATAGTATTATTATTTTCGCTGGTGCATGTGCTATATCTTTTGTTGGAGTTTTCATCATGAAAATACTAATTTTAAAACCGATTGCAGAAGCAGAGCAAAATACCGTACAACGTATGGATGAGTTCATTGGTTGCAAGGGAGAAGTCATTACGACAATTCCTACAGAAGGGTTTGGTGAGGTATTAATTTCCTCCCAATTTGGAAGTAATGCAATCCCAGCTAAAACAGTTGGAAAAAAAGATATTTCACAAGGAACAGAGGTTATTATCGAGGGAGTTCAAGATGGTGTTTTACTTGTACAAAACATCGCTTATTCTTTAAAAAAACCAAAATTATAAGGGGGAATTTACATGACGATTCCATTAATTATCGGTGGAGTATTACTCGCAATTTTAATTCTACTTATTTTAGTATTCATTACGAAGTATCGAACAGTTGGGCCAGATGAGGCGTTAATTGTTACAGGGAACTGGCTTGGTGGTGGAAAGAACGTTGTTACCACTGATGATGGAAAGAAAATTAAGATTATCCGCGGTGGTGGTACATTCGTAGTTCCAATTATGCAAAGAGCAGAGCCTTTAAGCCTATTAAACTACAAGTTAGAAGTAGGTACACGTGATACGTATACGAAACAAGGTGTACCGATTACAGTAAACGGTGTTTCTATTATTAAAGTAGGATCTACCATTGAAGAAGTTTCTACAGCAGCTGAACAATATTTAGGAAAAGAAACAGAAGAGTTAAAAATAGAAGCAAAAGAAGTTTTAGAAGGTCATTTACGTGCGATTTTATCTTCTATGACAGTAGAAGACGCTTATAGTAATAGAGAGCAATTTGCTCAAAAGGTGCATGAAGTAGCTTCTACAGATTTAAAGAAGATGGGGCTTCGCATCGTTTCCTTTACAATTAAAGAAATTATGGATAAGAACGGTTATTTAGATGCACTTGGTCAGCCTCAAATTGCGACAGTTAAGCGTGATGCAACAATTGCGAATGCAGAGCGTGAAAAAGAAGCTCGTATTGAAAAAGCTCGTGCTGAAAAAGAAGCGAAAGAAGCTGAATACCAACGTGATGCCCAAATCGCTGAAGCTGAAAAACATAAAGAATTAAAAGTACAATCTTATAAGAGAGAGCAGGAACAAGCTCGCGCAGATGCGGATCTTTCTTACGAATTACAACAAGCGAAAGCGCAACAAGGTGTTACAGAAGAGCAAATGCGCGTTAAAATCATTGAGCGTGAGAAACAAATTGAATTAGAAGAAAAAGAGATTGCGCGTCGTGAAAAGCAATACGATGCAGAAGTAAAGAAAAAAGCAGATGCAGATCGCTATGCTGTTGAGCAATCAGCGGAAGCAGAAAAAGTAAAACAAATTAAGAAGGCAGATGCGGATCAATATAAGATTGAAGCTGAAGCAAGAGCTCGTGCAGAAGAAGTGCGTGTAGAAGGTTTAGCGAAGGCGGAAATTGAAAAAGCGCAAGGTCAAGCAAAGGCAGAAGTACAAAAAGCACAAGGTACAGCGGAAGCAGATGTTATTAGGTTAAAAGGTTTGGCAGAAGCAGAAGCGAAGCAAAAAATCGCAGAGGCGTTTGAATTATATGGGCAAGCCGCGATTATGGATATGGTTCTTAAAATGCTTCCAAGTTATGCGAAAGAAATTGCAAGCCCACTTAGCAATATTGATAAAATTACAGTTGTTGATACAGGCGGCGGTGGTAAGAATAGCGGCGCTGGAAAAGTGGCAGGATATGCGACTGATTTAATGGCAACAATGCAAGAAACGTTAAAAGCTTCTTCTGGTATTGATTTAAAAGAGCTATTAGAAGGATTTGCGGGCAAAGGTGCAGTACAGCAACTATCGAATGATAAACCTGTCGTATCTGTTGTAGAAGACAAGGAAAAAGAAGTAGATAAAGAGTAAGATAGAAGGAACCTCTAGCATGTGCTAGAGGTTCCTTTTTTGAATACATACAATACGATACAAAGTAAAGAAACTCTGTCGTAATCATGGTATGATTACATAAACATAAAAAACTGTATATTCTTAAAATTAAACTTTAGGAAATGTTAGGGGAATGGTTTTGAAATTTAAAAAATTAAAACTACAACCGAGAATTACAATAACTATTAGTACACTTATCCTGGTTGTACTTCTGTTAACGAGTTATTTATTTTACTACATATTATCAGAAACAGTAGAAGAGCAAATTGGCAAAAGAGCTTTGCATGTTGCGAAAACAGTTGCCGCTATACCAGAAATCCAGGAAGCTTTTCAAAAAGAAAATCCGGCTTCTATAATTCAGCCAATTGCAGAAAAAATTCGAATTGATACAGATGCTGATTTTATTGTAGTTGGAAATAAAGAAGGGATTCGCTATGCGCATCCTAGGAAAGATAAAATTGGAGAAGCAATGGTTGGTGGAGATAACAAAGGAGTTCTATTAGAAGGGAAATCTTATGTTTCGAAAGCGACTGGATCATTAGGGCCTTCATTACGTGGAAAAGTTCCAATACGTAATCAGGAAAATGCAATTATTGGTGTAGTATCTGTTGGTTTTTCAATGGATGACATTCATGGAGCAGTAGAAGTGTATGGTAAGCGTGTGTTTTGGATTACAGTAATAGGTTTGTTAATTGGGATCATCGGCTCTATATATTTAGCAGGAAGTATAAAAAGAATGATGTTTGGAATGGAACCAGAAGAAATTTCATCTTTATATGAAGAACATAGTACTGTCATTCAATCTGTACGTGAAGGGATTATTGTTATTGATCAAAATGGCATGATTAGTTTAGTCAATCAAGCAGCTTATGATATTCTTTCACTAGATATACAACAAAACATTATTGGAGAATTTATTTTAAATGTAATTCCTAATTCATCGATATTAGATGTACTGCAAACTGGTGAAGAACAGTTTGATCGTCAATTAAATATAAAGGGGCAGGCTGTTATCGCTAATCGTCTACCTATTAAAGTAAATAATAAAGTAACTGGTGTTGTTTCGAGTTTACGTTTGAAGTCTGAAATGGATCAGTTAACTGCAGAGCTGTCTCAAACTAAGCAGTATACGGAAGCGTTACGAGCACAAACACATGAATATAACAATCTTTTGTATACGCTTTCAGGTCTTATTCAATTAGAATCATATGAAGATGCTTTAGAGCTCATTCATAAGGAAACAGCAGTATATCAAGATTTTGTTCAATTCATTATGAAACGAATTCAAAATCCATGGCTAGGTGGAATTTTAATTGGATTTTATAATAGGGCAAGAGAGTTAAAGATTGATTTTGTATTAGATCGAGAAAGTAGTTTAGAAAAGTTAAGTCCACATATTGAGAGTAATTATGTTGTTTCTATTTTGGGGAATTTAATTACGAACGCATTTGAAGCAATTGAAAGAAAGCAAGAGGATGATAAGAAAGTTAGAATGTTTGTAACAGACATCGGTGAGGAAATAGTAATTGAAGTGGAAGATTCAGGACAAGGGATTCAAGATGAAATCATTACAAGTATATTCTATAAAGGCTTTTCGACGAAAGAAGGAGAAAAGCGAGGATATGGATTAGCAAAAGTGAAAGAGTTAGTAGAAGATTTAAATGGAAGTATTGCAATTGAAAAAGGGGATTTAGGTGGTGCGTTATTTATTATTGCATTACCGAAAGAGAGAGGCGAATTGTGATGACTGAGGAAATTGAAGTGCTGATAGTAGAAGATGATATTCGGATTGCGGAGATTCATCGCCGCTTTACTGAAAAAATTGAAGGATTTAAAGTAATTGGAACAGCAACGAATGGGGAGCAGGCAAAAGAATGGCTAGAACTTGTGAAGCCGCAACTTGTGTTATTGGATGTATACTTACCTGATATGCAAGGGACAGAGCTTGTTACATATATTAGGCATAACTTGCATAACACAGACATTATTATGATTACAGCTGCGTCAGAAACAGATGTCGTACGTCATGCTTTACGAGGAGGGGTAACAGATTATATCGTAAAGCCACTTATGTTTGATCGATTTAAAACAAGTTTAGAAAATTATCAAAAGAAGATTATACAGTTAAAGAAAACTGACCAATTATCACCAGAACAAATTGAACATCTCTGGTCTCAAAGAGGGGTGAAAGGTAATCCAATTGAATACGCTCCAAAAGGAATAGATCCTTTAACTTTAGCAAAAATACAAAAGCATATGTTAACAGTTCATGAAGAAGGTATTACCGCAGAAGTATTAAGCTCGATGGTCGGGGTGAGTCGATCAACAGCGAGGCGTTATTTAGAGTATTTAATATCTGGAAAGAAAGTACATGCAGAGCTTATATATGGAAGTGTAGGGAGACCGGAGAGAAGGTACTTTCTTGTTTCTTCATAAAAAAACAGTAGAGGATTTATTTTCTCTACTGTTTTTTTCTTATATTGGAATAATCCCAATCACAATTCCGGTAATTAACATAACCATCGTCGTTCCAACGGCCCAAAGTAACGTAAAGCGTTGGTGTTCACCAAAATCAACTTTGGCCATTCCAACTAATAAATAAGTGGATGCGACAAGGGGGCTTAATAAATGAACAGGTTGACCGAGTAAGGATGCGCGTCCCATTTCAGCTGCACTAATTCCGTAAGTAGCAGCTGCTTTCGTCAAAATAGGTAATACCCCAAAGTAAAATGCATCATTGGACATGAAAAATGTGAACGGCATACTCAAAAGAGCTGTAATAATTGGCAATTGTGGTCCCAGTGCATCTGGTATAAGAGTTACTACACCTTGAGCCATTGCATCTACCATTTTTGTTCCAGATAAAATACCTGTGAAAATACCAGCAGCGAATACGAGAGAAACAACCGCTAATACGTTTCCTGCATGAGAAGCAATACGTTCTTTCTGTTGCTCTAAGTTTGGATAGTTAATCATAACAGCAATAGCGAAAGCGATTGTAAATAAAACAGGTAACGGCATAACTTCTAGTATGAGACAAACGAGAAGTGAGGCAGTTAATAAAAAGTTAATCCATAATAGTTTAGGGCGTTTATGTACGGCTGCTTCGACTGTTGCAGCTTGTTCATCTATTGTTTGCATTTGTTTTAAATACTGTACATCCATAATACCTAAACGTTTTCTTTCTTTTTTTCCAAGGTAGTAGGCAACGAAAACTACCCAAAGTGCACCAGCAATCATTCCTGGAATAAGTGGTGTGAAGAGCTCTGACGCATCAAGTCCAAGTGCGCTCATAACACGAGCGGTTGGTCCACCCCAAGGTGTAAGATTTGTCACTCCGGCCCCTAACATAACAACCCCAGCTAATATAAGTGGATTCATTCCGAGACGTTTATACAGCGGGTACATTGCAGACACAGTAATCATATATGTTGTTGTTCCGTCACCATCTAATGAAACGATAATAGTAAGAATCGCTGTACCAACAACGATTTTTAAAGGATCACCTTTTACGAACCGTAAGATTTTGCTAATAACAGGATCAAATAAACCACTATCAATCATAATTCCAAAATATAAAATAGCGAACATAAGCATAATACCAGTAGGTGCTAATTTTTGAATTCCCTCTAGCATCATAGGTCCCATATTGGCATAGAAGCCGCCAATTAATGCAAAAACAATCGGAACTAATATTAATGCTACTAGTGCTGACATACGTTTCGTCATAATTAAAAACATAAAGACAAATACCATCGCAAATCCAAGTAGAGCTAACATATAATCTCCCCCTCCAAAAAATGATTACGCTTTCAAAATAAAATAAAAATTCAGAAAATAGTTTTTTGTTTATCATAGCGCCATCTATCCAAATGGTAAATAATTTGAAAAATAACACCATTAGAAGCATAATTTTTATTTTGGTCATTTTGTTCACGAAGGTAATTTTGAATTTTTAAAAATATAATTTACTACTTACAAGAATGATAGAATAAGGTGAAAATAGTGATGTGCGAAGTAGGGAGTAGATTTTAAATGGAAACGAGAATAGAAGAAATTTATAGTTCTTATGAAGGGAAAATAGAAGAGATTTTTGTTAATGAATCTTCTTACGTATATGAGTGGGAAAAATTAATGATGATCCGAAAAAATAACGGTGAGCTTGAAAAGGTTGCGGTCGGTATTAGTGGAAATATAAGATTAGTAAATGTAAAAATTGGACAGGAAATTAATGGAGATACATTGTTAGTTACGTTAGAAGATGATTTATTAATTACAGGTTGTGAATGATGAGAGATGTGTAGATATGGCTACACATCTTTTTTGTTCCATATATTACAAAAGGCACATTGTTTTTTCACAAATCACACACAAGTTTTTGATATGATCCTTGTAGAAGATAGGGTTAGGGAGGAAATAAAATGAGAACAAAGTATGTGATGCTTGCTATATGTTTATTCTTTGCCTTTACAATTGTAGGGTGTGGTAAGAAACAAGCAGAGGCTGTGGCAATTGATGAGAAACATGATAAGTGTGATATTTGCCAGATTGGGGTAATGGATAATCAATTTGCAACAGAAATCATTTTAGAAAATGGAAAAGCATTAAAATTTGATGATATCGGTTGTATGTATAAATGGATGGAGATTAATCCAGGTGAAAAGACGAAAGAAAAATTTGTTCGAGATTATGATTCGAAAGAGTGGATTTCATTAGAAGATGCGACTTATGTATATGATAAAACAATAACGACACCGATGGCTTATAATGTTATTTCATTTGAAAATAAAAGGGATGCAGAAAGCTTTGTGTCTAACTATAAAGGGAAAGTTCTTTCGTATAAAGAGCTAGCTGAGCATAAATGGGAAATGAATAAAGAGATGATGGGGAACCCGAAAAAGGGAAATCACGGTGGGCATCATTAATAATAGAAAAAGGCAACTACATAAGTTGCCTTTTTCTATTATTACTCAGGTGCAAATATAGAAAAGGTGTAAAATTTTTTGAAGAACGGTTACAATGGAATATAGTAACCTAAAGCAATCATTTACCCACTTTTTAGAAATGTATACAAATGCGGCAAAAACGTGCTAAACTAATTGCTTCATAATGTTAATGATGAGGCCACCTGGCGTATCATTCCAATAGGTTGAGAAACATGGTATAAGTTTAAGATAATCCGATTCAAGAAGGAATATAAAGGGCTTATGGATAAATGTACTCAAGAAGAGTTATTGTATGTGATGGAGGAATGGTTAAGAAAACATTATCTTTCATAGGAGCTGTAATTGTGAGAAAACAAAAAATTTTATTATGCATGTTATTAGGACTTTTAATGACGGTAGTGGCTTGCGATAAGCAAGAAGAACCAGAATCAAAACCGGTTCATGTGAAAAACGAAAAGAAAAAAGAAAAGCATAAAGAACAAGAAGAAGTTAAAGAAGAAAAAAGTATAAATTTAATGGACAAACAGTTGTTACTTTCTGCGACTCTTGGAGACACAGAAACAGCTATGAAGCTGATTCAGGACGGAGCCAATATCAATGTGGAAGGTGACAACGGAGAAACACCTATCCTTGCAGCAACGTATCAAAATCATGTAGAGACAGTCAAAGCATTAATTGAGGCCGGCGCTAATATTGAAGTCAAAGATGAGAAAAAAAGCAATCCATTTCTTTATGCGAGTAGAGAAGGATATACGGATATTGTAAAGCTATTAATTGCTGCAGGAGTGAATACGAAAGAAACGACTAGGTCAGGTGGAACTGCACTCATTTCTGCATCTGAGCGTGGTCATGTAGAAGTTGTTAAAGAATTATTAGACCATACAGATATTGATGTGAATTATAAAAATGACCGTGGTGGAACAGCTTTAGTAGAAGCAATTGTATTAGGAAATGGTAGTGAAAGTCATAAGAAAGTAATTCAAATGCTTATTGAGCATGGTGCAGATGTAAATATGGCTAATAAGGAAAATATTACGCCGCTGCAGTATGCTGAAAAAAGAGGTTTTAAAGATATTGCAAATATGTTGAGGGTGGCTGGAGCGAATGAAGTAGTACAGCCACAACCACAGCCGGTGGAATAACAAAAAGAAAGCCGTATCCTTTTAAGGATACGGCTTTCTTTACAGGGAGATAAGGGATCAAAGAAATGATGAACTCTTATCTCTTTTATATGAGTAAAGGGTCTAGAACGAATATTGTCCTTTTCATTATTTATTTAACTCCATTGCAACTTGTTTACCATTTACGAAAACCTCTGCTACCGCTACTACAACTTCCATCACTTTTTTCATATCTCATCTCTCCTTGTTTTTTGTTTCATTTCTTACTTTCAGTATAAGGAAATGGAGTGATTGCAACCATCGAATTGGATGACAAGAGACTTACATTGTTGTAAGAAAGATAGATGCGTTTGTAATAATACTTTCTAACGATTAAATCCAGAAAGCCCCTTTAAATAAAGTTATAATTAGAAACAAATGGATTTAGAAAGAAGGAGGGAAATGAATAGAGCACTTGTTATTAGTTATATTCATGGAGAGATTGATAAGGAGGAGCTTATTTCTTTTCATTCTTTATTAAGCTAAATTTAAGAAATCATTTTTATAATAAATCTTCCCTATACAATTCAAAAATTTAAAGGGAAATCGTTGAAAATGAAAGTACATAATGTAACTACATTCTTTTTTTATGAAAAGAAGAGATGCAATAATCAAGAGAGTTGAAATATGTTGTGGAAGGTGAGAACATGCGCTTACTTGTAGTAGAGGACAATGCTTCTTTATTAGAGTCTATTGTCCAAATTTTACGTGATGAATTTGAAGTAGATACGGCATTGAATGGAGAAGATGGATTATTTCTAGCTTTACAAAATATATATGATGCAATTTTGCTTGATGTAATGATGCCAGAAATGGACGGATTTGAAGTGATTCAAAAAATACGTAATGAAAAGATTGAAACACCAGTCCTGTTTTTGACAGCAAGAGATTCTTTAGAAGATCGAGTGAAAGGATTGGATTTTGGTGGAGACGATTATATCGTTAAGCCGTTTCAAGCTCCAGAATTAAAGGCGAGAATTCGCGCTTTGTTGCGCAGAAGTGGTAGTTTAACAACAAAGCAGACCATTCGCTATAAAGGAATTGAATTGTTCGGAAAAGATAAAGACGTTCAAGTAGATGGACAAGGTATTAAACTGACATTAAAACAATATGAGCTTCTAGAGTATCTTGTTCAAAATAGCGGAAAGATTTTAATGCGTGAACAAATTTTTGATCGTGTTTGGGGATTTG
Source organism: Bacillus luti (assembly GCF_009739945.1). Classification (NCBI taxonomy): domain Bacteria; kingdom Bacillati; phylum Bacillota; class Bacilli; order Caryophanales; family Bacillaceae; genus Bacillus; species Bacillus luti. The sequence goes on along the minus strand of NZ_CP040336.1, from coordinate 4,554,734 downwards.
ATTCAGATACGACAGTAGCCATCGTAGAAGTGTATGTTCATCACTTACGTAAAAAATTAGAGCCATTCGGTTATCAGAAAGATATTCAAACTGTTCGTGGTATTGGATATATATTAAAAGAACAATGAAAAAGGGGAGTATGTTTGAAAAAACACGTATTCGTCTAACTATATTAAATTCGTTAGTGTTTATCATATTAATAGGCGTATTAGGCAGTATTATTTATTCGTACACATATAAGCGTATTTATAATGAAGTGGATACATCCATAGAAAAAATGGTTCAGCATAGAGAGATTTTAGATGGTAAAAAACCCCCTAAAAAATTTAGGGGATATCTTCAAATTGGAGATCCAAGGATAATGAAGTTAACTTGGAGCGGAAAAACTGTGGAGATAGGTATCGAAAATCCAAAATTCCGTCTTATGTTTGAAGAAAACTTAGAAAAGTTTTCGCCAAAAAAGTTAGGCTCTTTGCAAGATATTGAAGTGCAAGGACTATATTTTAGAACATATGCTTTTCAAGAAAATGGAAAAACGATTCAAATTGTACGCGATATAACAGCTGAGGAAGAGATGCTAAATACTTTATTTTTAATTCTTGTTATCGGCTGTAGCATAGGAAGTTTATGTGCAATAGGTATTGGATTCTTTCTAGCTGGCAGAGCGCTCGTACCTATTCAAAATTCATGGGAGAAGCAGCAGCAATTCGTTTCTGATGCATCGCATGAATTAAGGACACCGCTTGCGGTTATTCAATCAAAAACAGATGTATTATTCCAGTCTCCATCCGCTACGATAGAAGAAAAAGCGATGGATATCTCTACAATTTCAAAGGAATGTAGGCGGTTATCGAAATTAGTTAGCAATTTATTATTGTTAGCACGCTCAGATTCTAATCAGATTGAGATGGATAAGAAAACATTTGGACTGGATAAATTGTTAGAAGAAATCGTAGAGCCATATAAAGAAATTGCTTCTTATCAAGAAAAAGAGATGATATTAAAAGTAGAACGTGACATATCGTTTATGGGAGATAGAGAGAGGATTCATCAAATGATGGTTATATTGCTAGATAATGCGATGAAGTATACAAATGAAGGCGGGCATATTCAAATCGATTGTACACAAACGAGCGGTTCAATTCGTATACAGGTCAAGGATGATGGGATAGGAGTGAAAGAAGATGATATTCCGAAACTATTTGATCGTTTTTATCAGGGGGATAAAGCAAGAAGTAAGTCAGAAGGAGCTGGATTAGGTCTTTCAATTGCGAATTGGATTGTCGAAAAGCATTACGGAAAAATATCAGTAGAGAGCCAATGGGGAGAGGGCACTTGTTTTGAAGTAATTCTACCTAAAAATCAAAAAATATAAGTGAGAAGACGCCCTTGTTTTTACAAGGGCGTCTTTTTTTAAGGGAAAGTTAAGGAACTGTTTATATTATGTATTGTATAAGGAAAGCTTGATACATGAAGAAGCAATTATAGAGGGTTTTATCGATCATAATGTTATCTCAAGCAGCGATGAGATGTATGTATAGTATTAAAAAAATTATCCCGCTATTTGTGGGCAGTAAAACTCCCACCTTAAAACTCAGCCGAGGATGAATCTTCACATTGAGTATAGTTTCACTTTATGGGAATGATGGAAAAGACAGTGAAAGAGGGAGGAAGTAAATTTGAAAAAGAAAATGATGACGGTATTCACTATTGGAGTGATGAGTTTAAGTATATTAGGGGGTGCCTCTCCTTCTGAAACACAAAAGGGAAAAACAGATTACACGCAGCGTAGTAAAGAACAATTAAACAATGGCAAGATACATGTAGCGCATACAGAAGAAAAAGCAGAGAAGCTCGGTATTGAAACAGAAGGAAAAGAACAGATTACGCTAGAAAAAGAAATTCATGAAACAGAAGTGGGAAGAGAAGCGCAGCAGTTAGGGATTTCGATTGAAGGAAAAGATGTTGGAACTCTTTCAGAAGAAATCTATGAAACAAAAGTGAAGCAAGAAGCGTTAAAGTTGGGCATATCTATAGAGAATACATCAATTGTAAATTTAATTACTCAAATTAATACGATTAAAATTAATGATGAAGCGGATAAATTAGGCATTTCGACAAATGGAAAAGAAATAGAAGACATAGCGGAAGAAATCTATGGAACGAAAGTAAGAGAAGAAGCAGGAAAGTTAGGTATTTCACAAAAAGGAAAAGAGATAGAGGAGTTAGCGCAAGAAGTGTACGAACAAAAAGTACAGGATGAAGCAAAAAAATATCATATTGATTTGTACGGTAAAGATATATATCAAGTATTAAGAGAAATTAATGAACAAAAAGTATTGCAAATGGCAGATGAGCTTAATATGGACAAAACGAATATGAATATTCAAGATCTAATAGAAAAGATAAAAAAGGATGAACCAGAGAAAGGAAAAGAACTAAATTTTGTACCGATGATTCGAACGGATGCTGACGCGTTTTATTCTTATTTAACGAATTAAAAAGGGCGTGAGAGTGATACGGAAATGGAAGTGGTATATATGTATAGCTTTACTAGGTGCAACAGTATGGAGTGTATATACAAATGGAATTCCAAAGTTTGTGGAGAGGTTAATATTTTCAAATATACAAAGCGGAAAACGAACGGAGTTCAGTAATAATGACGAAAAGGTTATCTTATCGAATGTGCCTTTAATTCAGCAATTACCAGAGCTGGATAGAGGGTGTGAAGTGACAAGTTTAGCAATGATGTTACAATATGCAGGCGTTTCAGTAGATAAAATGAAATTAGCAAATGAAATAAAAAAAGTTGATTTTATGAACGATGGTGTACGTGGAAATCCGAATGAAGGATTTGTAGGTAATATTTATACTTTTTCTGAATCCGGATACGGTGTATATCACGGACCACTTTTTCAGTTAGCCAAAAAATATTTACCGAATAGAGCTGTGGACTTAACGGGGAAGAGTATAGAAGAAATGTATAAGAGTGTAAAAGCCGGAAAACCGGTAGTTATGATTACGAATGCAACGTTTGCACCACTAGATGAAGATGAATTTACTACATGGAAAACAAAAAATGGAGATGTTTCTATTACGTATAATGAACATTGTGTTGTACTTGTTGGATACGATAAGGAATCTGTATATATTCGAGATCCTCTCGATGATAGCTTAGATGTAAAAGTGCCGAGAGAAGACTTTGAAAAGGCATGGGTGCAAATGGGGAGTCAGGCGATTAGTTACGTAAAGAACTCAAAATAAATTAGGAAAAAGGGCTTTAACTATATAACTGTAAGGTGATGGACAGAGGGAGTATAGTAGAGAAATTTTAAGTTCTACTACCCATATTATTTCTCAAATTAATCAAATAGTAGAAACAACGAAGAGAGTCGCTGGAGATACAAAAGAAGTGACAAATGCTATCGATGAAATTGCTGCGGCCGCAGAAGAACTACAAGAAATGACTAGTACATTTGAAGTATAATAACAGCAAATAAGTAAGTAAGGTGAAAATAATATCACCTTACTTATTTTTCTATTTAGCAATTAGGGGAGTCATTAACGGGATGAAAAAAAGAAAAAAACTATGGAATTTATGGAAAACGATTACATTACTAGTGTGTACAGTTGTAATTTTTTCTTTACTCGTAACAGATCTTTTAATTAGCCATAATGTTGAACGAACGACAGAAGAAAGTCAGGCAGAGAAGGCAAAAACGATTGCACGTATTGTGGCAAATGATTCTATTGTAATTGATGGGTTGGCGGGGAAGGTAGATACCTCCTTGATTCAAGGGTATACAAATAAGCTATTAAAGAGTACGGATGTTCAATTTATTGTCGTTATGGATATGAATGGAATCCGGAAATCTCACCCCGATCCTCAAAAAATAGGGCAACATTTCATTGGAGGAGATGAAGGAACGGCATTGAAGGGAAAGGAACATGTGTCGCTAGCAGAAGGAACTTTAGGGGTCTCTATGAGAGTATTTATACCGGTTTTTTCTGAAACAGGGGAACAACTTGGAGTGGTTGCGGTTGGAATTTCAGCAGATAATGTAAAAGAGAGGGTTAAGGAAAGTAGACATATCATGTATATCGGTGTTGGAGTTGGGCTATTGGTTGGCATTATAGGAGCGATATTGCTAGCTAGACATATAAAGAAAAGTTTATTTGGTCTTGAGCCGCATAGGATAGCGAAAATTCTTGAAGAAAGAAATACGATGTTACAATCGGTCAAAGAGGGTATTATTGCTGTAGATAAAGAAGCGAAAGTAACGTTAATTAATAATGAAGCAAAGCGGCTATTTAAGAAAAGTGGACTTAAAGACGACTTTATCGGTAAAGATGTTGAATTGTATATGCCTAATTCACGTATAAAAGAAGTGCTGCAAACAGGAGTGGTACAATTAAACGAAGAACAAAATATTTATGGAATTACGATTGTTACGAATCGTGTTCCTTTATATGTAAAAGGAGAAATAGTTGGCGCGATTGCAACATTTCGTGATAAAACAGAGATTAGAAAATTAGCAGAGGAATTAACTGGCATTAGGCTATATGCGGAAGCGCTACGGGCACAATCTCATGAATTTATGAATAAGATGCATGTCGTGCTAGGACTTACACATATGAAACAGTATGAAGAACTCCAAAAATATGTGAGTAGTATGGTATCCGAGCATCAATATGAAATTGGCGGGGTTATGAAAAAAATTAAAAATCCAGTATTTGCTGGCTTTTTACTAGGTAAACTTAGCTATTCTAGAGAGAAAAATATAAATTTAATTATAAGTGAAGATGCTTACTTGCCGGAGATATATGATGAAAGTATTACTCATGAACTTATTACGATTGTCGGAAATTTAATAGATAATGCATTAGAGGCAGTGATGAATTGTGAAAAGAAACAAGTTGAAATCGGGATACAGTATGGGGATAAATTGACTATTACAGTACAAGATACGGGGAATGGTATAAAAGAAGAGGAGATTGATACATTATTTACAAAAGGTTATTCCACAAAAGGAGACAATCGTGGATATGGTTTGTATCTTGTAATAGAAAGTATACAGCGAATAAATGGCGAAATTCACATTTCCTCATTGTTAGGAGAGGGAACAACGATAATAATTGAAATACCTAAAGGTAGGGATGAGAGGCAAATATGATTAAAGTTTTAATTGTAGAAGATGACCCGATGGTAGCGATGTTAAATACACATTATCTAGAGCAAGTAGGAGGGTTTGAACTTGTTCATGCAGTTAACTCGGTAAAATCGGCGATAGAAGCATTAGAAAAATCACAAGTAGATTTAGTGTTACTTGATATTTTTATGCCTGGAGAGACTGGATTCGAGCTTTTAATGTATATTCGGAATCAAGAAAAAGAAATCGATATTATGATGATTTCAGCTGTACACGATATGGGGAGTATTAAAAAGGCATTACAATACGGGGTTGTAGATTATTTAATTAAACCATTTACATTTGAACGATTTAAAGAGGCATTAACTATATATCGAGAAAAACTCACTTTTATGAAAGAGCAACAAAAAATTAGTCAATCGGAATTAGATTCATTAATTTTGCAAAAAGAAAAAAGAGAGCCTACTGTCACTAAAGAGCTCCCGAAAGGATTAACGAAGCAAACGTTACAATTAATTTGGCAGAAGATCGAGTTGCTGAATGGAGGAGCGTTTACAACAGATGAAATGGCGCAATTAGTAGGGGTCTCAAGAGTTTCTATTCGAAAGTATGTTATGTTTTTGACTGAAATTGGAGTGTTAGAAAACGAAATGGTATATCAACATGTGGGAAGACCTGTAAGTAAATTAAGATGTGTTGACCAAAATAAAATAGAGTTTTACGTATAAGCGACTTATTATAAGTCGCTTATACTTTTTTTAATTACAAAATCAATTACAAAACTTACAAAAACTATTTTTACTATTGAAAGCGTTTTAATATTGTTATTAAGAAAACAAGGGGGTGCCATATGGGAATTCGAAAGGATATGGAAGCGATATCATTATCTGAGGAGAATAAGGTACAAAGAGAATCTTTCGCTTCTAAAATTATGAATGTAAAAATCGGTGTTATACCTTTACCGTTATACGTAGTATTGGCTGCTATTATTTATGGGGCATCTGTATATAATAAATTGCCAGCTGATATGATTGGTGGATTTGCAGTTATTATGATTATGGGTATTTTCTTAGGTGACATTGGGATGAGAATTCCAATTTTAAAAAACATCGGTGGTCCAGCAATTCTTTCATTATTTGTTCCATCGTTACTTGTATTTTTTAACTGGATGAATCCAGCTTCAATGGAAGCTGCGACTATGTTAATGAAAAAATCGAACTTTTTATATTTATATATTTCTTGTTTAGTAGTTGGAAGTATTTTAGGAATGAACCGTAAAGTATTAGTACAAGGTTTCGTTCGCATGTTTATACCTTTAGTGGTAGGGACGTTAGCTTCTATAGCGGTAGGTCTATTAGTAGGTTCATTATTTGGATTTGAAATGAAGCAGACATTCTTCTTTATCATTGTACCAATTGTGAGTGGTGGTATTGGGGAAGGGATTTTACCATTATCGTTAGCTTATGGTGATATTTTAAATGAGTCATCAGCAACATTTGTATCACAACTTATTCCGGCAGCTATTATCGGGAATATGTTTGCAATTGTGAGTGCAGGCTATATGAAGCGTTTAGGTGAGAAAAAACCTGAGCTTAGTGGTAACGGTGTATTAGTGAAAACAGACAATCAAGCAGAATTATTAAAAGAACAAAATACAGAGAAGCCAATTGACTTCTCATTAATGGGAGCAGGTTTATTAATTGCATGTACGTTCTTCATCTTTGGAGGATTTGCTTCTAAGTTCATTGGGATTCCTGGGGCGATCATTATGATTTTCTCAGCAGCACTTGTGAAGTACTTTAAATTAATGCCAGCAAAAATGGAGCAAGGAGCATTCCATTTATATAAATTTATTTCAAAAAATTTAACATGGCCGTTAATGGTCGGCTTAGGATTGCTATATATTCCGTTAAAAGACGTAGCGGCAGTTCTTTCTGTAGGATATGTTGTTGTGTGTGCATCAGTTGTTCTTACAATGGTAGCATCAGGCTTTCTTGTAGGAAAAGTGATGAAAATGTATCCTGTTGAATCAGCAATTGTAACGGGATGTCATAGTGGTTTAGGTGGAACTGGAGATGTTGCGATTCTATCAGCTTCAAATCGTATGGAATTAATGCCTTTTGCGCAAATTTCAACGCGTTTAGGTGGAGCGGCAGTGGTCGTAACAGCGACAATTTTATTAAAAATGTTTTCATGATCAAACAAGCTAGCTATATTCATATAGCTAGCTTGTCAAATTAAGGAGAGATTATAAGTATGTTAGAAAATCAAATTAATGAAAGATCATTGTTATTGCATAAAGAGTTAGTAGGGAAAATTGAGATTACAAGTAAGGTGGAAGTGAATACAGCGGACGATTTAAGCTTGACTTATACACCAGGCGTGGCTGAGTCTTGTAAAGCAATTGCAGCAGATGAGGAAACAGCTTACGACTATACAGCACGTGGTAATATGGTAGCGGTTGTCTCAGATGGAACTGCAGTACTTGGTCTAGGGAACATTGGACCGAAAGCGGCTATGCCTGTTATGGAAGGGAAAAGTATTTTATTCAAGAAATTTGCTAATGTAGATGCGTTCCCGTTATGTCTAGGGACGACGGATGTAGATGAAATCGTTACCCTCGTGAAAAATTTAGAGCCTACATTTTCTGGTATCAATTTAGAAGATATTGCAGCGCCACGTTGCTTTGAAATTGAAAAACGATTAAAAGAAGAAACGAATATTCCTGTATTCCATGATGATCAACATGGAACAGCTATTGTTGTTTTAGCAGCTGTTATTAATGCATTAAAAGTTGTAAGTAAACAAATGGATAATGTTAAAATTGTTATTAATGGTGCTGGCTCGGCAGGGATTGCAATTGGAAAATTATTGTTAAAGGCTGGTGCAAAGCACATTACGTTAGTTAGCTTAGAAGGTATTGTTTGTGAAGGTGAATCATGGATGAACGAAGCACAAATTGAAGTTTCAAAAAAGACAAATCGAGAATATGTGCGTGGAACGTTAAAAGAAGCAATTCATCAAGCGGATATTTTTATTGGCGTATCTGCTCCTAACGTATTAACGAAAGAACTTGTACAAACGATGAATGAGAAAGCAATTGTGTTTGCTATGGCTAATCCAATTCCAGAAATCTTCCCTGAGGATGCATTAGAGGCTGGGGCAGCTGTAGTAGGAACCGGGCGCTCGGATTATGCGAATCAAGTAAATAATGTATTGGCGTTCCCAGGGATATTCCGCGGTGCGTTAGATGTGCGCGCGACTGATATTACAGAAGAGATGAAATTAGCGGCAGCATATGGGATCGCTAACATCATTACGGACGAAGAACGTAATGCGAATTATGTAATCCCGAATCCGTTAGATAAAAGAGTTGTTCCAAGTGTTGCAGAAGCTGTAGCGAAAGCAGCCATTGATTCAGGTGTGGCACAGATTACGAAAATGCCAAGTTATAGATAGTCAAAAGCAGTGCCCTTTTAGGCACTGCTTTTTTGAGATAAGAAATCAAAATAATGAAGAAGTGTAGAATTATTTATGTTTCTTCACTATTTATTTAATTCCATTGCAACTTGTTTACCATTTACTAAAACCTCAGTTACTGCTACGATCACTTCTATCACTTTTTTCATCTCTCATCTCTCCTCGTTTCATTTCTTACTTTAAGTATAAGAGAAGAGAGATACTTCAACTATCGAAGTACATGACGTAGAAATTACATTGTTGTAAGAAAGTGCTTTATTTTTGTCACTTTACTTAGCGGTGATTACAAATTGCTCATAATATTTTTCATTTACATATATGTTTAATACCCATAATCCAGATGAAGGTAGTGACATAGTGAGTGGGAGTTCGGTTGTAGTAGAATCAATTGTATTTGAAGTAGTCCAAGTTGGTTTAGAAGTTTCTTGTTGAAAGAGTACGGGTGTTGGGGTTACTGATCCTTGTTTTAGTGCAACAATAGATAGTTTTCCAGTTGGCATTTCAGGATCTAAAAAGTACCACATCATTTCATTGTGTTCATTTGCGATAATAGGTTTATCAGCCATTGCGACTTTTTCTTCGATGCCTTTTAAAGGTATTTTTTCTTGTATGAAGGAGGGTGTTTCTTCCCAATTTACATCTTTTAAAACGCTAAGGTGAAAGAAGGAAGGTGCATTAACTTGAGTGGATGACGTTGCGATAGCTTCTTTTTTAGGTGCTTCTGAATCTGGCTGCGCTTGTGTACATCCAGCGATGAGAAAGGAGAAAAGTAGCATAGTTCCAATTTTTTTCATGGTTTCACACTCCTAATTTTTATCCTTTTCGGCAATTCAGATGGAGATGAATTGCCGTCAGTCAATAAGGCTGAACTTTTTTGTTTCTTTTTGTCTTACGATACAATATACCCTTAGATAAGGAGGGAATAGATCGTAAGACAACGAAATTGAATAATGATAATCATAATCATTCGGTTACTTGAGCCAAAAGGAATTACGATGAAGACTATATTCACATTTTGTTCCGTTTCGTTTCAAATATTATCTTAGGAAAGAAATAATTTTAATGAACTCTCTAAGAAAGGTGGTGAAAACAATGGCTAGAAAGAAAGCAGTGAAAGTATTACGTAAACAGAAGAAAAGAGAAAATATACAACGATTCACGCAGAAACAAAATATCGGACGAGCTTGTCTCACGGCTAAAGAATTTCGTTTACTTCAGCGCATGTCACATAGTTCAAAAGCATTGCGAAATGTTGGGTTGTATACCATTAAACAAAGTTATTTGAATCATAATAAAATAGCTACTGTAAAAGAAGTGGATACCGCCATGCAAGCCGATATGAATTACTGGGGCATGCAATCAAACTCTGTCCAAGCCATTCGTAGAGCCTTATATGCAGAAGTAAAAAGCTTTTTTAAAGCATTGGAACAGTGGAAGAAAAAAACTGAGAATTTCACAGGGCGTCCTAAGTTTCCGAATTATTCTCGTTCCACTGACAAAAGAATTATTGAAATCTATCAAGTGCCAAAAGTAGATGAGAACGGGTATTGGATGATTCCGATGAGTGTTGCGTTCAGGCAAAAATTCGGTTCCATTAAAATACGTATGCCTAAAAACATAAGAAATAAAAAAATCTCCTACATTGAGATTGTACCGAAGCAAAAAGGTCGGCTCTTTGAGGTGCATTACACATATGAAGTGCACGTTTCTCAAATGAAGAAACCATCCACGACTACGAGTAACGCTTTGAGTTGCGATTTAGGTGTAGATAGATTAATAAGTTGCGTAACCAATACAGGTGATGCCTTCTTAATTGATGGGAAAAAACTAAAATCCATTAACCAATACTTCAACAAAATGATACGTAATCTAGGGCTGAAAAATGTGGAAAATGGACTTTCAAAACGAGTTGTAACGAATCGAATGGCTGCACTTTGGCATAAACGAGAAAAGCAAATAAATGGTTACATTTCACAAACGGTAGGCCTGTTGTTCAAAAAGGCGAAAGAATTCGATATAGATACGATTGTCGTAGGGTATAACGCTGGCTGGAAACAAAAATCTGATATGGGAAAAAAGAATAATCAAAAGTTTGTTCAAATCCCGTTTCATAAACTGATTGCAGCAATTGAGAATAAATGTATAAAAGAAGGTATCCGATTTTTCAAACAAGAAGAAAGCTATACTTCAAAAGCTAGTTTTCTTGATAAAGATCCGGTTCCTGTTTGGTCTAAGGAAGATAGAACGCATTATCACTTTAGTGGTAAACGAATGACTCGTGGTCTGTACCAAAGTAAAGCAGGAACATGTATTCACGCTGATATTAATGGTGCATTGAATATATTGCAAAAATCAAAAGTTGTACAATTGGATGACAACCTCAAAGTGAAAGCGCCGATTCTATTAGAAGTGCAAAAACGTAAGGCTGTTGCTTTGTGCATAGCTTAGTGGGTGCGTCAACCATCCATGTGTACTCGACTTTGTCGGGGCTTGTAGCACACGCCGGATTCATCTGAGTGGTGGCTTCTTCTACAAGGAAGAACTGCTTTTTTTTCGAAAGGGTGGTGCAAGTGGGAAAACAATCGTTCGTTGCCAGTACCAACCAAAAACATACTTGGGGTGTTACCGTATGGTTGCATGAATGCTAGAGCGTCAAACTGTCTAGCGATAGATGAAAAGACCTAGCGTTCGAACTCAAGCCCCCGCTGAAACGTTTCATCTCAGTGGGGGTAGTTGACTGTTAGTGTAATTGTATTTGCTAGAAGGCGGGACAATTCCTTTAAAGTATAAAAAGAGGTCGTAAGTTTTATACGACCTCTTTTGACATTTTCTATATTTGTTCAGTTGAATAGACTGGATCGCGCTCTTTTTGAGGCATCGTTAAGAAAATGACAGAAAGAACGATACATATGCCGCCTAGTAATTGATACGCTCCAAACGATTCATTTAGCCAAGCGATTGAAACGATGGCTGCTACAAGTGGTTCGATGCTAGATAAAATACTAGTTTCTGTTGCAACTAAATATTTAAGACTACCAATATAAAGAAGGAAAGAAAGGGTACCACTTATAATGATAAGAATAAGCATAGAAAAAGTTTGGAGTGTGAAGGTTTGCGAAATTTGATTCCACCCAAAAGAACGATTACAAATAAGCAGTGCAATACCTCCAATTAACATGCCCCAGCCAATTACTACAGTTGTTCCACATTCTTTAATAAGGGAAGCAGGATGAAGGGTATAAAATGCAAATCCAATCGCTGTTAATAGGCCAAAAATAATGGCTTCTTTCGATAAAACAATGTTTTCAATTGAACCGTTTGTAATAATAAAGTATGTCCCTGTTAGCGCGGCTATAATTGCGAATAGTTGCATAGAAGCAGGGAATTTTCTTTGTTCAAAGGCAACATAAATGGTAATAAGTACAGGGCCTAGAAATTGAAATAGTGTTGCTGTGACCGCATTACTAATATGAACCGTTTCGATAAATGCGTATTGAGCACCGAGCATGCCGAGAATAGAGAAAATAATAAGTTGTATAGAATGTCTAGGGTGTTTCCAAATTTGAAAAATGTTTTGTTTCTTTATTAGTAAGAAAGATAAAATAAATATTCCCGCAAGTAACAAGCGAATTGTTAAAAAATCAATTGATGATACGTTAGTATGCTGAAAAAGCCACTGAATCATTGGACCAGATAACCCCCATAAGGTAGCTCCTGTAATAATCATAATGAGTCCAATACGTCTAGTATTGTTCACTATCATGCATCTCCTCTCTAGTACTTGATTTTTTTATGTGTGACATGATAAAAGGAATTATATATAAAATCTGGTACTGTAAAAAGTATCAGATTTTAGTTTTATTAAGGGGTCAGATATTATGTTGGAATTAACGCCTAATTTAAATACGCAAAGTAAAATAGCGTTGTATGTGCAATTGTATGAGTATATAAAAAAAGAGATTAAAGATGGAACGATTCCAGCTTTTACGAAATTACCGGCTAAAAGAAAGCTAGCGATATATTTACAAGTAAGTAAAAATACAGTAGAAGCGGCGTATGAGCAATTACTTGCAGAAGGGTATATTGAGTCAATTTCGAGAAAAGGTTACTTCGTATGTGAAATTGAGCAAATGATTCATGTAGAAGGAAGCGAAGATAGAATAGAGGAGGTCTCCTTTCTGGAGAGGGATTATACATTTGATTTCACACAAACAGGAGTCGATACAAATACTTTTCCATTCAATATGTACCGAAAACTTATAAATGACGTATGGCAGCCACACAATAATGAGTTGCTCTTTCTTGGTCACCCACAAGGAGAAGTGAGCTTAAGAGAAGAAATTGCAAATTATTTGTATGAATCTAGAGGTGTGCGTTGTTCGCCGAGTCAAATTGTATTAGGAGCCGGTACACAAATATTAGTAAAGTTACTGTTTCAGTTATTACAGGGGAGCTGTTATGCAGTCGAAAATCCAGGGTATCATAGGAAAATGGTTGCATTTGAACAAGGAGAAAAGAAGGTTCAAATGTTGTCTTTAGATAGGGATGGAATTTGTATGGCGGATTTAGAGAATAGCGATGCAAATGTTGTATTTGTAACGCCCTCTCATCAATTCCCATATGGAATGATTATGCCTATTACGAGAAGGACGCAGCTTTTACAATGGGCAAAGAAAGAAGAAGATAGATATATTATTGAAGATGATTACGATAGTGAATTTCGTTATTCAGGAAAGCCAATTCCGGCACTGCAAGGGTTAGATACAGATGGGAAAGTTATTTATATGGGGACGCTATCAAAAGCTTTGTTGCCCTCATTACGGATGAGCTATATAGTATTACCGAAGAATTTAATTAACAAGTATCAAAAGGAATATTTGTTTTATACGCAAAGTGTTTCAAGGATGGACCAAGAAGTGATTAGAAAGTTTTTAAATGAAGGTTATTGGGAAAAACATATTCATAAAATGCGTGTCGTCTACCGGAAAAAGAGAGATCGACTTGTCTTTGAAATAGAAAAGTATTTCTCTAATCGTGTTGAAGTAATAGGAGAAGATTCGGGATTACACATTTTATTACAAGTGCATAATGGAATGCGAGAAGAAGAACTCATTCAAGAAGCTGCAAAATATAGTATTAAAATATATCCTGTTTCTACGTACTATAAAGACGGTACTGCACCTGAAAATGTAGTTTTACTTGGGTTTGCGATTTTATCAGAAGAAGAAATTGCGAAAGCAATTCAACTATTAAATACAGCGTGGTTTAGAAAAAAGTAAAAAAACATCCTCACACACGAGAGGATGTTTTTTATTATTTATTTTCATCTAAGAATAAGACCATATGCTCTTCGTCCCAATATTGTCCGTTATATTTTAATGAACGTTCTTGCACACCGAATGTTTTAAATCCTAATGATTCATAAAGTTTTTTTGCTCCATCGTTGCCAACAACAACATCAAGCATAACTTGTTCTACTTCTAAAGATTTAGCAAGTTCGAGACATTCTTTAATCAGGGATTTTCCTGCTCCAAGTCCACGTGCCTTTGGAGAGACATATACAGAACCGATCTTAGCCTTATGTTCTTGTTTTACATATGGTTTCGTTTCCAATGTCGCAACTCCGATTAAATTACCATCTTTAAATGCACCTAGCGTATAGTTTTCATCTTGTGCTAATTTTTGTGCTTTATATTCAATCGCACACTCTTTATTAATAATATCTTCATAAGAAGAGCTGAAAGCTTCAGGGTTTTGCTTTAATCCTTCTACACGAAGTTCTAAGTAAATTTCCGCTTCGTCTTTTGTTAATACATGGATATCCAATTATATCACCCTCCAAATCTTTGACAAATGTATCTTTATTTTATATTGAAATAAGAATAATTTCAAAAGCTTAGCTTATATGAGCGGATTTTATGAACAAAATAACACCAGTAGTGTTTACTACTACTGGTGTTTTCACACTCATATTATTCAAAAGGTAGTTCAATTATAAAGTTTGTTCCTACTCCTAATTGGCTTGTTACTAGAATGGAACCGTTATGCAATTCTACAATTTCTTTTGCAACAGCTAGCCCGATACCTTTCCCCCCAGTAGCTCTCGTTCTGGATTTATCAACACGATAAAAACGATCAAAAATATGCGGGATATCTTCTTCAGGAATACCTTCGCCTTCGTCTTGTACACTTATTGTAAAAGAATTTGTTTCTGTTAGTACACGTATTGTTATAGAAGTATTTTCTGGCGAATGTTGATAAGCGTTATGCAATAAATTTAACATCACTTGTTCCATGCGTCTTTCATCTATATACACTTCTAAATCCTCTTTACAGTATACATGAAGTTGCATTTGCTTATTAGTTAATGTTGTTTTTGTTTTTTCAACCATTCGCTCTAAAAAAGGACTAAGAAGTACTTTTTGTTTTTTTATAACAAATTGGTGCTGTTCTAATTGTACAAGCATAAATAAATCTTGTACGAGATCGGTTACACTATCTGTTTCATCCTCAATGATTTGTAAGTATTCTTCTCGCTCTTCTTTCGTTAAAGAGTCTCTCTTTGCTACCTTCGCATAACCTTTCATATAGGTCAATGGAGTTAATAGTTCATGGGCGACACTAGCGAGAAATTCATTGCGTTCTTTTTTCATATAAGTCAGTTCACTGGACAAATCTTCAATCGTTTTTGCTAAGCTTCCAAGCTCATCATTCCGTTTAATACCTAATTGAATTGGCTTATTTAATTTTGACATTTTTTCTGTTGCCCTCTTCATTTTTATAAGTGGTTCTGTAATAACACGAGAAAAAACAAAGACAGAAATAGTCGTTAAAATAATTGTCAAAACACTAATGATAAGAAATTGCTTCATGAGTTTAAGTAACATATTTTCTAAAAAAGATGTTTTCAATAACATATATAACTTTCCTTGAAATTCTGCTGTGTTAAGTGGGCTTACCGTTGTGATGAATTTTGATTTTTTCCAGTTCTTTTCGACGATCAATCCACCTTCTGGAAGAGTTTCTGTTTTACAAGTAAGCTGTTTTTGCATTGCTTTTGTTACAGGTTCTGAAGTGGAAATAATTTTGCCGTTATTGTCGGTTATAATGATAGCTATATCAGAGTTAGCAATTGCTTCTGATTCGACTAAGTGTTCAGCTTCAGTGTTGATATCAAACTCGGGGTATACAGCACGTTTAGGCCGTTTACTGTGTTCAGCGCTTTCTGTGAGTCTCTTTTCTTTAGAATATACATTCCACTTGGCGCGGTTTTTAATCATGCTACTATAACGATTACCTTTTTCTAAAAGAGCAAGCGTTTCCTCCTCAATGCGCATTTTTGAAATGCTTTTGTAAAAAGAAACGAAAGCAATTGTTTCAATACATAAAGCTAATATTAAAAAGTATGTCCCAATTTTAAGTGAAAGTTTACTCATTTTCTCACCATACCTTATTTCATATAAAGGGTCAGTGATACACTATTGTTCACTGACCGAAGTAATTATTCACCTTTCCATTTATATCCGACTTTATAGACAGTTTCTAAGTAGTTTTCAACAGGAAATCCTTTTTTGCGTAATTTATCACGGATATTGCGAATATGTGAATCGATTGTTCTATATTCGATGTCTGTTTCATAACCCCAAATTTTTTCGATTAAATCATCTCGGCTATAAGCACGGTTTGTATTTTGTAAAAATAGTCCAAGTAACGAAAATTCGATAGGAGTTAGTGAGATTTTTTCGTCATATACTGTGACAGTATGTTTTGTTTTGTCCCACTCAATACCATTGAAGCCAACAAAGCCATCTTTCTTTGTACGGCGTAATATTGCCTCAATTCGTGCGACTAATACATGTTCATCAAATGGTTTTGTAATATAGTCATCAGCCCCCATGGTAAGACCTTTCACCATATCGTAATTTTGATTACGAGCTGTTAGCATAATGATTGGAACGTTGGATATTTGACGGATTTGATAGCAAGTATCCCATCCATCCATATTCGGCATCATAACATCTAACAAAATAATATCGAAGTCTTTTTGTTCGATTAACTTTAGTGCTTCAAGGCCAGAGTTAGCTTTCATACAAAAATAGCCGCGAGGGCTTAAGAACAGATCTAATAATCGTAACATACGTTCTTCATCGTCTACTAATAAAATTTTAACCATAATCTTGTGCACCCCAAACTGTTCATTCTATTTGTATAGTTTACATGAAAATAATAAAAAACTCTTTTTATCTGATTGGAGTGGAAGAGTTATTTTTCGCTCAGAGTAATTGACATAAAAAATGCACTAGTTTTGCACAACTATTTTTTATAATAGAAAACGTAGCGACACAAAATACCCTATGTTGCGACATAACGTCATGTCATTTTATTTATAAAATGACAATTCCATTCTATTGTGTATGTGAGATAGAGAGGGTTTTCGTATTCACCTCGCATCGGATAAGAAAAATTTCCTATCTCACACTTTTTTTAAAAAAGGAGATTATACACATGAATCCAAAAGAAGAAATTTCACCAAAAGAAAAGCAAGATCGTAATACGGTTGTAATGTGTGTTGCCGTATCTATGGTTATTATTATAAGTTGTGTAAATAAATTTTTAGGGATTTTATAATATAAAAAAAGCTTATTGCTTCTTAAGAAGCAATAAGCTTTTTTCGTTGTTAGGGGGAGTATTCATATAATAAACCAAGGTAAAATTGCTAAACCAGAAGTTACAATCGCTGTAGTAAATATTAAAAGCATAGCTCGTTTGTTTTGTTTCATGTCACATTCTCCTCTACATATCAAGTACATGCGATCAGCGTGGGATGTAGTTCCCCACTGAGTAAAGTTTCACTTTATATTTTTAGTATAATGAATGGAAAGGTTTGGTACGATCGATAAAGGTGACATGAAGATTACATTGTTGTAATGAAAAAAGCACCTTTCTTAATAAAAAGATGCTTTTGGAAAACTATATTGGAGTATTACTCATTTAAGAACAGAACCATATGTTCCTCGTCCCAATATTGACCGTTATGTTTTAATGAACGCTCTTGTACGCCGTAAGTTTGGAAACCTAATGACTCATATAATTTTTTTGCAGCATCGTTACCAACGACAACATCGAGCATAAGTTGTTCTACATGTAATTTATCGGCATTTTCAATAATTGCTTTAATTAGGGCTCGTCCTGCTCCAAGGCCACGCGCTTTTGGGGAAACAAAAACAGAGCCAATTTTTGCTTTATGTTCTTGTTTAATAAATGGCTTTGTTTCTAAAGTAGCAATGCCGATTAAATCGTTATCTTTGAAGACCCCTAGAGTATACTTATCCGGATTGCTTAATCGTTTTGCCATAGCAGCTACAGGATTCTCATGTTTAAGAACATCTTCATAAGAAGAGCTAAAAGCTTCTGGGTTCTTCGTTAAACCTTCCATACAAACTTTTAAATATATTTCTGCGTCCTCTGTCGTTAATAAGCGAATTTCCATATTTGTAACCTCCCTGGTGGATTTCAAATAAATCCATTACTTGTATCAGATTGTGTATGCGTTTTGTTAGCAGTCTCTTTTAATTTGTAAAAGAATGAAAAGATATATGCTACAATATTTTGTTTTTGATTATGTAATGAAATTATATATTAACTTAATTAACTATTCAAGTCTTTAATATATTACATTTTTATAACTAAAATAACTCCTCGATTGAGGAGTTATTTTAGTTATTCGATTGATAACCATCAATCCGATGTGGGTGTGTGTAAATATTACAAGATTCATTTCTAATAAATCCTACGACTGTAATGCCTAAATCGTGAGCGAGTTGCAATGCTAGTTTTGTTGGAGCGGATTTAGATAGAACAATTTCACATCCGATTTTTGAAACTTTGAGTAAAATTTCAGATGAAATGCGTCCGCTGAATGCGATGATTTTCCCTTTAACTGATATATTGTTGCGCAAACAGTGACCATATATTTTATCTAATGCATTATGTCTTCCGATATCCATTCTTGATAGAAGGATATTGTTTCGGTCGCATAGCGCGGTATTGTGAACACCGCCGGTTTGGCGAAAGGTAGTGGAAGATTGTTGTAAAGTATTCATTAAGTGAAAGCATTCTTCAGGAGTGATTTTTACGTGTATATCATGTAAATCTTTTGCTTTTGCAGCATCGTTAACGAAAATAAAACCTTGTCTACCTTTTCCGCAGCAAGAAGTGATGTATCGTTTATTATATAAATTTTGATAGAGCGGATTTACTTTTGATGATGTTACATGGACAATTCCGTTATCTTTTTGAACCCATAGTTTTTCAACATCTTTATAGGAAGAAATAATTCCTTCAGAAATTAAAAAACCAATTACCATATCTTCAATATAATTTGGTGTGCATACGACTGTTACATATTCTTCACCATTTAATTTAATAGTAATAGGAGATTCAGTAACAATCTCATCAATTTGTTTTGAAAATGTACCAGATTGATAGCGTACAATTGTATAAGTCTCTTGCGTATCCCCCATATTAAACGCCCCTTTTATATGTATTATTCTCCCATGTTTATCATAAAACATTGAAAAAATAAAAACATCTATTAAAAGGAAGATAACAGATTATTTTGGTTATTATTGTATATGTACGATATAATAGAACTGTAGAATAGTGACATTTTTAAGCTTTCGTAGTGATACCTTATAACATCTAGAATCAACTTCATAAGAAAAGTATTCGGGCAGAGTGTTTCAAAAATATGTACAGTAATGCGATTTTTGAAAACGGATTCAAAAATCGTGTTGTACAGTTGGTTGTAAGGAGAGGGGAAACTATGGCAGAACAGACAGTCCGTGTAACCGTTGATGGTAAAGAATTTTCCGCATCGGGTGAAAAGACGATACTACAATTATTTAACGAGAGTAATTTGGAACATCCTCAAATTTGTCATGTACCAGAAGTAGATCCAATTCAAACTTGTGATACATGTATTGTAGAAGTAGATGGAAAGTTAATGCGTGCTTGTTCAACGAGGTTAGAGAATGGTATGCATATTGAAAGACAGTCACAGCGTGCAAAAGAGGCGCAGACTGAGGCGATGGATCGAATATTAGAAAACCATTTATTGTATTGTACCGTATGTGATAACAATAACGGTAATTGTAAAGTACACAATACAGTGCATATGATGGGAATTGAAGAACAGAAATATCCGTATGAACCGAAAGTAAGTGCGTGTGAAGTGGACATGTCACATCCATTTTATCGATATGATCCAAATCAATGTATTGCTTGTGGGCAATGTGTAGAAGTATGTCAAAATTTACAAGTTAATGAAACGTTGTCAATTGATTGGAGTCTGGATCGTCCACGTGTAATTTGGGACAATGGTGTAAGTATAAATGACTCATCTTGTGTGAGTTGTGGGCAGTGTGTAACAGTATGTCCATGTAATGCGTTAATGGAAAAAACAATGCTAGGTGAAGCTGGTTTTATGACGGGATTAAAACCAGATGTGTTAGATCCGATGATTGATTTTGTAAAAGATGTAGAACCAGGATATAGCAGTATTTTAGCAGTTTCAGAAGTGGAATCTGCGATGCGTAAGACGAAGGTTAATAAAACAAAAACCGTTTGTACATTTTGTGGTGTCGGTTGTTCATTCGAAGTATGGACGAAAGACCGGCATATTTTAAAAGTGCAACCTGTTTCAGATGCGCCGGTTAACGGTATTTCCACATGCGTAAAAGGTAAATTTGGATGGGACTTTGTAAATAGTGAAGATCGCATTACAAAACCATTAATTCGTCAAGGAGATATGTTTGTTGAAGCCACTTGGGAAGAGGCTCTTGAGGTGGTTGCATCTAACATGCAGCATATTAAATCAGAATATGGCAGTGATGCATTTGGTTTTATTTCTTCTTCGAAAGTAACGAATGAAGAAAACTATCTTATGCAAAAACTAGCCCGTCAAATATATGGAACAAATAACGTAGATAATTGTTCACGTTATTGTCAGTCTCCAGCGACAGACGGTTTATTTAAAACTGTCGGCATGGGCGGGGATGCTGGAACAGTGAAAGATATCGCTGAAGCAGGTCTTGTTATTATTGTTGGTGCAAATCCAACAGAAGGTCATCCTGTACTTGCGACACGTGTAAAACGTGCTCATAAATTACACGAACAAAAATTAATTGTGGCAGACCTTCGCAAACATGAGATGGCAGAGCGAGCGGATTTATTTATTCATCCACGTCAAGGAACGGATTATGTATGGCTTGCTGGTATCACGAAATATATTATTGATCAAGATTGGCATGATAAAAAGTTCATAGCTGAAAATGTAAAGAATTTTGATGAATATAGCAAAATGCTAGAAAAATATACGCTTAATTATACCGAAGAAATTACGGGTATTTCTAAAGCTCAGTTAAAAGAAATGGCTCGTATGGTATATGAAGCAGATGGTACTTGTGTACTTTGGGGAATGGGTGTAACTCAAAATACAGGAGGAAGTACAACTTCAGCAGCAATTTCAAATTTACTGCTTGTTACGGGTAACTACCGTCGTCCTGGTGCAGGTGCATATCCGTTACGAGGACATAATAACGTGCAAGGTGCTTGTGATATGGCAACATTACCAAACTGGCTTCCGGGTTATCAAGCAGTTTCAGATGATACGCTTCGTGCAAAATTTGAAAAAGCATATGGTACTACTATTCCGAAAGCACCAGGTTTAAATAATATCGCAATGTTACTTGCAGCAGACGAAGGAAAACTGCGTGGTATGTATGTCATGGGTGAAGAAATGGCTTTAGTGGATTCGAATGCCAACCATGTGCAACATATTTTAGCGAATTTAGACTTCCTTGTTGTTCAAGATATGTTCTTATCAAAAACAGCTCGTTTTGCTGATGTCATTTTACCGGCGGCGCCAAGTTTAGAAAAAGAAGGAACATTTACGAATACAGAGCGTCGTATTCAAAGGTTGTATGAAGTATTGAAGCCACTTGGTGATTCCAAACCAGATTGGTGGATTTTGCAAAAAGTTGCTCGTGCACTTGGTGGGGATTGGAATTATGAAAACCCAAGTGAAATTATGGATGAAATTGCATCACTTGCCCCGTTATACTCTCAAGCAACGTACGACCGTTTAGAGGGATGGAATAGTTTATGTTGGGGTAGCCATGATGGCAGTGATACACCACTATTATATGTAGACGGATTTAACTTCCCAGATAAACTTGCTCGTCTATCATTAGATGAATGGGTACCACCAGTTATAGCACCAGATGAGTATGATTTACTCTTAAATAATGGCCGTATGCTAGAGCATTTCCATGAAGGAAATATGACGAATAAGTCGGCTGGAATTTTATCTAAAGTGTCTGAAGTCTTTGTTGAAATTTCACCTGAACTTGCTTTAGAACGCAAAGTTAAAGATGGTGGTCTTGTAGAATTAGCATCACCATTTGGGAAGATTAAAGTACAAGCACTTGTTACAGAGCGTGTAACTGGAAATGAGTTATATTTGCCGATGCATGCGACTGTAAATGAAGAGGCAATCAATATTTTAACAGGAACAGCAACCGACATTTATACATGTACACCAGCTTATAAACAAACGATGGTGAAACTGCGCGTATTACGTGAAAAAGGAAATCGTCCATTACCATCTTCAAACCCAAGAGATAAAAAACGTCATCCGCAAAACGGTGTTGAAATTGAGCAAAAATGGCAGCGAAAACAATATGTATCACTTGTGGACCAGAATTAGGGGGCGGAGATAATGGCAAAAGAGATTACTTTAATCAAAAAAAAGGTTGTAACAGAAGAAGAGAAAAAACAGCAATTGGCAGAGGAACTGTTCACTGAGTTAGCGAATAACCGTGAAGCAGTCGAGGAAACAATGCAGTTATTGGCACAATTACAGAAAGCTGGCATTTTAGATGCAGCGATTAGTTTACTTGCTGCAAAGGAAGATGTGTCCAAAATTGCTGTGGAGCAATTAAATCGTGAGCCAGTTAAAAATGCATTAAACAATATGATGGGTGCAGGAGAAGCGTTATCTTCAGTTGACCCAGAAGTAACAAAGCAAATTACATCAAGTTTAGTTACTGGATTGCAATTTGCAACGGATGAATTAAATAGTGGTAAAAAAACGAAGGTAATGGATTTCTTTAAAGTGTTAAAAGATCCAGATATCAATAGAGCCATTACATTCGGTTTTAGCTTTTTGAAAGCATTTGGACAAGGACTAGAGAAAAAATAGAGTAGATGAAAAAGTGATGGGAAATAGCCATCACTTTTTTCATTGCATGTATAAGAGTGTTCATGTTAAGCGGAATATATTATTATTAAAAAGATGGATTGGAAATGGAAGTATGGAATCCATCTCAAATATCGTTTTAGAATTTGGAGGAATATATGCAACACCGTAAAAAACTATCTATACCAGGAGTAATGGGACATTCCTTTCAAACAGTTAAATTTGCTTTTTGGAATGTATTAACCTTTCAACTTGCTTATAAATTATTAGCAGCGGTTGTATTTGTTCCGCTATTTGGGATCATTTTTAATAAGTTATTGTATTTTGGTGGTTATGCAAATGCAACGAATGATGAGTTATTAGCATTTTTAAAAACGCCATACGGCATCTTGGCAATTGTAATTTTGTCATTGTTAGCACTGTTTCTTATCTTTACGGAATTTGCGGTGCTTATTATTATTTCGTATTTCGCTCATAAAAGACAAAAGGTGAAATTACGTCCGATTTTATATAAAACGGTAACGTATTTACCTACTCTTTTCACATATTGCTTACCGGGATTTATTTTATATGCTGTCGTATTATTGCCTCTTTTAAGTAAGGGATATGAAACGGCACTAATTCCGCAAATTCAAATTCCTAACTTTATTACAGGAGAACTGTTTAAGACAACGATGGGACAAGTTGGTTATTACACGTTCTTTGCTGTAGTTGCGTATTTGAACCTTCGCTGGATTTTTGTTTTACCTATTGTCGTTTTAGAACAAAAACCGTTTCGCACAGCAGCGCGTAAAAGTGCAAGGTTAGTAAAAGAAAGCTTTTTGAAAGTACTATTCTTTTTAGTAGGATTTTTCATTTCAATAGGGCTTGTTTATATTGTGTTTTTTGGAATATATTTATTGTGCCTATGGGGTGTGTATGAATTTACAAACCCGGAAGGAACATTTGCATTATTAGCCGAATCAACGATTTCTGTATTCCTAACAAGTACATTGTATTTATTTAGTTTTATTGTGACACCATTTTATATTATGGCTATAACAAGATTGTACTTACAAAAGGTTCCGGTTGAAGATGTGTTATTAGAAGAAGGATTAGATTATTCGAAAACGAAAGCAGATAAATGTTTCTTCCAAAAACATCGTTGGAAATTTATTAGTGTATATATTGTAGGCATTATTACGGCCGGAATGGTCGTTGCCTTCATTGTAACGTTTATTTCAAATTCGTATAAAGAACCGATTATTATGGCGCACCGCGGATATATATCAAAAGGGGTAGAAAATACGAAAGAAGCTGTGCAAGGTGCTATTGATGCAAAGGCAGACTACGCTGAAATAGATGTATTACAAACGAAAGATGGTGAACTAGCGGTTATACATGATTTGAAGTTAAAGCGTCTTGCCAATGCCAATGTGCATGTGTCAGATTTAACGATGGATGAGTTAAGGCAGCTTACTCTTAGCCAAGATGGGTTCACAGGAGAAGTTAGTACATTAGATGAGATTATCAAGCTTTCAAAAAATAAAATAAAACTCAATATAGAAGTGAAGCTTCATGGTGGTGAGAAGGACTTCGTAAATAAAGTACTAAAAACAATTAAAGATAATGACTTTGAGAAACAATGCGTTATTCAAACATTGCATTATCCCCTCATTAAAGAGTTTAAGCGTGCAAATCCAGAAATAAAAGTAGGATATATACTGTATGCGAGTAGAGCTAACTTAAAGAATGTGAAGGCTGATTTTTATGTAGCAGAAGAATACATGTTAAATAAGAAATTAGTAAAAGAAGCAAGAAAGTTAAATAAGCCAATTTACGTATGGACAGTAAATGATATGGAAAGTTTAAAAGGTTATTATAAATTGAACGTAGATGGTATCATTACCGATTATCCTGAATCGGCACGTGAAACAATTAAGATGTTAAAAGAGCAAGAAGCAGAAGAAAGTGATTTGTTCGATAAAATTACGGAAACAACAGATGATTTGTTTTCGAAGTTATTTATAAGTTATCCAGCTGCTGGCTAAATGCTAGCAGCTGTTTTTTTGTGAAAAGAATATATCTCTAAAGTATTGTGTAAAATAATAAGTGTATATGTATACGTGGTTATTTGGGTTTCTTACATTGTTACATTATTGTCAAATAATAAATGATTACTGTTTGTTTGGAGTCAGTATAATAAAAATAGAGTGCTAGATAATGGGGTGACACGGAATACCTAATAGAATCAATGTTTTATATATTTACACTATTCTAAATATATAAACTTTAAAAAAATAGTATGTTAGCGTTTTCATAACTTTTAAGTTATGCTAGAATAAGGACATAAGTTATTAATTATTACAAAAAGAAAAAAGACTTTCTTTTTTCTGTTAATTATAAGGGGGCATTTCATTATGCGTATTGGGGTACCAGCAGAAATTAAAAACAACGAAAACCGTGTGGCAATGACACCAGCAGGTGTTGTACATTTAATTCGTAACAATCACGAAGTATTCATTCAAAAGGGTGCAGGTTTAGGATCTGGTTTCACAGACGCTCAGTATGTTGAAGCAGGAGCGAAAATTGTTGATACAGCTGAAGAAGCTTGGAACATGGAAATGGTTATGAAAGTTAAGGAACCAATTGAAAGCGAATACAAACACTTCAGTGAAGGTTTAATCTTATTCACATACTTACACTTAGCTCCAGAGCCAGAATTAACAAAAGCTTTAATCGAGAAGAAAGTTGTTGCGATTGCATACGAAACAGTACAATTAGACAACCGTTCATTACCATTACTTGCACCTATGAGTGAAGTAGCTGGTCGTATGGCTGCACAAATCGGTGCACAATTCCTTGAGAAAAACAAAGGCGGTAAAGGTATCTTACTTGCAGGTGTTCCAGGAGTTAAACGTGGTAAAGTAACAATTATCGGTGGTGGACAAGCTGGTACAAATGCTGCTAAAATTGCAGTTGGACTAGGTGCGGATGTAACAATCATCGACTTAAGCGCAGAACGTCTTCGTCAATTAGATGACATTTTCGGAAACCAAGTAAAAACTTTAATGTCTAATCCTTACAATATTGCAGAAGCTGTAAAAGAGTCTGATCTTGTAATCGGTGCAGTATTAATCCCAGGTGCAAAAGCGCCAAAACTTGTAACAGAAGAAATGATTAAATCAATGGAACCAGGTTCTGTTGTTGTAGATATCGCGATTGACCAAGGTGGTATTTTCGAAACAACTGACCGTATTACAACTCATGACAACCCAACTTACGAAAAACACGGCGTTGTTCACTATGCAGTTGCTAACATGCCAGGTGCGGTTCCACGTACATCAACTCTTGCATTAACAAACGTAACAGTACCATATGCAGTACAAATTGCGAACAAAGGCTACAAAGAAGCTTGCCTAAGCAACTCTGCATTATTAAAAGGTCTTAACACATTAGATGGCTATGTAACATTCGAAGCGGTTGCAGAAGCTCACGGTGTAGAGTACAAAGGTGCTAAAGAATTATTAGAAACAGCAACAGTATCTTGCTAATAAAAGCATTATACAAAACAAAATCGAACAATATATAAAACAACATGATAAGAGCTAAGAGATAATACCTCTTAGCTCTTCTTGGTAAAAGGGGGCATTCATCGTGGCCAACCTATTTAAAAAGAAATCCGTTACGCAATTGTTAGGGGAAAGTAAAAGTAAAACTTTGACGAAAACGCTAGGGGCATTTGACCTAACAATGCTAGGGATTGGTGCGATAATTGGTACAGGAGTTCTAGTATTAACAGGATTAGTAGCAGCAAGAGATGCTGGTCCAGCAGTTATTTTTTCATTCATGATTGCAGCGATTGTTTGTGGATTTGCAGCTTTATGTTATGCAGAGGTTGCATCTACCCTTCCAGTTTCAGGTAGTGTATACACATATTCATATGCGACAATTGGTGAGTTTATTGCCCATTTAATGGGGTGGACATTACTATCTGTATATGTCGTAACAACTGCCGCGGTAGCCGGTGGATGGACGGGTTATTTCAATAACTTAGTGAGTGGATTTGGATTACACATTCCAACAGAGTTGTTAAAGATTCCGTCACAAGGTGGTATCGTGAATTTACCAGCAATCGTTATTACATTAGTTTTAACTTGGTTACTATCAAGAGGTACGAAAGAAAGTAAGCGTGTGAATAACATAATGGTATTAATTAAAATTGGTATTGTTGTCTTATTCATTGCTGTTGGTGCGTTTTATGTACAACCAGAAAACTGGACACCATTTATGCCGTACGGTATTAGCGGAGTCTTTGCCGGAGGAGCAGCAGTATTCTTTGCTTTCTTAGGATTTGATGCATTAGCAACTTCTGCTGAAGAAGTAAAAAATCCACAACGTGATTTACCGATTGGTATTATTGCTTCGTTAGTTATTTGTACAATCATTTACGTTGTAGTTTGTCTCGTTATGACAGGTATGGTTTCTTATAAAGAATTAGATGTACCAGAGGCTATGGCATATGTGTTAGAGGTTGTGGGACAAGATAAAGTAGCGGGTGTAATCGCAGTTGGAGCTGTAATTGGTATTATGGCTGTAATTTTTGCTTACATTTATGCAACGACACGTGTATTCTTCGCGATGAGCCGTGATGGTTTATTACCGAAATCGTTTGCGAAAATTAATAAGAAGACAGAAGCGCCAGTATTCTCAACATGGTTAACAGGTATTGGTAGTGCTCTAATTGCTGGATTTGTCGATTTAAAAGAATTGTCGAATTTAGCGAATATTGGAGCGTTGTTAACATTTGCGATGGTTGGTGTGACGGTTATTATTCTTCGTAAAACACATCCGAATTTACAGCGTGGATTTGTGGTACCGCTTGTACCAACGCTACCTATTATTTCGGTTGCATGTTGTTTATTCTTAATGTTCAACTTGCCACTAACAACATGGATTTACTTCGGTGTTTGGTTAGCAATCGGAGTGGTTGTATACTTTGTTTATTCGAAAAAACATAGTCATTTAAAAGACGATGGAAGTTCGCAGGATAATTTAGAAGAAGCTAATTAAAAGGGATATAAGATAGTAAGCCTTGTGCGTCTAGGGAGCGCGCAAGGCTTTTTCTTTTGTTAAAATAAAGGGGGCCTATGTTACTTTGTCGAATTTTGAAGAATTCATTTATTGTTTGAAATGTTTTGATCACAGAAATTAAGATGGTAAATTAGAATTTACTTCGTTAATTGTGGATGGAGTGAAAGTGAATAAAGAGGAGAAGGATGCACAGTAGTTTTCATGCATCCTTTTTTGTATGAAGAGTATGATAGATGCGGAGAATATTGGTATGTTTATGTTGAAATGTGAACGGAATTGTCAAAAAAATCTTTTGATTTTTATTGACACATATGAATAGGCGCTCATATAATAAAGGTATAAGATATATGAATGATTGTTCATATGTTCAATTAAAGAGGTGAGCTATAATGGCTGAAAATAAAGTAGTAACACCGCAAGAAACTTGTTCTCAAACGGTAATTCATGAAGAAATTGTGGATCAAGTAAAACAAACAATTCCAACTGATGAAAGTTTAAGTAAAGTAGCAGAATTATTTAAAGTATTAGGTGACCGTACACGTACGAGAATATTACATGCATTATTTGAAGCTGAAATGTGCGTTTGTGATTTAGCTTATTTATTAGGAATGACACAATCATCTATTTCGCACCAGCTTCGTGTGCTAAAGCAAGCGAAGCTTGTAAAAAATCGTAAAGAAGGAAAAGTTGTTTATTATTCGTTAGCTGACCAGCACGTAATTCATATCTTCGAGCAAGCGTTTGAACACGTAAACGAGGAAGAATAAATAAGAACGCGAGGAGGGAGATAACGATGGCTGAAGCATTAGTGAAAAAGAAACTGATGTTAGAAGGTTTAGATTGTGCGAACTGTGCAATGAAAATTGAAAAAGGTGTTGGGAATATTGAAGGAGTGAATTCTTGCTCTGTAAATTTCGCAACAAAGACGATGGTTTTAGAAACACCGCAAAATAGAGAGAATGAAGTTGTTACGGAAGCGAAACAACTCGTTACAAAATTAGAGCCACATATTAAAGTACAAGAAGAACAAAAAACAAAATCGGCAAAAGAAGTATTTATATTAGAAGGCTTAGATTGTGCAAATTGTGCAATGAAGATTGAAAATAAGGTAAAAGAAATGCCGTCCGTTTCAGAAGCAACTGTTGATTTCGTATCCAAGAAATTGCGAGTAGAAGTTGTAAATAAAAGAGAAGTAGAAGCAACTATAGAGGACATAACAAATATTGTTCAAAAGTTAGAGCCGGATGTAAAAGTTGTTCGTGAAGAGAAAACAGGACACGACCACGGGCACAGTCATGATCACGGTGATGGAAATGTGAAAAAGATGATAGGGCGATTAGTAGTCGGTGGAATTTTGACAGGAATTGCTGCCTTAGCTGATTTACCACAAATGATAACAATTCCATTATTCGTCCTTGCGTATTTATTAATAGGTGGAGATATCGTTTGGAGAGCGATAAGAAATATAACTCGTGGCCAAGTGTTCGACGAAAACTTTTTAATGGCAATTGCAACTGTAGGAGCTTTTGCGATTCAGCAATATTCAGAAGCTGTTGCCGTAATGTTATTTTATCAAGTAGGGGAACTATTCCAAAGTATTGCGGTAAATCGTTCTCGAAAATCAATTACGTCATTAATGGACATTCGTCCTGATTATGCGAATGTGAAGATTGGAAATGAAACGAAACAAGTATCACCAGAAGATGTGCAAATCGGCGATTATATTATCGTTAAGCCAGGTGAGAAAGTACCATTAGACGGAAAAGTAGTCGAAGGAACATCGATGATGGATACTTCAGCACTAACAGGGGAATCTGTACCACGTGAAGTAGAAGTTGGAAATGATGTATTAAGTGGTTTTGTAAATCAAAATGGTGTATTAACAATTGAAGTGACAAAAGAATTTGGTGAATCTACTGTATCAAAAATTTTAGATTTAGTACAAAATGCAAGTAGCAAAAAAGCACCAACTGAAAACTTTATTACGAAGTTTGCGCGTTATTATACGCCAGTCGTAGTTATTACAGCGGCGATCATGGCGTTTATTCCACCACTTATTTTAGAAGGCGCTACATTCTCAGAGTGGATTTATAGAGCGTTAGTATTCTTAGTTATTTCTTGTCCATGTGCGCTAGTTGTATCCATTCCTCTTGGTTTCTTTGGAGGAATTGGTGGAGCATCTAAAAGTGGTATTTTAGTAAAAGGAAGTAACTATTTAGAAGCATTGAATGATGTGAAGTATATCGTTTTTGATAAAACAGGAACATTAACAAAGGGTGTCTTTAAAGTTACGAAGATGCAGCCGAGTGAAGGTACTACAGCTGAAGAGCTTTTAGAATATGCAGCATTTGCAGAAGTGTATTCAAATCATCCGATTGCACAATCTATTCGAAATGCATACGGAAAATCAATCAATGAAAATAGTATTGAAGACTATAGTGAAATTTCTGGTCATGGTACGGTTGTAAAAGTACAAGGAAAAGAAATTTTTGCAGGTAATGCGAAATTAATGAGAAAAGAAAATATTACATTTAAGCAACCAGAAACAGTAGGTACACTCGTTCATGTTGCTGTAGATGGTAAATATGCAGGTTATATTGTTATCTCTGATGAGGTAAAAGAGGATTCAAAACAAGCGATTCAAAAGTTAAAAGAACTAGGCATTAAGAAGACGGTCATGTTAACTGGTGATGCAAAACCAGTTGGTGAAGCTGTTGGTAAAGAGTTAGGCTTAGATGAAGTTCATGCAGAGTTGTTACCACAACAAAAAGTAGAAGAAATCGAAAAAATCGATGCAGCGAAGCATGGAAAAGAAAAAGTTGCTTTCGTTGGTGATGGTATTAACGATACGCCAGTATTAGCGCGTGCAGACGTTGGTATTGCAATGGGTGGTTTAGGATCCGATGCAGCAATTGAAGCGGCAGACATCGTTATAATGACTGATGAACCTTCGAAAATCGCGACAGCTGTAAAAATTGCAAAACGTACAAGAAGCATTGTATGGCAAAACATTATATTTGCATTAGGTGTTAAAGGGTTAGTTTTATTACTTGGTGCGTTCGGTATTGCAACAATGTGGGAAGCGGTATTCTCTGACGTGGGTGTGACGTTAATTGCAGTATTAAATGCAATGCGTGTATTACGAGTGAAAGATTTATAAAAAAGAGGACGCGGGTTGCGTCCTCTTTTTTATTGGTTATTTTGTTGAAATTGACTCAATAAAATAATACCAAATATTATTTTGGTTTTAAATAACATAATATTAAAATTTACAAATAAAATATATTTGTCTTCTTATTTTAATATATTTTCCAAGAAGATATATATAGTATTGAAAAAACAGAGAAGGGGCAACTTCTCTGTTTATTTTTGTATGTTTTTTTCAACTTGTTCTCGAACAGTTTGAATGTAATTCATTTTATGATCCCAACATTCTTGGCTTAAATCGACAGGGTACTCTTCGGGATTTAAAGTTCGCATATATTCTTCCCAAAATAGCGCGAGGCTCTGTTCGTTATATTTTTGAATGTCTAATATGCTTGGTAATTCGTATGTTCGTTTGCCGTTAACGAAAATATCTTTATGCAGTTCACATGCTTCGAAGTTTGTTACGAATTTACTTATATATGTGTGAACCGGATGAAACATTTTTAATCGTTCTTCTTTTCCAGGCTCTTCAGCATCTAATGCAATATAATCGCCTTCAGCATGGTTATTAACTCGGTTGATAATACGGTAAATTCGTTTCAATCCTGGAGTAGTAATCTTTTCTGGATTAGATGAAATTTTAATCGTATCATTTAATGTTCCGTTAGTATCTTCAATTGCAACTAGTTTATAGACGGCTCCTAATGCTGGTTGTTCAAAGGACGTAATTAATTTCGTTCCAACACCCCATACGTCTATTTTTGCGCCTTGAGATTTAAGGTGCATAATCGTGTATTCATCTAAATCGCTAGAAGCAATAATTTTTGTATTTGTAAACCCAGCTTCATCGAGTAGTTTTCTCGCCTTTTTAGATAAATAAGCCATATCACCACTATCAAGACGAATGCCATAGAAATCGATACGATCTCCGAATTCTTTCGCGACACGAATTGCATTTGGAACACCTGATTTTAAAGTGTCGTATGTATCAACAAGAAATACACACTTTTTATGTGTCTCAGCATATTTTTTAAACGCAACATATTCATCACGATACGCTTGAACGAAAGAATGGGCATGAGTACCGGCTACAGGGATGCCAAAACGTTTTCCGGCACGAACGTTGCTTGTAGATGAAAACCCACCAATAAAGGCCGCTCGTGTACCCCAAAGGGCAGCATCAAACTCATGGGCACGTCTTGTGCCGAACTCTAAAAGTTCATCGTTATTTGCAGCATGCTTCATACGAGCAGCTTTTGTCGCGATTAATGTTTGGTAATTCACAATGTTTAATAGGGCAGTTTCAATAATTTGTGCTTCGCCGAGCGGTGCATCAACACGTAATAAAGGCTCGTTATTAAAAACAACTTCACCTTCTTGCATACTACGAATCATCCCGGTAAATTTCATATTTTGTAAATAATGAAGAAATTCTTCTTCAAATTGTAATTCTGCTAAATAAGCGATATCGCTTTCGGTAAAACTGAAATTTTCTATGTACTCTACAATTTTCTCAAGACCAGCAAAAACAGCATAACCGTTTTCGAATGGAAGTTTTCGAAAATATAAATCAAACACGGAACGGCGATTATGAATACCGTCTTTCCAATATGTATAAGTCATATTGATTTGATATAAATCTGTATGTAAGGCATAACTATCGTCTTTATAATAAGTCATCGCGAAAACACCTCCATAATTTGGTTATAGTATACCAATTTTTCACCGTTCGTAGCAAAGAAGGAATATTGAAATGAAGTCAAGAGAGAAAAAAATGAAATAATGCATATTTTTTAGAAAATTAGCATTTATCAATTTATATTTCTCTGGATTTTATGTATTATTAGAGTAATGGGGGTAATGAGAATGGAGGAGGACAATGCAACAAACATTAGAAAAAATAGGCAAACAAGTCTTTTACAAACGGCTACAGCAAAAAATGACACAAGAAGAATTATGTCAGGGCATTTGTTCTGTCTCATATTTAAGTAAAATAGAAAATGGAAAGATTGAAGCATCAGAAGAAATTCTACAATTGCTCTGCACAAGGTTAGAAATTGCTGTGACGGATTTGAGAGATGTAGAGGAAGATGTGAAGGGGAAGCTGGATGAATGGTTGAATGCACTCGTCCGTTTGGACAAGGCACAGGTTGAACGTATATATAATGAATTGCAAGAAGACATGCAACATGTTTTAGATTTTGAAATTATAAATTATTATAAACTACTTAATATACGTTATTTACTGATAAAAAGGGACTTTGTGGAAATTTCGGCGGAGTTGGATAAACTTAAGAAGGCATATAAGAAATTTTCGCCTTTTCAGAAGTTGTTGTATACGTATAGTAAGGGATTATTATGCTGTTTACAATATAAGTGGAAAAAAGGATTAAGTTATTTATTAGAGACAGAAATCATGGCAAAAGAGCTGGGATATCATGAGACTGGAATTTATTATAATATCGCCCTTACTTATAGCCATTTGGAAATTCAACATCTTACGTTGCACTTTGCAAATATTGCACTAGAGGCATTTAGGAATGAGTATAAATTCCGGAATGTGATAAACTGCCAAATTCTCATTGCATTAAGTTATGCGGAACAAGGACAATATGAAGAAGCTTTAGGGATGTATGAGAATATACTGAGGGAATCAGAGGCTTTTGCAGATAAAGACGTTCTAATGGCGATCACTTTAAGTAATATCGGGAATATATACTATAAAAAGAAACAATATAATCAAGCGAAAGATTATTATTTAGAGAGTTTGCGACTTCAAAAACAAATAGATTTAAATTATATAGACACATTATATGAAATCGCATTAGCATATATTAAATTAGAGCAGTTTGAAGAAGCGAGAGAGTGGATTGAAAAAGGTATTAGTGCAGCTAAGTCTGAAGAGAGATTTAATACAAAATTGTATTTACTTCTTATGCTTAAATATAAGTATTTTGAAGAAGCGCAAGATTATAAACATTTTTTGGAATTAGAAGCTACTCCATTTTATAAATCAGCGGGCAATAAAATAGAATTGAAGAAAGTATATGTGGAGCTTGCAGAATATTTTTCTAAAGCACTACAATTTGAGCAAAGTAATCACTATTATAAGTTAGTTATTGAAATGTTAGAAAATCATAAGGGGGATGAAAAATGAAAAAAACATTAGCTGGAATTTTAGCAGTTGCAGTAGTACTTACAATTGTCGGTGGAGTAAATTATACGAGTAAACCGGATACTTATGGATTAGATTCCGGTGTATCACAAACTGTAAATGTATAATATTTAAAAAACCCCTTTCCAATCGGAAAGGGGTTTCTCAATATTTGCCCCCTAAAATTCTACAAAACTTGAGAAAAAAATTAATTGAATTTTTAGTATATTAATAGTGAAAACATAATGCTAATATGAAACTACTCTTTTTCAAAAAAATTTTTTATTAGGGGGAAGGTTCATGAAAAAGAAAAGTTTAGCGTTAGTGTTAGCGACAGGAATGGCAGTTACAACGTTTGGAGGGGCAGGATCTGCATTTGCGGATTCTAAAAATGTGCTCTCTACGAAGAAGTACAATGAGACGGTACAGTCACCTGAGTTTATTTCTGGTGATCTAACTGGAGCGACTGGCAAGAAAGCGGAATCTGTTGTGTTTGATTATTTAAACGCAGCAAAAGGTGACTATAAGTTAGGGGAAAAGAGTGCACAAGATTCTTTCAAAGTGAAACAAGTGAAGAAAGATGCTGTAACTGATTCAACAGTAGTACGTATGCAACAAGTTTATGAAGGAGTACCTGTATGGGGTTCTACTCAAGTAGCTCACGTAAGTAAAGATGGCTCTTTAAAAGTGTTGTCAGGTACAGTTGCGCCTGATTTGGACAAGAAGGAAAAATTGAAAAATAAAAATAAGATTGAAGGCGCAAAAGCGATTGAAATCGCACAGCAAGATTTAGGTGTAACACCGAAATATGAGGTAGAACCAAAAGCGGACTTATATGTATATCAAAACGGTGAAGAAGCAACATATGCATACGTTGTAAATCTAAACTTCTTAGATCCAAGTCCAGGAAACTATTACTATTTCATTGAGGCGGACAGCGGTAAAGTGTTAAATAAATACAATAAACTTGATCACGTAAATGATGATAAGTCACCGGTGAAACAAGATGCTCCTAAACAGGATGCAAAAGCAGCTGGAAAACCTGTAACTGGAACAAATAAAGTAGGAACAGGTAAAGGTGTATTAGGAGATACAAAGTCGCTTAATACAACGTTATCTGGATCTTCTTATTACTTACAAGATAATACGCGCG
This sequence comes from Bacillus luti, assembly GCF_009739945.1. Lineage (NCBI taxonomy): Bacteria > Bacillati > Bacillota > Bacilli > Caryophanales > Bacillaceae > Bacillus > Bacillus luti. The sequence continues at coordinate 4,519,317 of NZ_CP040336.1, read as the reverse complement.
GAGCAACGATTTTCACTTATGATGCGAAAAATCGTACGACATTACCAGGAACATTATGGGCAGATACAGATAATGTTTTTAATGCAGCGTATGATGCAGCAGCAGTAGACGCTCATTACTATGCGGGTAAAACATATGATTACTATAAAGCTACATTTAACAGAAACTCTATTAATGATGCAGGAGCACCATTAAAATCAACTGTACATTATGGAAGTAAGTATAATAATGCATTCTGGAATGGCTCACAAATGGTATACGGAGATGGGGATGGTGTAACGTTCACTTCATTATCTGGTGGAATTGATGTAATTGGTCATGAATTAACACATGCTGTTACGGAAAACAGTTCAGATTTAATTTATCAAAATGAATCAGGAGCGCTAAATGAAGCGATTTCCGATATCTTTGGTACGTTAGTAGAGTACTATGATAACCGTAACCCAGATTGGGAGATTGGTGAAGATATTTACACGCCTGGTAAAGCAGGAGATGCGCTGCGCTCTATGAGTGATCCAGCGAAATATGGTGACCCAGACCATTATTCTAAGCGTTACACTGGTACTAGTGATAACGGTGGGGTTCATACGAACAGTGGTATCATTAACAAACAAGCTTATTTATTAGCAAATGGTGGTACGCATTCTGGTGTAACTGTAACTGGCATTGGTAAAGATAAGTTAGGTGCAATTTATTACCGTGCAAATACACAATATTTCACGCAATCTACTACATTTAGCCAAGCTCGTGCTGGTGCAGTACAAGCTGCAGCTGATTTATACGGTGCGACTTCTGCGGAAGTAGCGGCAGTTAAGCAATCATTTAGTGCTGTTGGTATAAACTAAGGCTTTAAGAGAGTATTATTAATAAAATACCTCAAAAATAAAGAAGGAGCATAGGCTCCTTCTTTATTTTTTTCTCCATTTTTTCCACAAATAAAACAATCCAATGCAACCTGCGATTGTTACAATCCACTTTGCTTCATTCGTTCCATTCATGACATGGTAGGCAGAATATACTTCGATTAACAAAGCCGGTATTTTACCTATTGTGCTGGCAATACTGAAGGATAGTAAGGACATTTTGCCTAGAGCGGCAAATAAAGTCACGATACTTGATGGGATGAAAGGTATCAATCGAAACGATAGAACGAGTAGAAAGGCTTCTCTGCCTTCTACATAAAGAAGGCGTTCTACCTTTGGATACTTATTTACTTTGCTGTGAGTGAATTTCTGAAGGCCTATACGATAAATATAAAACGAGATAATAGCCCCTAATGCCTCACCTGCGATCGAAATCATGGTTCCGTTTGTTACACCAAAGAGCTGTATGTTAATAGCGGTCAAAAAAATACTAGGGATAACACCTAAAAGACTGATGATGATGTTGATTAAGATACTAAGTGGAATTGCGATTGAATAATAGTTTGTTAAGAAGTTTTGAATTGTTTCAGCCATTGTTTAAAATCCTTTATCTTTTTTTGCATTACACCATATTTCTATTGTGTAGGCAAGTGCAAATTTACATAATGTAGAAAAACGTTGATAAAACACCATCCGTATACTCTATAAGGGTATTGGGTATATAAAATTAGGGGTATATTTAAATTGTTCAAAAATAACCAAAAAACCCTGAATTTAAAGGGTTTTTTGGTTATTTTAGGGGGATTCAATTCGGGAAATAATTAGAAAAACATAGGGGTATATTTTAAAAAGGAGGAAAAATAGTAGTTTGATGAAATCGGGTGGTAAATACAGCAAAATAGATAAAGGATTTAAAAAATGTGTATGTTTTTTCGTTGTGAAATTGACTTTTAGTGAAGTTACGATAATAATCATGAAAGAGGTGATATGATGAAACGAATAAATAGTCTTTTCTTGAGTAGTTTATTGGCACTAATGCTGATCTTAAGTGGATGTGCAGGAAAAGAACAAAAAACAGAGAAACAAACAGGGAATCAATCGACATCAGTAGAAAAAATTAGTGATAATATTTTAGATGAAATGGAAGGGCCACCTAAAAATGGTCACACGATTGAAAGACATGTAGGCAAATCAGAAGAAGATTTGAAGAATCGCTTGAAGAACGATAAAGTATCAGCAGCGAGTACATACTATGATAAGGAAACAGCGACGAAAGCTGTAAAAGATAGTTTGAAGCAACATGATAAGGAAATTCAAGAGTGGTTAAAAAATTCTAAAGAGGCTCGTCTCGTATTAAATACAACTCATTCATTCCCAGTTGGAAAAACGGTAATAAAGAAAAACATGAATGTGAAAGACAAGTTAGTAAAAACAGTTACTGTTTTAGCGAGAGATAAGTCAGGAGAATTAGGATATAAGATCATTACTTCTTATCCATCTGACAAATAAGAAGGGGGAGTACATATGTATACGACATTACAATACTTTCTTAAATCGTACTGTACGTTAAGTATTCATGAGGATGAAATAGTGAACGTGATGGAAGAATTTATAGAGCAAGAAGAGGAAGAAATTGTTTTGAAATTGCGTGATGAATTAGTAGCGATGAAAAAAAAGAATGCGTGGGAAGAAGCGTGCGTATTAGCTGCGAAGCAAGGGAATCGTATGTGGTCTTTAGAAGAAACGAAAGACCATCTTGAAGCTTTTTTACTATTATTGCAAAAGAAAAAGGCGTGATCTACTCACGCCTTTTTCTTTTTGGAAATTTGCCTGTTTATCCCGCGTTAACGGACAGTAAAACTCCCACCTCAAAATTCAGTTGGAGCAAAGAAGTTAGGTGGGAGATCAACTGTCCGTAAACGTCCGATTGGTTCAACTAATAATCAGTGGGGGATGAACAAAACCCCCACTGATTAAAGTTTCACTTTATTAGCATCTCATTGTTTTGGAGCGCTTTTATATACGCTTTTTGAAATTTGTCCATTTGAGATTACTTCACCGTTTTGTGTTACTTTTTTATACGTTACCGCTGTTATTTTGTCATTAGCTCTACTAATTACTTGAGAAGAAACTTCAACATTTTTACCAGTATTTGTGCCGAAAATACGAGTAGTAATACTACCTCCATTTGAAAATGCTTGAATATAAATATGATTGCCTGTATTGTTTTTAAATTTTAAATCCGGACCATAATCTGCCACTGCTGCATCTTGCCCAAGTGGTAAATAATTTACGGGCATGGAATGATTGCTTCGAGACACAATTCCTAAATCTGCCCTTAAAGCGGCGCTATATAAAGTACTACTAACTTGGCAAACGCCTCCGCCTGCACTTTGTATAACTTTACCTTCTGAAAATACTGCTGCGGATTTATAACCATGTGCAGCATCGGTTACGCCAACACGGCCATTAAAACTAAATGTTTCATCAGGTGCTACAATAACGCCACTTAAAGTATTAGCTGACTTATTTACGTTAAAGGATTGATTGCCATTACGACCAGCCATTGGAGTCGAGTATTCAGCGATTACTTCTTTAATCCCCATTTTTTGTATATCTTCTGTAGAGCGTTCAGGTTTTATGAGTGTAACTGGTAATGTAACGTCTGATGTACCAGCAGTAATGGCTTTCTTCGTTAAATCAGTTAATGTTCCTTTATCAATTTTTTCTCCATTTTGACTTTGGCTAATATTTACAGTAGAGCCTTCGACATTTAATTCTGCATTAACAGGATTTTTTAATGTTTCATTATATTTATCCTTTATAAAGCTCTCGTAAGTGGTTGTATTTAATTTCGATGTTAATTTATAGTCTCGTTTTAATTCGCCATTCTCAGCTTCTTTGCGCATTTTATAGCGATTAATCATATTGCCTTCTTGTTCTTTAAAAATAGTGTCGACAATTTCCTTTTCGTTATATTCCACACCTAATTCTTTCCATATATATGTTTGTTTAGTATCTTGGGATACGTAGTTAAGGGATTTTTGATCTAATTCATTCACCTTGTTACTAATAATAGCTTGAATATCTGTTTTATTTTTTCCATCAAGAGAAATACCTTCAAATGTAGTGTTTGGTAATGCGGTAGTATTTAATTGGTTATTTAATGTGGATACATATTGATATCCACTAATACCACCTACACAAAGTAATATGCCACCCGCGATAGCGGAACCGATTAGTATTTTACTTTTCTTCATTTATTTCCCCCCAGAAAAATTGGTATAAATATATGTATTACATTTTTTGTATAAAAATGATGAAAATAACAGTATATATGTCCTAGTATACTATTATTTTCACTATGTGTGTAATGTTTTTATAAAAAATGTTACACTGTTGTAATAATTGTCTCTTTTTGTCACAATATGCGTGAGAAATATGTTGAAAATTATAATAAAAAGGCTGTCTAGAAAGATCTAGCAGCCTTTTTATTATAATTTTTTATGCTCATTTTTATTCGTAACACCGAGATGTTCTTGAAGGGTTGTCGATATATCATTGACGCTTTTTTCGTTAGGAACGTAATAATAAATACCATCTATATATTTATCAGTACCTTCTACTTGTAATTTGTCCATTTTTAAATTTGAATCCATTGAATTTTTGGCAATTGCCATCATATCATCAAAAGTTAAATTTGTTTTTAAGTCTTTGTCGACAGCATCTAGTAGGCCGCCAATTTTATTAATTGAATTAAGGGATAGTGCTTTTTCAGCAATTGCTTCTAAAACAAGCTGTTGTCGTTGACCGCGCATATAATCACTATCGATATGACGAGTTCTAGCTAATGCAAGGGCTTCTTCTCCATTTAAATGTTGACGTCCTTTTTTTAAATGAATTGCATCTGCTTCGTCTTTACTATTTTGTTCTGTGAACTCAACTGGTACGTCGACAGTAATACCACCAAGGGAATCGACAATTTTAATAAAGGATGTAAAGTTGAATTTTACATAGTAGTCAACTGGAACATCTAAAAAATTCTCTACTGTATCAATTGTGCTATCTACACCACCGAATACATGTGCGTGTGTAATTTTATCATATTTATCACGCGATTTAATGTAAACACGTGAGTCACGTGGAATGCTGACAAGTTTAACGGATTTATCGCTTTTGTTAATTGTTGCAAGTAACAATGCATCTGTACGAGTTGCTTTCCCATAATTTTTTTCCCTAATATCACTTTCATCTACACCCATAATAAGTACAGAAATGTTATCAGTCATAGGTTTAACAGCTTTTTCACGTTTGCTGGATTTATCTCCGCGACCTAGTTCAGCATAAGCATTACTTAAAACAGATTTTGCTTTACTGTATATATGGAAGGAGTAGCCTCCTGCTCCCAGTGCTACAATTAGCAACGGAATAAGAAGGAGCCAAAGTAGGCGTTTTTTCTTTGAGCGTCCTTTTTTGGCTCGTGTATCTTTGTTCATGTCGGATTTCATCATTTTTTCTCCTTTAAAACTATCAAAGTGTATACATCTAAAAGCGTATTCAAACACATAAAAAATATTGTACGCTAAATAAAAGCGATTGTACATGTATAAAAAATAGACGTCTTGATTATTTATAAGACATCTATTCGTTATTGTATACAAAAGATAGGGATAAGAAAATGATAAAATTTTACCTAATTACAGCATAATGCTTACGATAATCGCAGATAAAATACTAACGAGAGTAGCTCCATATAGTAATTTTAAACCAAATCGTGCAACGACGTTCCCTTGTTCTTCGTTTAATCCTTTTACCGCACCTGAAATAATTCCAATGGAAGAGAAATTGGCAAAAGAAACGAGGAAGACGGAAATTATACCAACTGTGCGGGGAGAAAGGCTATTGGAAATTTTACTAAGATCTATCATGGCTACAAATTCATTTGTTACAAGTTTCGTGGCCATAATGCTACCAGCGGTGACAATCTCAGAACTTGGTACACCAATCAGGAATGCAACAGGAGCAAATACATAACCGATTAATTGTTGGAAAGTAATGCCGAATATAATGAGGAATAGGTCGTTAATACAACTCATTAATGCGACGAATCCGATGAGCATAGCACCAACGACAATGGCTACACGAAAACCATCAAGAATGTATTCTCCAAGCATTTCAAAAAAACTTTGCTTTTCACCCTTTATTTCCAAAATATCTTCGTCATCTTTTACGTCGTAAGGATTAATGATGAGTACGATAATAAAGCCACTAAATAAATTAAGAACGAGTGCGGTTACTACATATTTAGGTTCAATCATTGTCATATAGGCACCTACGATAGACATAGATACTGTTGACATAGCAGAGGCGCAAAGTGTATAAAGACGGTGCTTTGGAATTTGAGCTAATTGTTTTTTAACCGTAATAAAAACTTCTGATTGGCCGACAATGGCAGAGGCGATAGCGTTGTAAGATTCTAACTTCCCAAGACCATTTATTTTACTCAGAAAGTAACCAATCCAACGAATGAAAAATGGTAGTATTTTAAAGTGTTGTAATATACCAATTAAGACAGAGATAAAGACAATTGGTAATAATACAGTGAGGAAAAATGGCATTTCACCTTTATTTGCAAGACCACCAAATACGAAGTTTATACCATCAGCAGCGTAATCGAGTAGCTTTGTAAATAGACTGGAAATGATTCTAATAAGTATGAGACCGATTTCTGTATTTAATAATAAATAGGTTAAAATTAACTGTATAATAAGCATGATAAAAATTGGTTTAAATTTAATGTGTTTTTTATTATTGCTAGCAATATAAGCGAGTAAGAAAACAACAATCAGTCCGACGAAAAAAGTAATAAATTTCATAATAAGCCCCCTAAAAGAAATATTCTGCTATATATGTTTGTCATTTCAAGGGAGAATATGCATCTTTGGTAAAGAAAGGAATCGAGAGACCATGAATATATGTAGAGTACATCATGTTGCAATTATTTGTTCGAATTATGAGGTATCAAAGGATTTTTACACTAGAATATTAGGCTTTAAAGCATTAAATGAAGTATATAGAAAGGAACGAGACTCTTATAAGTTAGATTTATGTGTGGGAGAAGAGTATCAAATCGAGTTATTTTCATTTCCAACTCCTCCTGAGCGACCAAGTTTTCCAGAAGCAGCTGGGCTTAGACATTTAGCATTTGCTGTTACAAATATAGAGGAAGCTGTAAACCATTTAAAGCGATGCGGCGTGGAGACTGAAGCGATACGTATTGATGAAATTACGGATAAAAAATTCGTCTTTTTCCAAGACCCTGATGGCTTGCCTTTAGAATTGTATGAGAGCTGAAAATTGGTGAATTTTATATAGGGTTGCTTTCAAATAAATGAAGAAACTAAAGTGAAACTTCTTTTTAAAAGGAGGTGTAACTTTAGCTAAGAAAGCTAAAGAACATATGTGGATATTTTAAAATTATTGATGGTAGCCATTCTTATTGGGTTAACAGCCTTTTTTGTGGCTGTTGAGTTTGCAATTATTAAGGTGCGTAGTAGTCGTATTGATCAACTCGTCAGTGAAAAAAAACGAGGAGCATTAGCGGCGAAAAAAGTAACTTCAAATTTAGATGAGTATTTATCAGCATGTCAGTTAGGGATTACAATTACTGCTTTAGGGCTCGGGTGGTTAGGGGAGCCAACCATTAAACATCTACTCGAGCCGTTATTTTTAAAATTACATTTATCTCCTACAGTTTCCAGTACAGTTTCGTTTATTATTGCCTTTGCAGTGATTACATTTTTACATGTTGTCATTGGCGAACTTGCTCCGAAGACGTTTGCTATACAAAAAGCAGAGCAGGTTAGCTTATTATTATCAAAGCCACTTATTTATTTTTACCGAGTTATGTATCCATTTATTTGGGCTTTAAATGGTTCAGCAAGGCTTGTAACAGGGTTATTTGGTTTGCATCCGGCCTCTGAACACGAAGTAGCTCATTCAGAGGAAGAACTTAGATTAATCTTATCTGAAAGTTATGAGAGTGGTGAGATTAATCAACGAGAATTCAAATACGTAAATAACATTTTTGAATTTGATAATAGGGTTGCAAAGGAAATTATGGTGCCTCGTACAGAAGTTGTAGGCTTATATGAAGATGAACCGTTTGAAACACATATTAAAGTAATCGCACAAGAAAAGTACACGAGATATCCTGTATTTGGCGAAGATAAAGATGAAATTGTTGGAATGGTTAATGTAAAGGATTTGTTTATTCGTTATATGGATGGCAATCAAGATGAGGAATGCTCGATTACACCCTATACACGTCCAGTTATTGAAGTGTTAGAAAATATCCCCATTCATGATTTGCTATTACAAATGCAAAGAAGACACATTCCGTTAGCTGTATTATATGATGAATATGGTGGTACAGCAGGGATTGTTACGTTAGAAGATATTTTAGAAGAAATTGTTGGAGAAATCCGAGATGAATATGATGAAGATGAACACCCACCGATAGAACATATTAGTGAAGGGTGTAAGATTGTAGAGGGGAAAGTGCTTATTAGCGAAGTAAATGATTTATTGGGCATACACTTAATCGCTGATGATGTAGATACAATTGGTGGTTGGATTATGGTACAAAAACAAATCGTTGCTGAAGGGGATGTTATTGAGAAACACGGTTTTTATTTTAAAGTCCTTGAAAAGGATATGCATCAAATTAAGCGAGTGGAAATAAAGAAAGTAGAAGAATGAATTTCTATAAACTTTAATAAAAAGGATATATAGAAAAATAAATGTTTGCGCTTTCAAAATAGGTGCTATATAGTGAAGGTGGATACTGAAAAATTCTACTGAGTGATACTCGTATATTTAGAGAGCGAATTTTTTAGATAAGGATTTAGAATGAAAAGTATAGGTGATGAAAATGATAGCAACGAAGGATATACGTATCGAAAAAGACTTTTTAGGTGAGAAGGAAGTACCGAGTGTAGCTTATTATGGTGTACAAACATTACGCGCCGTGGAAAACTTCCCAATTACAGGATATCGTATTCATCCGTCACTCATTACAGCAATGGCGATTGTGAAAAAAGCGGCGGCACTTGCGAATATGGATACGGGTTACTTATCTAAAGATATTGGACACGAAATTGCAGAAGCAGCGCAAGAAATTGTTGATGGAAAGTTCCACGATCAATTTATCGTAGACCCGATTCAGGGCGGGGCAGGGACTTCCATTAATATGAATACGAATGAAGTAATTGCTAATAGAGCACTAGAACGTATGGGATACGAAAAAGGTGAGTATGCGAAAATTAGCCCAAACACTCATGTGAACATGGCTCAATCAACAAATGATGCATTTCCAACGGGGATTCATATTGCAACTCTTATGATGTTAGAAGAACTTCTTATTACAATGGAAGAACTTCATTCTGCTTTCCGTGAAAAAGCAAAAGAGTTTGATCATGTTATTAAAATGGGGCGTACGCATTTACAAGATGCAGTTCCGATTCGCCTTGGACAAGAGTTTGAAGCATATAGCCGCGTACTTGAGCGTGATATAAAAAGAATTAAACAGTCTCGTCAACATCTATATGAAGTAAATATGGGAGCGACAGCTGTTGGGACTGGATTAAATGCAAACCCTATGTATATTGAACAAGTAGTTAAACACTTACGAGTGTTTAGTGGATTCCCACTTGTTGGTGCAGAGCATTTAGTTGATGCAACGCAAAATACAGATGCATATACAGAAGTATCTGCAGCGCTAAAAGTATGTATGATGAATATGTCTAAAATTGCAAATGATCTTCGCATTATGGCGTCTGGACCACGTGTTGGGTTAGCTGAAATTCAATTACCAGCTCGTCAACCAGGTTCATCAATTATGCCAGGGAAAGTAAATCCGGTTATGGCAGAAGTAATTAACCAAGTTGCTTTCCAAGTAATTGGAAATGATCATACAATTTGCTTAGCGTCAGAAGCAGGACAATTAGAGTTAAACGTAATGGAGCCTGTACTTGTGTTTAATTTAATTCAATCTATCAGTATTATGAATAACGGATTCCGTGTATTCCGTGAATATTGTATTAAAGGAATTACAGCTAATGAAGAATTGCTGAAGCAATATGTTGAGAAAAGTGTTGGAATTATTACGGCAGTTAACCCTCATATTGGCTATGAAGCAGCATCTCGCATTGCGCGTGAAGCAATTGAAACAGGAAAATCTGTTAGGGAGTTATGTTTAGAACATGGTGTACTGACAGAAGAAGAATTGGATATTATTTTAGATCCATTCGAAATGACGCATCCTGAAATTGCTGGAGCTTCTTTATTAAAGAATAAGAAAATGTAATACGAAAAACACCGATCCATTTGGATCGGTGTTTTATTTTTAAAAGATATTAAATACAGCATTTAATTGAAGTAAGCTAATAACGGCTAAGAAAATTAAGCTATATTTCATTGCTGTTTTAAATAGAGCAGATTCTTTACCAACTAGTCCAACTGCTGCACAAGCAACTGCTACAGATTGTGGTGAAACCATTTTTGCCATTGTACCACCTACTACGTTTAAGGCAACGAGTGTAGAAGGAACGATGTTTAACTGGTCTGCAGTTACTGCTTGCAGTGGTGCGAATAATGAACCACTTGATACTACTGAACCTGTAATGAATACGCCAATCCATCCTAAGATTGGAGAAAGAACTGGGAACGCATTACCAGTAGAAGAGAATGCAAGTCCAAGTGTAGATGACATACCAGAGTAGTTCTCTACGTAAGCTAAAGCGATAACGCTACAAATTGTATATACTGGAGCTTTTAATTCTTTTATTGTTTCGATCATTAATTCTTTAACCATCTTACCTTTTACACGGTAAACGATAAGTGAAACGATAATTGCTAGTACGATCGCAGTAGTTGTAGAAGAGAATACATCGAATTTGAAAATCGCTGCGAAAGGTGTATCTGCTTTTGTAATAGGTGTAGTTTTCATAACCATATTATGAAGACCAGGGAACTGAATGTTAAATACTAAGTTTGCTAGTGCACCATCCGGAGCAAATAAAGCTTTAATCGGTTTTAAATTAAAGACTGTTACGAATGCAGTTAAGAATACGAATGGAGACCAAGCATATAAAATTTGATTGAATGTATGAGATTCTTTTTCTTCCTGTTTTTCTTCTTTAGCAGAAGATTTTGGTTGCCAAACACGTAAGAATAAAGCAAGAGCAACCATACTTACAACTGCTGCGAAAATATTAGTAAGTTCTGCACCTAAGAAGTAAGTTACAAGGAACTGAGTGATTGCGAAAGAAACACCACTTACAAGAATACCTTGCCAAGTTTCTTTAATACCTTTAATTCCATCGACCATTGAAACAAGTAAGAAAGGTAAAATAATGCTAATGAAAGGTAAAATAAGAACAGTTTGACGACCAATAGTTAATGCATCAAGTTCAGTTAATTGTGCTGGTACTGTAACTGGAATACCCATAGCACCCATTGCGCCACCAGCGATGTTAGCTACTAAACAAATACCTGCTGCTTTTAATGGATTAAAGCCCATACCTACAAGTAAGGCAGCTGTGATAGCAACTGGAACCCCTAGACCAGCTGCACCTTCTAAGAAGGCACCGAAAGAATAAGCGATCAATAATACTTGTAAACGTTGATCATTTGTAATGCTTGAAATACTATCACGAATGACATTGAATTGCTCTGTTTTAACAGTTAATTTATAAAGGAAAATTGCTGCGATAACGATAGTACAAATTGGATAAAATCCAGATAAAATACCGAATCCGGCAGATGCTACAGCTACTGTTGCTGGCATTTTATAAACAAATATAGCAAGAATAATAGCGACAATCACACTATAAAGCCCAGCGATGTAACTTTTCATTTTGAGTCCCATTAAACAAATGATGAAGCAGAAAATTGGAAGTGCTGCGATTAGTGCAGATAACCAAATGTTGTTTAATGGGTCATAAATTTGTGTCCAAGTACTCATAATAATGACAACTCCTATCTATTTATATGTGAAGAAATTCACATTATTTGTGAAACTATTCACAATCAACTTACATGCTTAGTATATTCTCCTTCAACACTATTGTCAACGTAAAAAAGTATAATTATTCCATAATAGTGTTAAAAGTAACATTTTGTTCATAAAGTAGACAAAACCCACACTGAGTAAAGCTTCATTTTATAATTGGATAGATGGCACGTATCTGTTTGATCTAACAGGAGAGGTGTATGTATTTAATAGGAAGTTTTGAACAGCAATCAATCAATTGATTACAATACTAATTGAAATAAAAAGTATTTATTTTTTTATTACGCTATCATTTTTTACTGAAAATACCTTTTATCGTAACAAAAAGGTTAAGTATGGTTCAATCACTTTACGAAAGGTTATCAATTATAGACGGTATTTTACAATATCGTTACTATACGTTTCAATGAAGTGAAAATATAACAAAAAGCCTGATAAAACAACATTTGTAAGCAAAGTATTCATAGCCCTTTGTTTTGCTTTTTCGTTATATCATATAGTATAATATTCAAAATCAGCAGGGATTTTTCCTGAACTCTTTGTTGATGAAAGTGGAAAAAATTTTCAGCGTTCTAGGTTGATAAAGTTATGTCGTAACAGGAAATATAAGAACAGATATATAAATAAATAAAAAGAAAATAAAAACGAAAACGAAAACGAGGGGAACTTTATGAGCCAAAATCAATTTGAATGTCATATTTCAGAAGAAGATGTACAAATGTTAAGAGCGTTAGCGCATCCATTACGTCTACGCCTAGTAATGGAATTAATGCAACGTGGAACTTGTAACGTAACGCAATTGCAGGAAGTATTAGAAATCCCACAATCAACGGTTTCACAACATTTAACGAAATTAAAGCAAAATAAAGTAGTACGCTTTGAAAGACGAGGATTAGAAGTGTATTATCAAATTCATAATGATAAAGTAAGTGAAGTAGTGAAAACATTATTTTCTTAAAATTTGAATATTATGGAAAAAGACGTGTGGAATATACGTCTTTTTTTATTTGGAAGAAAAGACTATTCATCAACATACTGCTTTATCGAATATATTCTAAAGGGAAAAGAAAAGATAGAAAGGAGTGTAGTAAGTAAAAGGAGGGATAACAGAATGGACGTAAAACGTGTACAACAAATCTTATCTTCTTCAAGTAGAGTTGATGTTACATATGAGGGTGTACCAGTATGGATTGAGAGTTGTGATGAGCAGAGAGGGATTGCTCAAGTGTATGATGTATCTAATCCAGGAGAAAGCGTTCACGTGGACGTGACGGCTTTAGAAGAGAAGTAATAGAAAAGACGCTTCTAATTTTAGAAGCGTCTTTTTTATTTGTTATTCCATCATACTTGCAACTTTTTTAGAGCAGAGAAGAAGTACAAATCCTAGGACGATAACGATAATACCAATACTTGCAAATACTTCAAGATAGCCTAATGATTGTGTAAAGGAAGCAAGTTTACCAGCTAACCAGTTAGCCATACCTGAACCAGCTAACCATACACCCATTAGTAATGATGCTAATTTAACAGGTGCAATTGCACTTACCATTGATAGACCGATTGGTGATAAGAATAGTTCGCCAATTGTATGGAACATATAAGTGATAACGATGAATAATAAGTTTGCTTTAACAGTTATATCAGCTTCACTACTTCCAGTTTTTAGAACCGCTAATGTTAAAACAAGGTAACCTATACCTAGTAAAATCATACCAAATGCCATTTTTGTTGGTATTTTTAAATCGCCACGCTTTGATTTAGAAAGTTTTAACCATAGCATAGATACGAATGGTGCAAGTAGTACGATGAACGCTGGATTAACGGATTGGAACCAAGATGTTGGAACTTCCCATCCAAAAATTGTACGATCAACAAATTTATCTGTATAAAGTGTTAAAGAACTACCAGCTTGTTCAAAGCCTGCCCAGAAGAATACTACGAAACAAGTTAAAATTACAATTGCCCAAGTGCGATTTTTTTCTTGTTTTGTTAAAGGTTTCTTTTCGATTGCAGGTTGATTTTTTGTTTTTTTACCAACAACTGTTGTGCCTGCTGTACCAAGGTAGCGAGGAGCTAATAAGTTGAAAACAATTTGTCCAATAATCATACCGATACAAGCTGCTAAGAATCCGTATTTATATCCCATAACCATAACGCCATCAACGCTTGTTTTAAAGAAATCTTCTGCTAAAAATCCACAAATAAGTGGAGCGAAGAAAGCACCTACGTTAATACCCATATAGAAGATAGTAAATGCACTGTCACGACGTGAATCATTTTCGTTATACAATTCACCTAACAGTGTAGAAATATTTGGTTTGAAGAATCCATTACCAATAACTAATAGTACTAATCCAAGGAATAGTCCTGTTTTTGTATTCATGGAGAATAGTACAAAGTTACCAATCGCCATAATAATTCCGCCGAGAGTAATGGCATGACGTCTCGTAATATAATGATCAGTTAGCCATCCGCCTATAATTGGCATGAAATATACTGCCGCTGTAAAAGTACCATATAATTGCACTGCGAATGCCTTATCAAATCCTAATCCGCCACTAACGGCAGCTGTTGTTAAATAAAGAACTAAAAGGCCACGCATTCCATAATAACTAAATCTTTCCCACATTTCTGTTAAGAACAACAAATATAATCCTGGTGGATGTTTTTTTGGTGATTGTTGTTCCCCAGCTTTTTCTAATTTTAAAGCTGCATCCATTTTTGTTTCCCCCTAATCCTGTATAACGGATATTTATGTAATTATTTTAATTCACAAAATATTTAGAAGTCAATAGAATTATATGGAAATAGAAAGAAAATTTCTAAAAAGTTCTATTTTTCTTCAACCGTTACTGTATTTTTCCCTGAAAACTATATAATAAGCGTTTTCAAATGTAATAATTGAATTCTAAAAGAAAATAAAATAATGATTAATCAGAAAATTTAGATTAAAATATTTATTCTGATATAGAGAAAATATATTTATTTACTTTTTTAATATAACATATTGGGAATAAAAATACAAAACGAAATAATATGACATTTACGTGAAATAGAAAATAACCAGCTCCATAGAAGGGGAGCTGGTTAGAAACATATTATTTAACAAATCGTTTTTCGATATCATCTAATAGTAGGTTAGCAGCCATTACACCACCAGCTGTATTCCAAATAACATCGTCAACTTTGTATGCTTTACCATTTTTCACTGCATTTAAATTTTTAAATAGAGGATCATTGATATATTCTTTTTCTAGTTCAGATCCTTTTTTCTCATTGCCTTTATCGAATGTGAAATAGAATAATACATCGCCATCCATTGCAGAAATACGCTCTTTAGATACGTTACGCTCTGCAAAATCATCTTTGTTTTGATCTCCAGGACGTTTAAATCCAAGCTCTTTTAAAATAACACCAGAGAATGTATCACCGTGATAAATACGAACATCACCAGGCATGAAGCGAACCATAGAGATTTCTTGATTAACTTTATCACCAAGTTTTCCTTGTAAGTCTTTTGTACGTTTTTCGTAATCAGTTAAAACCTTTTGACCTTCTTTTTCTTTATTCAATGCTTTTGCATAAAATTTGAAGTTATCTTTCCATTCACCACGTAATGTTTCAGAGAACACGGTAGGTGCAATTGCTTTTAGTTGCTCGTACACTTTTTCGTGGCGCATTTTGTTCCCGATAATTAAGTCTGGTTTTAAAGAAGCGATTGTTTCAACATTTACTTGTCCTTCATCACCAACAACTTTTACATCTTTCATTTTATCTTTAATATGTGGATACCAAGGATCACCAGTCCAAGATTTTACAGCCCCAACGGGTTTCACACCTAATTCCAGTAAAGCTTCAGTTCCTTCATTTGTTAAAATGACTACACGTTTTGGATCAGCAGGAACTTCTGTTTTACCCATAGCATGTTCCACAGTAATCATTTCTTTTTTAGTATTTTCTTTTGTTTCTTCTTTCGTATTTGACTTTCCACAAGCGCTTAAAAGTAGTGAAAAGGCTAGTAAAAATACAAATACTGTAAACGATTTCTTTTGCATGAATTTCATTATGTACCCCCTACATACTGAGAAGTTTTTTCAATAGCAAGCATGATATTAAGCCTTTATCTTTTGATTGTCAATATATACGGTTGAAAATAATTCTCATTTCCGTTGACAATGAGAATTAAGTTGAAATACACTTACAACGTATCATTATACATTGAAGGGGAAACGCTGCATGTTATTAAAAACAAATCAAGCAAAATGGATTGGATTATTTGTTGGGATCATTGCAGTCATTACTTGTATTTGGGGAAGTATTATTTTCGGATATACAAATACGAGTTGGAAATTAGCGTTAGATGCTTTTTTCCATTTTAATGGTTCCAATGAACATATTATTATTCAAAATGTGCGTCTTCCAAGGGCGTTAATTGCAGCTAGTGTTGGTGCTAGTTTAGCCATTGCAGGTTGTCTTATGCAAACTTTAACGAAGAATCCGCTTGCTTCTCCAGATTTTATTGGATTAAATTCAGGTGCTGCTTTCTTCATAGTTGTAGCAATTGTTATTTTTTCCGTGACATCATTATCAGCTTTCACGTGGATTGCCTTTTTAGGGGCAGCAGTTGCAGCTGTACTTGTATTTGCTTCTAGTTCTTTAGGAAAAGAAGGGACAACGCCTCTTAAGTTAACATTAGCAGGGGTCGCAATTAGTGCGTTATTTTCATCATTAACACAAGGATTACTTGTGTTAAATGAAAAGGCGCTTGAAGAAGTATTATTTTGGCTTGCTGGATCTGTGCAAGGAAGAAAGTTAGAAATTTTACAATCTGTATTCCCATATTTATTAATAGGCTGGATTGCATCTATTATGATGGCAGGGAAAGTAAATACATTGATGATGGGGGAAGACGTCGCGAAAGGACTTGGACAGCGAACAATTTTAATGAAATCATTCGTGTTACTTATTATTGTATTGTTGTCTGGTGGTTCAGTTGCGGTTGCTGGCCCAATTGGATTTATTGGAATTATTACTCCTCATTTTGCCAGATTTCTTGTTGGGGTCGACCATAGATGGAGGGTACCTTATAGCGGATTGTTAGGTGCAATACTACTTATCTTGGCCGATATAGCAGCAAGATATGTTATTATGCCACAAGAAGTGCCAGTAGGGGTTATGACAGCATTTATCGGGGCCCCATTCTTTATTTATATTGCACGTAAGAGAGGGCTTAGCAAATGAAGAAGTATATCCCGTTTCGTATAGGAAAAGACGGATTCTCGTTTTTAATGTATAAACGAGCTTGTATCGTCTTAGTGAGTTTACTAGTTGTTTTAATAGGATTATTTTTTGCGAGTGCAGGCATGGGGGATATGAAAATCGCTCCTTATGATGTATGGCAAGCGATTACTGGAAATGGCGATGCAATGTCAAATATGGTTGTAAATAAGTTTCGTATGCCGCGTATTTTAATTGCCATCCTTGTAGGAATTGCACTTGCTGTAGCAGGATGTATTTTACAAGGGCTCGTTCGAAACCCACTTGCTTCTCCGGATATCATCGGAATTACAGGTGGTGCAAGCGTAGCAGTTGTACTCTTTTTAGCTATATTTAGTGATAAAAACAATGCACTAACAGTAAGCATTCATTATATGCCGCTAGCAGCTTTTGCTGGGGCAACAATTGTTGCGTTTTTTGTATATTTATTTGCATGGAAAAATGATGGGTTATCACCGATTAGCCTTGTTTTAATTGGTGTTGGCTTTTGGGCATTAACGAAAGCAGCAACAACTTTATTTATGTTGCTAGCACCAATTTATCAAGCTAGCCAAGCGAATGTATGGATTACAGGTACGGTTTATGGCTCCTCATGGCAAAATGTTATGATACTCGCGCCTTGGGTTCTCATTTTAACGACCATATCATTCATCGCTGCGAGACATTTAAATGCACAAGAGCTAGGGGATGATATAGCAGTCGGACTGGGTGTTCCTTTAACGAAGTCGCGTGTATTTATGTTATTACTTAGTACAGCATTAATTGGTGGAGCAGTTGCTTTTGCCGGAGGAATTGGATTTGTCGGTTTAATGGCACCTCATATTTCACGAAGATTAGTTGGTTCATTCTATGGTGCATTGCTTCCAGTTGCGGCAATTGTCGGTGCAATTCTAGTACTTGCTGCAGATTTAATTGGGCGCACAGTTTTCACACCACTTGAAATTCCTGCAGGTGTATTTACATCAGCAATTGGTGCACCTTATTTTATTTATTTACTTTATAAAAGTCGGAATTCATAAAGGGAGATGAATATGCAAAAAGCATTGGAGACGAAACGCTTAACGTTGTCTTATGGTGAAACAATTATTATTGATGAGCTGAACTTAGAAATTCCAAAAGGGGAAATCACAATCTTTATCGGTTCTAATGGTTGTGGAAAATCAACTTTATTACGTTCACTAGCTAGATTATTAAAGCCGACAACTGGTGACATTTTGTTAGATAATCAAGCAATTCAAAGTATGCAAACGAAGCAAATTGCTCGTCAAATGGCGATTTTACCACAAGGGCCGCAAGCACCAGAAGGACTTACAGTCTTGCAACTTGTAAAACAAGGGCGCTATCCGTATCAAACATGGCTGAAACAATGGTCAGAAAAAGATGAGGAAATGGTACAGAAAGCACTCGCAGCAACAGGTATGACAGAATTTGCTGAGCGTGATGTGCATGCTCTTTCAGGCGGGCAACGTCAACGTGCTTGGATTGCAATGACGCTTGCACAAGATACAGATATTATTTTACTGGATGAGCCAACTACATATTTAGATATGACTCATCAAATTGAAGTACTAGATTTATTATTCGAATTAAATGAAACAGAACAAAGAACAATTGTTATGGTATTACACGACTTAAATTTAGCATGTCGCTATGCAGATAACATTGTAGCAATTCAAGATAAACAAATATATGCACAAGGTAAGCCTGAAGAAGTGGTAGACGAGAAGCTAGTACGTGATGTATTCCGAATGGAGTGTCAAATTAGTACAGATCCTTTGTTTGGAACACCACTATGTATTCCGCACGGAAAAGGAAGACGATTAGTTAAAGAAGTTGCACAGGCGATGAGATAATAAAAAAACGATGAGTGATTCATCGTTTTTTTATTTGGTACAAGAAAATAAGAGGAAGAGAGGAATTCGTAAACGTCGTTCGTACTCTTCTTCATTTTGGAAATAGGCTTTATTTGGTGTAGCTTCTTTTAGGTTTGTAATGGTAAAACCAGCTTGTTGTAATAATATGAAATATTCCTCTGTTGTACGATGGTATTTAATAACTTCTTGATCAATCCACGGTTCAACACGTTGCCCTATTTTGAAGTAATCATCAACGAGCCAGCTCGTTCTCTTGCCATTTGTTTGCAAGCTTTCAAAGGAAGATGTAATAACGGGATGTTGAACACTAAAGGTAAAAACACCATTTGGTTTTAAAGTTTGGTATACATTTTGAAAAATAGTATTAAGGTGTTCAATATAGTGTAAAGCGAGTCTAGATGTAACTAAATCGAAAGTAGAAGGAGGATAGGTATAGTCTTTGAGGTTTATACAATGAACGGTACCATTTTTGGTTTCTAGTTGTTTTACAGCCTTTTCATACATAAGCTTTGAGCCTTCAATCCCGGTGTACGAATGGCAACCAATTTCTAATAATTCCTCACCAAACTTAGCGTCACCACAACCTAAATCGAGAATTTGTTTTCCTTTTACATCACCAATGAGCTGAAAGAATGCTGGCTTTTCAATTGATTCATTCGGGCTATTTTCTCGGTATCTTCGTTTTATATACTGTTCAAAAAATGCTTCGTTATTATATACGTCAGATTCAGTAAATGCCATTTTTGAGCCCTCCTAAATATTTTTTTTATTCTATCAAATATGAAAAGTAAAAGATAGATTTCTTGTAATGAATCATTTATAATTTAAATTTGTAAGCGGTTACTTTAAACTATTTTTCTATAATAAATTCTGAAAACGTGTTAAGCTAGTAGAGGGATTATTAGAACTATTAAGACAATAATTCGCTTACATGAACGATGGGAGGCTTCACGATGTCTAGTAAAACACTTGCGAAATTTTTAGAAGAAAATTTAGAGGATTTAAAATCAAAGGGGCTTTATAACGTAATTGATCCGCTTGAGAGTTCAAATGGACCGATTATTACAATTGGCGGAAAAGAATATATTAACTTATCTTCAAACAACTATCTTGGATTAGCGACAGATAGCCGTTTGCAAGAAGCAGCAATTGGTGCTATTCATAAGTATGGTGTTGGAGCAGGAGCTGTTCGTACAATTAACGGTACTTTAGATTTGCATATTAAATTGGAAGAAACAATTGCAAAGTTTAAACATACAGAAGCAGCGATTGCTTATCAATCGGGATTCAACTGTAATATGGCAGCGATTTCAGCTGTTATGGACAAAAATGATGCGATTCTTTCAGATGAATTAAATCACGCATCTATTATTGACGGTAGTCGTCTATCAAAAGCAAAAATTATTGTGTATAAGCATTCTGATATGGAAGATTTACGCCAAAAAGCAATTGCGGCGAAAGAATCAGGTCTTTACAATAAATTAATGGTAATTACAGACGGTGTCTTCTCAATGGATGGAGATGTTGCAAAACTACCAGAGATTGTTGAGATTGCAGAAGAATTAGATTTAATGACATACGTAGATGATGCACACGGTTCAGGTGTACTTGGAAAAGGTGCGGGAACTGTAAAGCATTTCGGTCTGTCTGATAAAGTTGATTTCCAAATTGGTACATTATCAAAAGCAATTGGGGTAATTGGTGGATATGTAGCAGGGAAACAAAACTTAATTGACTGGTTAAAAGTTCGTTCACGTCCATTCTTATTCTCTACAGCATTAACACCGGCTGATGCAGCAGCTTGCATGAGATCAATTGAGATCTTAATGGAAAGCACAGAGTTGCACGATCGTTTATGGGAAAATGGTCGCTATTTAAAACAAGGGTTAAAAGAACTTGGCTTTAACATAGGGGAAAGTGAAACGCCAATTACACCTTGTATCATTGGTGATGAAGTGTTAACACAAGAATTTAGTAAACGTCTAAATGAAGAAGGCGTATACGCAAAATCTATCGTGTTCCCAACTGTAGCAAAAGGAACGGGACGTGTTCGTAATATGCCTACAGCAGCTCATACGAAAGAAATGTTAGATGAAGCAATTCGTAAGTATGAAAAAGTAGGGAAAGAAATGGGCATCATTTAAGTAAAGACATCTTTTGAATAGCTTGCAAATGAGGAGTGGGGAAAATGAAAAAAATTCTAGTAACCGGTTCTTTAGGGCAAATTGGTTCTGAACTAGTAATGAAACTTCGTGATGTATACGGCGCATCAAATGTTATTGCAACAGATATTCGTGAAACAGATAGTGAAGTAGTAACGTCTGGTCCATTTGAAACGTTAGATGTAACAGATGGACAAAAACTACATGATATCGCAAAGCGTAATGAAGTAGATACAATTATTCATTTAGCAGCTTTACTTTCAGCAACGGCGGAAAAAAATCCGCTATTTGCATGGAATTTAAATATGGGCGGACTTGTAAATGCGTTAGAAGCAGCTCGTGAATTAAACTGTAAGTTTTTCACGCCAAGTTCTATTGGTGCATTCGGTCCATCAACGCCGAAAGATAATACGCCACAAGATACAATTCAGCGTCCGACTACGATGTATGGGGTAAACAAAGTAGCAGGAGAATTACTATGTGATTATTATCATCAAAAGTTTGGCGTTGATACGCGCGGTGTACGTTTCCCTGGTTTAATTTCTTACGTAGCTCCTCCAGGAGGCGGAACAACTGATTATGCAGTTGAAATTTATTATGAGGCGATTAAAAAAGGCACATACACCTCATACATTGCAGAAGGAACATACATGGATATGATGTATATGCCAGATGCTTTACAAGCGATCATTTCATTAATGGAAGCTGATCCAAGTAAGTTAGTGCATAGAAATGCATTTAATATTACAGCAATGAGCTTTGAGCCAGAGCAAATCGCAGCATCAATTCGTAAACACATCCCGACATTTACAATGGATTACGCTGTAGATCCTGCTCGTCAAACAATTGCTGATAGCTGGCCAAACTCTATTGATGCAACAGCGGCAATGAAAGAGTGGGGCTTTAAAGCAGAATACGATTTAGACAAAATGACAACGGACATGCTAGCGAAGTTAAAAAAAAAGCTCGCAGCTGAGTTAGTGATGAATTAATAGGAAGGGTCGATTCTTAGGAATCGATCCTTTTTGTTTGTATTTTAAGAATATACAAATAATTACAAGTGTGATAGAATGAGTTAATTTGTGTGTAAAGGGGAGACAGGGAATGGAGAAATGGGAGCTAGCAAAGAAAATTTATAATACGTCACGTTTAACAGGAACATTTAAGCTTCGATCAGGACAAGTATCAAATCAATACTTTGATAAGTACTTATTCGAATCTAATCCAGTACTATTATTAGAAATTGCTAAACAATTGAAAGAGCTCATTCCTCCTGAAACAGAAGTACTCGCAGGTTTAGAGATGGGAGGTATTCCAGTAGCAACAGCATTATCTTTACAAATGGGTATACCAGTTGTATTTGTGAGAAAAGAAGCGAAGAAGTACGGTACATGTAAGTTAGCAGAAGGTATTGATATTGCTGGGAAAAATGTTTGTGTTGTTGAAGATGTTATTACGACAGGCGGTCAAATATTATTAAGCACGAAAGAGTTAAGAGAACTCGGTGCGAAAGTGAATCATGTTCTAGGTGTAATCGAACGAACAAAAGAGGGAAGAGAAAACTTATTAGAAGACGGCTTACAGCTGCATTCTTTATTTACAATGGATGAGTTAATTGAAGGAGAAAAGCAACATGCAAAGAGTTGATGTCGTATATGCACTCATACATGATGAGGAAACAGATGAAATATTAATGGTACATAATATAGAACAAAACGTTTGGTCATTACCAGGTGGTGCGGTTGAAAAGGGGGAAACATTGCAGGAAGCACTAGTAAGAGAAGTAAAAGAAGAGACAGGCTTAACTGCTGTGGCAGGTGAACTTGTTGCATTAAATGAGAAGTTTTTTGAGAAAAAAGGCCATCATGCACTACTTTTTACATTCCGAGCGAAAGTAGTAACAGGTGAGTTTTGTGTAGAAGATGAAGGCGAAATTTCCGCAATTGAATGGGTAGATAAAAAAATCGCAAATGAGCGATTCCCATTCTACGATGGAGGATTCGAATCGTTATTAAAAGTAGCCATTCCATACAAGTTTCAGCCAGAAACAAAGTGATTAAAATAAAAAAACAGGAGCGCAAGGCTCCTGTTTTTCTATTCAATCGTCTTCAGTAATAACTTTTTCAATAGTGGTTTAATCTTCAGACGTAAATCTTCAGCGTGATTTGCAACTAAGAAGTGATGGTTATAAATGTTCTTCATTAATTGATACGTTGCTTCTTTCGCTTCGCCTTCTTCGATGAAGATTCCGATTACTTCCATACCACTTTTACGAGCAAGTTTGACAGCTTCGTGTGTATCTAAAATACCGTCTTGTTGATAGTCTAGCGCGGAAGGCTCACCGTCTGTGAAGACAAGTAAGAATTTATGCTTTTCTGGTCTTTTCGCAAGCTTTTCAGAAACGATACGAATAATATATCCGTCGCGATTATCTTCTTCTTCACGAAGTTGCATAATTTCTGGACCAACGTTTGGTAGCGTTGAGTTTTTGTAATTTACAACTTCATGGATAACGTTCGGTTTATCTTCAGGTTTAGCACTAGAAGCATCTTCCCAAAATCCACTAATAGCGTGCGGGATTTTTAAAGATTTTAAAGCCTCATGGAATAGTACAACACTTTTTTTC
The DNA here is from genome assembly GCF_009739945.1 of Bacillus luti. NCBI lineage: Bacteria > Bacillati > Bacillota > Bacilli > Caryophanales > Bacillaceae > Bacillus > Bacillus luti. Next base: position 4,495,441 of record NZ_CP040336.1, on the reverse strand, counting down.
GTTTCTTCCATTTTGTTATACATAGAACCAGAGCAGTCCACTAGTAATTGGAATGCAACGTCGAGCTCTTGTGATTCTTGCCCTTTTTTATAAAACATGCGTGGTTGCTTTTCAGTATAAATACGAAGGAATTTCTTACGAAGTCTTCCATAATATTTATCACTGTTTGCGTTTGTTTTATTTTCAATTGTTTTTTCGATAATTTTCTTTAATTCTTTTACATCTTTATTAACGACTGATTTGATAGCTTGGTAATCTTTTTTCTCGTCAGGATTTGGTTTACGTGCTTCTTTAAATGTATGAGAAGCGCCAGTGTTATACTTACCGTATGCACCGTCGTTTTGGCTAGAAGCGTGTGAAGCTCTTGCTTCTTCTGTGTCAGCACCATCAAAGTTAGATTGTGTACTTTTTTGAGAAGTACCTTGTACGGAACCTAAGGCTTGATCGCCATCTTCCGATTCACGAGCAGTATCACCCATCATATTTGTCTTTGTTCCGCTTTCTAATTCAAAGCGTAAAAAGTTCTCGTTTTCATTGTTTTTATTTTCACGGTGCCATGTTGAGAAGCTTTCATCCATTTTGTTTTTATTTTCATCGTCATCTATGAGCTGCGTATCATCATTTGCTAAATCTTCGACGCGGCAGTTTTTTTCGTCTGCAATGACAGATAAATAAAGCGGTGCATGACCGAAATAGTTGTTAAGCATATCACTTTCAAGAAGCTCCTCTAAGCGATAGCGAATTTTCTCAACGATATACATAATATCTTCTGTATTACGTGCTTGGAATGTTTCATGCAAAATAGTTTCAATGTGCTCGAAATATTCATTATTAAACATTTCATATTTATCGCTCGTTAATGAAAGGTAACAGAGACAAAATAGACGATCACCATGATAGTTACGAACACGGTTTATTTCATTTTGTGAGCCGAAGTAATTGCGGTACATTTCTTTTCGGCGTCTAAAAATATGCTTTGTGCCAGGGCGTAAGCTTTTTACGATTTCCTCAACGCGTAAATCTTCTAATAGAACAAATAATTGTGTTAAAAACTTTTTTAGGGGCGATTCTTGTAATTCAATCGCATAAGAACGAATTAAAGTCATGTCCGAGTAATGTTTATTACCAAGTGCTTTTAAGAACACTTCGCTTTTTAATCCGATTACTGTATCTTCTTCTTTTCGATCATCCCAAAAGTGACTAATGACAACTTTCTTTTCAATTTCGTCGTAGTATGCTTTATAGCCATATTCAAGATAGGCATCGTCTTCCTTTAGAAGGGCATACATTAAGTTTTCCATTTGTAGAAAAAGCGACGCATCAATTTTTTTGTCACTAAAAATTTGTCTCATGAATTATCCCTCAAAGAAATAACTTTCTGCTAATTCACGGACAGTCATTTGTTCTGTTTCATCATTTAATTTTGCAATAATGCTTCTTTCAATAGCGCGCATAACAGGAATATATACACCTAAATCACATGCATCGATAATACCACGGATACTTGCTGCTTCTTCACTTACACGTCCATCGTGAGCTAAAGGCATAAGGTCGCTTGCAAATGCAACGAACTTTTCAATTGTTGCAGTGTCTTTTAATTTTGATTCTGCTAATAATAATTCTTTTAATGTGTCGCCTTGGATGTAAGGAACTTCAATAATAACGAAACGGTTTTTTAATGCTTCGTTCAGTTCGCTTGTCCCAACGTAGCCTTCATTTATCGCAGCGATTACACGATACTCGTCATCACCGTATACGACTTCTTGTGTAAAAGGATTTGTAATCATTTTACGGTAATCTAATGCACCGTGAAGAAGTGGCAACGTTTCAGGTTTTGCCATATTGATTTCATCAATATATAGGAAATGACCGTTCTGCATTGCTTTCATAAGAGGGCCGTTAACGAAGGTAACTTCAGATGCGCCATCTTTTGTGTGCAATGTGTTGTATCCTAAAATACCTTCTACATCTAGGTCAACAGAACAGTTAATGCTATGCATTGGTTTTTGGAATAAAGAAGAAAGAGTTTCCGCTAGTACTGTTTTCCCACTACCAGTCGGTCCTTTTAATAGAATGTTTTTTCCAAGAAGAAGAGCTGTAATAGCGTCTTCGATAATACTGTTATCAGACGCTTTATATATTTTTGTACCGATTAAATGTGCATTTTCACCAGCTTTTTGTTTATTCTTTTCGTGAATTGTAGAAAGCTGCTGTTTTAAATCAGCATGTATATGAAATTGTTCTAACATGTATTTCCCACCTAACATTATTTTCATAAAGCAATACATCTTATGATAACTTGTTTTAATATGGTATGCAAAGAAAAGGAGAGGGACAAATATAAAAGAAAAAGCAATCAATAGTACATTGATTGCTTATAGTAAAGGAGAAATGAGTCGCATGAAAGACTCTAATATTCGTTTTTTTATACTTCTTTTTTGGAAAGCGTTCCATTTAATTTCAGTGGAATGCTTAAAGTCTTCTTCAAAATCACGTTTAATATCATGAACAGTTTCTGACTCATAAAGAACACCAATAATTTCATAATTTAATTCAAAGCTGCGTACATCCATATTTGCTGTTCCAATTGTCGCGACTTTATCATCTACGAGTACAATTTTTGCGTGCATAAAACCATCTTTATAACTGTAGATGGAAGCACCAGCTTTTAAAAGTGGAGTGAAATAGGATTGCGATGCTTGATCGCTAATGATGCTATCACTTTTACCTGGGTATAAAATGCGTACATCTATGCCGGAAATCGCACTTAAGCGTAATAATGTTAAAGTTTCTTGGTCTGGAATAAAGTATGGTGTAGCGATCCAAATAGATTTTTTGGCAGATCCCATAACAGCTAGTAATGTATTACGAATACTTTTATCATCTGAACTTGGTCCGCTCGCTACAATTTGTACAGCACCGTCTGCATTCAAAATTTCTTTACCTGGGAAGTATTCTCTATTCATAAATTGCTCCCAAGAATAAGTATTCAACCCGCTAGAAGCATAGAGCCAGTCTTCTAGGAAGATTGCTTGTAATTTATATAACGCTTTTCCTTCTATTTTTAAATGACTGTCACGCCAAACTGGGAATTTTTTTGAACGGCCAAGATATTCGTCACCGACGTTGAGCCCGCCAGTAAAACCAATTTCTCCATCCACAATGACGATTTTACGATGGTTACGATAATTGACTGTTTCAAGTAACCAAGCTGAAAAAATAGGGTCAAATTCTACAATTTCAATACCAGATTCTTTCATAGGTTGTAAAAATCGTCTTCTTAAAGTATTACTTCCAAGTCCATCATAAAGGAAGCGTACAATAACACCAGCTTTAGCTTTTTTTATTAACGCATCTCGAACTTTTGTACCAATCTCATCAGATTTATAAATATAGTATTGAATATGTATGTGATGTTTTGCCTGCTCGATAGCTTGCAAAATCTCTGAGAATGTTTGATCTCCGTTTGTTAAAAGTTGTGTAGTTGTTCTATCTGCGGCAGGACCGCCTCCAAATTTTTGCACGACTTCTGTTAAATGTAAGGAACGTTCATGTAATGGGACTGTGAGTGATAATTCTAGTCTTCTTCCTTCTAAAATTTCACGGAATAATTTTCTTTGTTCTTCTGAGCGATGGAGATGCTTTTTTCTTCTCCAGCGGCTACGACCGAAAATAGAGTATAAAAGTACACCGACAATCGGTAGAAGCGCTAATACTAAAAACCAAGCTAATGTACTTTGGGGAGACCTATTTTCGATAAAAATAACAAATGAAATCCCTACGATTGTAATAGACCATAGGGCACCAACAAATGTATATAGCGAGATAGCCGATATATCTAAAAGTAAGAGAACGATAGATACAATTGTAAATACTAATAATAATTGAACGATAGGTTTCTTCATTTTTATATAATTCCTCTAATCTTCCTTGAATATAGACTTTTTAAATAAGAGATGTAATGTGACATCTTTATTATAAAGTGTTTTTTATTTTTTACAAAATATAGGTATTTCCCTATACTTTCCGCATTTGTCCTACATACAGTATCTTATTACGTCTTTATATAGAAAAGGGGGATGAATACAATGTATGGTCGTCCAATCGGAGGATTTGGTCACGGCGGTGGTTTTGGGCATGGAGGCTTCCAGGGTGGTTTTGGACACTCGCCGTTTTTTGGCGGAGGTTTCTTTCCTGGATTTGTAGCAGGTGCATTACTAAGCCCTGGTTTTGGTTATGGGGGATATAGTTATCCGTATTACCAGGATTATTCTTACTATACAGGTTATCAACAAGATCCATATTATTCATACAACACCTATTAAGGTGAGGAAATTGAAAAGGAGAGGGGAAAATGAACTATATAGAACATAACGGTTTGTATTATCGTAATCATCATGGAGGGCACCATAATCACGGCGGACATAATCATCATGGTGGACACAATCATTATAATCATCATCATCACGGTGGTGGATGGGGCTGGGGAGGTGGCTCTTGGGGTGGCGGATTTTTCCCTGGAAGTTTTGCAGGAGGCGTGTTAGGCGGGCTTACAGCAGGTGCATTAACCGGTGCAACAAGTGGAGGCTATTATCCAGCGCCGTACCCGGTAACATATCCAGCGCCATATCCAGCACCATACCCAAGTTATCAGCAAATACCATACCATTATTAAACTAAAAAAGAGGTGAACCTCTTTTTTTAGTTTAATAATGTATTTATTTATAAAATACTTCCAAAATAAAGGTGAAAATATGTTAATATTTTGTTATTGTAATTCAAAAACGTATATACCAATTTAGATTTTTATATTATTATTCGTGAATAGTTGTATAGTATGTTTGAACTTCTATTCTGATGTGTAAGGAATGGACGTTAAATATAAGCGGAATTAGTAAGAAATAGGTTTTGAAAAGAGCGAGTTAAAGGAACGTAAGAGAATGAGTGCAATATAATAAGGAAAGAAAATTAAAGAGATGAAAAGCTACTACTTATAATTGAAACGGTATTATATTGCTTTTTATTACAAATAATATTATGTTATTTTAATCGGCCTATTTAAAACTATTGTTTATGTAAAGGTCTATTATGAGAAAATGAAATATCTCTATTTCTATGAAGAGAAACAAGTTGTGTTTTAGTCAGATAGGAAGCAAGGAGAGATGAGCATGCTAGAACAAAGAGATCATGCATTGTATGACTCTTCATTGCGAGATTTAAAGATGGCATTAGATGAGTCTTCAATTGTTGCAATTACAGATCGAAAAGGTCTTATTACATATGTAAACGATAAGTTTTGTGAAATATCTAAATATACAAGAGAAGAGCTAATAGGAAAAGATCATCGTATTTTAAATTCAGGATATCATCCGAAAGCATTTTTTCAAATACTATGGAAGCGTATTTCGAATGGAAAAGTTTGGACAGGAGAAATTCGAAATCAAGCAAAAGATGGTACATATTATTGGGTTAAAACAACAATTGTTCCATTTCTAAACGAAAAAGGAGAGCCATATCAGTTTATTGCGATCCGAAATGATATTAGTAGTAGAAAAGAAGCAGAACAAAGATTGCGGTTAAGCGAAAGTCGTTATAGAGAACTTGCATACCATGATGCGTTAACAAGTTTACCAAATCGTTTACAGTTAATTACGACTGTAAATAAGATGATTGTAGAGAAAATAGAATTTGGTATGATTTACTTTGATTTAGATCGTTTTAAATTAGTGAATGATACGTTAGGTCATATGATAGGAGATTTACTTTTAAGTGAAGTCGCTTCACGCTTGCATTATGTGTTAGGCGAGAAAGATGTTCTGGCTAGGCTTGGTGGAGATGAATTTGTACTGTTAACCAAAAAACATACACAAGATGAGATGAGGCAGCTAGCGACATCTGTATTGTCATGTTTTCAGGCACCATTTATGCTGGAAGGTCACGAAGTATACATTTCAGCTAGTCTAGGGCTTTGTTCTTATCCACAAGATGGACAAGATGTGGAAACACTATTGAAAAATTCGGATTTAGCTATGTATAGTGCGAAAGAACAGGGTAGGAACGCGGCGTGTTTCTTTACAGATGAGTTACGTGCCAAAATAAATCGTAGAATGAAGATTGAGTTTGCTTTGCAAAAGGCAATTCGTGATGAAGAATTAGATGTGGCGCTGCAACCTATCATTGATTTGAAAACGAAGAAATATACTGGTGTTGAGGCTTTAGCACGTTGTTCGACAGAAGAAGGACCTATTTCACCAGGCGAATTTATTCCAGTAGCTGAAGAATCTGGTCTTATTATAAAATTAGGAGACTGGGTGTTAGAAAAATCATGCCGCTTGTTTAAAACATTACCAGAGTATGAAGAAGGATTAAAATTATCGGTTAATTTATCGATACAACAATTAATGCAAAAGCGTTTTATTTTGTCTGTACGTAGTATTTTAAGAAGAACAGGTTTTCCACCGAATCGTTTAATTTTAGAAATAACGGAAAGTATTGCTGTTCGCCATTTTGATTATATTATCGCTACATTACAAGAAATCAGAAGTATGGGCATTTTAATTGCTTTAGATGATTTCGGAACTGGTTATTCTTCTTTATATTATTTAAAGCAACTACCACTTGATATCGTGAAAATTGATCGTAATTTTATTCGTGAATTTCATTATGAACACGCGCAACCAGAGCGTACAATTGTAAAATCTGTTATTGAAATTGCTCATAGTTTAAATTTAGCAGTAGTTGCTGAAGGGGTAGAAAACGTAGAACAAGAAAGTTTACTTCAATCCATGGGCTGTGATTATGTACAAGGATTTTATTATGCGAAACCTTTATCTGTAGGAGAGTTAAAAGAAAAGTTAATTACAGATTTTTAATAAAAAAGAGAAGCTAGAAGCTTCTCTTTTTTAATTTGTTTTTTGTGAGTCTCTCATTAGTATTGGGTAAAGAATCAGACCTAATATAAACAACCCAATTCCTAAGAAGAACGTTTTTAAATCAGCAGTTCCCGTTTTGATAACCCAAATGGAGTATACCAATGCCAATATAGTAATGATTCCATCTTTTACTCGAGAGCCAGGCATTATATCGTACGTTTCTCCTGTAATAACTAATTTTAATTGGTACAGGGTAGAAACAAGGTATGGAATTAAATATGCTAATGTTGCTACAACGATAGCGAAATTATAAGCTTCTGATACAGTACCAGAAATCGTTGAGAATAAGAAAATTTGCGTCATCACATTTGTAATAAATAATGATTTTGAAGGACTACCTTTTTTATTTGTTTTTGCGAACAATTTAGGGAAAAGTCCATTTTTTGCTGCCTGGTAAGGTACTTCTGAACTCACAACGATCCAGCCAACTGTAGATCCAAATAAAGATACAAGTGCAAGTAAAGCCATGATGTAGGCACCTTTATTGCCAATTGCTAAATTTAATGCGTCTACTAATGGTTTTTGAGATTCTTTTAAAGCATCTTGCGGAAGAGCTCCCATTGTAAGTAAAGTAATTGACATGTAAATAAGAAGGGCAATGATTAAGCCGAAAATCGTAGCCTTTTTTACATCGCGCTGAGATTTTGCACGATTTGAAAGCATTACAGCAGACTCAATACCGATAAATGCCCAAAGTGTTGCGATAGCAGCTGAATTAATTTGTCCACCTAACGAGATGGATTGTCCTGCCTCATTCATAAATGTTTGACCGTCTCCGAAATTAGAAGCATTGAAAATGAATAATGTGATTACAATAAACATTGTAAATCCAATAATTTTTGCGATAGTAGCAAGAAGGTTCATATTACCAGCTTGGTCAATATTTTGAGAAAGAATATATTGAATTCCCCATAACATAAGGCTACATACGAGGAAAGTTAATCCTTTTCCAAGTTCGAGTGAAAATCCGTTCGTTGAAAAGAGAATTTGCTTACTTTGTAAAACTGGAAAGAATGTTGATAAATATCCAGCAAAGGAAATAATAACAGATGCTGTTGCAGCCCAGTTCGCAGCCCAATATCCCCATGCCATACTATATCCTGCAACTTTACCCGCCTTTTTTGAAGGGAACATCGCTTGAGCATAGCTTTGTGGCCCTGCTTTTAATTCTGGTTTTCGGATTGCTAAATTTCCAAATACGAGTGCGATCATAAATACGCCAAGCCCTGTAATACTCCATGCGAGTGTAGAACCCATTGGACCTGATACATGTGCTAAATTTGCTGGGAGCATAAATACGCCACCGCCAACCATATTCCCAATAACAAAAGCTGTTAAAATCCATAATCCCCATTTTTTCGTTTCCATTTTTGTTAACTCCTTTGTAGTAAGTTTTGCTTAAACATCATTTTTTACTAGCTTTTTGGCAATAAAAAAAGAGCCATGTAGATAAAAAATACCTACATGGCTCTTCGCCTAACGTAGGTACAACGGGAATAACCCTTGTACCTACGCGTAATTTTTCCGCTAGGTTTCAAGGGTTACGTATGATGATGATGTTTTTGTGCAAATGTAACTACAATTGTTGTATAAGTAAGCATAGTTCTTTGCTCCCTTTCTCCTCTGATTTTGAAATTAGTATACTACATGCTTTTTTGAATGAAAAGAAAAATATAAAAATTTTTATAAAAATACGTTTTGGAGATTAAATATTTATCTTTATTTTTCCTATACTGGAAAATAAGTGAGAGATTGGCAGAAGAGTGTAGTATGGTATAATACATATAGAATTAGAAGGTGACAAGGGGCTATTGTAGATGATGAGTAAGTATGAACAAATTTATACAGAAATCAGTAATTCTATTGATAATAAGCAATTAAAAGAGGGATGCAAAATCCCATCAGAAACTGAATTAATGAAGCAGTATGAGGCAAGCCGAGGTACTGTAAGAAAAGCAGTAGATTTATTGCAAGAGCGTGGATATGTGCAAAAAATTCATGGAAAAGGTGTTTTTGTATTAAAGCGAAAAAATATTGAATTCAACTTTGGTGGCATTGTAAGTTTCCAAGAAGAAAATGAACGTTTAGGACGTCATTGTATTACAGATGTCGTAGAAATGGATAAAATAAAAGCTACGAAAGATGTAGCAAAGTTATTAAACGTGAAAGAAAAAACAGAAATAGATCATATTAAACGAGTGCGAAATATTGATGGAGAAAAAGTAATTTTAGATATCAATCATTTTGTATCTGAGTTTATTCCAGGGTTAACGAAAGAAATTGCAACAGCATCAATTTATAAATACATTGAGAAAGAATTAGGGCTACATATTAGCTATTCGCAGAGGGTAATTGAAGTGCAGCCGTGTACAGAGGATGACAGAAAGTATTTAGATTTAAATGGAACAGACTATGTTGTCGTTGTGAAAAACTTTACGCATTTATATGATGGAAGTCAGTTTGAATATACAGAATCACGCCACCGTTTAGATATTTTTCATTTTTCGGATGTGGCACGGAGGAAGTAAAGAGGTGGAACAAAATATTGTTTCACCTCTTTTTTTTATAAAAAAACACAAACTCGTATATACGAGTGTTGACTAACTTATATATACGAGTTAATATGTAAGTGTAAACGGTATCAAAAAAAGAAAAGAGGGACGGGAATATGGGGAAAGACTATCGTAAAACAGCAGAGGAAGTGTTGCAGTATATTGGTGGAAAAGACAATATCGAACAAGCTGCGCACTGTGTAACGAGGCTCCGTATCGCTTTAAAGGATGAAAGTAAAATAGATAATGATAAATTACAGTCTATTGCATTAGTAAAAGGAGCGTTTCATAACGCTGGGATATTTCAAATTGTAATCGGTCCAGGAGATGTTGATCGAGTATATGCCGAATTGATAACGCTTGCAGGTATGAAAGAAGCGACAGTAGCTGATGTAAAAGATTCTGGAAACCAAAAGCTAAATCCAGCTCAAAAGTTTGTAAAAGTATTTTCAGATGTATTTATGCCGATATTACCAGCAATCGTAACAGCTGGTTTACTAATGGGAATTAACAATCTATTAGGGGCGAAGGACTTATTTTTTGAAGGCAAAAATTTATTAGATGTGTATCCAAACTTAAGTGGGCTTTGGGATTTAATTAATATGATGGCGAATACAGCATTCGTATTCTTACCAGCACTTGTCGGTTGGTCAGCAACGAAGCGTTTTGGTGGTAGTCCGATACTCGGGATTGTTATGGGATTAATGCTTGTGCATCCAGCCTTATTAAACGCGTGGGATTATGGAAAAGCAGCGACTGGTTTAGACGGGCAAAAGATTGAGTACTTCGATATTTTAGGATTATTTCAAATTGAAAAGGTAGGGTATCAAGGACAAATCTTGCCGGTCTTAGTAGCAGCATTCGTATTAAGTAAAGTGGAAATCTTCTTAAAGAAACATGTACCAAATGCAATTCAATTACTAGTCGTACCAATTACAACGATTGTCGTAACAGGTGTGTTAGCATTAGGGATTATTGGTCCAGTTACACGTCATATTGGAGATTTATTAACAGCTGGATTAGTAGGGGTATATGAAACAGTACCAGTAGTTGGAGCAATATTGTTTGGAGCATTGTATGCACCACTTGTAATTACAGGTATGCATCATATGTTTATTGCTATCGATTTACAATTAATTGCACAGCACGGTGGTACATTCATTTGGCCAATGATTGCCCTTTCTAACATTGCGCAAGGTAGTGCAGCACTTGCGATGTTCTGGATTTCTAAAAATCAAAATGATAAAAGCATGGCATCGACATCAGCAATCTCAGCATATTTCGGTATTACAGAGCCAGCTATGTTTGGTGTGAACTTACGAAATAAATTTCCGTTTTATGCAGCAATTATAGGATCGGCTGTGGCAGCAATATTCATTACGTTAAATGGTGTATTAGCACCTGCTATCGGAATTGGTGGATTACCAGCATTTATTTCTATCATTCCGAAATCGATTCCAATGTTTATTGTCGGAATGATTATCGCAGTTGTAATCCCATTTACGTTAACGTGGTTATTTGCAAAACGAGTGAAACAGAAGTAGGAGGAAGTTAAACATGAAGGATTGGCATAAAAGTGTAGTCTATCAAATTTATCCGAAGAGCTTTAATAGCTATTACAATAAAGAAACCGGTGATATAAAAGGGGTTACAGAGAAACTAGATTACTTAAAAGAACTCGGAGTAGATTATATTTGGTTAACACCGATATACGAATCACCACAACATGATAATGGATACGATGTAAGTGATTATTACAGTATTGATCCATCTTACGGAACGATGGAAGAGTTTGAAGAGCTTTTAGAAGAAGCGAAAGCACGTAACATTGAAATTATGCTAGACATCGTTGTAAACCATAGTTCGACGGAGCATAAGTGGTTTAAGGAAGCGAAGGAAGATAAAAATAGTCCATATCGTAATTACTATATTTGGCGTGATGAAAAAAATAATTGGCAGTCTAAGTTTGGTGGGTCCGCTTGGAAATATGATGAGAAGACAGAGCAATATTTTTTACATCTATTTGATGAGACGCAAGCGGATTTAAATTGGGAAAATGAAAAACTTCGTGAAGAAGTATATGATATGATGCGCTTTTGGCTTGAGAAAGGGGTAACTGGATTCCGATTAGATGTTATTAATTTAATTTCAAAAGATCAACAGTTCTTAAATGATGACGGAAGTACGGCGACAAGCGATGGACGTAAATATTATACAGATGGTCCGCGTGTTCATGAATATTTACAAGAGATGAACCGAAATGTGTTTGAAGGGAAAGATGTGATTACAGTTGGAGAAATGTCATCTACGACAATTGATAATTGTATTAAATATTCAAACCCTGAGCGCAATGAATTAAGTATGACGTTTAGTTTCCATCATTTAAAAGTAGATTATCCAAATGGTGATAAGTGGACGAAGGCTGAGTTTGATTTTATTAAATTAAAAGAGATTATGTCTAATTGGCAAATGGAAATGCAAAAGGGCGGGGGATGGAATGCATTATTCTGGTGTAATCATGACCAGCCTCGCATTGTGTCACGCTTTGGTAATGATGGAAAGTACCGAAATGAATCTGCAAAAATGTTAGCAACGGCTATGCATATGTTGCAGGGCACACCTTACATTTATCAAGGCGAAGAAATCGGTATGACGAATCCTAATTTTGAGTCTATCGAACAATATCGTGATGTGGAATCTTTAAATATATATGATATAAAACAAGAAGAAGGCTTATCTAAAGAAGAGATTATAGGAATTTTAAAACAAAAATCTCGTGACAACTCCCGTACTCCGATGCAGTGGAATGAAGAGGCGAACAGTGGGTTTACAACAAGTACACCTTGGATTTCAGTTGCTGAGAATTATAAAGAGATTAATGTAGAAAAAGCATTAGAAGATAATGAATCTGTATTGTATCATTACAAAAAACTAATTGAATTAAGAAAAACATATGATGTAATTACAGAAGGAGAATATGCTATTTTAGATGAAAATCATCCTAAGATTTGGGCATATACTCGTACTACAGATAGTGAAGTGCTACTTGTTATTAATAACTTCTATGGAGAAGAAATAACGTACTCTGTACCAAAGCACGTTCAATTAGATGGCATGAAACAAGAAGTACTACTGTCGAATTATAAAGATTCCAGCAAGGATATTACAACCCTTAACTTAAGACCATACGAATCAATTGTATATCGATATACGAAATAAAAGGTTGTATGCCCGCGTGGCATACAACCTTTTATTTTAAGACCCCGCTATACAAAATGTTTACCTCTACCTCAGGTTTGAATTTTACTTTTGCATAATCTTTATTCCAATTTTTTTTCTTCCACAGATCAGGATGATAGGCGATAAGGTGTCTACCGATACCGAAAGCATCACAATTTGCCTTTTGTAGTTTGTTTGTTATTTTTTTCGCCTCTTTCGTAAGCTGTTTAGACAGTTCTTTATTTAGTTTTTCTCTGTCAGCCATTGTATACAGATTATCTCGCGGGGATTCAAGTGCTATCACTTTTAGTTGAAGCTGAATGTGAGCATAAACATTTCCTTTTTTATCTGTTTTTATTTTTAAGTCGCGTTTTAATTTCCGATTGCTCACTTCCATTGTTAAATAATCAGATGTCTTCTCTGATTCATCGCTAGTAAGTTTTTGAGTTATACGGGCACTTGTTCCCATCTTCCCAGTTAATAAAACGAATAAAACAGCTTGGTTTAGGGGTAAATGTCCAGTTAATTTGTCGTTATTAAATAAAGCTAATCCGTTTGTAATAACTTCTTTTCCTCTTACTTTTATAGAAGGGAGAGTGAAATCTTTACCGGGATCTAACATTTTTGTAGCAGCTGTTTCTAAAGTTTCTTTTGGAAATACACTCATATCTTCTAAGCTTTTCACTTTTTTCTTTAGAAAATCTCCAATTAGTAAATTTCCTACTTTCTTTTTTTCTAGTATCTCGGATGTTTCACCATCTACTGCAATAAGTTTTACTAAAGCAGTTGGGTTTGTTGGGTCCCGAAAGCTGACATCTAAATAGGGTAGTATACCTTTTTTTAAAATTTTGGTTCCTAGTAATTGAACACCATATTTGAAATAACGAATATTTCCAGTCACATTTTTTTTTAGGGCATCGCTTGTATCCCTTATGTTATGCCCGGTTGCTGAATGTATTTCATTCTCGAATGAAGATTGCTCTCCGCTTGAACTTTTTACGAGCTCGATTGTTTGCTGGAGTTTATTCTCTTCCGTAATATCAGATCCAATACTATAAGCTAACCTTGCTTCTCTTAATGGTTCTTGATCCCAACAGCCAGAAAGGAGGGAACTAGTACATAATATAAAAAGTAATTTAACTCTTTTTTGGAACATATTGTTCTCCTTTCTTATTTCTTATTACTGAATAAAGTAGAAATAATAGAGGGAGGACAACTATGAAAATATAGGTGAACTTATCAGTGAAAGTTGAAATTACTTTTAATTCTTCAGGTGTATCTATAAATAAGGCTACACTAAAAGCAATAATACCAACGATTGGAACAGCTTTTTTATGATTAGCAAGATTGAATATATGTCCCATTCCAATTGAAGCAGCACAATAATAACTAGCAATAGAAGCCGCAACTGTTATCATCCATATTGGTATGAATAGTAAATCAGTCCGGTCTATAATCCCGATATGTAAGGAACGTAATAAGTAAGCAACTGGTTCTGGAATAAGTTCAACTTGTTTTGGACTAAATACGATAAAGCAAATCCAAACAGTAAAAGTATAAAAAATAGTTACAAATCCATTGGCGATAGAAATGGCCTTCAGTTTTGCAATAGAACTCCCATTTACTTTTGGGAAAGCGATAAGAATAATTTCAAAACCATACATGGCTGTAATTGTTTCTTTGGATGCTTGAATAATATTCCACCATCCAGCTTCTGTAATTGGAAAAATATAAGAAAAGTCAGCCCGCGTGAGCCCAAGTCCAATTAAAAGTGCCATTGGGACAATAAGAATAGAAGCCATGACATAAAATCGCACAATTACTTTAAATGTATTATAGGCTACATAGCAACAAGCTATTGTAAATAGCATGAGAATGGCAGACCAAGGAGTGGCTTGTAATATCCAAACTTTTATGACATTACAAGCATTTAACATAACCGTCATACCAATAAGAGTAAAATAAAAAACATAAGCAAAACCTAATAGTTTTCCAAACTTATTACCAAATAGCATACAAACACTTTCATACATATCTGCATCAGGAAATCGTTTTAAGAAAAGCCACATAAGTAAAATAATAAGTTGAATCGCAAGTCCAGCAATGAGAGCGGAAATCCATCCGCCTCCTTTTGCTATTGGGTGAAGACGGTTAGGTAAAGAAAGTATACCAACCCCGATTTGGCATTGAATAACGAAAAAGGTAAATTGAACAAGCGAAATTTTACTTTGCGTGTTTGTCACCGTTCTCATCCTCTCTCGTTACATGTTGTCGTTGCATTTTTTTCGGTTTTGGATCATGTGGTCGTTCCCAAAATGACCAAATTGGTAGTCTTACAAAAGAATCTTTCATATCTTTTATTCGCATTGGAGCAATAGGAGAAAGATATGGTGTATGAAAAGAATGAAGCTGACATAAATGAACAAAAGTTATAATCAAGCCAAATGAAATTCCTACATATCCGAATATCGCAGCGAGAATCATTAATGGAAAACGAAGAATTCGAACTGCTGAACTCATATCGTTTGATGGAACGAGAAAAGATGAGATTGCAGTTAAAGCTACAACGATGATCATCGTATAAGAAACAAGGCCAGCTTTTACAATTGCATCACCAATTACTAAACCGCCTACAATACCGATTGTTTGTCCAACTCGGCTCGGTAGACGAATACCAGCTTCTCGTAATAACTCGAAAATTAGTTCCATTAAGAGAGCTTCGAAAATAGGAGGAAGTGGTACTTTCTCTAATGAAGCTTTAATTGTATACACAAGTTCAAGCGGCAATACATCAGGATGAAAGGCTACGGTTGCGATATATATAGCCGGTAAGAGAAAAGCAATTAAAAAACTCACTAAGCGAATCATTCGGACGAAAGAACCGACAATCCAGCGGTTATTATAATCATCTGGTGATTGATAGAAAGCAAATAACGTAACAGGAACGATGAGCGCTGTTGGATCTCCATCAGATAAAATAGCAACTCGTCCTTCCATTAAATTTGCTGCAACTCTATCTGGACGCTCTGTATTTAATTGCTGCGGAAATGGTGAGAAAGACGTATCCTCTATAAATTCTTGTATATATCCTGGAGGCATAAGTGCATCTGTCTTAATCGTTTCTAATCTTCTTTTTACTTCTGTAACTAAATCGTCATTCGCTATGTTTTGCATATAAGCAATTGCCACTTTCGTGTGCATTTCTTCACCAAGTGTGAAATATTTAACGACGACGTTTGGACTTTTTATGAGTTTACGAATGGAAGCTAAATTCGTTGCTAAATCTTCTACAAATCCAGTATGCGGTCCACGTACAATACCTTCATTATCAGGTTCTGTTATATCTCTTTTTAAAGATAGAGCCGTTTCGAAAATACAAAAGAATTCGACTTGATCATGAAAATATAATGATTTACCTTGTAATAAAAGCTGTACACCATAATTTAAATTTGTTTCTTTTTTCATATTTAATGTGGAAAAAACTTTATCTAAAGACAGTTCGGATCGAGTTAATAGAGGCTCAAGAGCGAGCTGATGAATTAAATTTGGGTCTGCTAAAGATTCGATATATAAGATTGTTCCTTTTCCATTTTGAAAAGGAACATCTAGTTTTTTTATATCATCTGAATGGGAAAGTTTGTTTTCGATGTAATTAATGTTCTCCGGAAGTGATGGAAACATATGCTTTTTGTTATTATCTTGTTGCGAACTTTCCTGTTCGGTCATAATTTCCACCTCTTTTAAAGTACAATTGTTTCTGTTAATTTTTGTCGTTTGTGAGAAATTTATGCTTGAATTATTTTTTAAAAAAGAGGATTGAAAGTTACGTTACGTCATCTTTTATACTTAAGGAAACACGGAGTAGAGGGATGGTGTATATGATTTTGAAACGTATGTGGGGATGGAAAGAAGTTTTATATTTATTTATGTTTGTATTTATTATTGTTCCAGTAACTGTTGAATCTCTTTTTTATGACCATGCTTTAAAAATAATAGGTAACTCATTATATGCTGGAGTATTAATGGGATTTATAATGTCGGTGATATTTACTACTGTAGTTTATCTTTTTTGTATAAAAAGATATCAACTGTCTTGGAAAGATATTGGAATTCGAAAACTTTCATGGAAAGATTTTTTATGGACAGTTATAGCATTTATTACCTTAATTGTAGTTAGTATTGCTGTATTGATGATAATGGAGAAAATGGGTATTTCTTTTGAAAATAGTAAAACGGAGACGGTCCAAAATGATAAATCAATATATTCGTTCTGTATTGCGGTAATTGGAGCAGCAGTTATATCACCAATTTATGAAGAAATTTTATATCGAGGTGTTTTTTATACATTTTATCGTGATAAATATGGTATATGGGGTGGAGTGCTTATAAGTTCTATAATATTTACTGTTGTTCATATTCCAACATATAACACATTACCAGTGAATTTTTTAAGTGGAGTAGTATTTGCGTGGTTATATGAGAAAACAAATTCTATTTTATCAGCTATGATTGCCCACGCACTATTCAATTTCATAGCAGTACTTCTCACATTTGTGTCGAATTAAGAAGATATATAGGAGGGATACATATGGAAATAGCTGTAGAACGAGTTTTTACGAAAGAGATTTTAAAAAAAGCTGCAAGTTTGTTTCAGGTGATAGTGGAAGAAAAGCCACTTGGAGATTTTGAAAATTATATTTTTAAGGCGAAGGGTGATGGTAGTGAAGAGTATGTATTACGTTTAACGCATTCTTCTCATCGCTCTAAAAAAGAAGTAGAGGCCGAACTAGATTTTTTACGGTATGTTGCTGAGAATGGGGCAAAGGTAGCAGGCCCTCTTTATTCAACGTCTCAAAATCTTATAGAAGAAATTGGAGCGGAAGATGGCACGTTCTTTTTCGCTTCCTTATTTACGTATGCAAAAGGTGAGCAAGTAAAAGGAGAAGAATCGCCTTATTGGGGAGAGATTTACTTTGAAGCGTGGGGAAAAGCGATTGGCCAACTGCATCGCCTTACAATGAAGTATCCTAAAACGGATTATCGTGATACGTGGGAAGAGGACGAAAGTAGCATTGTTCAAGAATTAGAAGATGAGAAAGTAAAAGAGATCGCTACGATATTAATGGATGAAATAAAGGTCCTTCCGATTGAAAGAGAGACATTCGGTCTTATGCACGGTGATATTCATCCAGGTAATTTTCATTATGATGGAAAAGAGCTAACAATCTTTGATTTTGATGATGCGGCTTATAATTACTTCATTCATGATCTGGCAATGGTTCTTTATTACTCGGTTTTATTTACACCGTGGACAGCGGAGGAGAAGACAGACTTTGCTCGTAAACAGCTACAAGTGTTACGGAAAGGCTATGAGTATGAGCACAGACTGGAGGATAGTTGGTATGAATCATTACCACTATTTTTACGTTTGCGTGACATAGGTCTATACGGCACGCTCCAAAAGAAATTTAAAGGGAAAGATATGCCAGATAACTTCCGGAAATTATCAGAAGAATTATATGAAAGAATTATAAGCAAAGAAGCAATTGTGAATATATAATACATTTTCCTTAAAACAAAGTATGTAAAATAAATATATACTTTGTTTTTTTATACAAAAATATGTTTGTTTTATTAAAATAATATTGTTATAGATTCGGTATGCACTTATAATTTTATATATATTCTGAATATTCTTTATAAAGAAGGAGGGGGAATGGTGGAAGCTTTCGTAAATTGGTTAAATAATATTGTTTGGAGTCCCGCACTTGTTTATTTATGTTTAGGAGTAGGTTTATATTTTTCCATTCGAACGAGGTTTTTACAAGTAAGACACGTAGGAGAAATGGTGAAGCTGACATTTCAAGGAGAAAAATCAGAGGCTGGTGTTTCCTCCTTCCAAGCGTTAGCACTTTCTTTATCAGGACGCGTTGGGACAGGGAATATAGCCGGGGTAGCAACAGCGGTTGCATTCGGTGGGCCAGGAGCTGTATTTTGGATGTGGGCAGTAGCCTTTTTAGGAGCAGGTTCTGCTTATGTAGAATCGACACTAGCACAAATATATAAGACGAAACATCAAGGGCAGTTCCGAGGTGGTCCGGCTTATTACATTGAAAAAGGTTTAGGGGTTAAATGGTATGCTTTAGTATTCGTTGCAGCAACAATTCTTGCAACAGGACTTTTATTACCAGGTGTGCAAGCAAATAGTATTGCTGTAAGTTTAGAAACAGCTTTTGGAATTAACACTACAGTATCAGGAGCGTTATTAGTAGTTGTATTAGCTCTTATCATTTTCGGTGGAGTAAAGCGAATTGTTAACGTAGCGCAAGTTGTCGTACCGTTTATGGCAATAGGTTATATTTTAGTAGCTTGCGTCATTGTTGCTATGAATATTGAAAAATTGCCAGAAGCATTTATGTTAATTATAAGAAGTGCTTTTGCATTAGAAGCAGCTTTTGGTGGTATTATCGGTTTAGCAATTTCTTGGGGAGTAAAGCGTGGTATTTATTCTAATGAAGCAGGGCAAGGAACTGGACCGCACGCAGCAGCAGCTGCTGAAGTATCGCATCCAGCTAAACAAGGCTTAGTACAAGCATTTTCCGTTTACATTGATACATTATTTGTTTGTTCAGCAACAGCATTTATGATGATTATTACAGGCATGTATAACGTATTTGATGCAAGCGGAAAAAACTTTATCGTTAATAAACTAAACGGTGCGCAGCCAGGACCGGGATATACACAGGCAGCAGTAGAATCTGTTTTCCCTGGATTTGGAAACGGTTTCGTTGCAATCTCGTTACTATTCTTTGCATTTACAACAATTATGGCGTATTACTACATTGCAGAAACGAATATCGCGTACTTAAATCGCGATAAAGACCGCCCTTGGCTGTCTATGGTACTAAAGTTTGTATTTTTAGGAGCTGTATTCTACGGCTGTATCAAAACAGCAGCAACGGCTTGGGCTTTAGGCGATATCGGTGTAGGTATTATGGCTTGGGTTAATATTATCGCGATTTTATTATTACAAAAGCCAGCATTAGTTGCATTAAAGGATTATGAAAAACAGAAAAAAGAAGGAAAGGATCCAGTATTTGATCCAGGGCCATTAGGAATTAAAAATGCTGATTTCTGGGAGCATGAATACGGAAAAGATAAGAAAGAAGAAGTATCTTAATAAAATAGAAATGAAAAAGCAAAGGGAAATCCCTTTGCTTTTTTTATGGGCAAAAATGAAGAGAGAAGTTATTTTTGGGACTGTTTTTGAATATAAAAAGAATGTACATGCTTTGTTAGTGGAAGGGGGGAGTATGTTGATAGAGTTTCGTAGCGTAAATAAATATTACGGCAACTTTCAAGTTTTGAAAAATATTAATGTGCAAGTGAAAAAGGGTGAAGTGGTAGTAGTAGTTGGTCCTTCAGGATCAGGAAAAAGCACGTTGCTTCGGTGTATAAATCAGCTAGAGACAATTACAGACGGAGAGTTAATGGTACAAAATACGGAGGTACACAATGCAAAAACAGATATGAATGAATTACGCCGAAATATCGGGATGGTTTTTCAGCATTTTTATTTATACCCGCATAAAACGGTTCTTCAAAATATTACATTAGCACCTATTAAAGTAAATAAAGTTTCAAAAGAAGAAGCAGAGGAAACAGCGATGTTTTATTTAGAGAAAGTAGGAATCCCGGAGAAGGCTGGTGTCTTCCCGCATCAATTATCTGGTGGACAACAGCAAAGGGTAGCGATTGCTAGGGGGCTCGCAATGCAGCCGGAAATTATGCTATTTGATGAGCCTACGTCTGCTCTTGATCCAGAGATGATTGGAGAAGTACTGGATGTTATGAAAACGTTAGCTAAAGAAGGGATGACGATGGTTGTCGTCACACATGAGATGGGATTTGCGCGAGAAGTAGCAGATAGGATTTTATTTATGGATGAGGGCCAAATTATTGAGGATACAACACCAGCATCATTTTTCGCAAACCCAGAACAAGAAAGAGCACGTTTATTTTTAAGTCGAGTGTTAAATCATTAAAGGAGGAATTTCATGCTTAAAATGAAAAAGTTGTTTACCTTAATCGTATTCTCATGTTTATTCGTACTTGTTGTTGCTGGGTGCGGAAGTAAAAAAGATGAGGCGAAAGAAACGAGTACGAAGCAAGGCGGGACCATAGAGCAAATTAAGAAGCGCGGGAAATTAGTAGTTGGGGTGAAGAATGATACGAATTTATTCGGGTTGAAAAATCCTTCAACAGGGCAGGTAGAAGGATTCGATGTTGATATCGCGAAGGCACTTGCGAAAAAAATTCTTGGGGACGAAAAGAAACTAGAGCTGAAGGAAGTAACATCTAAAACACGTATTCCACTACTGAAAAATGGTGATATTGATGCAATTATCGCAACAATGACAATTACGGAAGAACGTAAAAAAGAAGTTGATTTTTCAGATGTATATTTTAAAGCAGGGCAATCGTTACTTGTGAAAAAAGGAAGCAATATTAAGAGTATTGATGATATAAAACAAGGTGTGAAAGTATTAGCTGTAAAAGGCTCAACATCTACAAATAACATTCGTCAAAAGTCACCAGAAGCGACTGTATTAGAATTTGAAAATTATAGTGAGGCATTTACAGCGTTAAAAGCGGGTAAAGGTGATGTTTTAACGACAGATAATGCAATTCTTTACGGAATGGCAAAACAAGATTCTAATTATGAAGTTGTAGGGAAAATTTTTACGGATGAACCGTATGGAATTGCAGTGCAAAAGGGTGCAGAGGATTTAACAAAAGAGATTAATAGTTTATTAAAAGATATGAAAGCTAATGGAGAATACGATAAATTATATGAAAAATGGATCGGTCAAAAACAAGAAAAATAAAGTGACACTAATTGGAATAAATAATAAGAATGAGAGGATGAGGGATGCTCATCCTCTTCTTGTAAAGAAAGAGGGGAGAATATGTGCCTGATTTTTCTATATTAACGAATAACATTGATATGTATTTAGAAGGATTTAAATATACAGTGATGTCTAGTGTACTTGCATTAATAGGAAGTTTTATTTTAGGAGTCATTTTGGCGGTAATGCGTATAGCGCCTATTCGCGTTTTAAATTGGATCGGATCTGCTTTTGTGGAATTTGTAAGAAATATTCCACTCGTATTAATTGCATTTATATTTTATTTTGCTCTACCTGTAATAGGAATCACTTTGAATGGCTTTGTAGCAGGGACAGTTACGCTTACTGTGTACACTGCGGCCTTTATTGCGGAAGTAATTCGTGCTGGTATTTTATCAGTCGCAAAAGGACAAATGGAAGCGGCGCGCTCTTCAGGGCTAACATATGTGCAAGCGATGTACTACATTATTTTACCTCAAGCGATGAAAATCGTAATTCCTCCTCTAGGAAATCAATTTCTCAATTTAGTTAAAAATTCTTCTATACTCGGAATTATTGCTGGGACAGATTTAATGTATCAAGGAGACTTAATTTCAACGAAGACGTTTGTTACGTTTGATGTATATATATTTGTTGGGATGTTTTATTTAATATTAACAATTCCGCTCAGTATGCTAGTGCGTTATTTAGAAAAACGCTTGGCAAAGGAGGCGGTGTAAATGGATTTTAAGGGAGCAATAACAGGTGATCATATTCTATTTTTATTAAAAGGATTGCTCATCACATTAGAGGTAGCGCTCGTAGCAATTGTACTTAGCTTTATTATTGGTAGTGTAATAGGGATTGTGCGGTACACAAAAATACCCGTCGTCTCACAAATACTAGGTTTTATCGTTGAAGTAATTCGGAATTTACCGTTACTTTTAATTATATTTTTTACGTATTTTGCACTGCCTGAAGCGGGCTTGAAATTAGAAATTATAACAGCCGTAATTGTCGCTTTAACAATATTTGAAGCTGCAATGATATCTGAAATTGTTCGAAGTGGTCTATTATCTATCGAAAAAGGGCAAATCGAAGCAGCGAGGTCTTCCGGATTAACGTATGTTCAAGCGCTGTGGCATATTATTTTGCCACAAGCATTAAGAAGAATGGTCCCGCCGCTTGTTAGTCAGTTTATTTCATTACTGAAAGATACGTCGCTCGCAGTTGCTATATCATTGCCAGAACTTATGCATAACGCTCAAATTATTAGCGGACAGAATGTAAATTATATGATTCCGACTTTTATAGTAGTAGCTTGTATGTACTTTATCATAAATTATAGTTTATCAATTTTATCGAGAAGATTAGAACTGCGCTAACCCTTACAAAATATGTAAGGGTTTTTCCTTGTTTATCCTTATTTTCCTCTAAATAGAATCTAAACCTTACGATAATTCGATTTTTATATTGTTTTATCAGAAAAGTTTTAATTTTATATAGAAATTGTAACCGCTTTCGTGTATATTTTTATTATCAGAAAATTTTAACAAGATATAGGGGTATATTTGTAGGGGGAGGATTTAGATGCAGCAA
This sequence comes from Bacillus luti, assembly GCF_009739945.1. Classification (NCBI taxonomy): domain Bacteria; kingdom Bacillati; phylum Bacillota; class Bacilli; order Caryophanales; family Bacillaceae; genus Bacillus; species Bacillus luti. The sequence continues at coordinate 4,472,251 of NZ_CP040336.1, read as the reverse complement.
CCAACGAATGAGCAATTACATCGTACGATGAAGAGTAGACATTTATTTATGATCGCACTTGGTGGTGTAATCGGAACTGGTTTTTTCTTAGGTTCAGGTTACACTATTAATCAGGCTGGACCAGGGGGGGCCATCCTTTCATATTTAGTGGGCGGATTTATTATGTATTTAACAATGCTTTGTCTTGGAGAGCTAACGGTAGCAATGCCAGTTTCAGGGTCTTTCCAAAAGTATGCGACGAAGTTTATCGGACCAGGAACGGGCTTTATGATTGGCTGGTTATACTGGCTTGGCTGGGCAGTAACAGTAGGACTAGAATTAACGTCAATCGGTTTAATGATGAAAAGATGGTTTCCGAATGTTGATGTTTGGGTATGGTGCCTTGTATTCGGCGTTATTTTATATGCTTCAAATGCTATCTCAGCGAAAAGTTATGCTGAATTAGAGTTTTGGTTCTCTAGTATTAAAGTAGTTACAATTCTTGCGTTTGTTGTTCTTGGTGGTAGTGCATTACTAGGGTTTTTACCATACGATGGAAAAGAAGCAGCACCTCTTTTCTCTAACTTTGTAAGTGATGGTGGGTTATTCCCGAATGGACTAGCAGCGGTATTACTTACGATGATTACAGTTAACTTCTCGTTCCAAGGAACAGAGTTAATCGGGATTGCAGCAGGAGAAAGTAAAGATCCTGAAAAAACAATTCCACGCGCGATTCGTAATACAGTATGGCGTATTATGTTATTCTTCATTTTAACAATGACAATTTTAGTAGGATTAATTTCTTGGAAAGAAGCAGGCGTAATTGAAAGCCCATTCGTAGTTGTATTTGATAAAATCGGTATTCCATACGCAGCTGATATTATGAACTTCGTTATTATTACTGCTTTATTATCTGTAGCGAACTCAGGGTTATATGCAGCAACTCGTATATTATGGTCACTTGCAAATGAAGGAATGGCACCAACTTCCTTCAAGAAAGTAAATAAGCGAGGTATTCCAATTACAGCGCTAGTCGTAACGATTGCGGTAGCTGGTCTTTCTTTATTCACAGGTTTCCTTGCAGAAGATACAGTATACATGTACTTATTATCTATAGCTGGTTTATCGGCTGTATCAAGTTGGATTATTATTGCTCTATCGCAACTGCGCTTTAGAAGTCAGTATATAAAAGGCGGAGGAAAGTTAGAGGACTTAAAGTATAGAACACCGTTATATCCGATTGTTCCTATTTTAGCTTTAATTACAAATAGTATCGTTGTTATTAGTTTAGCGTTTATTCCTGAACAACGAATGGCGTTATATTGTGGTATTCCATTTATCATTTTCTGCTATATATATTATTATATGAGTAAGAAACGGAAGAAACCGATGAAAGTGGAGACAACAAATGAAACTAACAATCAAACACGATGATATTGAGGCAGATTTATCGTATGGTCCATTAGCGATTGGAAAAGAAAACGGGTATTCACCGTTACAATTACTCGTTTCTTCTATCGCGGGATGCAGTGCAATTGTCTTTCGCACAATTTTAGAAAAGAAACGCATTACATACGATACGTTTACAATTGAAACTGAAATTGGGAGAAGTGAAGCTTTATCGAAACCAGTTGAAAGTATTCATTTGCACTATAAAATTAAAGCGGAAAACATTACAGAAGAGCAGTTGGACAAGGCGTTGCAGCTTGCAGTGAAGAATTGCACGATTGTTCAATCTGTAAAAGATAGTATAAAAATTACGGAAACAATTGAATTGATAAAGTGAAACATAAAAACGTGAGAATACGGCTCTCACGTTTTTATGTTTTTAACAGAGGAGGAAGTATTATGAAATGTTTAGGTTGTCAATTAGCAAACGAAGAAGAAATGATATATAAAGTATATGAAGATGACTATGTAACTTGTTTTTTAGATCATGAACCTTTCTATCCAGGACATACTTTAATTGTGCCAAAGCAACATGTGTTAGAGTTAGATGAATTAGATGATGTTGTAGCAAAATCGATTATGGATGCGTCTAAGATTATTGCAAAAGCCATTAAGGCATTATATAAACCAGATGGAATTACAATTTGTCAAAATGGTGGAATCTTTAACGAGTTAACACATTATCATATGCATGTCGTACCGAGATATAAAGAGCGCTCGTTTGCTGAGTTTTATACGGTACAACCGGGAGAAAAGCAGAATCATAACTTGGAAGAGACAAAGTATTTGTTAAAAGAAGCGATAGAGCAAATACTGCATATTGAAAAGGTGTAAAAGAATTTTTCTTAGAGATACAGTCAGGAAAATTCTAATAAACAAAAGCCCAATTTCTCAGTTAAAATAGAGAAATTGGGCTTTTGTTTATTCTATTATTAAATTTTATCTATAAAAAGATTTCGCAGTGTCACAAAGTATGGTGCTCATTCGTTATATAGAGTGAGAGGAGGAATTATATGAAAGTTACAAACAACGATTATGAAAAGATGGAAGAGCTATATGAGTTGTATGAACAAAAGATTTATTATGTAGCGTATTCTATTTTAAATAATATTCAACAGGCTGAAGATGCGGTTCAAGAGACGTTTATTACTCTTTATAAGAACTTGGAAAAGCTCCATAGCTTGGCTACTCAAGAGCTTAAACGCTACATTTTGAGGGTCGCGAAAAACAAGGCGATTGATAGTTACCGGAAAAATAAACGACATGAAACATTTTTAGAAGAATATGAAAGAGAATCAACAGAAGCAGTAGATGAAAATATTGAAGAGTGGGAAAAACGTACAATGTCTGAGGTTCAAATTGATACATTGCTAAAAGAGTTAAATGAATCTAATAGACAGGTATTTAAGTACAAAGTCTTCTATAACTTAACGTATCAAGAAATTTCAAGTGTCATGGGGATAACGGAGGCTAATGTCCGTAAGCAGTTTGAGCGTGCTCGAAAACGAGTTCAAAATATGATAGGAGGTATACAACATGACGAATTCAAAGAACTCCAAAGAAATGTATGACCTTGCTGAAAAAATTGCTTTAGATGATTTTGATAAACTCGAAGAACAACATGAATTTTCACATACATATACGCGCAAAAAGAAATTGTTTATGGAAGAAATGAAGTTGAAGGGCGAGCGACCACAGAAAAAGCATAAAAGACATCGTATGTTAATCGCTGCTGCCTGTTTATTAATTGGTATGCCGACAACTGTTTTTGGTGCAGTGAAAGTCTATAATATGATTGTTCAAAAACAAAATTACGAAGTAAATGTTTTCTTAACAAATAAGGATTCGAAAAAGAGTGATCAGTGGTATAAGTTGAAGGTTGGTAAATTGCCAGAAAATATGGAAGCAATTGATGACTCTGCTATGAAATATTCATTTAAAGATAACTACGCAAAGGGTGGATTTTCATTCATTCTTTGGAGAGTAGGAAAAGATTCGAATTTTAAAACACTGTACTCAAAAAGTTACGAAGAGAAAGAGATAAATGGCAAGAAAGCAGTGATTGTTAATAAAGAAAATGGAAACAACAATTTAGCGTTTAACAGAGAGGTCTTTCTCTTTTTTGAGAAAGAGGGGATCATGTTACAAAGTTATATTGGAAACGATATAAACGAAGAACAAATGGTGGATGTGCTAGGGAGCATTTCACTTGAGCCCACGTCAAAAGAAAAGTCATCATATATAAGCGATTATGATAAAAAGTATTTTAGCCAAGAAGGTAAAACAACTAAGGTGATTCCTTTGAAAAAAGATAGTAAACGACTATTTCATATAGGGCAAAAGGTTCCAGTAACGATTATCATGGATAACAGTAAAATTGAATATGTGATAGAAAAAGTTGAAGTTTTTGATTCCATTAAAGATTTTAAGCATGAAAACTTTAATGAAACGGGATTAGGGAGACTAAGCGAGAATCAGGCTTTGGATCAAGCTGGACAATTGATACCATATAGACGGGATGAATATAAATTTGGAAATGGTAAAGATTCAATTGATCAATTAATAGAGTCAAGATTAATTCAGCCTAAATTTGTCTACTTGACAACAACAGTGAAAAATATAGGTAAACAGGAAACAAAAGAAATCTATATGCATCCATCCATACAAGTGCTTAAAAGTAAGGGGAATGTATGGAATTACGCTGAAAGAGCTGGAATTACGGAAAAAAATATTATGACGGGCGAAGTTGATTATTTAGAACCTCACGGAGACGGGAAAAGCTTTTACAATATTGGTAGTATCACACCAGGACAAACGGTAAAGGTTAACCTAGGTTATTTTGTAGATGAGGATAAGTTAGATTCAATCTTCCTTGATACTTTCCGTTACAGTGGGTCTAGTGGCACTGAAAATATGAATGAGAAAAATCGTTGGTGGTTCGATATTCGTCAACAGTCAAAATAATAGAAATAAATCGACGAAAAAAGCTGCTTATATTTAGCAGCTTTTTTCGTCTTCATACATATGTAAAATTTCTTTCGCACGTAGACGTAAACCATCTATTAGTTCTTTTGGTTCTAAAACCCGTGCATCTTTTCCAAGCCTATAAAATAAAGGCGTAATAAAATTGACTTCACCTTTATCAATTGTTGAATGTATATATCCTGTCCCGTCTTCGTTTGCTACAACGAATTCTTCAAGGTAAGGCACGCTTTTACATTGGCGTACACCTTCTGTCGTCAGTAAAACATGTAACTGAGTAGGACTGTGTACTACGTTAGAGTTAGAGGCAAACCACGCTTCTAAATTTATGAATGTATCTTCATTTTCTTCTGTGGATAATATAGAGAGAATACGATCGACGCGATACAGTAATATTTTTTTTCTACTAAAGTCGTAGGATGGTAAGTACCATAGCCCGTCATGAGCATATACACCGATAGGATGAACATGTTTTGTTTTTATCCCCGATTTAGATTCGTATTGAAAGTGTAAATTTTTATTTTCAATAGCCGCGGTTAACACTTCGTTTAATAGAGGTGTATCAATTGTTCTCTTCGGATTCCAAAAGGCGATATAAGAATGTATTTTATCAACTTTTGCTTTCGCATCATGTTGTAGAGAGCTATATAGTTTATGCGTAACAGAATTGATCTCTGTATTAAAAGGTAGGTCTCGGTAGTAGTTTAAAGATTGAAAGGCAAAAAAGATGGAGACAGCTTCTTCTTCCGTAAATAAAATAGGGGGAATTACTTTATTCGTTAATACTTTATAGCCGCCGTTGCGACCTTGTTCCGCATAAATAGGTAACCCCATATCACTTAAATCTAAAATGTATCTATGAACCGTACGAACGGAAATATTAAATTCATCAGCTATTTCTTGAGCTGTAAATGTTTTTTTTGCAGAAGCAAATATAAGAATATCTAATAAGCGTTTAGCTTTTGACAAATGTATCACCTTTTTCTTTTTAACATGACATAAAGTGTCATGTTTTATTGTTAGTATATTGTTTACATCATATGTTATCAAGATGAGATGCAAGGAGGAAAAGATATGTCACGTGAAATAGTTTTATTTATTGCAGCGAGCTTAGATGGATATATTGCGAAAGAAAATGATGATTTACAGTGGTTAATGGAAACAGAAGGAGAGGGAGATAACGGTTATACAGAAATGTATGAAACGATTGATACAATAATTATGGGAAAGAAAACGTACGATTATGTAGTAGAGCATACGGAAACATTCCCGTACCTAGATAAAAAATGTTATGTTTTTTCTCGTTCAGAAAAAGGTTCAGATGGAAACGTGGAGTTTGTAAATGAAGATGTAGTAGAGTTTACGAAAAGGATAAAAGCACAGGAAGGATCTAAAATATGGATGGTTGGTGGAGGCGAGCTACTGAGAGAATTCTTTAAGAATAATCTAATTGATGAATATGTTGTTACGATTACACCCCATATATTAGGCTCGGGCGTTCCATTATTTAAAGAAAAGAATCCAGAAATTCATTTAACTTTAACGGATACGAAACGTTTTGGGCAATTTGTAAATTTATACTATAAAGTAAAATGATAAAGAAACACGACTACTGATGATAGTCGTGTTTCTTTATAGATGGTAATGAAATTATAAAGCAAGACCCGTGATCGACTTTACTCGTTACGATAATATTCCCGCTGTGTAGTTCTACAATTTCTTTCACGATAGATAGCCCTAAACCAGTTCCGCCTGTAGCACGTGTTCTTGCTTTATCAACACGATAAAAGCGATCGAAAATGTGAGGGAGGTCTTCAGGTGGAATACCTTCGCCTTCATCTTCAATTGTAATGGAAATACGTTTAGTTTCTTCTGTAACAGAAATGTTGATATGAGAATGTTCTTTTGAATGTCTATAAGCGTTACTTAAAATGTTCATTATAACTTGTTCGAATCGCTGTTCATCTAAGTTTATTAGCAGGGAAGAAGGACAAGAGAGAGAAACTTTAACGTGTCTTTCCTTATACATGGCGTTTACTTTTTCAGTTATACGAGTAAGAAAAGGGTGTAACTGAACTTCTGTTACTACAATAGAAAAGTTATGCTTTTCCATCTGTGCAAGTAAAAATAAATCTTGAACTAAATTTGTAATATAATCAGACTCATCTTTTATAATAGATAAATATCGTAAACGTTGCTCAGGAGATGTGCTTTCTTTTAAAGCAATGTCCGCATAACCTCTTACATATGTTAACGGTGTTCGTAATTCATGAGCAACACTTGCTAGAAATTCACTTCTTTCTGTTTTCATATAATGTAAATCATTAGCAAGCGTTTGAATAGATGATGCAAGTTCACCAATTTCGTCATTTCGACTAGTTGTTAATGAAACAGATAAATCGCCTTTACTCATTTTTTCAGTAGCATGTTTCATGTGTAACAATGGTTTTGTTAATGACCGTGATAATAGAAAGATGGTGATGGCTGTTAATAGAAAAGTAATGATTCCAGCAATAATGAATTGTCTTGTTAGCCCGTTAACCATTTCCTCGATTGATTCCGTTCCGAGAAACATATATACATAGCCTTCCGTTTTTTCTGCCACTATAATGGGGCTAACTGTACATATATAATTAGATGTTTTCCAATGATTTTCTATAATTGCTCCGCCATGATCTGTCCGTGTTTGCATCTTCTCAATATGCTTTTTTATAGTAGTATTTATTTCATTCGATTTAGCTAGTACATCCTTATTTGCATTTGTAATAACAACCGTGGTTTCGGCTTCGGATTCCATTAGTGCAACATGGGAGATTGTTTGCTTATCAAAATATTTTTCAAGGACATCTCGGTGACTATTGCCGCGCTTTAATAAAGCTGTCATTTCTTCATTTACTCTATTGTTGACAAGGCTATAATAAAGCAAGACAAATAGAACACTTTCGATTAAAAGTGTAACAATTAAGAAATAAAATCCGAATTGAATAGAGATTCGTTTCATCACTTTGCTCCTTACTCTTCCATATCAATCCACCGATACCCAACTCCGTATACAGTCTTTAAATGATGATCAATAGGGAAATTTCCTTTCCGTAATTTATCACGCAAATTACGAATATGTGAATCGACAGTTCTATCTTCTGTATTTGTATTGAATCCCCAAACTCGTTCAATGAGCTGATCACGGCTTAATACGTAGTTCACATGGCGTAAAAATAATCCGAGCAAAGAGAATTCGATTGGAGTGAGAAGAAGTTCTTCATCATGGACAGACACAAAATGTTTTGCCTCATCCCATAAAATGCCGTGATATTCGATTTGCGCATGTTGATTCGTACGCCGTAAAATAGCTTCAATTCTTGCGAAAAGCTCCTCTTCATGGAAAGGTTTCGTTACGTAATCATCCGCTCCGAGTTTTAACCCTTGGACGACATCTAACGTTTGATCACGAGCAGTTACCATAATGATAGGAACGTTACTAAATGATCGAATTCTTTTACATGTTTCCCATCCGTCCATCTTTGGCATCATAATATCGAGTAAAACAAACTTAAAGTTTCGATTCTCTATATATGAAATAGCTTCTTCTCCAGATACTGCACATACGCAGTTATATCCAATTGGAGTGAGATAAAGCGTTAATAATTCAAGCATTCTCGGTTCATCGTCTACGAGTAGTATATCGATCATAGAGTACCTCCGCCTTTGTAGTCATTATTTAAATTGTAAGTCAAAATCATGAAGAAATGGTGCAGATTATAATGCATCTGCATAATTTCTTCAGAATTGCTTGTTATTGTTTAGTTGAACTTCTACTTTAGGTAAGGATATTGGCTCAATAACGACGAATACGGAGGCGATATAATGAAAAAAACAACCCGCATTTTGGGCGTAACGATAATTACAGCAGTTGGTCTTGCAGCCTGTGGACAAACGAATAATATGGATCATACAAAGCATGAATCTACAAAAGAGAAGGAAACAGAGAAAAAGGAAATGAAAATGAATCAGGAGGTAACTGCGCCGAAAGAAATAAACGAAGGTGCATCGAATGATGTATTAACGACAAGTTTAAAAAATGTAACGAGATTAAATACAAACGACCCTCTGCAAATGGCAGTATTAACTTCGCAAACGATATGGCCAGCAACTCATAAGGAGAATCAGCCAGGCGCAGTTATTTTAGTGCCAGTAAGCGAGTGGCAATTAGGGATTGCGAGTGCGGATCTTATTCACCATCCGAATAACGGACCGATTTTATTTATAGAAAAAGAACGGGTACCTGAAATGACGTTAAAAGAAATAAAACGACTAAATCCGCTCGGAACGAAAGATGGAACACAAATTATGGTTATGGGGGATGTAGGGACAGCTGCTCTTGAACAATTAAAAGAATATAAAATAAAACAAATAAAAGAAACAGATGCATCTATATTTGCAAAAGAGGTTGATAAAGAATACGCCGATATAACAGGAAGTTATCCAAATAGCATCATTATCGGCTCGTCCGAAGAGGAAGGTCGTTTATACACAACACCGGCTGCAAACTGGATCTCTCATATGCCAGAGCCACTTTTATATGTAGAGAAAAATAAAGTACCAGAGTCTACGATAGAGGCATTAAAGATGAGAAAAGATAAAGCAAATATATATGTATTAGGACCAGAAAAAATCATTTCAAAAGAAGTGGAAAAAGAGTTAAGTAAATACGGAAAAGTAACGCGTATTAGTGGAGAGACTCCAACAGAAAATTCTATTGCATTTGCGAAATTTAAAGATGAAAAGACGAAATTTGGGTGGGGGTTTAAAAAGCCCGGTCATGGTGTGTCATTTGTTTCAAACAAAACGCCAGACTTAGCAATTGCTGGAGCACCCTTTTCACATATGGGTAAACACGCGCCTGTTGTATTGTTAGAAGAAGGAAAAGCTTCACAACCAGTGTATGACTTCCTCGCTAGTATTCAACCGAAGTTTAAAGATGATCCAACACTTGGACCGTATAATCACGGCTTCTTATTAGGAAGTACGGGTGATATTTCATTTGAAACACAAGGTATACTAGATGAGAGATTAGAGATTGTACAAGAAAGTGGTCAAGGACATGGTGGACATTAATGGAATGAGAGAAGACGCTGCTAAGGTAGCGTTTTTTCTTTAGGAAACTTTTACATAGCAAAAATATCTCTCCTCGTTATATAATAGCCTTCGTGCAGTCGGCTAGATTTTTTTATGGAGAAAATCAAATGATAAAAGAGTAGAGGAGTGGTATTTTGTTTCAAACGATAAAAAATGATTGGTTTTCCAACGTGAAAGGGGACGTACTATCAGGGATCGTTGTTGCTTTAGCCTTAATTCCTGAAGCCATCGCGTTCTCCGTTATTGCAGGCGTGGATCCGACCGTTGGATTATACGCAGCCTTCTGTATTGCAGTTACTATTTCATTTGTTGGCGGAAGAACAGGGATGATTTCAGCTGCCACAGGTGCAATGGCATTATTAATGGTAACGCTCGTTAAAGATCATGGTTTGCAATATTTATTTGCCGCGACAATATTAACCGGTATTGTCCAAATTATTTTTGGTGTGTTCAAACTGAGCTCATTTATGAAGTTTATTCCTAAATCAGTTATGAGTGGTTTTTTAAATTCACTTGGAATTTTAGTTTTTACAGCGCAATTGCCGCATTTTAAAAATGCAACTTGGCAAATGTATGCACTTGTCGCATTAGGACTTGCAATTATATATGTATTTCCACGTATTACGACGGCTGTTCCGTCTACACTTATTTCAATTATCATTGTGACGAGTATTGCACTTATGAGCGGATTACAGTTGAAAACAGTAGGGGATATGGGAAGCTTACCGAAAGAGTTACCGTTTTTTAGTATTCCTGATGTGCCATTTACATTAGAGACATTAGGGATTATTTTACCGTACGCAGTTATGCTTGCAATTATCGGTTTACTAGAGTCATTATTAACAGCTTCAGTTTTAGATGATATGACGCATACGGAAAGTAATAAACATAAGGAAGCACGTGGGCAAGGTATTGCGAACGTCGTGGCGGGTTTCTTTGGAGGAATGGCAGGATGTGCAATGATTGGACAATCTGTTATTAATATTAAATCAGGTGGACGAGGTCGTTTATCAACATTTGTAGCGGGCGGATTTTTAATCGTATTACTATTCGTTTTAGGTGACTATGTCGTTCATATTCCAATGGCAGCTTTAGTTGCGGTTATGATTATGGTTTCAATCGGAACGTTTGATTGGAACTCTGTAACAACGATTCATAAAGTACCAAAAGGAAACGCATTTGTTATGATCGTAACAGTTGTGATTGTCTTAATTACACATAATTTAGCATTAGGTGTAATTATCGGAACAGTAATTAGTGCAGTTTTATTTGCATTCAATATGGCAAAGATTCACGTGAAACATTTATATATTGAAAATAAGAAAATATACGAAATTCATGGTCAACTTTTCTTTGTATCTACAGCAGACTTTATAAATAATTTTTCATTTAATGAAGATGTAAAAGAAATTGAAATGAACTTTACTCATGCACACGTATGGGATGATTCAGCAGTGGCATCAATTGATAAAGTTATCATGAAGTATGAGCAAAGCGGTGTGAAAGTAAGTATAACTGGATTAAATGAACGTAGCGCAAAACTTGTTACAAATTTAGCTATTTATAATAAAAGAATTGCTGGTTAAAGAACTACAATTTTTTAATTTTATATTCATGTGTAAGCCCTCTTTTTTGAAAGACAAAAAAGGGGGCTTTTGTATTATAATACGAGTAGGATAACGAAAAGGGGATTCAGCATATGTATAAACAAATTATATTAGCATGTGATGGTTCTGAACATGCACTTCGAGCAGCAGAGCACGCAACATATATTGCGAAATTTAACGAAGAAACAAATGTTGAAGTTGTGTACGTAGTAGATAATAGAACGGCAAAGTCGGATATTATACAAGGACAAACGGATTTAGAAACAATATCCGCTAGTCGAAAAGATAAATTAAAAGAGATTGAGGGTTTATTAAAGAAAGAGAACATTTCCTACAAAATTACAATTCTACACGGTGATCCTGGAGATACAATCGTTCAGTATGTAAATACAGGGGATATAGATCTTGTTGTTGCTGGGAGTAGAGGGTTAAATACATTGCAAGAAATGGTACTTGGTAGCGTAAGTCATAAAATAGCAAAGCGTGTGAAATGCCCGGTGATGATTGTAAAATAAATTGAGTGAAATATGTAGTAGCGAAAGCAAGACCTGGATATAATTCGAGGTCTTTTTTGACGTATAAAGGGAGAGTGTATGGACATACTAAATATATAAGTTTAAAAAAAATTGCTAACTTACAAATTTGTAAGTTAGGTGTCAGAAAAATCGATGTTATGAAATTTTTCCCATTGGTAAAATAAAAGTATCAAAGGGGAGATAGGGAGGATGGAAGTAATGAAATCATTTCAAAATTTATCATATAGTCAAGGGGTAAGCTTAATTTGCTTAGGGGGATTTGCTACATCTGTTACGTTAGCTGTATTAATAAAGGTGTTTCATCAAATTTTCTAATTTTATAGTAGGGAAGGAATTGGTTGTTATAAATAGTAAGAAAAGTGCTGTAAATAAAGAATAGCTCTTAGCATGTATATAAACGCTAAGAGCTATTCTTTATTTATATATTATATTTTGTTTAAGCTTGTTTTGTTTTTGTCGATCCTGTGTTTAAAGTAAGAGCAAGGAAGAACATTGCAAGTACACAAGAAGCAAGTAATAAAATGAACCCGCCGTCCCATCCAAATGCATCTACAATAAAGCCCATAGCTGCGCTAGCAAAAGTAGCACCACCTAGGTAACCAAAGAATCCAGTTAAGCCTGCTGCAGTTCCAGCAGCTTTCTTTGGTGCTAAGTCAAGCGCATGAAGACCAATTAGCATAACAGGTCCGTAAATTAAGAATCCAATTGAAACCAGTGCGATACTATCAACCATTGGATTACCAGCAGGATTTAGCCAGTAAACGAGAACGGCAATGAATACACCGACCATAAATAAAATACCAGCAGGTGCACGGCGTCCTTTAAATAGTTTATCGCTCATCCATCCGCAAAGAAGCGTACCAGGAATACCAGCCCATTCATATAGCGCATAAGCGGTACGTGAGCTACTATGAGTAAAGCTTTTTTCTTCTACTAAATAAGTAGGAGCCCAGTCTACAACTCCGTAACGAACGAAATAAACAAATACGTTAGCGATAGCGATATACCATAAAAACTTATTGTTTAACACGTATTTAAATAAAATTTCTTTTACTGAAAGTTCACGTTCACGATCTTTCACTTTTTCATCTGATGGGTATTCACCAGTATGTTCCTCAATAGAAGGTAATCCGCAAGATTGAGGCGTATCACGCATCGTAATTAATACATAAATCCCAACTAAAATTGAAAGAATACCTGGGAAGTAAAATATACTCTTCCAGTCATTTGCAAAGAAATATAAGCCTAATGTAACGAGGGAAGGCATAAGTGCGCCGCCGACGTTATGAGCGACGTTCCAAATAGACATTTTTGTACCACGTTCACTTACAGAGAACCAGTGAACCATTGTACGACCACAAGGTGGCCAGCCCATACCTTGTACCCATCCATTTAAAAATTGAAGTACAAACATGAGTATGATGCTTGTTGTAATGAAAGAAAATGAGCCGAAAATAATATTAATGATACCTGATAAAAATAGCCCAGCCGCTAAAAAGTAGCGAGGATTACAACGATCGGATACGATACCCATAAGAAATTTACTTAATCCGTAAGCAATTGATACTGCTGAAAGGATAACCCCAAGTTCCGCTTTACTAAATCCTTGTTCGATTAAATATGGCATTGCTAGTGAAAAGTTTTTTCGAACAAAGTAGTAACCTGCATAACCGATGAAGATACCTAAGAATACTTGTAAACGTAATTTACGGTATTCGCTATCAACACGATCAGCTGGTAAGCGTTCCGCGTGGGGCGCAGGTTTAAATAATTGTGTGAAAAACATAAAATGAAAATCCTCCCCTAATAAATTAAAAGCGTTTTAAGACAGGAAGAATGCAAAAAGGCCATGAAATATAAAAAAGTTTCCTTTTTTATGATTCATAGCCGTATACTCCGATTCTCCGTGACTGTCAATATTAACTTCGTCGAAAATTATACAACTTTGTGACAGAAATGTAAACGTTTTTATGAATAAAAAGTGTTGACGGATTTTGTTCGTAGTATTAATATTTAAATACGTTAAATATTTTATTGTTTAAATAAGAGGTGGATAACATGCCAAATGATATGACGCATATCGATAAAATTCAAGCTCTTGCGTTTTCGATTGGAAAGAAAATGCAGACGGAGTTATTAGAACAAATGCAAGCAACAGGACTTACACCACCGCAGTTTTATATTTTAAAGATTTTAGATCATTATGGAGCTTCAAGGGCGACAAAATTAGCAAAAAAGATGTATGTAAAGCCTAGTGCAATTACAGTGATGATTGATCGCTTAATTGACCAAGAGCTTGTAGAGCGCTATCACGACAAAGATGACCGTCGTGTTGTCGTCATTGAGTTAACAAAAAAGGGGAAAGCTAGGGTGGAAGAGGCAATGACAGCTCGCAATGAGCATATTGCAAAATATTTCTCACACTTAGAATTACAAGAAAGAGAAGATTTGTTACGTCTCTTTGAGAAGTTAGAAACAATTATTTGCGGGACACAAGAGAAAAAAGAGAATAACTAAGAGGAATTGAGGAGATTACATGGAGCAACAAGACAATATAAATAGAAAGTTGCTGTTAATCGGTTTAGTAATCGCGATGCTATTTGCTGCGTTAGATGGAACAATCGTAGGTACAGCAATGCCGCGTATCGTCGGTGATCTAGGCGGATTAAGCTTAATGACATGGTTAACAACTGCATATATGTTAACATCAACGACAGTTGTACCAATTGCAGGTAAATTAGCGGATTTACTTGGTCGTCGTAACGTATATATAACAGGACTAGTTATTTTCATGATTGGTTCGGCGTTATGTGGTATGGCAAATGGTATGACAGAATTAATTATTTTCCGTGGTATTCAAGGTCTTGGTGGCGGTATTATGATGCCAATGGCAATGATTATTATCGGTGATATGTTCTCAGGAAAAGAACGTGCGAAATGGCAAGGGATTTTTGGGGCATTATACGGTCTTGCTTCTGTAATTGGACCACAAGTTGGTGGTTGGATTGTAGATGCGGTGAACTGGAGATGGGTATTCTACATTAACTTACCAGTTGGTATTTTAGCGACAATCTTTATTGCAATGGGATTAAAATCACATAAACAAACGGGACCAATTAAAATTGATATCGCTGGAATCTTTACGATGATTCTCGGTGTTGTAAGCTTATTACTTGCGTTAACGTTTGGTGGAAAAGATTACGCGTGGGATTCTTGGCAAATTATCGGGTTGTTTGCATTAGCTCTAATTGGTATTGTTAGCTTTGTTATTGTTGAAACGAAAGCAGAAGAACCAATTTTACCGATGCATTTCTTTAAAAATCGCACATTTACAATACTGAATGCGATTGGATTCTTTATGAGTATCGGAATGTTCGGTGCTATTATGTTCGTACCATTCTTTATGCAAGGTATCGTAGGAGTAAGTGCAGCTGAATCAGGAACGATTATGACGCCAATGATGATTACAATGATTGTGATGAGTATTATCGGTGGGCAACTTGTATTAAAGGTTGGGGTAAAACCACAAATTATTACAGGGATGCTTATTATGGCCGGTGGATTCTGGTTATTAACAACGATGGATATGCACACAACGAAGCTTACTGCAACTTCTTATATGATGATTATCGGTTTAGGAATGGGTCTTGTTATGCCAACATTAACATTGGCGTTACAAGAAAGCTTCCCGAAAAAAGATCTTGGTGTCGTAACATCATCAAGTCAGTTCTTCCGTCAAATTGGGGGAACATTTGGTATTACAATTTTAGGATCAATTATGAATAACACTTCAGGTACAACATTAACAAATAAATTAGTACCTGTATTAGATACATTCCCGAAAGAAGCGGGAGAAATGGTAACAAAATTTAAAGATATGATTCATACAGACCCACAAGGTTTATATTCAATGTTATTTAGTCCTGAGGCATTAAAACAAATGCCAGAAGCATTCTCTAATAGCATTGTACCAATCTTGAAAAGTTCGTTAGTAGACTCGCTGCATACTGTATTTTTAACAGGATTAGTATTCATCGTAGTAGGTGCTATCTTTACGATTTTCTTACAGAAAATTAAACTGTCTGATCGTAAAAAAGGTGCTGAAGAGCCTGCTGTAGAAGAAAAAGAACAAACTGTATCATATTCGTAATGAAAAAGCATCGCCTTAGGGCGATGCTTTTTGAGTATAACCTTAAAAGCTTTTTAATGAGAAATGATTGACGTATTTTTCGAAATGCGTTATATTATTTTCTGTAAACGGTTACATGAAATGGAGAGGAAAGAGCATGAGTACGATTAAAGACGTTGCAAAATTAGCGGGAGTATCTGTTGCGACCGTTTCCAGAGTGTTAAATAAAAATGGATATGTTCACGAGGATACGTTAAAAAAGGTAGAGCGTGCAATTGAGATGTTAGATTATAAGCCTAGTACGGTAGCGCGTTCACTGTATAATAAAAAATCTCGTTTAATTGGCTTAGTTGTTCCAAATATCGTGAATCCATTCTTTCCAGAAGTTGCACGTGCCGTAGAAGATGTAGCGCATAAGCAAGGGTACACAGTTGTACTTTGTAATTCTGATGAGAGTTTAGAGAAAGAAAAGCAATATATTGATGTACTTAGGCAAAATAATGTGGATGGATTTATTGTAGCAACAAATCCACAAAATAGTGTTAATTACATGAATTTATCAGTTCCAGTCGTTGCGATTGACCGTATGTTTAATGAACGTATACCTACTGTGTATGCAGATAACTATGCGGGGAGTCAGGCTGCTACAAAGTTATTGTTAGATAAAGGGTGCAAACATATTGCACATATTCGTGGACCTCGTGATGTGAGTACAGCGAATGAACGTTTTGAAGGTTTTATAGATGTTATTACGCAAAATAATCTTTCATATATGATTGCAGAGAGTACATTTGATCCAGTTAATAGTGAACGGGTAGCGATGGAATTATTAGAAGAATACCCGCATATTGATGGTATTGTTGCAGGGAACGATTTAATTGCAATTGGTATCGTAAAAGCAGCAATGCAAAAGGGCATTGCTATCCCAGATGATTTGCAAATTATCGGATTTGATGGAATTTCTTTAACTGAAATGATGTATCCGTCTATTACAACGGTTGCACAACCCATTTATGAAATGGGGAAAATTGCGACAGAATTACTGTTAAAGCAGATGGAAGGTAGTCCGTTAGAAGAGAAACACTATCGTTTACCGATTGAAATTATAGAGAGAAATACAACGAAGTAAGGAGATGGAACAGATGCCGAATATTGCAGTAGTAGGTAGCATTTCAATGGACTTAGTGGCTGTTTCAAAAAAAAGACCAAAAGCAGGAGAAACAGTAATTGGTGAAGCATTTCATACAATCCCAGGAGGAAAAGGGGCGAACCAAGCAGTTGCGGCAGCAAGATTAGGCGCAAATGTAGCGATGGTTGGCGCGGTAGGAAACGATAATTATGGAACTGTCGTTAGGAAAAATTTAGAGAACGAACGCGTTTTTATCGACTATGTGGTACCGGTTACAGATACGGCGACAGGAATTGCTCATATCGTTTTAGCAGAAGAGGATAACAGTATTGTTGTTGTGCAAGGAGCGAATGCTCTTGTAAATGAGTCGGTTGTAGATCGTTCTAAAGATCTTCTTATAAAAGCAGATATGGTTGTTCTTCAACTAGAGATTCCACTTGAAACAGTAAAATATGTATTGGCTATTTGTGAGGAGCATAATATTCCAGTTATGTTAAATCCAGCGCCAGCGCAAGTATTATCAGAAGATATTTTAGAAAAGGCAACTTATATTACACCAAATGAACATGAGTGCCGCATCGTATTAGATGATTTCACATCACCAATTGAAGATTTATTAGCTAAATATCCAAATAAACTATTGATGACAGAAGGTTCTAACGGTGTACGCTTCCATAATGGTACGGGGATTGTACATGTTCCGAGCATTGCTGTTGATGTAGTAGATACGACTGGAGCTGGTGATACATTTAATGGTGCGCTAGCAGTTGCGCTTTCTGAAGGAGAAACACTTCAAAAAGCAATTCGTTTTGCAAATATTGCTGGTGGTCTTTCTGTAACGAAGCTTGGGGCGCAAGGTGGTATGCCAACGAGAAATAAAGTACGTGAAGTACAGGTGATTGTCGGATGAAAAAGCACGGTGTATTAAACAGTGAGATTGCATCAGTCCTTGCTTCACTTGGGCATACAGATACAATTGTGATCGCAGACTGCGGGTTACCGATTCCTGACGGAGTAAAGCGAATTGATTTAGCCGTTGAGATTGGAAAACCAAGTTTTTTAGATGTATTGCAAGTGGTAGCTGATGATATGGCAATTGAAAAAGTGACGTTAGCAGAAGAAGTCATTAACAATAATGCGGAAGTAAATAAAGAAATCGAGTTGAAATTAATAGAGCCAGCATTTGAATATGTATCTCATGAACAATTTAAAGAGCATACAAAGAAAGCGAAGGCGATTATTCGTACAGGCGAGGCTACGCCTTATGCCAATGTAATTTTACATGCAGGCGTGATTTTTTAATAAAGGGAAGTGATGAGAATGCATATTGAAATGAAAAATATTTCAAAGGCGTTCAATGGCAATCCTGTTTTGAAGAAGGCACAGTTTATGATTGAAACAGGGGAAGTCCACGCATTGATGGGGGAAAATGGAGCGGGTAAATCAACGCTCATGAAGATTTTAACAGGTGTATACAAAAGAGATGGTGGAACAATCACGATCGATGGGCAAGAACGAACTTTTAAAAATGCAAAAGAAGCTGAAGAGTACGGAATCGCATTTATACATCAAGAACTAAACATATTACCGAATTTAACAGTAGCTGAAAATATGTTTCTCGGTAAAGAGTTAATGTACGGTAAAACAGGCATTTTACGCACTCGCCAAATGAATGCAATTACTCAGCAGCAACTAGCGGAGTTAGGATTACATGTAAAAGGTGCTATGTTAGCAGGAGAGCTGTCGGTTGGACAACAGCAAATTATTGAAATTGCGAAAGCTTTAATGACGAACGCGAGCGTTATTATTATGGACGAACCTACTGCAGCACTGACAGATCGTGAAATTGAAACGCTCTTTACAGTGATAAACAAGCTGCGTAAAGAAGGTGTTTCATTCGTCTACATTTCGCACCGCATGGAAGAGATTTTCTCAATATGTGATGCCATTACGATTTTACGTGATGGAGAATACGTAGGAAAGAGGTTAATTCCAGAAACGTCATTTGACGAAGTAGTGAGTATGATGGTGGGGCGCAGCATTGGTGAACGCTACCCAGAACGAAATAGTCAAATTGGCGAAGTGATTTTTGAAATGCGTAATGGAACGAAAAAGGGGAAATTTGAAAATGTTTCGTTTCAAGTAAGAAAAGGTGAGATCCTTGGTGTAGCTGGTTTGATGGGAGCTGGCCGCACAGATATTATGAAAGCGATATTTGGATATGAACCGTTAGATTCTGGGCAAATTTTTATAAATGGACAAGAAGTAAAGATTGATAGTCCGATAGATGCAATTAGACAAAGAATTGCTTTCATTACAGAAGATAGAAAGTCTGAAGGATTAGTGTTAGATTTCTCAATTCGAGAAAATTTAGCGTTACCGAATTTAGAAAGTCTTTCAAAGGGAAGTGTCCTTAGTAACGAACTAGAACAGCAGTTTACAGAGGATATGATGAAGCTTCTTAATGTGAAAGCATCTAGCGGAGAGCAAGCAGTGAAATCTCTTTCTGGTGGAAATCAGCAAAAGATTGTAATCGCGAAATGGTTAGGTATTCATCCGCAACTACTCATTTTAGACGAGCCAACGAGAGGTGTCGATGTTGGAGCGAAAAAAGAAATTTACTCTATTATGAATAAGCTTACCGAGCAAGGCGATGCCGTTATTATGGTATCATCTGAGCTTCCAGAAGTTTTAGGAATGAGTGATCGCGTTCTTGTCATTCATGAAGGGAAAATCGGAGGTATTTTAGAGAAAGATGAGGCATCACAAGAGTCTATTATGGCACTAGCTACAGGGGGAGAGTAAGATATGGCTAAGAAGGGGAATGTATTACAACAACTTGGTTCTTTAATCGGTTTAGTGTTAATTATCGTAGTAATTACAGCTTTAAATCCAGCATTTATTGAAATTCCAAATTTATTTAATATACTGCGCCAAGTATCGATTAATGCACTCATTGCATTCGGAATGACCTTTGTAATTTTAACAGGGGGTATTGACTTATCGGTAGGTTCTATTTTAGCATTATCAAGTGCACTTGTTGCTGGAATGATGGCAAGTGGGATGGATCCGTTTCTTGCAATGGCAGTTGGATTATTAGCAGGTCTTGTAATGGGAATTGTAAACGGTATCATCATTGCGAAGGGAAAGGTAGCTCCATTTATTGCAACTTTAGCAACAATGACTATTTTTCGTGGGTTGACGCTTGTTTATATGGACGGACGTCCGATCACTGGTCTTGGTGATCATTTAATGTTCCAAATGTTTGGCCGCGGTTATTTTCTTGGTATTCCCGTACCAGCTGTTACAATGATGATCGCTTTCGCAGTACTGTACTTCATTTTGAAGAAAACGACATTTGGTCGTCGTACATTTGCAATTGGTGGAAATGAAGAAGCAGCAGCATTATCAGGTATTAATGTTACGAGAATTAAAGTAATGATTTACGGTCTTTCCGGAATTTTGGCAGCGCTTGCAGGTATTGTCTTAACATCACGACTAGATTCTGCACAGCCGACTGCGGGTACTTCTTACGAATTAGATGCAATTGCAGCAGTTGTATTAGGAGGGACAAGTCTTTCTGGAGGAAGAGGATGGATTGTTGGTACATTTATCGGTGTACTTATTATCGGTGTACTAAATAACGGTTTAAATTTATTAGGTGTATCTTCTTTCTTCCAACAAGTTGTAAAAGGACTTGTAATCTTACTAGCTGTATTAATTGATCGTCGAAAAGAAGCGTAATGGAGGGGCAGTTCATGAAGAAATGGTTACTTATACTCGTTGCATGTATTATGGTCATTACTGCTGGTTGTTCAATGGAACCGCCAGAATGGGCAAAGGATTCTAGCGATAAAGGTCGAAATAAAACTATTAAAGTTGGATTCTCTGTTTCAACTTTAAATAATCCCTTTTTCGTAACTTTGAAAAAGGGTGCAGAAAAGAAAGCGAAAGAAAGCGGCATTGAATTGATTGCTGTTGATGCGCAAAATGATGCAGCAAAGCAAACAAATGATGTTGAAGATTTAATTCAAAAAGGTGTCGATGTAGTTGTTATTAATCCAACCGATTCAGATGCTGTTGCTTCAGCAGTCAGTGCGGCGAATGCCGCGAATGTTCCTGTCATTACAGTAGATCGCGTTGCGAATGCAGGTGAAGTTGTTTCTCACATCGCTTCTAACAATATTGAAGGTGGTCAAATGGCTAGTGATTATATTCGTGAATTAGTTGGTGAGGGAGCAAACGTTGCGGAGTTAGAAGGACTCCCTGGCTCTTCAGCAGCTCGTGAGCGCGGGAAAGGATTCCATAACGTAGCTGATAAGTCTTTAAAAGTAGTTGCCAAACAAGCGGCTGATTTTGATAGAGCAAAAGGATTATCTGTTATGGAAAACATTTTGCAAGCAAATGGTGATATTAAAGCCGTATTTGCGCATAACGATGAAATGGCATTAGGAGCACTTGAAGCATTGAAATCTGCTGGAAAAACGGATGTAGTAGTTGTTGGATTTGATGCAACAGAAGATGCTGTGAAGGCGGTTAAGGATGGGCGTATGGCTGCAACAGTTGCTCAAAAACCGGAATTAATCGGGGAGAAGGCGATGCAAACAGCAAAAGAGATAACGCAAGGTAAAAAAGTGGACAAATCTATTCCGATTGAATTAGAGCTTATTAAGAAAAACAAATAAATATAAATTGAAAATTGGGAAGGAAGAATAACAAATGAAATTCTTTATTGATACAGCAAACATTAACGAAATTAAAGAGGCAAATGCATTAGGCGTAGTAGCTGGAGTAACGACAAACCCATCACTTGTAGCAAAAGAAGGCGTAGATTTCCATGAGCGTATTCGTGAAATTTGCAGCTTTATAGAAGGACCTGTAAGCGCAGAAGTAATTAGCTTAGAAGCTGATAAAATGATTGAAGAAGGAAAAGAATTAGCGAAGATTGCTCCAAACGTTGTTGTAAAAGTACCAATGACAACTGAAGGTTTAAAAGCAGTAAAAGCATTCTCTGACTTAGGAATTCGTACAAACGTTACATTAGTATTCTCAGCAGTTCAAGCATTACTTGCAGCTCGTGCTGGTGCGACATACGTTTCACCATTCTTAGGTCGCTTAGATGATATCGGTCATAATGGTATGGACTTAATCCGCCAAATCGCAGAAATCTTTGCAATTCATGGAATCGAAACAGAAATCATCGCAGCATCTGTACGTCACAGCGTTCACGTAACTGACGCAGCATTAAATGGTGCACATATTGCAACAATCCCAGCAAACGTAATTGCTTCATTAGTGAAGCACCCATTAACAGATCAAGGAATTGAGAAATTCTTAGCTGATTGGGAAAAAACACAAGAGAAATAATAGAAAATCAAGAATCCTAGTTTAATTGACTAGGATTCTTTTTTTGTATTTTAAAAGAATTTTCATGCAATTTTGCATATTGTCTTTTAAATTTGTTATATAAACTATTTAATATATACAAATCACTCTTTATTTTTCATATTTTGATATAAAGTGAAACTTTAATTAGTGGGGGGCTTTGTTCATCCCCCCACTAATTATTAGCCTTCACCAATCGGGCTTTTACGAGCAGTTATCTCCCACCTAACTTCCTCGCATTCACCGAATTTTGAGGTGGGAGTCTTACTGCCCGTTAAAGCGGGATAAACAGATAGAGGGTCTGACCAGAAAACTGGAGGGCATGATTCTATAACAGAAAGTTTAACGTTTATAGAATTATGCCTTTTTATATAGGGAGGTAGTAAACAGGGATTTCGACAAAAATGCAACTATTTATCTGAATTTTAAGTTTTATAAAAGGAGAGAAATGGAATGAGAAGAAAAGCGCCATTTAAAGTGTTATCGTCATTAGCAATTGCGGCAATTATCGGATGCACATCTGTAATGAGTGCTCCATTAGCATACGCAGAAACGCCAGCAAAAGAGAAAGATAATGTGTCTACAACACCAATTGATTACAATTTAATTCAAGAAGATCGTTTAGCGGAAGCTCTGAAAGAAAGAGGAACAATTAATCCAGCATCTTCTAAAGAAGAGACGAAAAAGGCTGTAGAGAAATATATTGAAAAGAAACAAGGGGATCAGGCAAATAAAGAAATTCTTCCAGCTGATACTGCTAAAGAGGCATCTGATTTCGTGAAAAAAGTAAAAGAGAAAAAAATGGAAGAAAAGGAAAAGGTAAAGAAACCTGAAAAAAATGTTAGCCCTGAGCAAAGGCCAGAACCAAATAAAAAACAATTGAATGGGCAAGTTCCAACATCTAAGGCAAAGCAAGCTCCATATAAGGGATCTGTTCGAACTGATAAAGTACTAGTGTTACTCGTTGAATTTAGTGATTATAAACATAATAATATTGATCAAACACCAGGTTATATGTATTCGAAAGACTTTAGTAGAGAGCATTATCAAAAAATGTTATTTGGTAATGAACCATACACATTATTTGACGGTTCGAAAGTAAAAACATTTAAACAATATTACGAAGAGCAGTCTGGCGGTAGTTATACGACAGATGGATATGTAACTGAGTGGCTAACTGTTCCAGGAAAAGCATCTGACTACGGTGCTGATGGTAACAGTGGTCATGATAACAAAGGTCCAAAAGGTGCACGTGATTTAGTGAAAGAAGCTTTACATGCAGCTGCTGAGAAAGGGTTAGATTTATCTCAATTTGATCAATTCGATAGATATGATACAAATGGTGATGGAAATCAAAATGAGCCTGACGGTGTAATTGATCATTTAATGGTAATCCATGCTGGTGTTGGTCAAGAGGCAGGTGGCGGAAAATTAGGTGATGATGCAATCTGGTCACACCGTTCAAAATTAGCGGTAGATCCAGTAGCGATTGAAGGTACAAAATCAAATGTAGATTACTTTGGTGGAAAAGTAGCAGCGCATGATTACACAATTGAACCAGAAGATGGAGCAGTAGGTGTATTTGCGCATGAATTTGGACATGACCTTGGCTTACCGGATGAATATGACACGAAATATACTGGAACTGGTTCACCTGTCGAAGCTTGGTCATTAATGAGCGGAGGTAGTTGGACAGGGAAAATTGCAGGAACAGAGCCAACTAGTTTTTCGCCACAAAATAAAGACTTCTTGCAAAAAAATATGGGTGGAAACTGGGCAAAAATTTTAGAAGTAGATTACGATAAAATTAAGCGTGGTGTAGGCGTTCCTACATATATTGATCAAAGTGTTACGAAATCTAATCGTCCAGGCGTTGTACGTGTTAACTTACCAGGTAAGAGTGTAGAAACGATTAAACCGGAATTTGGAAAGCATGCATATTATAGTACAAGAGGCGATGATATGCATACAACGTTAGAAACACCGTTCCTTGATTTAACAAAAGGAACAAATGCAAAATTTGATTATAAAGCAAATTATGAGTTAGAAGCAGAGTGTGATTTTGTCGAAGTGCATGCAGTAACAGAAGATGGAACGAAAACATTGATTGATAGATTAGGAGAAAAGATAGTACAAGATGATAAAGATACAACAGATGGAAAGTGGATTGATAAATCATACGATTTAAGTCAATTTAAAGGAAAGAAAGTGAAACTGCAATTTGACTATATTACAGATCCAGCCTTAACATATAAAGGTTTCGCAATGGATGATGTAAATGTAACAGTTGATGGACAAGTAGTATTTTCTGATGATGTAGAAGGACCGTCTAAAATGAAGTTAAATGGATTCGTTGTTTCTGATGGGACAGAGAAAAAACCTCATTATTATTATTTAGAATGGAGAAACTATGCGGGATCAGATAATGGATTAAAAGCAGGAAAAGGTCCAGTGTATAATACAGGTCTTGTCGTTTGGTATGCAGATGATAGTTTTAAAGATAACTGGGTTGGGGTGCATCCAGGTGAAGGCTTCCTTGGGGTTGTCGACTCTCATCCAGAAGCGTTTGTTGGTAATTTAAATGGGAAACCAGCATACGGTAATACAGGCATGCAAATTGCGGACGCTGCATTTTCATTTGATCAAACGCCAGCATGGAGTGCAAATTCGTTAACACGCGGACAGTTTAATTATTCTGGATTACAAGGTGTGACAACTTTTGATGATTCAAAAGTATACAGTAATAAACAAATTGCTGATGCGGGAAGAAAAGTTCCAAACCTTGGACTTAAATTCCAAGTTGTTGGCCAAGCAGAGGATAAATCAGCAGGCGCTGTATGGATTAAACGTTAATAACATAAAAGCACAATCTTCATATGAAGATTGTGCTTTTTAATTTGTACAGTAAGTTATTATTTTAGTTTATGAAATACAAGTGTTTGTTCACATGTAGTCTATCAAATTATGTGGGGAAAAGAAATATTTCCGAGGAAATTGTCGAAGTATCGTCGGTATTTATTTAGTTTCTTTTTTAAAGGAAGAAGGTAGTATTGATTTTATACATAAGCTTATTTACAGTATTACTTAGTTATACACAAAAGTAATATATTAGGAGAAAAAAAGACAATGATGGAATTAGCCTATCATTGTCTTTTTTACTTTGCCTTTGTCTTTTATTTTGCTTCGGACATAAATCATTCCAGCAAATGTTACTAAGAATGCACTTCCGATAACGAAGCTAGCGCTAGGTGATGCTCCAATTGCTCCGACTGTAAAGGAGCCAGCAACAACTCCTAATGAGAAGAAAGCATAAAACAATCCGAATGCTTTTCCGCGTTTATCATCTGTCGTATTTTCAACGAGTAATGCATTTATCGATGGGAAAAGGATAGCGAATCCAATGCCGTAAATCATCATAACGATAAAGAGCATACCTTTTGTTGTGAATAATCCGAGTAAAGATAGTGCTAATGCCATAACGGCAATACCAATCAACATTAGTTTTGAACGATTAAATCGATCGTAAATACGATTTGTTGGTAGTAAGAAGAAGAGGATAGCGGTAATGCCAAATACACTTAACATCATACCTGTAGTAGACGCTTTAAGCGCTAATGCCTCAACTTTTACTGGTAACATATATGTGACAATTCCTTGTGAAAACATTAATGTGAAAGCACCGATGTATGCTTGCAATAACGGCTCTGATTTTAACAGTTCAATCATATCTTCTTTGTTCATCATTTGCGTTCTTGATGTATCTTTTCTTGATACGTTATTTGGTAAGAAGAATAGAGATACGATTGTACCAAGGACCATTAAAATAGAAATGGTAATGAATACCCACTCTATACCAGCAGTAGCTTTCATAATACCACTAAAAGCAGGGCCTACAATTGCAGCTGTTCCAACAGCAGCGCCAGATAGAGCCATTGCCTTACCTTGTCTTGCTGAATTTGTTTGTTTTGATAAAAACGTAAAGGCAGCAGGAATTAAAAATCCGTCACTAAAGCCGTGCATAAAGCGCACAACTAATAGTTGTTCACCACTTTGAACAACGGTGTATAACAAGACTATGAAACTCGTAAGTCCCATGCTTATATAAAGTATTTTTTTTGCACCAAATTTATCGACAGCAGCGCCAGCAATAATATTACCAATCATATTAGCGAATGAGTACATACCGACAACTAGCCCAATAATAAGAGGAGATCCTCCAAGACTTTGAGCGAACGTACTCATAATAGGTAATTGTGAAAATGTATCTAGAAACGCTACGATAACAATAAAGTAAATAAAATATTTCAAGCGATATTCACCTCTCCTATGCTATTATGGCATAATGCTAATTTCAACCGCAATGAAATTGAATTAACAGATGTGGAAAAAAGTACAAAGTGACAAAATATTGAACATTATTTGTTAAAATTTAGTGGAAATGAGATTGTTTTTTTGAAATATATGGATAGAAGTATTATAATAGATTTGTAAACTTCACCAGGTTAAGTATATACATAGAGAGGGATGTATAAAATGAAAGCATTACTTTGGCATAATCAACGTGATGTACGAGTAGAAGAAGTACCAGAACCAACTGTAAGACCAGGAGCAGTTAAGATCAAAGTTAAATGGTGTGGTATCTGCGGGACAGACCTGCATGAATATTTAGCAGGACCTATTTTTATTCCAACAGAAGAGCACCCATTAACACATGTAAAAGCACCAGTTATTTTAGGTCATGAGTTTAGCGGTGAGGTAGTTGAAATCGGTGAAGGCGTTACTTCTCATAAAGTGGGAGATCGCGTCGTTGTAGAACCAATTTATTCTTGTGGTAAATGTGAAGCTTGTAAACATGGACATTACAATGTTTGTGAACAACTTGTTTTCCATGGTCTTGGCGGAGATGGCGGCGGTTTCTCTGAATATACAGTAGTACCAGAAGATATGGTTCACCATATTCCTGATGAAATGACGTATGAACAAGGTGCACTTGTAGAACCAGCAGCAGTAGCAGTTCATGCAGTACGTCAAAGTAAATTAAAAGAAGGGGAAGCAGTAGCAGTATTTGGTTGTGGTCCAATTGGACTTCTTGTTATTCAAGCAGCTAAAGCAGCGGGAGCAACTCCTGTTATTGCAGTTGAACTTTCTAAAGAACGTCAAGAGTTAGCAAAATTAGCAGGTGCGGATTATGTATTAAATCCAGCTACTCAAGATGTACTAGCAGAAATTCGTAACTTAACAAATGGTTTAGGTGTAAATGTGAGCTTTGAAGTAACAGGTGTTGAAGTAGTACTTCGTCAAGCAATTGAAAGTACAAGCTTCGAAGGACAAACTGTAATTGTTAGTGTATGGGAAAAAGATGCAACAATTACTCCGAATAACCTTGTATTAAAAGAAAAAGAGGTTATCGGTATTCTTGGATACCGCCATATCTTCCCAGCTGTTATTAAATTAATTAGCTCTGGCCAAATTCAAGCAGAGAAATTAATTACGAAAAAAATCACAGTGGATCAAGTTGTTGAAGAAGGATTTGAAGCACTTGTAAAAGATAAAACACAAGTGAAAATTCTTGTTTCACCTAAATAGTAGAGAATAGTAAAAAGTAGCTCTTTTCTAGAAATAGAAGAGGGCTACTTTTTTTCTATACAGAAAGGTGATAGACTTTCCTTTAACTAAAGGTATTTTGTTTGGAAGGGGAAGTTTAATGCTTTCATTTATGTTGACATTGAAACGGATGTTAAAAGCTTGTTTACGAGCGTGGAAAGATAAAGAATTTCAAGTGTTATTCGTATTAACAATTCTAACTTTAATATCTGGTACGATCTTTTATAGCACAGTGGAGGGATTACGTCCTCTTGATGCTTTATATTTTAGCGTCGTGACACTTACTACTGTTGGGGATGGAAATTTCAGTCCTCAAACTGACTTTGGAAAGATATTTACGATATTATACATATTTATCGGGATCGGATTAGTTTTTGGATTTATTCATAAGTTGGCAGTTAACGTGCAATTGCCAAGTATACTATCGAAGAGAAAAAAAGAGTAAAGCATTAATTGCTTTACTCTTTTTTTACATTATTTTAGACAAGTATTTGCAGTAGCTTAATAATACTTTATTACAATGTAAGTGCATTCATTCATTACGTTCACTATGTATAAAGGTATAGTGATATGAACATTTGCATATTTTGATTAAATGATAGAAGTTCGGTGAAAGGTGGGATATTCTAATTATAGGTTAACTGAAAGACGTCGTAGGATCCTAACAAAATATTTACAATAACTTAATTATAAAATGGAGGATTTCATATGAAAAAGAAAGTTCTTGCTTTAGCAGCTGCGATTACGTTAGTAGCACCATTACAAAATGTAGCTTTTGCACATGAAAAGAATGAAGGAAATGTACCAATTATTACTCAGTATTGGTCTGCGGAAGATACACACTCAGAAGGTGTAAATTCTCATTTATGGATTGTAAACCGTGCTATTGATATTATGTCTCGTAATACAACTCTTGTAAGGCAAGATGAAGTAGCGCTATTAAATGCATGGCGTACAGATTTAGAGAAAGGTATTTATGCTGCTGATTATGAAAATCCTTATTATGATAATAGTACATTTACTTCTCATTTCTATGATCCTGATACTGGGAAAACATATGTTGGACTTGCAAAACAGGCGAAAGAAACAGGAAATAAATATTTTAAATTAGCTGGTGAGTCTTATAAAAATAAAGATATGAAACAAGCATTCTTCTATTTAGGACTATCTCTTCATTATTTAGGAGATGTAAATCAGCCAATGCATGCGGCAAACTTTACGAATCTTTCGTATCCACAAGGGTTCCATTCTAAATATGAAAACTTTGTAGATACAATTAAAGATAATTATAAAGTAACGGACGGAAATGGATATTGGAATTGGAAAGGTATGAATCCAGAAGAATGGATTCATGGAGCGGCAGTAGCTGCGAAGCAAGATTA
The DNA here is from genome assembly GCF_009739945.1 of Bacillus luti. Taxonomy (NCBI): domain Bacteria; kingdom Bacillati; phylum Bacillota; class Bacilli; order Caryophanales; family Bacillaceae; genus Bacillus; species Bacillus luti. The sequence goes on along the minus strand of NZ_CP040336.1, from coordinate 4,442,933 downwards.
CTCTGGTATTGTAAATAGTAATACGAAAAGTTGGTTTGTGAAAGCGGCTGTATCACAAAGTTATGCGGATAAATGGCGTGCTGAAGTTACACCAACGACTGGTAAGCGATTAATGGAAGCACAACGTGTAACTGCTGGATATATTCAGCTTTGGTTTGATACGTACGGAAATCGTTAAGTCTTTGAAGAAGGTCAAATGTCAAAATAGAGCATTTGGCCTTTTTATTACTATACAACACATGGGGGATATGAAATATGAAAAGCAGATTACTAAAAGGTGTACTTAGCTTTGGCATTGGCTTAGGAGCTTTATATAGCGGATCTCCTGCTCAAGCAGATGTATCCGTAAATGAAAATAATACATTAAAGGTAATGACGCATAATGTGTACATGCTATCAACAAACTTATATCCGAACTGGGGACAAAGCCAGCGTGCTGATTTAATTGGGGCAGCGGATTATATAAAGAATCAAGATGTTGTTATATTAAATGAAGTGTTTGATAATAGTGCTTCAAATCGCTTATTAGGAAACTTGAAGAAAGAATATCCGAATCAAACAGCGGTACTCGGTCGTAGTAACGGAAATGAATGGGATAAAACATTAGGGAACTATTCATCTTCAACTCCTGAAGATGGGGGCGTTGCAATCGTGAGTAAATGGCCGATCGTTGAAAAGATTCAATATGTATTTGCAAAAGGATGCGGGCCAGATAATTTGTCAAATAAAGGATTTGTATACACGAAAATCAAGAAAGATGATCGTTTCGTTCATGTAATTGGGACGCATTTGCAGGCTGAAGATAGTATGTGTGGAAAAACTTCACCGGCATCTGTACGTACAAACCAGTTAAAAGAAATTCAAGGTTTTATTAAAAATAAAAATATACCAAATGACGAGTATGTTTTAATTGGTGGTGATATGAACGTAAATAAAATAAATGCAGAGAATAAGAGTGATTCAGAGTATGCATCTATGTTTAAAATATTGAACGCTTCTGTACCATCTTATACTGGACATACAGCAACTTGGGATGCAACGACAAATAGCATTGCGAAATACAATTATCCCGATAGCCCTGCTGAACATTTGGATTACATCATGACAAGTAAAGAACATGCAACTCCATCATATGTAGAGAATAAAGTATTACAAGTGAAATCGCCAAAGTGGTCTGTTACATCATGGTTCAAAAAATATACGTATGATGATTATTCGGATCATTATCCAGTAGGGGCGATTATTTCTATGAAGTAGTCCTGAAAAAAGTTTCTTCTTAATATGAAGAAACTTTTTTATTTTGTAAGAGGAAATTCAAACTTTCTTTCCAATATGTATAAGACATATGTAGAAGAGGAGAGAAGAATGTGGATAGAGGAATTTTTAAGGAAGTTCCATTACCGTGTGCATTTTTAGATGAAGTGGCTTTAGAGGAAAATATTCAATCGATTACAGAGTTAAGTGGAAATAAGAATATTCGTATAGCGAGTAAATCATTACGCTCCGTTCCGATTATGAAAAAGATTTTAGCTGCAAATAATCGGTTTCAAGGTATTATGTGCTTTTCACCTAGAGAAGCTTTATTTTTAATTGAACAAGGATTTAATGATGTATTGCTAGGGTACCCTGCTTATGATGAAAGAGCTTTACATGAAATTAGTCTGCTGACGAAGCAAGGGCTCGTTATAACTTGTATGGTAGATTGTGAAGAGCATATTGTTTATTTAGAAAAAATTGCGAAGAAGTCTCAAGGCTGTTTTCGTGTTTGTTTGGATATTGATATGAGTAGTCGTTTTTTTCAATTTCATTTTGGTGTAAAAAGATCTCCGGTAAAAGATGTACAGGGCGCTTTGAAAATAGTAAAAAAGGTAAAGGATTCATTATATTTAATACTAGATGGTGTAATGGGATATGAAGCTCAAATTGCCGGGGTGGGGGATCATATACCGAATCAATGGATGAAAAGTAAAGCGATTTCGTATTTAAAGAAGAAATCGGTGTTAGAAGTTAAAGAAAGAAGAGGACATATCGTAAAAGAAATACAAAACCTAGGTATTGATCTAAGATTTGTAAATGGAGGAGGCACAGGAAGTATAAAAACAACTGAGAAAGATAAGTCAGTTACAGAGATTACGGTAGGCTCTGCTTTTTATTCGCCGAAACTGTTTGATTACTATAAAGAAGTGAAATTTCAGCCAGCTGTCGGATTTGCTTTACCAGTTGTGCGTAAACCAGACCTGTCTATTTATACTTGCCTCGGTGGTGGGTACATTGCTTCAGGGGCAGTTGGAAAAGATAAAGAGCCTGAGGTTTGGAGACCGAATGGTGCAAAACTATTACCTTTAGAAGGTGCTGGTGAGGTACAAACACCAATTTTTTATAACGGTGAAGAACGAGTAGATATAGGTGATTCCATCTTGTTTCGCCATAGTAAAGCTGGAGAGTTATGTGAGCGGTTTCCTTTTTTATATCGTGTTAAAAAAGGAGAAATCGTTGGGGAGTATTCAACATATCGGGGGGATGGTCAATGCTTTCTATAAAGGGACAAAAATGGAGAAATTGGACAGGAAATGTAGAAGGAACGCCGCATTATACGATGTACCCAGAAAGTATACAAGATGTAGTAGAAGTTGTGGGGCTTGCACGAAAAAAAGGAAAGAAAATTCGTGTTGTCGGTTCCGGACACTCGTTTACACCTCTTGTGCAAACGGAAGAAATTTTAGTTTCGTTAGATGAACTGAAAGGGATTATGGATGTTGATATAGAGAATATGACAGTCGAAGTATGGGCAGGAACAAAACTACATGATTTAGGGAAGTTACTTGAAGAGAAAGGTTATGCGCAAGAAAATTTAGGAGATATTGATTCACAATCTATTGCAGGAGCGATTAGTACAGGAACTCATGGGACGGGTGTTACTTTTGGGAGTTTATCGACACAAGTTATGGAAATTACGGCAGTTTTATCTACAGGAGAGAGTATAGTGTGTTCAGAAACCGAAAACATCGAATATTGGAAAGCATTTCAGTTGTCGCTTGGGATGCTAGGTATAATTGTGAAGATAAAATTGAAGGTTATTCCAGCGTATTCGCTCGTTTATGAAAGTGAAAAACAGTCATTATCTACTGTAATGAACAAGCTAGAAGAATATAAGAAGAATCGTCACTTTGAATTTTTGTCTTTCCTTATTCAGAGGAGGTACAAGTGAAGTTTACAAATGAAACAATGAGTAAAGAAAGTGATTTGAAATGGCATAAACTAAAGGTGGAGTTACTGGAAAATAGGATGTTCTCTTTATTATCTAAAGGCTGTAAATTGTTCCCTTCCATAAGTAAAAGGGTAAGTCGATTATCAGCTAAGGCTGTACCAAACACAAAAATAATTGGACCAAGCTATGAAGTGTTCGCTACATCACGTACGGTTCCATTTTATGAAATGGAGTATAGTGTCCCATCGAAGTATATGAGGGATGCTGTAGAGGAGATTTCAAAACTTATTGAAAAGAAAAAGTATAAGGTGCATTTTCCAATTGAATGTCGCTATGTGAAAGGTGATGATATATGGCTGAGTCCAGCGCACGGAAGAGATTCAGCTTATATCGCTGTTCATATGTATAAAGGTATGAAATATGCAGCTTATTTTGGTGAAGTGGAAAAGATCTTTCTGAAATATGAAGGGCGCCCGCATTGGGGGAAAATGCATACTTTATCGTATGAGCAATTACAACATATATATCCAGAATTTCATTCGTTTTTACAGGTGAGGAAGTCGCTAGATGAAATGGGAATGTTTTTAAATCCTTACGCAGAAAAGTTATTTATGAGTATGAAAAAAAGCTGACAAATAATTATTTGTCAGCTTTTTTTAGTATAATTGCATGCCTTGTTTGACTAATGCGCTCATAAAATAGTAACTTATCACGGCTAAATACATGTAATAAAACATGGATAATAAATAGGCCGTTAATGACGAATTGGAACAATACTATAACTAGTAATACTAAAGGCTCTGTAAGATTTAAGATAGAGCTACTAGAAAGAATATAATTGATTCCACCTAAAATGAAATAGAATATACCGTAACGGATGAATAATTCCTTCATTGTAATGCGATCTGACTTTCCTTTCACGTAAATGCGAAGCAATGCTTTTCCAATTGTTTTTCCATTCGTAAAGTATGGAATGATAATAAAGTAAATAAAGATCGAACACGTAATGAAAATGAGTTCGTACATATTGGTGTAAGATTGAATATTAGAAAGGAAGATAGAATTTCCTTTGTTTTTAATTACAGGTACAACGATAGATAAGAAAATCCAATCAATTTGCATCGCAATCAGGCGACGAACGAATCCAACTGGTTTCGTTTCCAAATCAATATGACTATCTAATTCGCTCGCTTTCGGAAGGAAGTACGTAAATATCGGTGCAATGATAAAACCAATTACGCCACCTAGTGTGTTTAAAAACAAATCATCGATATCAAATAAGCGATAGGCACAATTATAAATACCATATAGCCCAGTCACTTGTGTTAGTTCGAAAAATAGTGAAAAACAAAAAGAAATGCAAATGGTTTGTAATAAACTACGTCGGAAATAATAACGTAAGTAAATACCGAATGGAACGGTTAATAGAACATTAAATGCAACTTGTAAAAATGCAGATTCTTTTAATAAGTAGAAATAAGTAGCTGGTTTCGTTAAAATTGCCGATGTATGATTGCTAATCTCTTGTATGAAATAAAATGGTGAGAGTTGCATGTGCTGTGTATTAGCCGGTTGTAGGCTACAAGTATCGTACGTTTGTGGTAATGGCAAAATAACAAGAAAATAGGCATTTAATAAGTAGAGTAATAATGAGTATAAAATAAATGAGCGCCATTTATTTAAATAACCGTATTTTCGATAATTAAATATTAAAAAAGGGATTAAGAGAAACATTGCTAAAATAGGAAATAAAATAAAAGCTGTTTTTACTGGAAATAAATATGCAGTCAAAATGAAGTCTCCTTTCAATGAAATTTCGTTTATCATTATAGCGCTAAAAAGAATTTAAAACAAAGTTATAATAGTTTAAAATAGAAAAAATTACAAACTTTAGAGGGATTAAGCTATACTAAGTTTAATATAAAGATATTATGATTATATAAATTGAGAGAGGGTATAAGAGATGCAATATGAGCTGTTTTCTGTAAGTGGGGGGCATATTACGACTTTTGAAAGTGCATGGCATTTTCAGGAGGGGGAACAGATTTTTGTTCATGACAATCAAATAAAACGAAACTTTATTATTATTCGCTTAACACATGATGTATTTCAACAAAATAAGCATGTTATTCGTTTGTATTGTCAAGAAAAGAAAGTTTATGCATAAGAAAGCCCTCTTATCTTATCCTATGACAAAGGTAAGAGGGGGCATACTAGATGAATTCTCTTATAATGATAGGTTTTATTTTAATCGGATTATACAAAAGCGAGTCGTTCTATATTAATAGAATGACTCGCTTCAAATTTGTAAGTTTATTTTATCCCGATATTTGCGGGCAGTAAGCCCCCTACCTCAATATTCAGCGAAAGCAAAGAAGTTAGGTGGACGGGGCTGCCCGTAAAAGCCGTCGCCTTACAAGAAAATAATAGTAAGTACACCTACGATAATACAATAGAAAGAGAAATATTTTAAATTTCCTTTTGCCATAATGTTCATAAACCATTTTAACGAAATATACGTCATAATAAATGTTGCGATGAATGCAACGACATATGGTACGAATAACGTGTCTAGATTTGGATCGTTTGCAATGTCTGTAATACTTAGTAATAAACCACCTAAGCTAACTGGAATGTATAGTAAGAATGAGAAGCGAAGAGCAGTTTCTTGCTTCATACCAAGTAACATCGCTGCTACGATTGTGGCACCAGATCGGCTTATCCCAGGGATTAGTGCGCAAGCCTGTGCTAATCCGACGATGATTGCATCTTTCATAGAAAGATCGCCATCATTTTTACGTCCACGCAAGTTTCTAATAATCCAAAGGCCGACAGCAGTAATGAGAAGGGAAATCCCAACCATTTTCACACCTTTTAAGTACTGATCGATGTAATCTTTAAATAAAACACCAATAACACCTGCTGGAATCGTGGCAATTACAAGGTAAATAATAAAGAAGAAATCTGATTTTGTATCTTCTGCTCTTGTAAATATATAAGATATACCATTCTTCGTTAGACGAATTAAATCATTTCTATAAATAAGTAATACAGCTAATAATGAAGCTGAATTAACAAGTAGTTCAAAGCTAAACCCTTCTATTTTTAGTCCTAGCAAATGTTGTGCTAAAACGAGGTGACCACTTGAAGAAATCGGAATTGGTTCTGTTAGTCCTTGGAACAAACCAAGAATTAAATATTTTAAAATGTAGTAAAATTGTTCCATAACATCCTCCTTGTTAATTAGTATAAAGAAACAACTTTTCCATTATAACAAAGATATGGATGAATATTGGGAAGAAAAAAATATTCGGAATATAATAAAAATCCCCTATAGCGCTATAGGGGATTTTTATTATTAATGAGAAGCCGCTGTTTCTTGAAGACTTGTAGTCAATTGAACATCGATTTTTTCAGCGTCATGAATATGGCTCATAATAGTAGTATTTAATTTTTGGAACATTTGTTGCGTATGTGCAAATTCTCGTAATATATCGTCATTACAAGATTTTTGGTTTTCAATCGCTTGAATAACATTTGTAGCACCATTTTGTAACGTTTGAATCATGATTAAAATATTTTCGATTCTAGCGTTTGTATCGGCACTCATTTCGACACCCTCATCGACTAAATGTAAATTATCCTTTGTGTTTTCGTATGCTTTTTCAATTTCTTCTTGAATTTTTTTCGTTAAGTTGCCGATATTTTTTGTACTCTCTGCCGTACTTTCTGCTAGTTTTCTTACTTCATTGGCAACAACAGCGAAGCCTTTACCATGCTCTCCAGCACGTGCAGCTTCGATACTTGCATTTAACGCTAGTAGATTTGTTTGCGCTGCTATGTTTTGAATGACTTCTACAATTTGCTCAATTTCTTTTGAGCGTTCACTTAAATGATTCATGCTGTTAGATGTACGCTGAGATTGTTCACCTAATTTATTAATAACAATAAGTAAACGGTGAACAGATTCTTTTCCTTCATTAGAGCAGTCAATAATTTCTTCAATAGACTGAATTAAGCTATGTTCTTTTTGTAACATTTCACTGTTCAATTCATTGGAATGTGTTGTACGTGTTGAAACATTTTCAAAACATGAGTTTAATTGTTGAACTAAATTTTGAAGTGTATGGTGTTGGTTATTTACAAGTTGATGCTCTTGGACGACGCTTTGTACACGATCGTGGATAGTGGAAATTATTTCTCGTTTTTCAATATCTTTTTGTTTTAATTCTGTCTCTAGCTCATGTATACGATTTTCTAATTGTTCAATTTTATGTTGGAGTGTTTTCTTTTGAGTAAACATTTTATTTCATTCAACCGCCTTTGGAAGTTATATTTTCTCTATATTTGGATTTTAGCATCTTTTATAATTTATAAATATAGGAATTGTTAAATATTTAAGAATCTATTACATTTTATTCATAATTCCCTTTTTTTCGTCATGAAAAATAAACTGTATTTAATGGTATTGTAAACAAACTGTAAAATAAATCATGTATAACTGTATAAGAAGGGAGTCGGATTATGAACTATTTTAAGCGAATCAGTAGTCTAGTATTAGCAGGAATTATCGGTCTTTCTAGTACAGTCGCTGTAAAAGCAGAGTCAAACGACGAGAAACTTAACAACATGCAACAGCAATTGCAGCAAAACGATGCAGATATGCAGAAGAAAGAGCAAGAGAAGCAAGCTGTTAGTAAAGAAATTCAAGGTATCGAAAGCGAACTACATAATTTAAATAATACAATTGCAAAAAATAAAGAGGATCAAGCTGCTATTCAACGTAAAATCGATGAAACACATAAGCAGATTGAACAAAAAAAGGAAGAAATTGTCGTTTTAGAAGATAAAGTCCTTGCTCGTAAGGATATTATGAGAAAACGTATGATTTCTGTTCAAAACAGTTCAAATACAAGTTTAGTAGTAGAAGTTGTAGTAGAGTCAAAAAACTTTGCAGATTTCATACAACGTATGAATGCAGTTACTACTATTCTAGAAGCAGATAAAGAAATTTTACGTCTACAAGAACAAGATCTTCGTCAAATTGAAGAGGATAAGAAAACAATTGATGAAAAAGAAGCATCATTAGTAGTAGACAAGCAAAGATTAGCAAAAGCACAAGCTGAACTGCAAGATAACTTGAAAAAGCGTCAAGATAACTTACAAACGGTTCAAGCTAAATATAATCAGATTGCAAGCCAACTTAATTTAGCAGCAGAAGAAAAAGCTAAAATTGAGTCAAATATGAAGGCAGTGCAAGAAACAATTGCTCGTGAGCAAGAAGCAGCGAGAATTGCAGCAGAAGAGCGTGCAAAAGCAGAAGCAGCTGCAAAGGCTGAGCAAGAGGCCTTAGCGAAAGCGCAAGCAGAAATTGCAGAAAAGCAAAAGCAAGAAAAAGCTAATAAGCCAGCTGAACCTGTTGCTAATAATAATTCGAAGGTAGAACCTGCACAACCTTCTAAACCAACTGCTGGTGGAAAAGAACTTTATGTACATGCAACAGCTTATACAGCAGACCCAGCTGAAAATGGTTATGGACCAGGTCAACAAGTATATTCTGCATGGGGCCCAGGTGGTAAAGGTTATAATCTAACTGCAAACCCAGGAATGAAATTAATTGCGGTGGATCCATCTGTTATTCCATTAGGTTCTCGTGTATATGTTGAAGGATATGGAGAAGCAATTGCAGCAGATACTGGTGGCGCGATTAAAGGTCACAAAATCGATGTTTTAATGCCTGATAAAGCTTCATCTAGTAATTGGGGCAGAAAAAATGTTAAATTAACTATTTTAAATTAACACGTAATCCAACTTTACAATTTGTAAAGTTGGATTTTTTTGTGAGAATAATGTTAAGTTGAGTTTACATTTTGTTAAGGATAGCATACAATGGTGGTGAGAGGTGGTAAAATTGACCATTTTTAACAGAGTGAAAGAATTAAGAGCTCGTTTTAATTTTTCGCAAAGTGTATTAGCAGAAAAGGTTGGAGTAACGAGACAAACAATTGCTGCAATTGAAAAAGGAGATTACGTTCCTTCTTTGTTATTAGCACTTACGATTTGTGATGTGTTCGAGCTAAAGATGGAAGATGTATTTGTTTTAAATAAGGAGGGGGAAGAGGATGAATAGAATTGGTTTTTCTTATATTATAAATGTACTCTATACTGCGTTAGCATGCTGGACATTTATTGAATTTTATAGTGTGATTACAGAATTAGCAGATATAATTAAAAACGAGAAATTTCCATTTGAAGTATGGTTTAATGGAGTGCCATTTATTTTATTATTTATTGGAGCTAGTATAGTTACAATTTTTTATAGAATTCAAAAGAAAAAATACAAGAATTTATCTTTTTGGATGTATCCATTATTATTTCCACTAGAAGATGAGCGTGAAAAAGCGATTACCGATAAAGCCTGTCGAACAACATTTGTATCATTATGGTTTGTATTACCTTGTGCAGTTGGATTTTTAACCTTTTCACCTATTATTAATGAATACCTTCCTGGATACCCGTTATATATTCTATTTTCTATTTTCTTTATTCAAATGACAGTTTTCCATATATCCCTATACAGAAATAAATTAGCTTAAAAAAAGCCTTCTTGCATTAGCAAGAAGGTTTCTTTTTAAGCTTACACTTGTACATACAGCAATATTATCTTATCATTTTATATAGAGTAAGATTTTGTAACGGAAAGGAATTGTATATGAATAAGCAAAGAATTTATAGTATAGTAGCGATCCTTCTATTTGTTGTAGGTGGTGTTTTAATCGGAAAGCCATTTTATGATGGATATCAGGCTGAAAAGAAACAGACTGAAAATGGACAGACTGTTCAACAGATGGATTATGAAAAGCATGAGACGGAATTTGTAGATGCTTCAAAAATTAATCAACCAGACTTGGCGGAAGTAGCGAATGCATCATTAGATAAGAAACAAGTGATTGGCCGTATTTCGATTCCAAGTGTTTCAGTAGAGCTTCCTGTTTTAAAATCTTCTACTGAGAAAAACCTATTATCAGGTGCAGCGACAGTAAAAGAAAATCAAGTAATGGGAAAAGGGAATTACGCACTAGCAGGACATAACATGTCTAAAAAAGGTGTTTTGTTTAGTGATATAGCCTCTTTGAAAAAGGGCGATAAAATTTATTTGTATGATAATGAAAATGAATATGAGTATGCAGTTACGGGTGTATCTGAAGTAACTCCTGATAAGTGGGAAGTTGTAGAGGATCATGGGAAAGATGAGATAACGCTTATTACATGTGTATCTGTGAAGGATAATTCTAAGCGTTATGTTGTTGCTGGTGATTTAGTAGGAACGAAGGCGAAGAAATAAAAAATAAGGTCAACTCTTTAAAGAGTTGACCTTATTTTTTACTAATCTTGAGAAATAATAGAATATTTTAGTTGGTATTTAAGTATTTTTCTATTTATGTATAATAAAGTTAGAATTCTAGATTTTGGGAGGAACAAGAGTGAAACAACAGGTGAAGAAACTTCTTTTAACAACAAGTATAGCGTTATTGATAGCTCCAATTTCAGCTTATGCGCATCCAGGGCGTACAGATGCTAATGGTGGACATACGTGTCGTACAAATTGTGAGAAATGGGGATTACAGTACGGGGAATATCATTATCATAATAAACCAGCTTCTGGTAGTGGTGCAACGAGCCCAGCACCTAGTCAAAATAATAACGGCGCTGTAGAAGCTGAAAGACAAGCAGAAGCACAGCGCAATGCTGAGGTTGAAAAGCAACGTGCTGCAGAAGCACAGCGTAAAGCAGAGGAAGAGAGGCAGCGTACTGCAGAAGCACAGCGTAAAGCTGAAGAAGAGAGACAACGTGTAGCTGAGGAACAAAGAAAAGCAGAAGAGGCGCGTAAGCAAGAAGAAGCTAAGCGCCAAGCTGATATGGAAAAAGGTCAACTTGAAGGCCAAAAAAATGGAGAAACTGATTTTAAAGCTGGTAAAAATGCTGCAGAAGCACATGTAGCTGGAAAATCGGATACATATAAACAAGCATTTACAACTGCTTATGCTGCGGCATGGTCGTTAGAAGAACAGAAAAAAACGCATTTTGAAAAAGGGAAAGAGCAGGGGTTAGCACAAGAGGTAATGGACGATAGTCAAGTTGCCCCAGAGTTTAAACCAAACTTTGAAGAGGGATTCAAAGTAGGAAATAAAGAAAGAACGGAAAAAATTGAAAAAGAGCAAGCGGAACTAGGGGAAAAGGCTGGTAAAGAGTTAGCAGAAAAGAATCCTGGGAATAGTGATAAAGATGCATACGTGAAAGCATATGAAACCGCGTATGAAAAAGGCTATAAGTCTACAAAAAAGGCAGTAGAAAAAGCTGGCTATAAGTATGCATTTGAAAACTATGATTTGAAAGTTCCTGCTAAGTATGAAAAGAATGAATCATTAAAGAAATGGTTTGTTGAAGGATTTAAATCAAATAAAAAGGCAACGGAAATTCGAGAAGAAGGATATAAAAAGGGAGATAGCTGGCTTTCATTCTTCTATAAAAATTTCGTGCCAAGTGAATATAAAGAACATAAAGAGCTGTATGAGCAAGCTATAGAAAAGGGTAAGAAAGAATAAAAAAAGATGAGGAGAAATTCCTCATCTTTTTTTATTCCATCCATTTCACTAATTTCTTAGAAATTAATAATAAAACACAACCTAAGACAATCGCGGCAGCTCCAATTACTATAAATACTTCAGAATATCCAAGTGAAGTTGTAAAGCTCGCAAGTTGTCCGCCTAAAATGTTGGCGATTCCTGAGCTTGCTAGCCATACACCCATTAATAAAGAAGCAAGTTTTACTGGAGCGAGTGCACTAACCATTGATAGCCCAACAGGTGATAAGAATAGCTCACCTAACGTATGGAAAAGATACGTAAAGACGATAAATAGTAGGTTTGCTTTTTCTGTAATGTTATGTTCATCACTACCTGTTTTTAATGTAGCCATAACGAGAATGATATAGCCGATACCGAGTAGGATCATACCAAGTCCCATTTTTGTTGGGATTTTTAAGTCCCCTTTTTTTCTAGTTGCAAGTTTTGCCCATAATGCTGAAATGACTGGAGCAAGTAAAATAATAAATAATGGATTGACCGATTGGAACCAAGATGTTGGAACTTCCCATCCGAACACAGAGCGGTCTACAAATTTGTTTGTATATAATGTTAATGAACTACCGGCTTGTTCAAAGCCAGCCCAGAAGAAGACAACAAAGCATGTTAAAATGACGATAACTGCGGTACGTTGTTTTTCTTTTTTTGTTAACGGTGTATCTCCTACTGATGGTTGTCCAGCAGCTGTTTGCAAATCGCGAGTTGGTTTTTTACCAATATCACCAAGGAAGCGATTTGATAGTGTTGTAAATAAAATTTGTCCAATGATCATTCCGATTGAAGCGGCTAAGAAACCGTAACGGAATCCGTAATGTACCACTCCATCAACTGTTGTTTTGAATAAATTTTCTGATAAAAATCCGCAAACGAGTGGAGCTAAAAATGACCCGACGTTAATACCCATATAGAAAATGGTAAACGCACTATCACGTTTTGAATCGTTCTCTTCATATAATTCCCCAACCAGTGTAGAGATGTTCGGTTTGAAGAATCCATTACCAATAATAATAAGCGCTAATCCGAGGTATAAGCCTAATTGGTTTTGCAAGGCAAATAGTGTAAGGTTACCGATTGCCATTGTTATACCACCAATTGTGATCGCTTTTCGTTTACCTAGAAAACGGTCTGTTAAGTATCCACCAATCATTGGTGTGAAATAGCAGGCTCCAGTATAAAATCCGTAAATAGAGAGTGCCCATGCGGGACTAAACCCAAGACCACCGCTTACTAAAGCTGTCGTTAAATATAATGTTAATAATCCTCGTAATCCATAGTAACTAAATCTTTCCCACATTTCTGTAAAGAAGAGTAAGTATAAACCTGGAGGATGTTTCTTTTTTCTTTGTTGTTCTCTTTCTAGTTGTATCGCTGATTCCATGTTATTTTCCTCCTGACACAAACAAAAACAAAGTTAATAATTTTGTACATTTAATATTTTACCTTATTAACTATTATAAGTCAATAAAGGTTGATTTTTCAGAAGAAATTGGAAAAGAGGGATAGCTATAGAAGGAGCGTTTCTTTTGTGATAGACTATGGACTATGTTTTCTTTGTAAGGAAGCGGATTATTGCACTTTTTTATATGTGAAATTGATTTCATGGAAGATGAAATTAAAGAAGGGGAAAGAAATGAAATTGTTACAGAAAAAAGAAATTTTACTTATTAGTCTTATGTTATTCTCAATGTTCTTTGGAGCAGGGAATCTTATATTCCCGCCTTTTCTTGGTTATGAAGCAGGAGAACATGTGTGGATTTCATTAGTAGGGTTTATTATATCAGCAACAGGTCTTCCTATATTGGGAGTTATTGCTATTGCGAAAGCGGGAAGTTTTCAAACGTTAGCGGGTAGGGTTCATTCTTCATTTGCCATTATTTTTCCGTGTATCGTGTATGTATTTATTGGACCAGGTCTTGGTATCCCACGTGCAGGAAGTTTAGCTTTTGAAATGGGGCCAGGTCAGTTCTTCCCAGAAGCGGGAAGCGTAGTTTTATTATGCTACACGGTTATTTTCTTTAGTATTGTGTACTGGTTAAGTTTATCACCGTCTAAATTAATGGGGTTGTTCGGAAAGGTTTTAACACCGTTATTATTAGGTATGATTGCTCTTATCTTTATAAAAAGCATGTTTACATCAGTAGGTAGTGTGAAAGAACCTGCTGGAAACTATGGACAAGCTCCTATGTTCCAAGGGTTTTTAGACGGATATTTAACGATGGATGCGCTAGCGGCTTTAATCTTTGGTATTGTGATTGCCAATGCGCTGCGTGCAAAAGGTATTGAAGATGATAAAGGTTTAGCGAAATATATGAGTATTGCTGGTATTGGAGCAGGTCTTTTATTATCTATTATTTATGTCATCCTTGGGTATGTTGGTTCAATTAGTGGTTCATTAGGTACGTTTGATAATGGCGCGAAAGTGTTATCACAAGTTATGACGGTATTATTTGGACAAGGCGGAGTCGTTTTATTAGGTCTTATTTTTACTATCGCATGTTTATGTGTTTCAATCGGACTCGTTACATCTTGTAGTCAATTTTTCGCAAGTGCATTCCCGAAAGTATCTTATAAAATTTGGGCGTTTATACTAAGTTTTGTTAGTATGCTCTTAGCGAATTTAGGATTAACGCAAATTTTAAAAGTATCAGTACCGATCCTTGGATTTATTTATCCAGTTGCATTAACGCTTATTATTTTAGGGTTATTCCATCAGTATATTGGAAAGTATGTATACGTATATACAGTAACCGTTGGGGCTGTAGCGGTATTTAGTGCAATTGATATTTTTAATAAAAATGTAATGATGAATGAGTGGACGTCAGTATTGAAATACATTCCTTTTTATACAGAAGGTGTTGGGTGGATTGTTCCAGCTATTATAGGTGCTTGTATTGGTGTTATCGTGAGTAGTGTTTTAAATAAGAAGAAATAAGTAAAAGGTGTTTTCCTATTTCGGAAAACACCTTTCTTTTTTTGGGAAAAATAGTATTGAAAATGAATAGACTAATGTTACTGCTATTAAAGTAAAACAATTGGTAAAAGTGTATGTGCGTGTAATAACTTACTAGGTTGGAATGATACAGAAGTCTTTTTCCTGTAGGATTAATATATTTTATTGGGATGCGTTGCTCTACATCATGTGGAAAAAAACGTAAAAAAACATTGTATTTTTATCGGAATAGTGACACAATAGAAAGAACAATTCAATATAATCTTATCGAGAGAAGTGGAGGGAACGGCCCAATGAAACTTCAGCAACCTGAAAAATGACAAGGTGCTAATTCCGAGTAGATAAGAGGGGAAAACGACAACCTTCTTATATGTAAGGTTGTTTTTTTATTAGGAGGGGAAAAGAGATGAAGCGTTTATTTTTAGCACTTGTAAGTATTGTATGTAGTTTGTTTATTATTACTGGTTGCACACAAACATCAACGGGGAATCAAAAAGAAATTAGTTTAGGATTTACACCTGGTCCGTATAGTGATCAAGTGAAAAAAGCAGTACAGCCGTACTTAGAGAAAAAGGGGTATAAAGTTAAAATTGTTGAGTTTAATTCACCAAACGAAACAAATCCAGCGTTAACAAATAAAGATATTGATGCAAACATATTTCAAAGTACTGCCTTTATGGAATCATACGCAAAAGAAAATAATGCGAAAATTAAAGGGGTAATACAAGTCCCATCAGCACCTCAAGGTGTATATTCTGAAAAACATAAATCACTAGATGATTTGGAAGATGGTATGAAAATAGGAGTACCAAATGATCCTGTTAACTTAGAGCGTGCATTACGAATTTTAGAAGGAATTGGTTGGGTGAAGTTAAAGGACAATGTAAATATTTTAACGATTTCTGAAAAAGACGTGACGTATAAAAAGAAAAATTTCAAACTGGTTCCACTTGAATCGCCGCAAATTCCACGAGCTATGAAGGATTTAGATTACGGTATTATTAACGGAAATCTTGTTATTTCATCAGGACATAAATTAAAAGAGGCACTTGAATTAGAAAAAACACCATCACAACACCGAATCATCGTTACCGTTCGTGATGAGGACAAAGAGAAAGCATTTGTTAAAGATTTAATTGAGGCATATCATTCACCAGAATTTAAAAAAATGATTGAATCTGAAGAACAGTTTAACGGTTTTATTTTACCTGATTATTTAAAGTAAAAGGAGGCTTCAATATGGCAATCTCGTATGTAGAAACAGAAAAACAACTGCTTGTGTTAGAGAAGTTAAAGGAGTTAATTCCACAGTTTGCAGGAAGAGAGCATCAGCTAAGTGAGCTTGGTTCTTTTCCTTTTGAAAATATGAAAGATTTACAGGATATTGGCTATACAAAACTAACGCTCCCAAAAGATGTTGGAGGAGAGTCTATTTCTTTATATGATTTTGTTTTATTTCAAGAAAAGATTGCCGAAGGAGATGGTGCGACAGCTTTATCAATTGGGTGGCATCTTGGAATTATTAAGGAACTTGCTGAAAATCGGTCGTGGAAACCTGACATGTTTTCCTGGCTTTGTGAAGAAGTAAAAAAGGGTGCTCTTTTTAACCGAGCTGCAACAGAGCGAAATACAGGGAGTCCTACGCGTGGTGGAAAACCAGAAACGTTAGCTGTTCAAAAAGGTGATAAGTGGATAATAAACGGGAGAAAAACTTTTACAACGATGGCTCCTGTACTTGATTATTTCATCATATCAGCCAGCATAGAAGGGCGCGAAGAAATTGGAGAATTTGTAATCCCAAGACATGAAAAAGGCGTTTTTATTGAAGAAACATGGGATAGCGTTGCGATGCGTGGAACCGCTAGTCATGATCTTGTATTAAAAAATGTAGAGATTGCTGATAAGTGTTTAACTGATATAAAGGATTCAAAGACGAAACCAAAAGGAATTGGATGGTTACTTCATATACCAGCATGCTATTTAGGAATTGCACAGGCCGCAAGAAATTATGCAATTGATTTTGCAAAATCATATCAACCGAATAGTTTAACTCATCCGATTAGTTTGCTTCCTAATGTTAGAAGGTTAGTAGGAGAGTTAGAGCTAGAACTCTTGCAAGCTCGTACGTTTGTATATCAAATCGCAAAAAAATATGATGATGTAGAAGATAAACAATCATTACAAGCGGAACTGGCAGCAGCAAAATATATTGCGACAAATACAGCGATATCAGTTGTTGATAAATCAATGCGAATTGTAGGGGCTAAAAGCTTATCTGAAACAAATCCATTACACCGCTATTATTTGAATGTTCGAGCTGGTTTGCACAATCCTCCTATGGATGATGTTACGCTTTCGTTACTGGCGGAAGATGCTTTTAAATCGAGTGAAAAGGAGTGAGTGAAATGATAACGTTACGTGATGTAAATAAGACCTTTCAAACGAAAGAAGGTTTATTTCACGGGGTGAAATCAGTCTCTTTGCAAATTGAAGAATATGATATATACGGGATTGCCGGATTAAGTGGTGCCGGAAAGTCTACATTGTTACGTACAATGAATTTATTAGAAAAGCCAGATTCAGGTGCAATCATTGTGAACGGAAATGATTTAACAAATTTATCTAAGAAAGATTTGCGAACGGCAAGACAATCGATTGGTATGATATTTCAGCATTTTCATCTTCTTCATAATAAAAATGTATTAGATAATGTCGCTTTACCATTAGAGCTAAAATCAGTTTCGAAAGAAGAAAGAGAAAATCGTGTAAGGGAATGTTTAGAGATTGTTGGTTTAAGTGATAAAGCACATCATTTCCCTTCACAACTAAGTGGCGGACAAAAACAAAGGGTAGCAATTGCTCGAGCATTAGCAAATAATCCTAAAGTACTACTTTGTGACGAACCGACATCGGCGCTTGATCCGAAAACAACACTTTCTATTTTGCAATTTTTACAAAAAATCAATAGAGAATTAGGCGTTACAATCGTAATCGTAACACATGAAATGAATGTCATTAAACAAATTTGTAATAAAGTCGCAATTATGGAAGAGGGAGAAGTTGTTGAATCATTTGATTTGTATGATCAACAATTAAAACCAACATCAGAAATTGCAAAACTCTTATTAGGTGTAGAGCAAGAAGGGAGTATTGCACATGTTCAATAACATTATCCCATTGCTTCCGGAGATTGGGACATCACTTTTGCAAACATTGTTAATGGTTGGACTTTCTGTTGGAGCCGCAATTATTTTAGGCGTTCCTTTAGGTGTTATTTTATATTTTACAAGTAAAGGACAAATTCTGGAACAGAACATTGTTCATCGTATTTTAAACGGGATTGTAAATATTATCCGCTCATTCCCATTTATTATATTATTAGTGGCTCTTGTGCCTCTTACACGAGCGATATTAGGAACAACAATTGGTCCAATTGCTGCAACGATTCCTTTATCAGTAGCGGCAATTCCGTATTTTGCAAGACTTGTAGAACAGGCATTACGTGAAGTTCCAAAAGGAGTAATTGAAGCCGCGGAAGCAATGGGAGCAACGCCGCTTCAAATTGTACGGAAAGTATTACTCGTTGAAGCACGTTCGGGTCTTGTATTAAGCTTAACGGTTTTAACAGTAAGTTTTATTTCTTATTCTGCGATGGCAGGTGTTGTCGGAGGAGGCGGTATTGGTGATTTAGCAATTCGGTTTGGATATTATCGTTTTCAAACCGACGTTATGGTAGTTACAGTACTTATGCTTGTTATTCTTGTCCAGTCTGTCCAATTCATTGGAAATCGAATTGCTGCAAAAATTGATAAAAGATAAGCAGGTAAAAAGGCTTTTGTATACATGAAAAGCAATAATTTATCCCGCTTTAATGGGCAGTAAGACCCCCACCTCAAAATTCAGCGAAAGCAAAGAAGTTAGGTGGGGGATCAACTGCCCATAAAAGTCCGATTGGTGAAGGCTAATAATCAGTGGGGGATGAAGAAAACCCCCACTGATTAAAGTTTCACTTTATTTTAGCAAATCATTGCTATATCCAAAAGTAGATGGCCAAGTGTCATTGCTTCAGCACTTGTAGGTTTCTGCCCTAGTGTAATTGTTAGTATTGCTATAAATAAGAAGAAATAAAAGAAAGGTGTTTTCCAATTTCGGAAAACACCTTTCTTTTTTTGGAAAAATAGTATTGAAAATGAATAGACTAAGAGTATGATAAAGGTAATTGGTAATATATAGGTTTCGAAAGGATGATGAGGAGGGAGCGTATGAAGGAAGATTTGGATAAGAAAATAGAAGCACTCGAAACGGCAATAGAAACGATGCAAGAAGCACTTTCTGACTTGAAAGCGAAACAAAGAGAAATAGAAGTAGAAAACGCTCAGCAACATGTTTGTAAGGAAAAGAAAGTATACATGGAAACGATAGTGGATGAAAAATCACAAGAAAGTGTAGTTGCAATTAAAGAGCCCATGCAAGAAATTGAGGAAAAACAAGTAAATATAGCTGCTTTTAAACCGGAACCATTCAATATTATTAAGTTTTGCCAAACATGGTTGCCGCGCATATTTGTCGGTATTATGTTACTCGGGGTTATTTGGTTATTTAAAGCAGGGGTAGATGCTGGTTTATTAACACCAGCGATACGAATTGTGTTTGGTATTGCCCTATCTATCGGTTTGTA
This sequence comes from Bacillus luti, assembly GCF_009739945.1. Taxonomy (NCBI): domain Bacteria; kingdom Bacillati; phylum Bacillota; class Bacilli; order Caryophanales; family Bacillaceae; genus Bacillus; species Bacillus luti. The sequence goes on along the minus strand of NZ_CP040336.1, from coordinate 4,423,452 downwards.
TTATATAGGGGACATTCAAATTAAACGAGAGCGGCAAGCGTTAGGGTTAGTGTTAGCTGGAGGAAGTATTACGGGTATTGTTTTAACGACGTTTGCGGCACATTATTTATATGGATTCATTCCAGCAAGTGTCGCGTTTATTTGTAATATTGTATGGGTTATTTTAGGCATTTATTTAGCGAAAAGATATCAATCGGAATATCTTACTATTTTCGTAGCAGTCGGAGCGTTCTTCGTGCCATTCTTGTTAAATAGTACGACTCCTAATTCGTACATTTTCTTTGGATATGAGACGATATTAACGCTTAGTTTATTATGGTATGCCTTGAAAAATCGTTATAAGTACTTATATATGATTTCTTATGCTGTTGCTGCAATTGTCCTTTTTGTTTTCTTTGCGGTTATGTCAATGTTAGTAGAGAATTTGCAAATACAATTAACGTTTGTTTATGGCTTGATTCATTTACTATTATTTTGGCATATGTTTACGGAGAGAAGTTTTATATTAGAACCACGCTTGGCGATATTTAGTGCGAATGCCGTTTTCTTTATATTAGCCATTGCAAAAATTCCAGAATTCACAACATGGGGATTAATCATTAGTGCACTTGTGCATGCTATTATGTTCGTATTTGAATATAGGCAGAATAGACACTCTACATTTACAAATCTGTTATTTGGTTTCGCCATGGGAGCATTTAGTTTAGCAATTTTATATGAATACAGTTTAGTGAATGCAGCGATCGTATTATTGTTGCAAGGTTTCCTAGGGATGATGACTGCTATTAAAGTAAAACAACAGATAAAATTGTATGTTAGTGCAACGATTTATGCGATTGGAATGATACAAACGATCTTTAGTCCGTTTGATCAATTTATTTCAGCGGGGTTTGTTGCTCACCTTATTTTAATAGGGACATTTTATTACTGCATGAAACAATCGAAAGAAGTGTTAATAAGTTTTGGAAAATATGTTTATTCTATAGCGCTCTATTCATTTATGGTTCTTGTATTCGTTACAATTACGAGAATCGGTGAAGTTTTATCTACAGATGGAAGCATAATTAGTGTTTCGGTATCGTTATTATGGATGATATATGCATTATTTGCAGTTTGGCTTGGACGGAATAAAAATATGAATGAAATATTGTATGCCGGCTTAGTCGTATTAATCGTAACGATAGGGAAGCTATTCCTTCTAGACTTACCAGAAGTATCAATGATGATCAGGGCAGTGTTATTCTTAATAGTAGGTAGTATAGGTATCGTTATTTCAAGAATGTTTTTCTCAAAAGAAGAGAAATGAAAAGAAGGCAATCCATATGCGGATTGCCTTTTTCATTATTGCTTGTTAATCGTGACAGCTTCATTATATTTCGCTGTTGTGTTTTGGCGTAGACGAAGTGTTGCTTGTCCAGTTGTAGTTGGATTGATTTGCACATTTACAATTTTTTCAGCAGAACCTAAGCTGTTTGTTGTGAAAGAAAATGCATTACTATATCCGAAAGTAGATGGCCAAGTGCCGTTTGCATTTTGAACTTTTGCTACCTGTGTACCGCCAGTAGTGAATATACCTAAAGAATAGTTGTTGTAAGTTGTATTTGGTAGTAAGTTATTCACTTGAATCTTTATTTGGAACACTTCATTGTTTGGTAGAGTGCTAGGGTGTGTAACTACGTAGTCGTTTGCTGTTACCGCACCGTTATAACCGTATGAACCTGGTTTAAAAGTATTTGTATTGAACCATTGGTAACCTGCGTTTGGCGCACTCCAAGGTTCTGGTTGTGGTTCTGTTGATAAACTTGGTTGTTCGAATGGTTGTAGAGCTGTAGGTGCATCAAGCTGTAAACCGTTAACTTGATCTAAGCTTGTAAATGTCTCTTTCTTCGATAACCAATTTACGATATTTTCTAGTAAGATCGCATCGTTTTCTTCCTTATAACCATCGTAAGTTTTCTTTGTTTGACCAGAATCTTCACGAACATATTTTGGCGATGCATCCTCAACAGGAGAAGAGTCCCCAATAAAGGCTGCTTTTCCAAGTCCTACTTTTGCGATTGCAGCGTAAGGTCCTTCTGCAACACCACCGCCATTATAAACACCACTATCAACGGCATTATTCCATTTTGACGGGTTTTCTGGAAGGTAAACAAGTCCTTTTGCTAGTTTTGGATTTGTAATTGCTAGAGTAGAACCAGCATGCATTGCTACAGATGAAACTCCTTCTGTAATTCCGAATGATTGTTCAGGTGACACAATATTTTTAGCTGCAACATCACCAATTGCATTGTAGCGGAAACGAATACCGAAGTTATCAGCTAGCCAATCAGAGCTTTCTACTCCTTGCATAGCTTGTGAATTTACTTCCTCGTTTGACATTCCTTTTGCGGGATTATCCCAAGCACCGCGTCTATATCCATTGAATACTTCAGAAGAGTCCCAACGATTTTTATTACGATCTGCATTATAATGATCGGCAATAAAGAAAATACTTCCACCATTTTTCACATATTGTAACATTGCGTCTTGTTCAGATTTTTTGTAAGGAATATTTGCTTCTGGAACGATAAATACATTGTAATCTTTTAAATCTTCGTACGTAATAGATGTTGATTTACGGAGTTCCTTTACATGATATCCGTTTTGGGCAATGCCGTTTCCGAAGTCAGAAAAGCCGCCATCAATAACCCAGTCAGCTGTTCCAGCCGTTTGACCGTGTGTATTATCAAATAATACTTTCTTCCCATTGTTTTGATTTACAACTTTTGCGGCAATTTCAGGAGCCGGATCTACGGAGCTTTCGGCATAAGTAGATGGAATGAACGAAGCTCCTATACTTAGTGTAATTGCTGCTGCTAAAGAAAATGTAATCCATTTTTTGTTCTTCATAGAAGAATCCCCCTAATAATAAATATATGTGCTTTCATAATGTAATCTATTTTTTTTAGGAAAGAAAGATAGAAAATATTAAATAATGTAAAAATAACGTTAATTTAGTTGATAAATATTTATGTGAATAATGAAAAAATCTCTTCCTAGTAAATAGGAAGAGATCACAGGTTTAACTTATTTTTGAATTAGGTGCTTCATCAATTTTATGAAACCCTTTTATGTAATACACGATAGCTAAGCCGATAAGCCAAATCGGACCTACAATTAATGCGATTCGTGTATCTTCCGAATAGGCCATTATACCTAGTACAAGTCCGAGGAAACCGAGTGAGAAATATGAACTTAATGGATGTAAAGGCATTTTATATGTTAGCTTGTCTTTTTTATCACTTGGCAATCCTTTACGGAATTTAATTTGAGCGACTAAAATAATGCCCCAAGTCCAAATTGCGCCGAAAGTTGAAATGCTAGTAAGCCATGTAAATACTTTTGCAGGAACAAGATAGTTTAATATAACACCAATGAGTAAAACGATTGCTGTTGCTACAATTCCTTGACTTGGGATACCGTTTTTATTTAAACGGCCGAATCGTTCAGGAGCTTTCTTTTGTTGTGCTAATGTAAATAGCATACGGCCTGTACTAAATAAACCGCCGTTACAAGAAGAAAGTGCAGCTGTTAAAACAACAAAGTTGATAATACCCGCTGCCTTTGCGATACCGATTTGTTGGAATGTTAATACGAATGGGCTTCCTTTCTCACCAAGTTCGTTCCACGGGTAAATTGCCATCATCACGAATAATGCTCCAACGTAGAAGATTAAGATTCTCCAAAATACGTTATCGATTGCTTTTGCGAGTGTTTTCTTTGGATTTTGAGCTTCACCAGCTGTAACACCGATTAGTTCAACTCCTAAATAAGCGAATAATACCATTTGCATGGAGAGTAGTAATCCAGAAAAGCCATTAGGGAACCATCCACCATGTGACCAAAGATTTGAAATACCAGTAGCGATACCACCATTTCCAAATCCGAATAAAATAATGCCAGCTCCAATTACTATCATACAGATAATTGTGACAATTTTGATGAGAGCAAACCAAAATTCAAGTTCTCCAAATACCTTTACGGATAAGAAGTTGAAAGCACTCATTAATAATAGAGCGAGTAATGCCCAAGTCCAACGTGGGATATCTGGGAACCAGTACTGCATATAAATTCCTGCTGCCGTAATTTCAGCCATACAAGTAACAACCCATAAGAACCAATAGTTCCAACCGGTAATATAGCCAGCTAGTGGTCCGATATAATCATTTGCATATTTACTAAAAGAACCAGCAACAGGCTGTTCAATTGCCATTTCTCCAAGTGCTCGCATAATGAAAAAAATAACGAGTCCGGCAATCATATAGCCTAGTAAAATAGAAGGGCCAGCTAGTTTAATAGCAGAAGCGGATCCTAAAAATAGTCCAACGCCAATAGCTGAACCGAGTGACATTAAAGTAATATGTCTTTCTTTTAAACCGCGGTTTAAAGTTCCAGATTTGTTTGTGTGCTGCATAAGAAGAATCCCCCTTGTAGAGTGAACGATATTTGAATGCGTTTACTAAATATTTAACTATTTCAAATTATAAAACATTTTCATCTGTTATGCTACAAAAATAAACATAGTTAACTGTACTACATCTGTACTTGTCAGACTTAAACTTAAAATTCTCACTATTAGAGAATATATTGACTCTTCTTTTTATTGATTGTTAAGATTAAGTATTATATTTTCTCACATACTAGTAAGAAAAGAATGTGTAATAATAATTCAGATGTAGGAAGGGTACATAAGCATGTTTCAATTACAAAAATATAACACTTCTGTGAAGCAAGAGCTTTTAGCTGGCATCACAACTTTTTTTACATTTGCGTATATTCTTGTCATCAATCCGAAAATATTATCTGATGCAGGTGTACCATTTGATCAAGCTTTTACGGCAACTATTATTGCGACAGTTATTGGGACGCTATGTATGGCGTTTTTAGCTAACTATCCAATTGTTATTGCTCCAGCTATGGGAATGAATGCATATTTTGCTTATTCTGTTGTTCAACAAGCAGAGGGGATTACGTATGTCATTGCGTTTTCAGCAGTATTTGTAACAGGTATCATTTTTCTTTTATTATCTTTCACTTCATTTAGGCAGAAGCTAATTGTCGCAATTCCTGATAGTTTAAAGCATGCAATTGCAGGTGGAATTGGGCTATTTATTGCTTTTATTGGATTACGCCTTTCTGGAATTATGGTGGATCATCCATCTAATTTAGTTACGATTGGTGATTTTCATTCTCCAGCCGTTATATTAACTTTAATTGGTTTAATTTTAGCGGCGGTATTAATGACATTACGTGTGAGTGGTGCATTATTTATTAGTATGCTTGTGACGGGAGTTATCGCCTTCTTTACAGGGCAACTGAAGTTTGCCGATAAAATTGTTGCGATGCCTCATTTACCAGAAGGAATTATCGTTTCCAATCCAATCAATGCATTTTCAGATGTAGTTGAATACGGATTATATGGTGTTGTATTTTCATTTTTACTCGTGCTTTTATTTGATACGACAGGTGCATTACTTGGTTTAATTAAACAAGCAGGTTTAATTACAGATAATACCGAGAAACGTTTTGGTAAAGCATTTATCGCAGATGCGATTGGCGGAACGACAGGTTCCATCTTTGGAACAAGCCCAACAGCAGCGACGATTGAATCGTCAGCGGGTATTGCTGCAGGTGGTAAAACTGGATTAACAGGTATTGTAGTTGTTGGTTTAACGATTATAACGGCATTTTTCAGTCCTGTTATCGCGTCTTTATCAAGTGTAGCTGCTATTACAGCTCCGTCATTAATTATAGTAGGTAGTTTAATGGCACAAAGCATTCGAGATATTAATTGGAATGAGTTTGAAGATGCGTTGCCGGCATTTTTAATTTTCGTAGGTATTCCGTTAACCTCTAGTATTGCGAATGGAATTGCAATTGGATTTTTAGTGTATCCAGTCTTAAAGATTGTGAAAGGGAAAGGGATGGAAGTACATCCGTTACTATACTTATTTACAATTTTATTTGGATGTCATTTATTCTTATAATATATTGGGAGAGGGGCTTCTGATGAGAGGCTCCTTTTTTGTGTATAATAAGGTGAAAATCAAATTAATTACGTAAAATATAAATTACTTAATGGAATATATATGTTACAATAAAGGCGAAGGAGGAACATGAATGGCTGTAAGTAAAATAAAAGTCGCACGTGTTCAGTTAGATTTAACACAGCAACAATTAGCGGAAAAAGTAGGGGTTACAAGGCAAACGATTAGTTTAATTGAAAAGGGGAAATACAATCCGTCTTTAGATTTATGTTTAAAAATTTGTTATGCGGTAGATAAAACATTGAATGATTTATTTTGGGAGGAAAAGGAGTGATAAGGTGAAAATCGTGAAAGATGAACGTTTAATGATTGAAGGATTAAAACATATTAGATTAGTTTTCATCTTACAAAATATTGTCATACTAGGTATTGTTTTTTATCGTTACGTTTTGCAAGATGCAGGATATGAAAGTATTTCGGATTTATTAATGGTGTTTATGGGCGGGATAATAGTTATTAACTTTTTAAATCTGAAAAATTCAGTGGAAGTGTATGAGCATACAGGGGGAGTATCGCGTCGTTATTTCATGAAGCTACTATTAATTCCGGTAGGGGTTGTTATTGGGATTTTAGCTATTTGTATCATTATAACACCAGATATTTCGATAAAGGAAATTAGTATAACAGCACTTATAATGTTTGCTTGTTTTTTAGTTCCTAGTTTATTTATATACATATATATGAAAAAGATAAAAAGTGAAGATTAAACTATAAGAAAAGCTTTCCTACATTGAGGAAAGCTTTTCTTATAGTTTTTTATACAGAACTTTATGCAGGCCAATCGGTTCAATTTCAAAGATTTCACCGTGTTCGTGGAAACCTAATCGTTTGTAATAGTCAGCTACAGTAATTCGGCCATTACACCATAAAATATTTGCGTTACGTTCTTGTAAAATTGTCTCGGCTTCATGGATTAGGGAGCTTCCAGCGCGTTTGTTTCGAAAGTTTGGTAATGTGGCCATTCCTCGTAGTCGATAATGAACACCTGCTAGTAAGTCAGGATATATTTCTTTTGAGAAGGAAGCGATACTAATCAGTTCATCGTTTATAAATGCGCCTAAGTGAAAGGTATCTGTTTCATAGTCGGAAGAGTATTTACAATCTGCTAATGTTTGATTCGGGCGTAAAATTTTTTGACGTAATACGTAAGTTTCAGATCCCTTAATATTTTTCACGGTAATCATATTAACATCCTTTCTTATAAGGCGTTTTCTGTTAGTTGTATAAAGAAATAGGCAGGTGCCGCGAAAAGCCCGAGTATGCTAGCAGTTCCAAGAAGGAGTGAAAGCAAGAGACAAGTGTATTTGACTCCATTTGATTGTTTCCAGCCATAACTACAAATTTCAATGCTAACACCGATGAGAATAATGGCAACGAGTACTTCCGCTAATAATAAGAGAGCTAAAGTTGCAATAGACATAATGTGATCCATCCCCATAATATGTGATAGTAACATTTTACCATATGAAACTTTAAAAAAATGCCCCTCAATTATATGAGGGGCATTTTTCTACTCTAATATGCTTTTCAATGTATCGATATGTTCTTTTGAACCTGTTACAAGTAATGTATCACCATGTTGTAGTCTCGTATCACCATGCGGGATTAATGCTTTATTGCCGCGATAAATTTGAATGACGAGTACATCACCTAAAAACGGAAGGCGACGTAGTGCAACACCGTTATATGTATTACTACGTAGTTCAACTTCACGTACTGTTTCATTCGCTGTTGTAATTAAACGAACAAGACTTGGCTTATCAATAAGGGCACGTAATAAAATACGTGTAGAGTTAATTGTTGAGAATACTGCAATATGTTCTTGCGTTGCTTTTTCTTGTAGAAGAGGATCTTCTACGCTCGCAATGACATGTTCAACACCTAGCTCTTTTGCATGTTCTGCTAATAATAAGTTTTGCTCATCATCGCTTGTTGCAACAACGACACGATCTGCATCAAAGGCTGTCTGTTCAGTTAATGATTCAATTGTCATTTTATCAAGTTTAACGATAGGGAAGTCATGAGATTTCGCTTCCTCATCATTTAGTTTGTTTTGGCGTATCATATATAGTGTTACGTCATAGTCCTCGCGTTTTAAATCAAGTGATAACGGAAGGGTAATTCGGCTCGCACCAATAATAGATACTTTTGGTTTTGGTGTTTCTACTTTTGGAAACATCTTTTTAAATAATATAGGTGCAAAAATACAAGTAATAACAGCACTTAAAATAAGAGAAGCTGATAAACTTGGACTAATGATCTCTAATTTTTCACCGATTTGTGCAGCCGCAATAACTAAAGAAAGTGTTGATGTTAATAAGATGGCACTTCCGAGTACGATATTACGTGGATACCATTTTCGTAAAACGAGTGATGGTAATAGTTTTGAGATAAATAGCCCTACAATTAATATTGGAATCATTAGCATACTTGAAGGTTCTTTGAAAATAGACCAAACTTCTAGATTTACACCAACCATTACGAAGAAAATAGGGATGAAGAAACCATATCCGATGGAATCAAGTTTTTCTACCATATCTTCATTTGGTGATAATAACGATACGAGTACACCTGCTAAGAAGGCGCCTAAAATGTTTTCTGCCCCAACCGATTCAGATAAACCAACTAATATTAAGATGAGTGCAAAAACAGCTCGTGTATCAATTTGTACACTACCAGCTTTTAAGCTATCTAAGTATGGAATGTTTTTAAAGCGTTTTGCAATGAAGTAAATAACAATACCAGCGCCGAATAGAAGGAGAAGGAGCCACATGCTTTGGCCGCTTTCGGAATTTAATCCGACGAATACAGCTAGTAAAATCATTGTAACTAAGTCTGCAATAACCGCGACTAATAAAATGATTTGTCCAATTGCTGTTTTTCCTAAGTTATTCTCTTTTAATGTTGGTACGACAACACCTAAAGAAATTGTTGAAATAATTAAAGTCATAAACATTGCATTATCTACAAATCCTAGCCATACGAATAGTAATGATAGGGCATAAGATAAGATGAAAATAAAGAAGAAGATAATACTTGCTGCTTGGAATGTGTTTGGTTCGTTTGTCGTATTCTTTTTCCCTTTTTGTTTAAAGATCGAAAAGTCAATTTCTAGACCACTTAAGAACATTAGGAAGATAAATCCTAGTGTTGATAAGACTTGAAGCCACATATCTGGCTCAATGATGTTAAATCCACTTTTACCTACAAAGATTCCTGCGATAATTTCTGCAACAACGACAGGAAGTGCTTTTAATTTAAAGCGTTGTAACAAAAGGGGAACGAAAAACGCGATTGCAACGACAACCATAAGTGATAGAACAGAAGTATGATGTTCCATTGCGTTCTCTCCCTTCAAATAAATATAGTACCTATTTAGCCATATAATAGGTAGAAAAGCAACGCATATGGATTCGATTTCATAAAGAAAGAGTTTTCTTAACATTTGTCATAATAAGTATATTTTTCATGATTCTGTTGTTAATTCCGTAATGTGGATGTAATAGGGGAAGGGATAAAAAAAGACTGCTGAGAAATCTCAGCAGTCTTTTTCATGTACATTACATTGAGAAGAAGATCCATACAGTTAAACCAACTGTTGCAGTTGCAACGAAGAAACTGTATATCATTGTAAGAATTTGAACTCTTCCTTCTCCTTCTTTTAAATGCATGAACATAATTAATTGTAATAAAGCTTGCGCAACAGCCATGATGATAATAGTTGTTAAGACTGTTGAAAGTGGCAAGGTTGTATAAAGTGCCACGTATAACGCTAGAAACGTTAATGCAAGCGATAAAATAAATCCGAAAACGTGTGACCAAGGGAATCCGCTATGCGCGTGCCCGTTTGCTTGATTGTTATTTTGACCCATTTACGCCACCATCCCGTTCAAGTAAACTAGTGTGTAAATGAAGACCCAAACAAGATCAAGGAAATGCCAGTATAAGCTGATAATGAATACTTTACGAGCTGTAACTGGTGTTAAACCTCGTTTTAAAATTTGGATAATAACACAAGTTGCCCAAATGATACCGCCTGTTACGTGGGCACCATGCGTTCCAAGAAGAACGAAGAATGCAGATAGGAAAGCACTTGTTTGAATTGTTGCGCCTTCACCAACGTACAAAATGAATTCTTCAATTTCAAAGAATAGGAAGCCTGCACCTAAAAGTAATGTAAGGATGAACCATCCAAGCATTGCTTTTTGGTTATGCTTACGCATTTCGTGAATTACGATACCACATGTGAAACTACTTGTTAAAAGTAGTAATGTTTGAATTAAAAGCGTTTTAAGTTCAAACAGTTGCGCTGGTGTTGGGCCATCTGCCGTACGACCAGCAAGGACTAGATAAGAGGCGAAAAGTGTTGCGAACAGCATAATTTCAGCCCCAAGAAAAATCCAGAATCCTAGGATGTTCAATCTGCTTTGTTCGGATTGATATTCCAAAGGTAAGCTTTTATCTAAAGCCGCCATGTCATTTCACCTCTCATGCTATATGTTCTGTTTCTTTAATTTCATCAACACTTACGTAGTAACCATCGTCATAATCGAATGAACGATAGATTAAGCAAGCTAAAATACCAATACCACCGATTGCTGCAAGCCAGAACCAGCTAAATACTAATGCAAAACCTGCAAGACCGAAGAATCCAGACGCAATAATAGGCACGCCAGAGTTACTTGGCATGTGAATTGGTTTGATATCTTCTGCCGCTGGTATAACTGTTTCTCCGCGTTTTTTCATGAACCAGAAAGCATCAGCTTCTTTGATTTCAGGAAGTTTCGCGAAGTTGTAATGTTGTACAGGAGATTGAGTTGCCCATTCAAGTGTACGGCCGTCCCATGGATCTCCAGTTGTGTCACGTTCACCGTGACGTGCACTCCAAATTACGTTGTAGCAAAGAATTAGGAAGCCGATACCCATCATTACCGCACCAACAGATGCGATTTGGTTTAGCCATCCCCATCCAAGACTTTCAGAGTAAGTGTACATACGACGAGTCATACCGTCTAAACCTAAGAAGTACATTGGGAAGAAACAGATGTTGAATCCGCTCATGAAGATCCAGAATGTCCATTTACCTAGGCGTTCATTTAACATATGACCAGTCATTTTTGGATACCAGAATGTGAATCCAGCAAGCATAGCGAATACTGTACCTGCGATTAATACGTAGTGGAAGTGAGCAATTAGGAAGTAGCTGTTATGGTACTGATAATCAGCTGCTGCCATACCAAGCATAACCCCTGTAACCCCACCGACTACGAAGTTTGGAATAAATGCCAATGACCAAAGCATTGGAACTGTAAAACGAATACGTCCTTTATACAGTGTAAACAACCAGTTAAAGATCTTAACCCCGGTTGGAATCGAAATCGCCATTGTCGAGATCGAGAAGAATGAGTTAACCGCTGGACCTGCACCCATCGTGAAGAAGTGGTGAAGCCATACGACGAAACTTAGTAACGAAATTGCGACCATTGAGTAAACCATCGCACTGTAACCGAATAGACGTTTACGTGAGAATGTACTAATGATCTCAGAGAAAATACCGAATGCCGGTAAAATAACGATATATACTTCAGGGTGACCCCATACCCAGAATAGGTTGGCCCATAACATTGGCATACCGCCGCTCGCCATCGTAAAGAAGTGAGCATCGAATAGACGGTCAAATGTCATTAATGCAAGAGCAACTGTTAATACTGGGAAAGCGAAAATAATGATAACTGTTGTAATTAAGATTGACCAAGTAAACATTGGCATTCTCATTAAAGTCATACCAGGTGTACGCATTTTTAAGATAGTAACAAGGAAGTTAATACCTGTCATTAGCGTACCGAGACCGGATATCTGTAATGCAATTGCGTAGTAGTTATTTCCTACGCCAGAAGTAAACTCTGTACCTGCCATTGGGAAGTAAGAAGTCCACCCAGCGTCTGGAGAACCACCGATTACGAAAGCGATGTTGAATAACATTGCTCCGACAAAGAATAACCAGAAACTTAAAGCATTTAAGAACGGATATGCAACGTCACGAGCACCAATTTGTAATGGTACTACAAGGTTCATTAATCCCATAACGAATGGCATTGCCATGAAAAGAATCATTACTGTACCATGCGTTGTAAAGATTCCGTTATAGTGTTCAGCGTTTAAATAAGTTGTTTCTGGGAATGTTAACTGTGCACGGATCATTAAACCATCCATACCACCACGGAATAACATGATAACCGCAGAAATTATATACATGGCTCCGATTTTTTTGTGGTCAACAGTTGTTAACCATTCGTCCCAAAGCCATTTCCATTTTTTATACTTTGTTAGTACGAAAATGATTGCTAATGTCACAAGAACGATAGAAGCGTCTGCACCGTAAATAATCGGGTCACCTGTGACAAAGAATTCATCAAGCTTCACTGTGTTCACTCCAATCTGTTGGAATAATAGCTATTATTTTTTGTTTTTGTAGTAGTTGTAATCACAATATTCAAGTGATTTTGGATCTACATAACTTAAGTGATGACTAGAGAACGTCATACGACCAACTACACCAGGTTTAACAATTTCGTTGTACTTATCTTCTGTTAGTTTAGGAGCAGTTTCTTGTACTTCTTTAACCCACTTGTCATACTTTTCTTGTGTTTTTGCTTCAACTTCGAACTCCATGTGAGTGAATCCTTCACCAGAGAAGTTCGCACTACGGCCTAGATAAGAACCAGGCTTATCAGCTTGTAAATATAAATCCATAATCATGCCGTCCATAGTGTATTTCATACCACCAAGTTCTGGAACCCAGAAAGCATTCATTGGACCTACAGAAGTCAGTTTAAATTGAATCGGTACACCAGCTGGGATGTTTAAATAGTTAACGGTTTCAATTTTTTCCTCTGGGTAACTGAATAACCATTTCCAGTTTGCAGATGTAACATAAATTTCAACTGGTTTGATATGTTTGGACTCTTCCGGAACCTCTTCCGAAGCATAAGTTGCTTTAACTGTTGGAATCGACAATGCGATAACGATAATAACAGGAACAAGCGTCCAAATGATTTCTAATAATGTGTTACCGTGTTGATCAGGTGGCTCATAGTCCATATTCTCTGGTTTTTCACGATAACGAATCAAGATGACTGTAAACAAGATGAATACAATTGCGATAATTAATGACATAAGCAAGAATGACCAAACAATTAAATCATACTGTGCTTTTGCAACAGGTCCTTGCGGATTTAATACTGCGAGTTTCTTATCACAGCCACCGAGGAACAGAAGTAATGATAACGGAAGAAGCGAAGCCAGCTTCCAAAACGTTTTCTTTAGTTGCACGATTGAAAATCTCCTTTCTCCTTGGATTGAAACTATGCCAATAAAACAATATAAACCTATTAATTTATAGATGGCAATAGTTTTTGTGATATTGTTAAAAAATAGACACAAATGCACACTTTTTAAGGTGAATATCATTTGTAACTTGATTATATTGTAAACCATTTTCCAGTGAAAAACGTGATTGTGAAAATTTTAAGATAAATAAAGTTATACCAAGATATCCAAAAAATAGAAAAAAGCTATCTTATCATAAGAAAGATAGCTGAATATTTTGTATATTTAGTTTACTTCTTTTTTTAGGTTTATTTGTTGTTCAAATGTGACAACTTTTTTATATTTAACTTGGTATAAAATGTAACAAATAATCATAAATGGAATGCCGCAATAAAGAGCAATTCTCTGATCTGGAATGAAAGCTAAACTAACAAATGTAATGAAATTGAGTGAGAATGCTACGATTGGAACTAGCGGATAAAGTGGTGTGCGATATTTTAAATCATTTATGTCGCCACCATTTTTCACAAAGCTTCTACGGAAGAAAAACTGTGAAGCCGCAATTGACATCCAAACGACAACAGCAGCCATTGCTGCAATAGATGTTAGGACTAAAAAGACAGTATCTGCTGCAAATACACTTGTTAATAGGGATAGACTTGCAAAGATTAGACTGAAAATCAATGCGTTTAGTGGTACACCCTTTTTAGTTAACTTCGTAAATGCTGGACTGGCCATTCCTTGTTTTGCCATCGCCCAAAGCATACGAGAATTCGCGTATAGACCAGAGTTAGCTACAGATAATACAGCTGTAATAATAACAAAATTCATAATGTCAGCTGCATATGGAACACCTGCTACATCAAATACAAGTACAAATGGACTTTCGACTAGGTTAGCCTCTTGCCATGGGAGTAAACCTACGACAACTGATATTGCTAAGACGAAAAAGAATAGAGTACGCCAAATTGTATTTTTGATTGCTTTTGGAATTGTTTTTTCAGGATTTTCACTTTCTCCTGAAGCAATTCCGATTAATTCTGTTCCTTGGAAGGAGTAATTTACTGTAATCATCGTAAGAAGAACAGCTAATGCACCATTTGGAAATAGCCCGCCATTTTCAGTGAAATTGTGAAGCATTGGAGCTGGTTTTCCGTTAAAGTCTAGTAGACCGAACATAACTGCACCACCGAGTACGATGAAAACAACAATAGTTGCGACTTTTACACTTGCGAACCAAAATTCTGCTTCTGCGTATGCTTTTGCTGATAAAGCGTTCACAAGAAAGAGTGCTGCCGCAAATGTAACACACCAAATCCACGAAGAAACGTCTGGAAACCAGCGCTTCATTAAAATACTTACAGTTGTTAACTCTACTCCAACTGTAACAGCCCAATTTAACCAATACATCCAACCGACGACAAAACCAAAACCAGGTGAAATAAATTTGCTTGCATAGCTTTGGAATGAACCTGCTTCTGGCATAGCAACCGATAATTCACCAAGACATAACATCGTTAAATACATAACAAATCCACCGACTAAAAATGCAAGAATAGCACCGCCAGGTCCAGCGTTATGGACGATTTGACCAGATCCCATAAATAGACCAGTTCCTATGACACCACCCAGTGCAATCATAAATAAATGTCTACTTTTCATGGTTCGTTTTAAATCTGTTTGTTCTACTTGTTGATTCATATGCCCCTCACCCCGTTAGTTTCTTGTGTGTATTAACTGGTTTCATTCTGAGTTTTTAATCATTAGTGGGGGATGTGACACATACTCAGTTTATTTGTTATGAAATGAATGGAGTATGCAAAAAAAAGAACTATGACTAAATACTCTAAGAATGTTTATTAACAAGGTGATATCTTCACTATGTTAATAATTTTGATTTTAGCAAAATATTCTGGGAAAGTATATTGTTTTTTCTTTTTATTAAAAATAATTAGAATTTTATAACGATACAGATGTGAAGAATAATTCACAGAATCTTTCTAGCAAACTAGTGAGAAGAAAGGTACAATGGTAGAGGTTACGTCTTTAAAATAATTGATATAATGGAGTTTGGTTAATGGTGAAAAAGTTAAAATATATTTTTATTCTAGGTATAATATTATGCGTAGCTTTTTTGGTAGGGAAAAATAAAATTATGCAAAAAGCGCAGCAAATACGATTAGATTTCATGTCTGAAATGAAAGAAGCAACAATGATTGAAAATGTACCATTCATAAAACAGTTACCAGAATTACCTCGAGGATGCGAAGTGACAAGTTTAGCGATGTTATTACAATATAAAGGTATTCAAATAGATAAGATGCAACTTGCTAGTGAGATTCATCGCGTTCCATTTGAACAGAATGGATTGAAGGGAAATCCTTATGAAGGATTTGTTGGTAACATTTATACGAAATCTGAACCTGGATATGGCGTATATAATCAACCGATTTTTAATTTAGCAGAAAAATATATTCCTGAAAAAGTACTCAATTTAACGGGTAGAGATGTGCAAGATGTATATAAAGTAATTAGTTCTGGTTCACCAGTTTGGGTCATTATTAATACGACGTTTAAGCCGCTAGCTGAAAGTAGTTTTGAAACATGGAATACGAGCTCAGGAGAAGTGAAAATTACATATTATGAGCATAGTGTAGTAGTGGTTGGATACGATCAAAACTTTGTATATGTAAATGATCCTCTAAAAAACAATCCACGTTTCGCTGTCCCGCGAGCAGAATTTGAGAAAGCTTGGGAGCAAATGGGGAAACAAGCTATTACTATTTTATAAAAATAAAAAGTCATCTTGCGATGGCTTTTTATTTTTAATTCATTAAGATAGAAAATTCAGAAGATTCTTTTAAAAGTTAACAATTCACGTTATAATAACATTTAACTTGGTGAAGAAGGAGAGAAGAGAAATGGATGTTGCAAAAGAACTTGTTTTGTCAAAGAATCAGTTGATTGAGTGGAGAAGGCATTTTCATAAGTATCCAGAGCTATCTTTTCAAGAAGAAAGAACATCTCAATTTGTATTCGATATACTTCAGAATATCCCGCATTTAGAAGTATCAAGACCTACTAAATATAGTGTAATGGCAAAGTTAACCGGTAAGAAACCTGGTAAAACAATTGCGGTTCGTGCTGATATGGATGCTCTTCCTATTCATGAAGAAAATGAGTTTGATTTTATTTCTACATACCCAGGTGTGATGCATGCGTGCGGTCACGATGGACATATCGCGATATTACTTGGGGTCGTACATAAGTTAGTAGAAGAAAGAGAAAAGGTTAAAGGAGAAATTCGTTTTCTATTTCAGCATGCAGAAGAAAATTTTCCAGGCGGTGCAGAAGAAATGGTCGCGGCAGGGGTAATGGAAGGTGTGGATTACATTATCGGTGCTCATCTTTGGGCTGCGTTAGAAGTTGGGAAAATTGGTGTAACGTATGGTCCGGCAATGGCTGCACCAGATGTTTTTAAAATTACAATAGAAGGAAAAGGGGGACATGCTGGAATCCCTCATGAAACAGTTGATAGTATTGCAATTGGTACACAAGTCGTTTCGCAGCTTCAGCAAATTGTATCTCGCCTCACGAATCCATTAGATTCTCTCGTAATATCTGTTACACAATTTCATGCGGGAACAACTCACAATGTGATACCAGAGCAAGCGGCGATTGAAGGGACAGTGAGAAGTTTAAGACATGAATTAAGAGGAGAAACAGAAGAGAAAATTAAGCGGATTGTGAGACATACTACGGAATCTTACGGAGCGAAATATACATTTTCTTATGAATATGGGTATCGACCAGTTGTAAATGATTATGAAGCTACCGAACTTATTGAACGCACTGCATTGCAACTTTATGGAAGAGAAAGGGTTGTTCAGTTGCAACCAACGATGGCCGGAGAAGACTTTTCTGCATTTTTACAAAAGGCACCAGGGACATTCTTTTTTATCGGAGCAGGAAATAAAGCGAAGGGAATTATATACCCTCATCACCATCCTCGTTTTACGATTGATGAAGATGCACTACCGATTGGGGTGGAAGTTTTTGTATCATCCATTATGAATTTCATAAATAAAGGAGAATGAGATGAAGAAAATACACGTGCTAGCGCTTATTCCAGTTCTTTGTTTAGTAGTTGGACCAGTATTTGCAAATTCGGTCACTCCTTACGTACTCGGGATGCCATTTTTATTATTTTGGGTATTATTATCAGTGCTCATTACGTCTCTTTGTATGGGACTTGTGTACGTATTTGATCCTGCTAATAAGGGGGATGTGAAATGACCGCATTACTTATCATTATATTATTTTTGTTTCTCGCACTATTTTTAGGGATTCGGGCACAACATGGAAAAGATATGAATTTAGAGCAATGGTCAGTTGGTGGAAGAGGATTTGGCACTATTTTTGTTTTTCTTCTGATGGCAGGTGAGATTTATACGACTTTCACATTTTTAGGTGGAAGTGGATGGGCATATAGTAAAGGAGCTCCTACTTTTTATATTTTAGGTTATGGTGCATTGGCTTATATTTTATCTTACTTTTTATTGCCACCAGTTTGGAAGTATGCGAAAGAACATAATCTTGTTTCACAGCCAGATTTTTTTGTGAAGAAATATAAGAGTCAGACACTTGGCATTATCGTTTCTATCATTGGAGTTATTTCGATTATCCCATACCTTGTTTTACAGTTAAAAGGATTAGGAATTATCGTTTCAGAAGCATCTTACGGAAGGGTATCACCAGTTATTGCAGTGTGGATTGGGGCAATTGTTATAACGATATATGTAATGGTTTCAGGTATACATGGCTCTGCTTGGACGGCCGCTTTGAAGGATATTATGATACTGTTTATCGTTATGTTTTTAGGTATATATTTACCATATCATTATTACGGAGGATTTCAGCCGATGTTTGAAGCTGTAGAAGCAGCAAAACCAGGATTTTTATCTTTACCTGATGAAGGAATGAGCATTTCTTGGTTTGTTTCTACTATTGTATTAACAGCTCTCGGCTTCTATATGTGGCCCCATACATTCGCTTCTGCTTTCTCTGCAAAAAACGAAAAAGTATTTCGTAAAAATGCGGCAATTATGCCACTGTATTCTTTAGTTTTACTTTTCGTGTTCTTTGCAGGATTTGCAGCTATCTTGCAAGTTCCTGGATTAAAGGGAGGGGATGTAGACCTTTCGTTATTCCGTCTGGCTCTTCAAACTTTTGATCCTTGGTTTATTGGGATTATTGGTAGTGCTGGGGTTTTAACAGCATTAGTTCCAGGTTCTATGCTTGTTATGGCCGCTTCTACATTGTTAGCAAAAAATATTTACCGGACAATGGTCCCAGCTGCTTCGGACAGACAAGTTGCTAAAGCAGCTAAATTATTTGTACCTGTAGTAACACTAGTAGCAGTTTTGTTTACATTTAAAGGGGGAGAAACAATAGGAGCGCTTCTATTAATGGGTTACAGTATCGTTACACAACTTTTTCCTGCGCTTGTATGCAGTTTGTTTACACGCCAAATTATTACGAAGCAAGGGGCAATTGCAGGAATGGGGATGGGGCTGTTAGTAGTTGCATATATCACTTTATCAGGTTCTACTATAGCTACAATGTTTCCGGGTTTCCCCCAATATATAAAAGATTTAAATGTAGGAATAGTCGCATTGTTAATGAATATGATTGTAATGTTTATAGTTAGTTGGTTCACGAAAAGTGTATCGATAAAGAAAAACAATATAATAGTAGAAAAGTAATCCTTGTATTAGAGCTATCTTCAAAAAAGAGATAGCTCTTTTTTGTATATATTTTCTTCTATTAGCGGAATCTAACTAAAAACTTGTTGAAAAGGAAGTTAGGTGGGGGACTTGTTAGAGTTAAAAGGTAACTTATTTGAAGTTATGAAAGAAATTAGGGATGAGTTAGGTTCGCCTAATGATTTAACAATTAGGGAAGTTGCCCTTGCTGGTAGTTTTACACGCTGTGCTGTTGTTTTTTATGTGGGTTAACAGATAAGGATAATGTTTATAAATATGTAGTTCGTACACTTCAATATGAAGAAGTACAAGAAGCAGCTGTTGTTCAAACGTTATTGGATCGTTTTATTTCTATTGCGGAAGTTGGTAAGAAGACAACGTTCCCGGATATTATAAATGCAATTTTAGCGGGAGATACAGTCATATTAATCGATAATATTCAAACTGCTATCGTGATTAATAGTAGAGCTTGGGAGAAAAGAAGTTTAGAGCCTCCGGTGACAGAAGATTTAATACGTGGGCCGAGAGTTGGATTAAATGAAGATATTAACGTTAATAAAATGTTAATTCGCCGTAGTTTACGTGATCCAAAGTTGAGGTTCCAATCTTATATTATGGGGAAGCGATCGCAGAAAGAAGTAACCCTAGTATATATAGAAGATATTATTAATCCTCACATTGTAAAAGAGCTAGATCGGCGTCTTCAATCAATAGTGACAGATGTCATTTTTGAGACGGGTACAATTGAGCAATTAATTCAAGATAATAATTTGTCACCGTTTCCGCAGTTTTTGAATACGGAAAGGCCTGATAATATTGTGGCCTCATTAGCGAAAGGAAAGGCAGCTATTTTGGTGGATGGATCACCGTTTGCTCTTATCGCGCCACTCGTATTTGTTGATATTTTTCAATCTGTGGAAGATCATTATGAGCGTTGGGTAATAGGGACTTTATTAAGAATTTTGCGGATGGGTTCTGGTATAATTGCGGTTTTAATGCCAGCGATGTATGTAGCGCTCGTCTCATATCATCAAGGACTTATTCCTTCTAAATTGGCTTATTCAATCGCTGGGGCAAGAGAAGGTGTTCCGTTTCCTGCATATATTGAAACGTTAATGATGGCATTAACGATGGAGTTAATACGAGAAGCTGGAATTAGGTTGCCGAAACCGATGGGGCAAACAATTGGGATTGTAGGTGGTCTAGTAATTGGGGAGGCTGCGGTGAATGCAGGGATTGTAAATCCGTTCTTAGTAATTATTATTGCAGTGACTGCAATTGCTACTTTTTCATTACCTGTATACAGTATTACGATTACGTTTCGGATTTTACTTTTTGTATTTGTATTAGCTGCAACGGCTTTTGGATTGTATGGAATTATTTTAGCGCTTATCGCACTTGCTGTTCATATTACAAATTTAACAAGCGTTGGTGTACCGTATACAACTCCAATTGCTCCTGCATTTTATAAAGATTGGAAAGAAGAAATTATTCGTTTGCCAAAATCAATGCTGAAAGAGAGACCGGAATATTTACAAACGAAGGATTCTACAATACGTCCAAAGGAGCGAGAATAATTGAAACCATTTGAGTATGGCGATGAAGAGATTGGATCTCGGGAAATTGGGTTTGCGGTATCTTCAACAATTATTGGTATAGGGGCATTGTCTATGCCAAGAGATATCGCTAACCAAACTTTGTTTTCGGACGGTTGGATTATTTTGCTTTTGGGTGGATTGGTGTGTGCAGTTTTAGGTTGGTTTGTAACGAGGGTAGCTATTTTATTCCCGAAACAAAACTTTGTTCAATATACAAGTGCGCATTTGACAAAGCCTGTTGCATACACGATTAGTAGCATTTTAGTATTAACGTTTGCTGCGTTGACGGCATATGAATCGCGAATGATTTCAGTCATTTCCCAAACGTATTTATTTAGTGATACACCAATACAACTACTGTCTTTCTTCTTCTTATTAGTTGTTATTTATGGAATAGCAGGATCAAGAGCGGCTTTATTAAGGTTAAATGTTCTATTTTTACCTATTGTTTTAATTGCGATCGTGCTTCTTTCTTTATTGAATATAAATTTAATGGAAATAAATAATTTGCTACCAGCTTTTCAGACGAAAGTGAGTCAATATGCTGTTGGAGTTAAGAATTCTATTTTTACGTTTATTGGATTTGAAGTAGCTCTGTTTTATGCTGTGTTGTTAAACGATAAGACGGCAAAAAAAGCACCAATGGCAGTTGCGAAAGCGGTAATGGTAAATGTGCTGTCGTACATTTTAATTTATGTAACTTGTATTAGTGTTTTTACGTATATGACAACTCGTGGATTGACGTACCCAACAATTGAATTAGGGAAAGAAATTGAAATTGGTGGAGGGTTTTTAGAAAGGTTCGATGCAATTTTTTTTACAACTTGGATTATTACTATTTATAACACTACAGCCATGTATTATGACGTCGCATCTTTATTATTTTGTGCTATGTTTCCAAAAGTGAAGAAACATATTTTCATTTTTGTAAGTGCCCCGATTATTTTTATGGCGAATATGATACCTAGTAGTTTGAATGAATTGTCGAATTATGGAACTTACTTAGCTTGGATAGATATGGGGTTTGTCGTGTTAGCGCCTTTGTTAGTTTTTATTGTATATAAAATAAAAAGAAGGAATGGTAGAAATGAAACACCTTCTTAAAATTATAATGGTTATGGTTTTAGTTGGATCTATAAGTGGGTGCTCTGAGCTAGAAGAAATAGAAGAACGAGGATTTGTAGTAGGTGCAGCCTATGATATTGTGAAAAAAAAGAAAGCGAATCCAATTATGAAAGGTACGTATCAGATGGTACTTCCCAGTAAGTTAGCGCAGCAAGGTGGACAAGGTGGTGGAGAAAGCGAGAATTATATTAACGTTAGTGCGAAAGCAGATAATGTCTTTGAACAAATACGAATTATCGCAAAAAAAATTAGTCGCTCATTCTTCTTTCCGCATATACAAGTCATAATTTTTTCTAAAGATTTATTAGTGAATCCATATGTTTTACAAAATACGTTAGATGTATATATTCGTGATCATGAGATGAGACGAAATATTCGTTTGTTCGTTTCTGATAAAGATGCAGAAGCTATTTTGAAGCAGAGCGCTAAGCCTGAAAATTTACCAGCGCAGTATATTGATATGTTAGCTGAACATCCTCCAAAAAATGCCCAAATGATTGAGGCTGCAAGAATTGGTGAGGTTCAGGAAAAGATGATTTCCAATCGAAGTTTCGTATTACCTATTCTTGAATTAACAAAGCAAGGTGTACAAATGAACGGGGCAGCGTTGTTCCGTGGGAAGGATAACAAGTGTGTAGGTAGTTTGAATGGTGAGGAAACATTAGGGATGAATTATATAATAGGTAAAAAAATTGGAGGTTTTTTTACCATCCGCAAAAAAAATCAACTTATTACATATGAAATTCATAAGTTGCGTCGGAAAATTAAAGTATCTACAACGAATGTTACAAAACCAAAGTTTAATATTCACTTATTTTTGGAAGGTACAATAGCTGAGTTACACTTTAGTGATCATAAAAAGGTCTTGAATGAAAAACGTTTAGAGAAGGATATTTCGGAGGAAATGGAGAAGCGCATCCGAAAATCGATTAAGCTTGTTCAAAAAAAATATAAGGTAGATGTATTAGAATTAGGGGAAGTATATAAGCGGCATAATTATAAAGAGTGGAAAAAAATAAGTAAGAATTGGGATCAAGGTGAAAATTACTTTAGTGATGCTGAGGTTACTATTCATGTTCATCCGACAATTGAACATTCGGGTTCAGCTTTACCAAAAAGAGTAAAGTAAGGTGATGGAAGGTGTTTACTGGATTAGGGATTAGTTGCACAATATTAATGGCAGTTCTTCCGGGAGCCATATACTACATTCATAAAAAAATTACAACGTATGGAGCACAGCCTTGGAATACAGATATACAAAAAAAGAAACCTGAATAATTTCAGGTTTCTTTCGCACAAAGCATATATGAAGGGGGATACCTTCTATGTATGCTTTGTTTTTATACAAGCCCTAACCAATGTACCAATTGTGTAGAGAGGAATGTCACAACAATGGCGATAACGGTAGGGATTGCAAACGATAAGAATGTCCATTTTGCACTTTTTGTTTCTTTATATATGTTAACCAGTGTTGTTCCGCATGGGAAATGAAGAAGTGAGAACAACATTGTGTTTAGCGCTGTTAACCAAGTCCAACCATTTTCTAAGAATAGATTTTTAATTTGATTAAAATCATCTATTTCAGTTAAAGCTCCGGTTGATAAGTAAGACATTAATAAAATCGGGATAACAATTTCATTCGCTGGTAGTCCAAGAATGAATGCAGCTAGAATAAAGCCGTCAAGTCCTAACATTTTAGCGAATGGATCTAGGAAGTTTACAAAATACATAAGTAGGCTCGTGTCACCGATGAAAATATTAGCTAGTAACCAAGTTAATGCAGCCGCAGGGGCAGCTACAACAACAGCACGTTTTAAAACATAGACTGATTTATCGAGTGTTGCACGTACAATTGTATTCCAAACCTTTGGCTTCCGGTACGGCGGTAACTCAAGTGTGTAGTGAGTTGGAACGCCTTTTAAAGCTGTTTTTGATAGTACCCAAGAAACGGTTAATGTCATAATAACACCAATTACAACCATTCCAACTACAACGCCGGCAGTAACAAGTGTTTGCATGCTGCCTGTATAACCAGCGGCCATAAATAGTGAAGCCATTAAAATTAACATAGGCCAGCGACCGTTACAAGGGACGAAGTTGTTTGTTAAGATTGCAAGCATACGTTCACGTGGTGATTCAATAATACGTGTTGACATGATGGCTGCAGCATTACAACCAAATCCCATTGCCATTGTTAAAGATTGTTTGCCGTGTGCACCAGAGCGTTTGAATAAGCGGTCCATATTAAACGCAACGCGTGGTAGGTATCCATAGTTTTCTAATAGTGCGAACATAGGGAAAAAGATTGCCATAGGTGGTAACATAACACTAATAACAGCACCGATACCACGGAATAAACCAAGTATTAAAATGCCATGTAACCATTCAGGTGCATGCATTGCTTGGAACCAAGATGTTAAATATCCTTCTGTCCATCCGAAGAATTCGGCAATCATATCAGAAGGTACGTTAGCACCTGCAATTGTAAGATAAAAAATGATAGATAAAATACCTAACATAATTGGGAATCCCCAGATTGGAGATGTGAAAATTTTATCTAGTTTCTCAGAACGATATAATTTATCCGTATTTGTATATTGAACAGATTCTTTACATATGCTTGCAGATGTTCGATAAATATCTCCGACAATATCATCTCGTATATCTTCTTTTGAAAGTGTTTGTGCATGTTGAATAATATAGTCTAATGGAAGAGCTTTACTGGCTGAGTGAGATTCCATTAATTACGACCTCCCTTACAAGTGGTTCATTATGGTGTTTTTGAAGTGTAGTTAAGAAATTTTTATCTCCATCTAATATACGTAACGCAATCCAACGTGCTGGATACGTATCACCGAACACTTTATAAATTTGTGGTTCTAATTCTCGAATCATATTTTCGATTTTTTCACTATAAGTAACTTTAATTGGTGTTGGAATTAGCTTTTTGTTTGCTACTTTGGCAATGACATTTAGTAAATGACCGATGCCTACTCGGTTACGAGCGGAAATTTTAACTACAGGTACACCGAGTGATTTTGCTAATTTCTTTTCATCGATAACGATGCCTTTTTTCTCAGCTTCATCAATTAAGTTAATACAAATGACTACGTTACTCGTCATTTCCATCACTTGGAGTGCTAAATTTAAATTTCTTTCCATAGCAGTTGCATCGATAACAACTACAGTTACTTCTGGTTTTTCAAATATAATATAATCCCTTGCTACTTCTTCATCCGTAGAATTTGAATATAGTGAGTAAGTTCCAGGTAAATCTATTAATGTATATTTACTACCGTTATGTTCATATTCCCCTTCAGCTTTTAAAACAGTTTTTCCTGTCCAGTTTCCAGTATGTTGTTTTAAGCCTGTTAAAGTATTGAATAATGTACTTTTCCCGGTATTCGGGTTGCCAGCTAAAGCAATGCGATGTTTGCTCATCTGAAATCATCTCCTATTAATACCCCGAAAATAAGGGAACTTTCTTCCTTACGTAGTGCAATAGTTGTGTTGCTTACTTGATAAGCGACCGGATCGCCAAGTGGACTGCGTTGTAATACTTTAATCGTTGCGCCAGGGATAAATCCTAAATCTAATAAACGTCGTTTCATAGTTCCTTCTAATTGTATCTTCTCAATTTGTACAAACTCTCCTGTCTTAAATTCGGAAAGTGGTTTTGTATTAGCCGATACCATAAAAGTTACCTCATCTCTATATTGTTAGTTTAAGTTTAAAAAGTTTCCTTAGGTAAACTTTTTGTTAGTAATATAGTAGACTACATTGGATGATGCTGTCAATTGGTACTTTAAAAATATTCATTTATTTTTAGAATTGTTCCAATTTATTTAGTTGTACTAAAAAATATTACTGAAATTCTTTGTAATGTGCATAAATTAGGCGCGTAAAAGTAACAAAATACAGCAGAATTGTAAATGTAACTTTAACTAAAAGGGAAAAAGAGTGAAAAACATTTACATTGAATTTACATTGTTAAGAGTAAATTTACATTACAGCTTAATTAGTGTGGATTTTGTTGGGTTCTTTAACTATAAATGTTGGGATTACTAGTTTTTAAGGATTATTATCGTCATTTACTTAAAATTAAAAATTGCTTAACACTCACATAATATTGTTGTCCTACAATGAATTTGTGTTCGAAAGAAAATGAATTCGAAAAGCGATAATCCAAATGGGGGTACAAGACATGGTTATGAAAAAAGGTATTAAATTTTCTTTAGCAGCTTTAGTTATGGCAGGTGCATTAGTTGGATGTGGAAAAGCAGAAAGTACGGATAAAGAGGCTGCTAAAGGAAGCGATAATGCGAAACAAGAATTATCAGGTACGATTGCAGCGGCTGGTTCTACAGCTCTTCTACCTCTTGCGGAGGAAGCTGGAAAGAAATTCATGGAGAAAAACTCGAAAGTTTCTATTCAAGTTCAAGGTGGCGGTAGTGGAACTGGGATTAACCAAGTAGCATCTGGTGCGGTACAAATTGGTAACTCAGATGTTCCGTCCTCAGATAAAATAAAAGATGCTGAAAAGGCAAAAGAATTAGTAGATAACAAGGTAGCGGGTATTGCATTCGCTCTTGTCGTAAATAAAGATGTAAAAGTTGATAACTTAACAGTACAACAAGTACAAGATATCTTCACTGGAAAAGTAACAAACTGGAAAGAAGTAGGCGGGAAAGATGAAAAAATTAACGTAATTAATCGTCCAGCTTCATCTGGTACACGTGCTACATTCGAAAAAACGATTATGAAAGATGCAAAAATTAACGATGGAACTGGTACAACACAAGATTCTAACGGTGCAGTAGAGCAGGCAATTAATTCTACGCCAGGTTCAGTAAGTTATTTAGCAATGTCTTACATGGTTGGCGATAAAAAAGGTGCATTACAAACAGTGAAAATTGATGGTGCTGAACCGAAAGTTGAAAACATTTCGTCTGGTAAATATCCATTCTGGTCTTACGAATATATGGTAACAAAAGGTGAAGCGAAAGAAGCAACAAAAGCTTACATCGATTATGTAAAAGGTAAGGATTTTGAAAAGCAAGTAGAAGATATGGGTTACATTCCAATGTCTAAATTAAGTAAATAATCAAATTTATAGGGCTGGCTGCAAGGCCAGTCCTGTTCATTTCAATCTGTGAAGTGGGGTCTGTCCTGTGATGAAGGGGAAAAAACAAATTAATTACGTGAAAAGTGAATATATAGGAAGATCACTTGTTACGTTTTGTGGTATTTTAATTGTTTTAATTACATTAGCTATTATTGCGTTTATTTGTGGTAAAGGAATTCAATCTTTTACGCAAAGTGGAATCTCATTTACTGAGATGTTAACATCGACAAAATGGAATCCAAATGCTGACGAAGGAACCTTTGGGGCTTTGATTTTCATTGTAGGTTCAACGGTGGTTTCGTTAGGTGCGGTTATTATTAGTGCACCGATTGCTATAGCTCTTGCTATATTCATGAATTTAATTTCGCCGAAGTTTGGAAATAAAGTATTGAAGCCTGTTTTAGAATTATTAGTCGGTATTCCTTCAGTTGTATACGGATTATTAGGGGTTACGATTTTAGTTCCGCTATTACGTGATTCGTTTGGTGGAGTGGGCTTTAGTTTAATTGCAGGTATTGTTGTATTAAGTATTATGATTTTACCTACTATTGCTAGTATCGCTTCTGATGCAATACGCTCTGTTCCGTTTGATTATTTAGAAGCTTCTTATGGTCTAGGATCAACGAAATGGCAAGCGGTTAGCCGAGTGATTGTTCCTGCTGCGAAAAAAGGGATTTTAACAGGTATTGTTTTAGGTTTAGCGCGTGCTTTTGGTGAAGCGTTAGCGGTTCAAATGGTAATCGGAAACACGATTAAATTACCAGAAGGAATATATAGTCCGACAGCAACGTTAACAGGTATTTTGACAATGGATATGACAAATACATTGAACGGAACTGCGTGGAACAATGCGCTATGGACTTTAGCGATGATTTTACTTGTTATTTCATTCCTGTTTATTTTAGTAATTCGAGCGATTGGGCAAAGAGGTGAGCGATAATAATGAATGCAAGAACGGTAAATAAAGTTTGGACAGGTATCTTTTATGCAGTTGCGGCTTTAGTTGTAGCGCTGCTAGTGTTCTTAGTGTTTGAAATTTTACAAAAGGGATGGGGTTTTTGGGATCCTAATTTCTTGTTTGGAGAACCAAGCAATACAAGAGCTGGTGGTGGAATTGGTCCGCAGTTATTTAATTCCTTCTACATGCTTGTTATAACACTTGTTATTTCTATTCCTCTTGGATTAGGTGCGGGAATATATTTAGCAGAGTATGCAAAACAAGGACGTTTTTTAAATTTTGTTCGTTTATGTATTGAGACAATGGCATCTTTACCTTCTATTGTTGTTGGTTTATTCGGTTTGTTAGTGTTCGTTACAATGACAGGCTGGGGATACACAGTAATGGGTGGTGCTCTTGCTTTAACTATTTTAAACTTACCAGGTTTAACACGTGTTTGTGAAAATGCGATTTCGGAAGTCCCTCATAATGTAAAAGAGGCAAGTCTTGGATTAGGTGCAACAAAGTGGCAAACGATCGCTCGTATTATTATTCCGTCATCATTACCGCAAATTATTACAGGAATTATTTTAGCGGCGGGTCGTATATTTGGAGAAGCGGCAGCGTTAATTTATACAGCGGGTTTAACATCTCCAATTTTAAATTCGGCAGTAGAATTATCAAGTCCTGCGCATCCTTTAAATCCATTTAGACCAGCTGAAACATTAGCGGTTCACATTTGGAAGTTGAATTCTGAAGGGGTTATCCCAGATGCGAAGTTGATTGCGACAAAATCTGCAGCGGTATTAATTATTATGGTATTACTATTCAACGTTATTTCACGCTTGATAGCATCTGTATTACACAAACGTTTTACAGGAACGAAGAGAAAAAGTAAAACGACGAAGAAGGTAAAAGCAGCATAGGTTATAAAGAAGAACTCTCTATTTATAAGTAGGGAGTTCTTTTTGTATTTTAATATAGAAGGAATGGATAATACGATGTTGAATGGGTATTGATTGATTCTTATTTAGAACAAGGGCATAGTGTGATATTGGATAGTCCATGTCTATATAAAGGGGTGGTTGAAAAAGGAATTAAGTTGTCTAATAAACATGGTGTGAAATATAAATATATTGAGTGTTATCTGAATGGTATGGAAGAGATTAACAATAGGTTGCGAACACGTAAGCGTATGGTCAGTCTAATTGAAAAGGTAGAGTCGGAAGTAGCTTTTAAAAAGTGGTTAAACGGTAGTAAAAGACCTTTAAATAGTGAATATATTATTGTGGATTCTAGTGAACCTCTAGAACGGTATACGGAAAAATGATGGAGTATATGAGTAGGTAGAGAAAAAGGGTTATCTTCATGAATGAAGATAACCCTTTTTCTTTTAAATATCAGGTGTTTCTGTAGAAGTGCTTATTTTTCTGCGAGAGCGCCTTTTTCTCCCAATTTTATCTAATAGTTCATACATAACTGGAACCACTACTAAGGTAAGGACGGTTGAAACTGCCAGGCCACCGATCACAACAACGGCCAGACTTTTTGATACCATACTTCCTGCTTGAGATTGACCAAATAGGAGTGGGAGCATAGCGACAATTGTTGTAATAGCTGTCATAATAATCGGGCGTAGTCTAGTAGAACCTGCTTCAAGTAAGGCTTCTCTCGTTTCCATGCCATGTTCCCGGTTTTGTTGTACTCTTTCTATTAATACAATAGCGTTTGTAACAACAATCCCGATTAACATTAATGCACCAATCAAGGAATTTACATCAACAGGTGTTCGTGAAATAATCAATCCTAAAATACCGCCGACAGCAGCTAATGGCAGGGAGAATAAGATTGCAAAAGGGGCGCGTGCTTGCCCAAATGTGATAACCATAATTAAATACACAATCCCGATTGCGATCCCCATAATTTTGAATAGGTCTGTAAAGTTTTCTTGCATAGATTCAGTGGCACCTGCGAGATTTACTTTAGCTCCGCTAGGTAAATCTAATTCAGTTATCGCTTTATTTACTTCTGCGCTTACTTTACTTAAATCTTCATTTGAAGCTTCTGCGGTAATTTGAATCGTTTCTTTTCCGTCTTTATGGAAAATTTCTGTTTGAGTTTGTTTTTCTGAAATAGTTGCGATGTCTTTTAAAGGGATTGGTCCATTAATAGGTGATAGTATGTTTGTGTTTAAAATATCTTCTTGTTTATTAATGTTTTCTTTTTTGTGTTCTATCATAATAGTAGTTTTTTCATTATTAATTGTAATTTCGCCAATAGGTGATTTTTTCATAAGGAATGCTACTTGTTGCGCAGCTATTTCTGGTGTTAAACCTAGTTGTTCGGCCTTTGTTTGATCGATATAAATTTGCCATTCTTTCTTAGAGTCTTCTAAATTCGTTTTTACTTTAGAAAGAATATCCATGCTTTTTAGTTTTGTTTCGACGATAGTAGCTGCCTCTTTTAAATTCGTTTCGTTAGTAGCTGTTACGTTAAATTGCAAATTGTTACCGCCACCGGAGCTCGAATAACTTGTTTTTATATAATCAAGTTCAGCAGGCTCAAAAGTTTTGTTTTCTTTTTTTAACTCTTTAATATATTGATCGATATCAGAACCTTTTTTGAAGACTACAAATATACTGGTAAGGTTATTTTTAGTTGTTTGCCCCCATTGTGCATCTTCTGCGCTAGATCCCATTCGTAAAATAACGTCTGTTACATCTGAATTAGAAAGTAGTTTCTTTTCGAAATCAAATGCTTTTTGTTTTTGAGCTTCAGCGTTATAATCGGCTGGAAATGTCATGTTAATAGATAACATTGTGTCGTCTTCAGATTTTATGTTTGCTTTCGGTAGTAATATATAGGCTGCGATTGATCCTACAAATAATAAAAAAGAAGTAAATAGAATGATGAATTTATGAGAAAGAGCCCACTTTAATGTAGCGACATATCGTGGTGAAGAGCTCGGTTTTCGATGCTTTGTTTTTTTGAGTAGTAAAAAGGCCATAAGTGGAACAACTGTTAGTGCAACGATTAAGGAAGATAGAATAGAATATACAACTGCTAATACCATAGGTAACATTAATTTTCCGATTGCTCCTGATACGAGGCCGATAGGTAAAAAAACAGCGACCGTTGTTAAAGTAGAAGAAGTAATTGCGACGGCAACTTCTTTCGTTGCATCGAGAATAATATCTTTAGAGAAAGCTTCTTTTTGTAAACGGCGGAAAATATTCTCAATGACAACGATACTATCATCGACGAGACGTCCAACTGCAACTGCCAAGCCGCCGAGAGTTAAAATGTTAAGTGTGATGTTAGATTGGTGTAGTAAAAAGAGTGTTAATAAAATAGATAAAGGAATACTGACGACAGCGATAAGTGTCGTTCGGAAGCTACGTAAGAAAAATAAGATAATAAGAGTTGCAGCAATGGCCCCAAGGATTACTTCTTTTCCCATACTAGTAACAGCATTTTCAACTTGTTCGTGAGTTGAGGCTAAAAGCTTAATAGAAAACTGACCTTTATACTCCTTATCTATATCCTTAACCTTTTTATCAATTTCTTTTCCGATTGCCACCGCATTTTTACTAGGCTCTTTCATGATGATTAATCCTGTACCTTCTTCTCCATTTATATGTGAGATTGTATCGTAGTGTTGTTTAAGTTCAATTTGGGCAACATCTTGTAATTTTACTTGAGGTGCAACGGTGATGTTTTTAATGTCATCTACATTTTTTATATCCCCGATGACGCGAAGGTTGTATTCTTCCGTGTTAACGGTAATCGCTCCAGTTGGAGTGGAAGTTTCTTTCCCTTGTAAAGCTTTTAATATTTGCTCTGATGTTACGTTTTTATCTTTTAGTTTGCTAGGATCAAGTACGATGGATAATTCGGAAGTTGATTTTCCGAAAAACATGACATTGGCAACACCATCAATGTTTTCGAGTTGTGGTACGATTTCTTTCTCGATTTGTTTTTCATCTGCTTTTGAAAATCCGTGTTGCTTCTGGATGGTAATTTGAGCGAGTGGAATCATAGACGTATTTAATTGGCTAACTACAGGCTTAGTTACATCTTTAGGTAATTTAATCGTACTAACTGCTTTTTCGACTTCGCGTGCTGCGTCTTTCATATTTGCCTTGGATGTATATGCAATGTCGATCCGTGATAATCCCTCGTGTGTGGAGGAAGTGATGCCATCAATATGTTCTAAATTACGAAATTGTTTTTCGAGGGGATCAGTTACTTCCTTGGTCATCGTTTCAGCATCAAGTCCTTGAGATAATGTCGTTACAGTTATTGCGGGGTTATCGATGCTTGGTAAAAATTCCATCGGTAATTTAGAACCGGAATAAACGCCGAGTATGGAAATGAGAAAAACCATGATAATAATAGCGGCGCGGTTTTTTAATGAAAACTTTGTTAACCTATCCATAAGATAATTCCTCCATTAGTATTTATAGTTTTGTGGGCACTTTCTTACTATATAACAAAAAATGGATATCTTTCATTAATTAAATGTAAAAAAATTCTAACAATAATCTTAAGTTAATGTTTTTGGCGACATTTCATTATTTTTAGAAAGTGAAATATCTGATTGGAGAGGAGGTATTCACTTGAGTTGCTTTTTAGTACGGGGGATCCTTTTCTTGCGTCTAACGTGTATCGTTATTTTATAGAGAGATAAATGATTATGAAGTTTAATATAGAAGAGAGTGAAATACAGTTTGGTTGATCAGAGTGTTTTGGCATATAATCAAAATACTTGCTTTCAGTAGAGAGGATAAAGAGTCTTACTATAGAAGAAAGTAGGATAGATAATTTTTTTTGTGTTTTTTTATAAAAACACTTGTTATTTAAAAACCATGATGGTATATTAATAAACGTCGCTGATGCGGAAACGCAGAAAACGACAAAAAGAAATTTTAAAACTTAGTTGACATCGAAAAATGAAGATGTTAATATGATGAAGTCGCTTCTGAAGCGGCGGACAAGTTCTTTGAAAACTGAACGAAACAAACAACGTGAAACGTCAATTTTTATTTTTAGATGCTAGACAAACTAACTTTATTGGAGAGTTTGATCCTGGCTCAGGATGAACGCTGGCGGCGTGCCTAATACATGCAAGTCGAGCGAATGGATTAAGAGCTTGCTCTTATGAAGTTAGCGGCGGACGGGTGAGTAACACGTGGGTAACCTGCCCATAAGACTGGGATAACTCCGGGAAACCGGGGCTAATACCGGATAACATTTTGAACTGCATGGTTCGAAATTGAAAGGCGGCTTCGGCTGTCACTTATGGATGGACCCGCGTCGCATTAGCTAGTTGGTGAGGTAACGGCTCACCAAGGCAACGATGCGTAGCCGACCTGAGAGGGTGATCGGCCACACTGGGACTGAGACACGGCCCAGACTCCTACGGGAGGCAGCAGTAGGGAATCTTCCGCAATGGACGAAAGTCTGACGGAGCAACGCCGCGTGAGT